>CAYTLK010000046.1:0-28401 GCA_964438515.1 uncultured Planctomycetaceae bacterium
CAAATGTTTCGTATAAAGGACGTTGAGTTTTTTTCCACCCCTGACCGTCCGTAATCCATATAAAAGGAAAACGGTTCCCTAAAACATCGTATAAATTGCGATATTCACCAGCAGTAGATTTTAATTTTGAACCTCCATCGCCATAGAAATTTACTTCAAAAATTACCAAGTTTGTATTTGTTTTTATGACGAAATCATAAATCCTGGAGGACCTATCAACAGGAATGTTAATCTGAAATTGAGAATATATCTTACTGGCATTCGCCTGACTCAAATATGAATAATTTTTTTGGATACAAAGGTCTTGAATAAATGCCTCAACGATGTTTTCCATTGCATGTCCACCTCGGTTTTTCCGGCCATTGCTGTCAAGCCCAGCTTCTACACCGATCATATAATCGACAAGTGATTTGACCTTTCCAGACGTTATTAATTCTTTTAATCCTGTTGCTTTTATAAAGTGTAAATAACGTTCCATATCATTTTCTGTAGGATTTGAAATTGTAAAATCATAATTTTCATAAGTTAAAATACGATTTTTATAATCTATCAGAATGTCGAAATTCACGTTACGGCTTACTACCAATGCTGGAATTATCCGTAAAATGCGAGGTTCTTCGCGAACTAAGCGTTTAAATTCTTCATCGAAATTTTCTTTTCCGATTAAATAATTGAGGAGATTTAAACAAATTTCGATCTCCTTTACATTCTGATAAACCTTTCCCCAGTCTACAAAATAAGTCCAAAGAGTGTTTGATGGCTTCAAATTCTCAATCATGTATTGAAAAAGTTGCTGTTCATTTTCAGTATGAAATAGTTCTTGATAAATAGAGTTGTTCTTCATGTGAATCTACTTTCTTATTTTAATAGTTGCGAACTAAAAGTTCTGTGATTTTACCTCTCCCCTGAGCATTGGCGTTTATCTGACGGGAGGCATAAACTGTTTGTATTGAAAATTGAGAGTATAGCTCTCTGGTAATTTCAGTGTCGGAATTAGAAAGTAAGAACTTTACATTTCTTTTGGAAAGTTCAATACATAAATCTCTCAGTTTTTTCTGTGTTGAAAGTCCAAATCCTTCTTTTGTATAGGACGTAAAGCTGGAAGTTGGATTTAATGGAATATATGGCGGGTCAAAATAAACAAAATCTCCTGCCGAAATACAAGCAAGAATTTCGGAAAAATCTGCATGTTTAATGGTTGCCGTCTTCAAAAGCCGAGAACAATTTAAAAGATTTTTTTCGTCCAAAATTTTTGGATTTACATATCGACCATAAGGAACGTTAAATTCACCACGAGAATTTACTCTAAACAAGCCGTTGAAACATGTACGATTTAAATATATAAATCTTCCAGCTTTTTGTACATTTGACATTGTATTATATTCGGGTGTTCGATCCCAATCTCGTACAAGCAAATAGTCTTCTTTTGTATTTCGATAGTTTTTTAAATTTTCAATTAACTCTTGAACATTATCACGAACGGTCAAGTAAAGATTAATTAAATCAATATTCAAATCTGCGATATATGCATTTGTTGGTTGGAGTTCAAAATATAACGCTCCCCCACCGATAAAAGGTTCAAAATACCGGTTATAGGAAGTTGGCATTACCTGCCAAAGGTCATCCAATAGCTGTCGCTTTCCCCCTACCCATTTCACAAACGGATAAGTATCGCTTTTGATATTTTCCATAAATAAAGACATTAAATATCCTTTGTAAACAATTCCTCAAATCGTCGAATTGATAAATCCAAATATTCTTTTTCAATATCAATTCCCACAAATCTTCGTTTTAACTGTAACGCCATTATACCAGTTGTAGAGCTTCCTGTGAAGGGGTCTAGAATTAAATCATTTTCTTGAGTACTTGCAAGCAGAACCCGGCGAAGTAATTCTAAAGGTTTTTGAGTTGGATGCTTTCCACAAGTTTTTTCATAATTCCGTAACATTCCAATTGACCAGACACTCCTCATTTGTTTTCCGGGTATTTTCAGAAAATCATTTCCCCAATTTCCTTCCCTCATTAAATCGTAATTGAATGTATGTTTTGCATTCGGTTCTTTTATGGCCCAAAGAAGAGTTTCATGACTAGCCGTAAAGTAACGGCAACTTAAATTCGGTGGTGCATACGATTTATACCAAATGATATCATTCAGAATTCTATAGCCATTTTTTTGAAGGGCAAATCCACAGGAATAAATTGAATGATAAGTTCCTGAAATCCAAATTGTCCCAGATGGTTTCAGGACACGTCGGCATGCTGCGATCCAGTTCATGTTAAAATCAAAGTCTTTATCAACTCCAAGACTTGTGTCCCATTTTCCTTTATTGACGGAAACCGCTTTTCCTGCATAACACGTAAAACCCCCAT
The DNA here is from genome assembly GCA_964438515.1 of uncultured Planctomycetaceae bacterium. Taxonomy (GTDB): domain Bacteria; phylum Planctomycetota; class Planctomycetia; order Pirellulales; family Thermoguttaceae; genus RGIG3701. Next base: position 2,371 of record CAYTLK010000046.1, read on the forward strand.
TTGAAAGGTGGTAAGGAGGGTCCGCGAAAATCATGTCAAATGTATTTTCGGGTATTTCTTGCAAAACATCAATACAATTTCCGAGGATTAAACGTATATTGGGATGTATATAGTATTTTTCCATTGGTCCTCTTTTACTCATCCTGAAAGTGTTTTTCGAGTTCGTCGAGGACGGAAAGGTTGCTCGTGAGCGTGTCGGGATGGTGTCGAAGCTCGTCAAGCGTCAGCCACTCAACCGTGCGAACCTCTCGATACGACGGCCGAAGATTCAGAAGCTCGTCGTCCGAAACCACGGCCGTCCACCAATAAAGATACACGTTCCAAGGCGTCGTCGACTCGTAAATACACTCGATCGGCGTCACACAAAGCCCTAATTCTTCGTACAATTCCCGAACCAGCGCCTCTTCCTCCGTCTCGCCGCCCTCGATGCCGCCTCCGGGAAAACACCACGTCAATGGCGCTCGAACCTCTGCCGACCGCTGAATCACAAGGAATTTTTTCCCACGCCGAATCAGCCCCACAACCCCTACGCGATCATATTTTTTTGTTTGAATTTCGTTCATGTTTATTGCAGTCAAGACTTTAAAAAAACTCCGCCTGATTTCACGTCAGACGGAGTTTGGAAATTTCCTAAGTCGGCAAACTATCAGTTGACGTCCAGTCCAGGATCGCCGCCCTTGTAGGTCGTCGCGAAGAAGTACACGGCTGGGTCAATTTCGTCGTTAATACTATGTACCGAGTTGTCGAGGAACGTGTGAACCACGACGCCGGAGTGTTCGGAACTGGGACCGTATTTCGTGGCGCCTTTGTCCATTCCAGAGCTTGAGAAACTGCTGGCGGAGAGGGATTCCCACTCATATGGGTACTCTGTGTAGTCGCGGTCAAGGTTCGTCCAAGGCGTGTTGTCAGCATAGCTTGCATCGGCACCCAACTGGTTGTTCACGTATCCAGAAGGAGCATAAAATGTGTTTGAACCCGATTTGGTCGGTTCGGAGATTCCGCCATCGGTGCAGTAGGTGTAAATACCGCTGTCAAGTCCAACGACCCAGCGAGAGTAGTTTTGCTCGTTCGATTCGGAGACGTGGAGCGTATGAGAGGTACCATCGGTGATTTCGCCCAGTTTGCGGCCTTTGTTTGCAAAGGGAGATGCAGCGTCTGAGGCGGCGGTGCCCGTACCGTACGCAGAACCGCCTTGATTGACCGCACCTTGGTACATTCCCATGGTCGAGGCGACGACGATTTTATAGTTTGAAATTGCCGGTGCTGAGGCGTCCGAACCGGTTTCGTCGATGGTTCCGTTCGTGGAAGAACCAGGGCAGCGGAACGCCGGCATCACGGTGGCGGCCAAGTCGGTCATTTCCGTCGAGGAAGACCCCAGAGACTGACTAAGCTGTTTTTTGACGGTTTTGTACTGAGCTTCTTGTTCAATGTAGGGAAGGAGTTCCACAAAAAAGCTGATTCCGTCATAGTTTTTGCTGCTTCCGCCGTTGGAGGGAGTGCGGCCCGCCGGAGGCAGGTAACTTTTGGCGCTCTCAAAGTTCAAAGCGGCAAGCGTAAGCTGCTTTTCGTTGTTTTGGCACTGCATACGCATTGCTGTACGACGCGCAACCTGAATGGCTGGGAGGAGGAGCGCTACCAACATCCCGATAATGGCGATAACTACCAAAAGTTCGACCAGCGTAAATGCAGGCCGTTTGACGATTTTACTCATCGTGCAATCTCCTTGTTTTTAATCAAGCACACATAAAATTTTGAATCAGGCAGTGCATCGTCCCCGCCCAAATGACGCTATTATACACTACGCAAAAAATCTTAATCAGTTCAATTTTCATGGATTTTCAAAAAATCCAGACATTTTACAGCTTCACACTATAAATCTACTTCATTATACTCTATTTTTCCACTTTTGTCAGCAGGGGGAGGCAAAATTTTCCAAAATTTTTCAAAATTTTTGAGTGTTTTTTGTCTTTGCGGACGGCGCAGTCTTGTTCCAAGCATATTCGATAATTGTACATTAAACTGTGTCGGAAATCCCTGTTTTTTTATTCGGGAAACGATTCGTTGGGCGTACTTTCATCCAGCGCGTGCTCGTCGGCGCCGAACACATGAATGTTGCAGGGCGTCACGTAAACTTCCTGACCGGTTTCAAGGTTCAGCTCTGACAGATTCGCGTGCGTCATTTCTGCCGTCATGAGGTCGCCGGAATGTGTTTCCAGCTCGACCTGAACGCGCGCTCCCGCCGAGTGAATGCGTTTTACCAGCGCCCGAAGATTGAAGCAGTTGGGGGTTTTGGTGTGGGAAATCAGGAGTTCGTGAGGTCGTACAAAAAGTTTGGCCTCGTCCGTGTCGCCCGGCGCGTCCATGATGTACTGACCGCCGAGACGCACTTTTCCGTCCTTGATTTGACCGCGAAACTTGTTGACCGACCCGAGAAAATTCATCACAAATTCCGTGGCGGGTTTGTGAAAAACATCGTTCGGAGTGGCAAACTGTTCGACTTTTCCGGCGCTCATCACGGCCACGCGGTCCGCAAGTTCCAGCGCTTCGTCTTGATCGTGCGTCACGAAAACGCTCGTGAGGTGGATTTCATCGTGAAGACGGCGCAGCCAGTGACGCAGTTCGATGCGTACTTTTGCGTCGAGAGCGCCGAACGGTTCGTCCAAAAGCAGCACCTGAGGTTCTACTGCCAGCGCTCGCGCCAGAGCGACACGCTGCCGCTGACCGCCGGAAAGCTGGTGCGGATAGCGGTCCGCCTGCGTGTCGAGCTGTACCAGACGCAGGAGTTCGAGGACTTTTCGCCGAATTTCCCCGTTGTCGGGCCGAGTCGCTCGCGGACGAACGCGCAGACCGAACGCGACGTTTTCGAAAACCGTCATGTGGCGGAAAAGTGCGTAATGCTGAAAGACGAAACCCACGCCGCGGTCGCCGACCTTGGAATCTTCCATGTTATGATTATTGAACAGAATCGGTCCGCTTCCTTCGTCGGCCTCTTCCAATCCGGCGATGATACGCAGGAGCGTGGTTTTTCCGGACCCGGAAGGCCCCAGGAGCGCCACAAGCTCGCCCGTTTTGATGTAGAGCGAGACGTCATTCAGCGCCAGGAAATTTCCGAACGATTTTGTAATATTTTGAACTTCGATACTCATAAAATGAACCTTTCCGGAACGTTCTGATAACCGCTCAGAAATCAATACCTTCTTTTTTATTCGTACGTATTTCTATATACGTTTTCAGGATGAGTGTTACGATCGCCATAAGTGCGAGAAGCGTCGAGACGGCAAAGGCTGCGACGAGGTCGGACTGGTAGGTTTCGTAAATCAAAAGCGACAGAGTGTTGTTTTTTCCGCCGTGGCTCACGACGTTTACGGCTCCGAACTCCCCCATTGCGCGGGCGTTGCACAGGACGATACCGTACAATAAAGCCCATTTGATGTTTGGAAGCGTCACACGGAAGAAGATTTGGAGACCGTTTGCGCCGAGCACGCGCGCCGCCAGTTCCTCTTCGGTTCCCTGCGACTGCATGATGGGAAGGAGTTCACGCGTCACGAACGGAAACGTCACGAACATCGTCGCGATGACGGTGGCGACCGTTGTGTGCAGAATTTTGATGTGAAACGTCGTCCAGAGCCAGTCGCCCAGCACGCTGTTCATTCCGAACAGAATTACGAACAATAAACCTGCGATTACCGGCGAGACGGCAAACGGAAGGTCGATGAGGGAAATCAGGAGACTTTTTCCGCGAAAATGGAATTTTCCGATGCACCAGGCGGACATAATTCCGAACAGGACGTTGATTGGAACCGCGATTCCGACCGTCAGAAGCGTGACGCCGATTGCTCGGAGCGTCCGATGGTCGGTGAGTTCCTTCCAGTACGTCGTCAGACCTTCTTCAAACGCGCAGTAAAATACGAGTATGAGCGGCAAAAGAAGAAACAGCGACATAAAAGTGATTGCGATTGTGATGAGCGTCCAGCGTACAATCGCGGGTTCATCCATGTGACTGTGATGATTGATGGCCATCGTTTTTTGCTCCCTTTCGTTAGTTGCCGCTTTCCATGTAACGCCGATTCATCCACATTTGCATGAAATTGATGCAGAACAGAATGACGAAAGACGCGACGAGCATTGTTGTTGCAATCGCGACCGCAATCATCATGTCGTCCGGACCGCCTTGCAGGTTTTTCACGATTTCAATCGAAACGATCGGCAGACCCGTTCCCGCAATGAAGACGACGGAGCCGTATTCACCGAGCGCGCGCGCGAACGCCATGGAAAAACCCGTAATGAGTGCGGGACAGACCGCCGGAAAAATAACACGTGTAAACGTCTGCCACCGAGTCGCGCCGAGACTGGCCGCCACCTCTTCGAGCTCGCGCTCAATATCCTCAATTGCCGGCTGAAGTGTTCGAACGACGAACGGCAAACCAATGAACGTGAGCGCCAAAAGAAGGCCCCATTCGGTGAATATAATTTTGAAATCAAGCAGCTGACCGAGTCGTTTGTAGAGAGTCAGAAGCGCGACGCCCGAAACGGCGGTCGGCATTGCAAACGGCAAATCGACCATTGCGTCCACAAGTCGCCGCATGGGAAAACGATAGCGGACGAGGACCCACGCAACGATGAATCCGAAAACCGCATTGATGAGCGCCGCCAGAAAAGAGACGCCGAAAGTCAGACGGAACGCCGCCAGAATTCGAGGAGATGTGATAATCGTACAATAATCATTCCACTGCATGCCGCTCACTTTAATCATGAGGCCCGCAAAGGGGATGAGTACGAGGAGACTCAGGTACGTAATCGTAAGCCCCATGGAGAGGCGGAAGCCTGGAAGGACTCTGTTATGACGTTTGAACATGTTTCCCGTCCGTTTCGGAGAGATTTTTTTCTGTAATGATACGATATTAATTAATACTGTATATTATTAATACTGTATATTCATTAATATCGTATCCCTTTCTCGTTATTTCATCATTTCATCATTTCTTCAAACAGACCGCCGTTGGAGAAATGTTTCTCCTGAACGTCTTTCCACGTTCCGAAAACGTCTTCGATTCGGAAGAGTTCGAGGTCCTTAAAGACGTCTTTTTTCTCTTCACGAATTTTTTCGCTGCTGGGACGATAGAAATTTTCCATCACGAGGCGCTGCACCTCGTCGGTGTACATGTAATTCAGGTATTCTTCCGCAATGTCGCGCGTTCCTTTGCGTTCGACGGTCGTATTGATGACGGCCACCGACGGCTCCGCGACGATCGAAAGGGTCGGATACACGATTTCAAAATCGGGATTTTTGTCGCCGACCACGGTTTTCAGCGCTTCATTTTCCCACGCCAAAAGCACATCTCCCTCGCCGTCGCGCACGAAGATGTTCGTTGCGGCTCGCGCGCCTTCCGGCATTCCGGTCGTTTTGGCGTTTAAATGAATCTGCTTCACGAATTCAAACGCTTTCTCGTTTGCCGCTTTCACTGCGTCCGCATTTGCAGGATCGTTCAGGAATGCAGGGTCGAGCGTTCCCAGTTCCTGTTTCAATTTCCAGCCCCACGCCGCCAGATAGTTCCAGCGTGCGCCGCCAGACGTACGCGGATTCGGCGTCACGACTTCGATTCCCGGCTGCGCCAGATCGTCCCAGTCCTTCAGATTCTTCGGATTTCCTTTTTTCACGAGGAAAACAATTGTCGAGACGTACGGGCAACTGTTGTTCGGAAAGGCTTTCGTCCAGTCGGCAGAGAGCGCGCCGGGAATGCTGTCGCCGATGAGTTCCACGTCGTACCCCAGCGCGAGCGTCACGATGTCCGCCTCGAGACCTTCCGCCACTTTGCGGGCCTGCGAGCCGGAACCGCCGTTCGACTGGTCGATAGAAATCGTTTCACCCGTTTTCTGCGCCCAGTGTTCGACGAACTTTTCGTTGTAACTCTCGTAAAGTTCGCGCGTCGGGTCGTAGGAAACGTTCATGATTTCACGAGTTCCGCCCTTTCCGCAGCCGAGGAACGGTACGAAACCGACGGTCAGCGTGCATAAAAGCAGAAAACGAAAACCCGCATTAAATTTTTTCATTTGAAACTCCTGTATTTTGAATCTTTTGGATTTTTTAATTTTCTCTATTTTATCATAGATTGAAATTTTTGCAATTGGATATCGGCTTTTATTTCAGAAACCTTTCCGAATATTACAAAAAAACGGAATATCTTTTTTTCGTCATTTTTTCCGATTGAGAACGATTATTAAAAAACATTCATCTTATACCCCTCATTTTACCTATTTTATGTCAAAATGAGGAGGCGAGAAGGTCTGCATTGCTCAAGAACATTTCTGTATGATAAGATGGGAAAGATATTGAAACTTTTCTGATTATTCCGATTAAAAGAAATAAAAAAACTTTACTAATTATTCAAGATTTAACGTTTGCCTAGACGATAAAAGTAAAAGAGAATCTCCACAGCTCACATAGTATAATTAATTCCATGATGGAAAGCGCGAGAAACTCAAATTTTAATTGACTTCCCATTAAGCTCAATTAGGAAACAAGGTATTATGAAACGAACAACATTTCAACAACTTTCCGTACGAATCTGTGTGGGAACCATTCTTTTCGGAATGATTTTGCCCATGCTCGGCTGCAACCCGCAGATGCCGTTGTACCTCGGAAAACACAATGCGCCCCTCCCGGTCGATCCGTATCTCGACATGGCGACGCAGATCGAGTATCCTGATACGGAAACGGACACGATTGAAGAGGTGAAAGGGGCGCAGGCTCCGCTGACGATCAACAACTCGAAAGGGAAAGAGATCGTGAACATCTCGCTTGAGGAAGCGATTCGCTGCGGACTGTACAACAGCACCGTCATTCGCAACCTGGGCGGCATCTCCTACGGCGCCAATGGTTCCGCCGGTCAGCCGTCGGCTCTGACGAGCAATCCGGCGAGTGCCGCGACGATTTACAATCCTGCAATCACCGAATCGGATGGACGTTACGGTGTGGAAGCGGTTCTGGCCGACTTCGACACGCAGTGGTCCAACACCCTTTCGTTCCAGGAAAACAACACGATTGAAAACCTCGCGAGCAACGGCAGACTTGCAGCCATCAATTCGAAAGGAAGTTCCTTCCAGAGTCAGCTGCAGAAAACGAACGCGACCGGCGGTACGTGGACGTCTCGATTCAAGTCCGAGTACATCTGGTCGGACTCTTCGACGGTGGCCGTCGACGGGTACTACAACACCTCAATCGAGACCGAATTCCGTCAGCCGCTGCTGCGTTCTGCCGGAACGCAGTTCAACCGAATTGCAGGCCCCGGAGCCATTCCTGGGTTCTACAATGGTGTGATGATTGCGCGTTTGCGTACGGATATCTCCCTCGTCGATTTCGAATCTTCCATCCGCAACCTCGCGGTGGACATCGAACGGGCGTACTGGGAACTGTACTTCGCGTATCGTCGTCTCGACTCGGTGGTTGCGGGTCGAAACAAGGCCCTCGAAACGTGGCGTCAGGCGCAGGCCAAATACGAAGCAGGGTACAGAGGCGGCAGTGCGCAGGAACGCGCGCAGGCGCAGCAGCAGTACTTCATGTTCAAAGGCTCCGTCGAGTCGGCTCTGGATGCGTTGTACAAAGCGGAAGCAAACTTCCGATACATCATCGGTCTCACGAGCGCCGACGGTCGACTCTTCCGTCCGAGCGATGAACCGAGTGTCGCGAAAATCGCCTTCGACTGGACCGAAGCACACAGTGAAACCATGCAGCGAAACATCGAACTTCGTCGTCAGAAGTGGGTCATCAAACAGTCCGAACTGGAACTGCTTGCGTCGAAAAACTTCCTCCTCCCCACCCTCGATTTGGTTGGTAAAGGAAGTGTCGGCGGCGCAGATCTGAACTACTGGGAGCCGGACGGCGGCGCAAACAGCGCAATCGGTCAGATGACGCATGACGGACTGTGGAGCGGACTCATCGGTGCTGAATTCAACGTCCCGATCGGCTTCCGACGTGAACGTTCGGCGGTCCGAAACGCGGAACTCGCTCTGGCTCGCAACCGTGCGGTCCTTCAGGAACAGGAACTCGAAGTGACTCACCGGCTGGCTCATGCGGTCCGAGACCTCGAAGACAATTACGTTTTGGCTCAAACCTACTTCAACCGCCGTGTTGCGGCTCAGAAGGAAGTCGAAGCGACGAGTGCCGCTTACGAAACCGGAACCATCACACTGAACATTCTGCTTGACGCTCAGCGGCGTCTGGCGGAAGCGGAAATCGATTTCTTCCGCGCCGTCATCGACTACAACCTTGCAATCGTCGACATTCATACGACGAAAGGCTCGCTGCTCGAGTACGACGGAATCACACTCACCGAAGGTCCGTGGGCTTCCAAGGCGTACTTTGACGCTCAGAAACGTGCGAAGATTCGTGAAAAAGGACGTTACATGAACTATGGATTTACCCGCCCGAACGTGATTTCCGAAGGTGCTTATCGTCAGCACACCGGAATGGTGGACCCCGCCCGCCTGAGAAATCAGGTTCAGCAGGAAATGTTCGACGGAAATCCCGTCCCCCAGACGGCTCCGCTCCTCCAGTCGGTACCCACTCCGGCCGTGACGGCACCCCAAGGAAAATCGATTATCGATACGAATTTGCCGACGGCTCCGCTTGAAGTGGTTCCGACGCCCGCTCCCCGACAGATTTCCGACACCAGCGTGACGCAGACGAGCTTCATTGATCCGACGAGCGTCACCATCGGGGCGGTTCCTGGCGAGACGACCGGCAGAACCTACATGCAGCTCAGCAAGTAACGCGAGAGCGCCGCAGGAAATAATAACTGTTACAGAAATAGTAACATACAAACGTACTCTACCTTGTAGAGCTTAATGGGAAAAAATCCGCTGGAGGTCTTCTTCAGCGGATTTTTTATGTTGCGGACGTCTCGGCGAGACGGAAAAGAAGCTGGAATGAAGGAAATCTCATAAAATTTCAGCCTCCCCCATTGACAAAATTTAAATTTTTGATAGAATTTTTGTTAATTGAGGGAAATCAGAGAGTGTTCGGAGTTCCTTTAAGATTTATAGATGGTGGACGTAGTTCAGTTGGCTAGAGCACCAGATTGTGGTTCTGGTTGTCGTGGGTTCGAGTCCCACCGTCCACATGATTCAAAAAAATCGGATGTTTCGCAAGAAGCATTCGATTTTTTTGTTTTTTCTTTGTTTTTATTTTTATTTTTATTTTTCAGTACAATCCGGCTTGAAAGACGCTCAATCTTCCGCTTCGCAAGGAGGCTGAGGACTTCCGGGCTTCGATGGAACCCCTTTGTACAGCTTCCGCTGGAGTGTCGGATTGAAGATCGTCCAAGCACTGGAGGCGTTGAGATCCTCTTCAATCATTTGATGAAACGCGGAAAGTTTCGAGTCCAAAAGATCGATGCAGTGCAGCGCCATCGCCTCCACCGTCATCGGAAGTTTCGGACTTCCAAACTCATATTCCCCGTGATGGCTCGCAATCATGTGCTTGAGCTGCAGCGCCAGCGCGTTTGGAAAAGCGGTTCCCGTTTTCGTCTCGTATTCCTGAATTTTTCGTTCCAGCATGGAAATTCCAAGCGAGATGTGACCGATCAGCTGACCGATGTCCGTGTACGAAAATTCCGGGTCGCATTCGAGTTCCTGCGTCTTTCCCGTATCGTGCAGGAAGGCTCCGAACAGCAAAAGTTCCGTGTCGAGATATTTGTACGAATCACCGATCTTTTTCGCGAGATCCATCGTGGAAACGACGTGTTCCATGAGTCCGCCGCGATACGCATGATGATGTTTGACGCCGGCCGGAAGCAGTTCAAACTGCGCCATAAATTCTGCGTCCGAAGTGTAGCACTCCGCCAGAACCTTGAGTTCCGGACGTTTGAGCGTCGCGAGGAGTCCCTTCATCATTTCGAGAAGTTTTGCGGTACACACGCCGGCCGTCTGGATAAAATCTTCTTCATCGACCGTTTCAGCGTCCACTCGATAAAATCGTTTCGCGATGATTTGAACGGCTCCCTGAAAAATCTGGGCTTTTCCATCGACGTGGAGATAGTCGCCGTTTTCGAAAAGTTTATAAATAACTTCCGTAGCGTTCCAAAGTCGTGCGGTCACCGTGCCGGTTTTGTCCGAAAGATCGACCTGCAGATAGAGTGCTCCGTTGCGGTTCGTACGAAGCTGCTTGTTCGACGCGCGGAACACTTCATTGACGGATTCCTGTTCTGCGAGTTCATTAATGTATTTACGAGTCATGATATGAATAGTATTGAATAATGTGTGAAAAAGTGTGAATTTTGCGGGGAGTTATACTAACACTATTTTGAATTTTAGTTTTCCCGTCCGCCGTTGGGCTGCGCACCACGGCTCTTACAGTCTTTGTGAAAACTGAATTTCATTGCGGAGCCAGCATAAACAAAAAACGAGACCCCTTTTTCTTCATTGTAAGCAACCTTGTGCGTTTTGAACAGGGGGGAGGGGAAAAAAGTCTCGGATTTTGAAAGAAAACTCCTTGCGTTTTTCGGAAAAAAGCATACAATAGAAGCAACTGATGAAACCTTTTTTTTCTTCGTATTCGGGAAAGTGTAAAAAATGCAATACAAAACGTTGGGAAAAACCAATATTTCCGCTTCGATTCTGGCGTTCGGAAGCTGGGCGATCGGCGGATGGATGTGGGGCGGCGCCGATGAAAAAACCGCAATTGATGCCGTCCGCACGGCCCTGGAACACGGAATCAATTTCATCGATACGGCTCCGATTTACGGTTTCGGACGGTCGGAAGAAATCATCGGAAAGGCGCTGAAAGGAAGGGCGCGCGACAAAATCATCATCGCGACCAAGTGCGGACTCGTCTGGGACAAAACGGATTGGCCGACCGGGAAAGGAACGCTGCATTTTTACGCCGCCGACATCGGTTACGGAACCGGAACTCCCGTCGATTGGCGCGTCTACAAATATCTGCGTCCCGAATCAATTCGTACAGAAGTCGAAGCGAGTCTCCGGCGTCTTGGAACCGATTACATCGACCTGCTTCAGACGCACTGGCAGGATGAAACTGCGCCGATTTCCGACACGATGGGGACGCTCCTCGACCTCAAGGCCGAAGGAAAAATCCGTATGATTGGCGTCTCAAATATCCGTAAGGAACAGCTTCAGCAGTATGCGGCTCTGGGAGATGTGGATGTTTTGCAGGAGCGTTACTCCCTTTTGGATCGCGGCATTGAAACCAACGGGCTGCTGGATTTCGCTCGAACTCACGAAATTTCGTTTCTTCCGTACTCGCCGATGTGCCGCGGGCTGCTGACGGGAAAGATGGGACCTGAAAGAACGTTCAATCCCGGCGACCGGAGGAATGTGGAGGCGCGATATACGCCTGAAAATCGTGTAAAAATCAACGCGAAGCTGGATGAAATTCGGCCGCTGGCGGAAGCGCGAGGGATTTCGATGAGTGAGTTGGTTCTGGCGTGGACGTTCAGCGGGTACGAAAAGACGCATGTGCTTTGCGGGGCGCGCTCTCCGGAACAAGTTCTTGAAAACGTCGGAGCGGGGGACGTGGTTTTGACGGCAGAAGAAATTAAAAAAATCCGTGAGATTTTCGCCTGAACGGGTTGAATCTTTCTGGATGATGTGCTATACTAATTTAAAATATCAATATTCATTGAATTATACTATTAATTATTAATAAGGAATAAAACCTATGAAAAAATTACTCGCCTTACTGGTTTTCTGTTTCACGGCGATTTCCCTCGTTTTCTCTGTGACGGGTCAGGAAATCAAGGAACCTAAGAAAACTGTACGTGTTTTAACCATTGGAAACAGTTTTGCGGACTCCCTGCGTCGTTACTACCCTGCCGTGGCGGAGTCGGCCGACTGCAAACTCATTATTGGTTATTTGAACATCGGCGGATGTACGTTTGAGCGGCACTGGAACAACGTCGCGAAAGAACTCGCCGAGCCGGGAACCATCGCGTTTCCGGGATTCAAATGCACGTATCTCGAAAAAATCAAAAGTGAAAAATGGGACTTCATTTCCGTTCAGCAAGCGAGCGGATTCAGTTGGAATTACGAAACGTTTCAGCCGTACGCCGACAATTTGATTGCGTTTTTGCAGGAAAACTGTCCGGACGCGGAGGTCGTGATTCAGCAGACGTGGGCGTACCATCCTGCGGAAAAACGGCTCGTAAATTGGGGATTTTCCCAAAAAGAAATGTGTGACCGACTGACGGACGCGTACATGACGCTCGCGAAAAAGCACAATCTCCGCATCATTCCGACGGGGTTTGCGGTTCAAACGGCTCGCGAGACGGAACCGGGCGGTTACAATCCCGACGATTCTGCCGCGATTTTCACGGCGGACGGGTACCATCTCAACGCGCGCGGTCAGTACTTGCAGGCGTGCGTCTGGTTTGGAATGTTGTTCGACGAACCCGTTTCGACCGCGACGTTTCAGCCGAAGGAACTGACGGAGGCCGACGCGGCATTTTTGCGAGGCGTTGCGCAGAAGGCGATTGATGAATTCCCGCAGGCGCAGAAAAAAGATTGAACGAACTTCCTTACTGCAACTTCCTCTCAAACGCATCGTTTATATATGATTTTTACACAAAAACCTTAAAATTGAAAGAAAAATCATGAAAACCCTCCTTTTTTCTGTCGGAATCGTCCTTTTTTCGGCCGTTTTGACGTTTGCGGCTCCGATTCATTTCAGTTTCGAAAACGATTTGGAAGGCTGGAAGGTCGTCGAAGGTTCCTTGGGCGACGTCCGCTGCGGTCTGGAATTTCAGCATCACTCAAATAACACGAAACCTTGGGTGAAAGACGGAAAATTTCATCTTTCGTCGCTCGAAAGCAAAGACGCGCCGCTCGACTCTCTGCGGGGTGTGATTGAGTCGCCCATCTGGAAAAATACGGGCGAACGCGTCACTTTGCGTGTCGGCGGAGGGAAAAACGGCGAGGTGTACGCCGCGTTGTGCGAGGTGCTGAACGACGATTGCGGCGGAATCGTTCCGAAAGTTCGTGAGATTTATCGCGTTCAGGGACGCAACTCGCAGGACCTTTTTGACGTTGTGTGGGACACGAAGGCGCTTGCTGGGAAAAACCTTTTTATTCGTTTGGTCGATGATGCGGACGGAAGCTGGGCGCACATCACGCTCGACGATGTAAAAGCCGAAGGCGAACTTTTGCCGGCCGTGACCGAGGCGTTCCGGAAAGTCCGCGAGGCGGTTGCGCCGGACCTTCCAACCGTAGTGGAAGTGGTTCCGACGGTCGAAGATTCCAATGCAAAACAGAATCCGGAACTCGTGAAACAGCCGATTTTGTTCGTCTCGCGTCCTCAGTACCGCCGCGACCATCATAATACCGCCACGATTTTTCAGACGGGCGAAATCAATACGAACAGTTTCGTCGGAGGTTCCGCGCTCAAAGTCGCCGACTTTTCACAGCTCGACGCCGCCGGAAATCCGAAAATCACCGTTCTTCTCGACTGTCCCGAAGGAATCATCCGCGACCCGGAAGTGAGTTTCGACGGGAAAAAAGTTTTGATTTCCATGCGAAAAAATAAAGAAGACGACTATCACATCTACGAACTGGATGCGGACGGTCAGAATCTGCGTCAAATCACGAGCGGAAGCGGCGTGAGCGACATCGACCCGCTGTATTTGCCGTGCGGACGCATCCTGTTTTCGAGTACGCGCGAACCGAAATTCTGCATGTGCAACCGACACATCATGTGCAATCTTTTTACGATGAATTCCGACGGTTCCGACCTCGACCAAATCGGTCACAGCACGCTTTTTGAGGGACACGGCTCGCTCCTTTCCGATGGACGCGTCATTTACGACCGCTGGGAATATGTGGACCGAAACTTCGGCGACGCGCAGGGGTTGTGGGTCACGAATCCGGACGGAACGTCGCATCTGATTTTCTGGGGGAATAATATTGAATCGCCGGGAGCCGTCATCGACGCGCATGAGATTCCGGGAAGCAAAAACGTTGTTTGTACGTTCTCGTCGTGCCACGATTTGCCGTGGGGCGCCATCGCGATTCTTGACCGAACGCAGGGAATCGACAGCAAAAAAGCGGTGAAATTCACACTCCCCCCAGAAGGCGTAAATAGGGTTGGAATCGGGGGTTACGACGCATTCAGCCGTTTGCAGACGAAGTATGAAGACGCGCGTCCGCTTTCGGACCGTGTGTTTCTTTGCTCGCGTCAGATGGCCGACAGTCGGATGGCGCTCGTGCTTTTCGACCTCGACGGACACGAAACGCAGATTCTTTCCGAAGAGGGGGCCGATGCTTCCGACCGTGGAATTTTCGATGCACAACCCCTTGCGGCCCGCGACGTTCCGCCGGTGATTGATTCCCGAATCGATCGCTCTATGAAAACTGGAACGTTTTACGTCTCGGACGTGTACGAAAGTCAAGAAATGAAAAACGTACAGCGCGGTGAGGTGAAATTCCTTCGGATCGTGGAATCTCCGGAAAAACGATACTGGATCCGCAATTTCTGGTCTCTCGCCGGCGAACAGGCTCCCGCGATGAACTGGCACGATTTCAGCAACAAACGGATTCTCGGAACGGTTCCCGTTGAGGAAGATGGAAGCGCGAATTTCGAGATTCCGTCCGACCGATTCGTCTATTTTCAGGCGCTCGACGCACAAGGACGCATGATTCACTCCATGCGCAGCGGAACTATCGTGCGGCCTGGCGAAAATCAGGGATGCATCGGGTGTCACGAGGACCGACTCAATGCCGTTCCGCCGCGCCGAACCGTAAAGGCGCTGCTTCGTCCCGCGTCGCAGCTCGTCCGTCCCGCCTGGATGCCGGAAGACCGGGAATTCAGCTACATGGAATTCGTTCAGCCGATTTTTGACCGTCATTGCGTGCAGTGCCACGATTTCGGAAAACCCGGCGCGAAAAGCGTCGTGCTGGCGGGCGACCGAAACCTGCTTTTCAATGCGTCTTACACAAGTATTTACCTCAATAAAATCATCGTTGCGCCGGGCGCGGGTCCCACAAAAACGATGGATTCGAAAAGCTGGGGTTCGACGGTCAGCCGACTGGGAAAAATCGTGACGGACGGACACGGCGACGCGCGCGACGAGAAATTCACACTTTCCGATGAAGAAAAAGAAATTCTCATCACCTGGATGGATCTGAACGGCCCATACTATCCGACATTTGCGTGCAATTATCGAAACAACCTGTTCGGACGCTGCCCGCTCACGAATGAGGAACTGGTTCAGCTCGGCGAACTCACGGGTGTGCCGTTCGTGAAAACGGTTGCGAGTTCGTGGGACAATAATAATCGATGGAACTTCTGGAAAGTGCTTTTCGAGCGTCCCGAAATGAGTCCGTGTCTCGAAAATATGGATAAATCGAGTCCTCAATACACGCAGGCGCTCGAAATCATCCGTACGGGAGCCGCCCGCCTGAAAAACGAGACACGCGCCGACATGTACGATTTTCAAATGCGTGATTCCGACGACCTCCAGCGGCTGGAAAAGTACAATCAGTGCAAACTTCGGCTCGACAGCGCCCGATGACGCAGCGGGGATGCGCGATTGAAGAAAGAACGAGCGGGAATTTTCAGGAGTTCCAGTTCCCGCTCCTTTTTTGAAATACGTACAAAAATCTTATTTACGAATCCAGAGGTGGTAAATGGCTTTCGAATTTCGTCTTCGCGCGCTGCAAAAAGTGAAAACGTTTCATCGGGATGAAGAAAAACAGAATCTTGCGGAGTTGCTGAACGTTCAGCAAACGAACGACGCGGAACTGGAAAATCTTGAAAGAAGACGGGGAGAATTACGAAAACGACACGCAGAACATCTGAATTCTGCAGATTTGAACACGGAAATATTGCTCCAGTTTAACCAATGTGAAGCGCAAATTCAAAAACAGATTGCAGAATTGCAGTCTTTCCAGCAAGAAATCCAAAAAAAAATCGAGGCGCAGCGAAATCAGGTGCTCGACTCGGAGCAGGAAGTAAAAAAGCTGGAAAAACTCGAAGAAAAACAACGCGAACTTTACAAAAAGACGCGTCCATCTGAAAATTAGTTTAAAATTCAGGTTATTCCTCAAAAATCAAATTTTCTGAAATTTGGCCTCCACGAAAGGAATCACCACTTCCGGCAAAAACTTTTTCAGTTCCTCGCGGCCCGCAAGCCCCGCAATCTGTTTGATGAGCGAGCTGGAAACGTGCGCGAGTTCGCCGTCCGCAATCATGAAAAGCGTTTCGACGTTGCTCGCGAGACGACGGTTCGCCATCATCATCGTCAGCTCGGCCGGAATGTCCGTAATGGGACGTACGCCGCGAATCATAACGTTTGCGCCGCACTCCTGCACGAATTTAACCGCCAGACCGTTAAATGTACGAATTTCTACATTCGGGAGGTGACGCGTGGAGAGACGAATCTGTTCCATGCGTTCTTCGGGAGAAAAAAGATACGATTTTTCGAGATTGATTCCGATAGCGACGATCAATTTGTCAAAAATATGACTGGCACGCTGCATAATGTCGAGGTGTCCCAGAGTGATCGGATCGAACGAACCGGGGTAAATGGCGATGCCGGGCTTACTCATACACACCTCCCGAAAAAACAAGGCGGATTTAAATGCGGATTTTAAAATAGAAATCAGACAGGCATCATCGATTGGATGTCTGTCCAAATTTCAATCGTTCAATGATTATCAGACTTTAGTCAGCGTTTTTCGCGAGCTTGATGCAGGCGGAAAGACGGGACTTGGTGCGAGAAACGGCATTCTTATGAATGATGTGTTTCGCGGCCGCCTGGTCGAGGTGTTTGCATGCGAGGCGGAAATACTCGGTCGCCTGTTCAATTTTTCCTTCTGCAACGGCATTTCGCACATTGCGGCAGCTGTGGCGCAAACCACGTTTAATCGCCAAGTTGGTAATCTGCTTGGCTGCATCCTGACGAAGACTTTTTTTGGCACTCTTGATATTCGGCATGGTTCGTCGATATCGCTCCTGTAAACAAATGATAAATGAAATTATAACCTTGAATTTCGAAGATTCAATTGGGGTGGAACACCCGAAATTCGTTTTACTTTGTACTTTTCAATCCGATGCGCTTTACTTTTCCGCTTTTTCGTCGTTTCCATGGTGAATCGTTTCCCCTTGCGAATCGGCGGACGGCACAACCGTCAAAAAGCGAAATTTTAAGCGGAACGGGGATTAATCTTCCTGTTTGCTGCGCAGTTCTGCAACTTTTGCAAGCAGATCGGAGACGTCTTTGTAACTGAAATCCATATCCGCGAGCTGCGTCAGGAAATCGTTTGATTTTTCATAATCTTTCAAAGCCATTGCAAGTTTTCCAGCGAGATAAAACGCTTTTTTCTTGTTTTCAGCATCCCGATCCGGGATTTTCTCAATCGCTTCTTCGAGGTTCGCCATTGCAAGACTGTACTGTTTGATCTGCTGGAAGCACTGACCCAGCGCGAGACAGCAAAGTCCGCAGCGGCGCGGTTCTTTTTTTGCGATCTGAAACTGTTTGATTGCTTCGTCGTTGTCGCCCTTCATCTGATAGCGCAGTCCCAAATCGTATTTGAAACTGAGGTTATTTGGGTACCGATCGCATCGGTTTTTCCAGATTCCCAGTTCCGTTTCGTTCATTTGGAGGCGCAGTTTCTTCCATTCTTCCGAATTTCGGTCGACGTTGGCCATTTTTTGACGCATCAGACGAATCTGCACGTCTTCCAGTTTGTCCTGAAGACCATCAATCGGGCCGCAGGAATCGACGCCGCGTTTCAGCACATTCTCGGCTTTCGCGAAGTTTTCGACCTGAATGTACAGGTCTGCCAGTTCGAGGTACTTTGCGGAGGATTTCGGCTGCTGGCGGATCTGATGTTCGAGGAGTTCCTCATGCGTCATTTCCACCGAGGCTCCCGTCTCGTCTTTGGCGGTCACAACGGAAGTCGCCGTTTTCGCCTGAGCCGCGCTGTACCCGGATTCACTGATTGTACGCGCCACCGTGAGGCGGGCCATCGTACGTTCCGCTTCCTCATTTCCTGGTTTCAGCTCGCTCACACGCCGCCAGCACTGGTACGCATCATTAATACGTCCCAATTCTTCAAGCATCGTTCCGCAAAATCGGTTCGTTTCCACATCTTTTGGATTTCCCTCGAGAGCCGTCCGAATGTAAAGGAGCGGCGTGTCGGTGTACCCCAGCGACAGTGCGGCGCGCGCAAGATTGCTGAGGGTCGTTAAATCCCACGGATTCCAAAGCAGCGCTTTCACTCCCGCTTCCGAAACGGCTTTCCAGTCGCTCTTCGCGACGGCTTTTTTCATGGCGCTGCGCGGACCCATCATTTTGAAAAAGGCCATCGGATGACCTTTTCCGTGGTTTTTCTCGTATTTGCTCTTTAGTGCTGTTAGAATTCCGTCCACATATTGAACGTTTCCAGGGTCTGCCGTCACGCACTGAATGAGGAGTTCCAACGCATAGTCGTAACTTCCCTGAGCGCTTTTCTGCTGTCCAAGTTCAAACATCCTTTGCAATTGCTTGCGGCGAGCTGCGGATATTTCGATGATATTCGCAGAGGACTGTTCGGAATTTTCATTCGGTTCAATATTTTCTGACATAATTCTTGTTCCGTTAAAAGTTTTAGTGTGGTCCCCAAATTTTCTGACACTAAAATCATCTTTCTATATTTTAGCACAGATTCAAAATTTTGCAAGCGGGGAGGCGGAAACTTCCGAAGAATATTCGAAAATCTCTGTAAAATTCATTTCACCACCTTGTTTTTAAGGCTTTTTGTGCATATTTTCTCTGAATGAAACGCCTGAACGTTTCATTTTTTCTGTTTTTCTTCTATTTTTCCTATTTTGTTTTTTCTTGTTGTTTCGAGGTTCTTCCTGATTTTGAATTCTGTGACGAATTATGGAAGCGTCTCGCGGCGACCGTTCAGCGGATGCGACTCGTTCAGCGAAACGAGCGTAAAATCGTACTTGCTTTCAGACGTCTGCATCACCATGTAACCGTTGGGTTCCGTCGGCGTCAAAATGCGTTCGGATGTGGTGGGAAACGCGAAAGTTTCGATTCCGTCTACATTTTTTTCCCGCAAAAACTGATGATTGTGACCGAACAAATACCCTTGGACGCACGGATATTTTGCAAGAATCGGCGCCAGTTTTGTTTGCTGAATCGGATGATGCGCCAAAATGAAAACCGGTTTTTGACGATTCGAAAGAATCGTCTCGAGCCGCGCAATGGATTCTACGTCCATCGTTCCGTCCCACGGGCACCGATTCGGGTATTTTTCCTTTTCCGCCATGTAGGCTTTCGTGTCGTCCATCCGGGAATCGAGGATGATGAAATCGACGTCCTGAGACTCGACGATTCCGATTTGTTTTCCGGGATTTTCAGGAATTTCCATCTTTTTGTCTGGAAAAACTCGGAACATCGGTTCGCGGGAGTCGTGATTTCCGACGACGATGAACCACGGAATTCCGGCCGCGTCAATCGGCGCAAACAGCGTCTTGAGTTCCTCGTATTCTTCCGTCTTTCCATATGTGGAAACGAGATCTCCTAAAATGAAGATTTTGGAGGGACGCGGATTCATAGAAACTATTTTTGTTACGATTTTCTTAAGGTTCTCCGCGTGCTTTGGAACATCGGGACCAATGTGTAAGTCGGCTAAAAACACGATCTTACGCGGATCGACCGATGCATCTTTTGGCGTCTCTTCCGACGCTTCCAAGCGATAAATATTGCAGCCGGCCAAAACGAAACTGACCGGAATAAGAAAAAAATGGCGTCTTAGCATCGTTTTAGGGAGGGGAAAGGGATTGGAAACGCACAAGAAATAACGGAATTCCGGAGGATGAAAGATTCGAATCACCCTCCGGAACGGTGGTATAGTTTTGAGTCGCTATACGTTAAAATGTCGGGAAACACCGTGAAACCCACCATCGAATATCGTGGAATCGTTCGGCGTTTCCGTTGTTTTTAAAGGTTCCGTTCAAGGAAGTCCTAAAAAACCTTATTGTACAAAAATATGCAATGAACGTTGAGGTTCAAGGGTCTTTTTGCACCGCGGCGGTGTTTCCACCCTGACGGGAGGAAACAAAACGCTCCCGTAAAGACGTAACGCTCGTGGGGAAAAGACATTTTGAATGTTGTTTTTTCCCCAGTTTCTTGCTCCCGGTCGTACCGGGTCAAAAACTTTTTAAATTGAGTTATAAAAGGTTCTTTTACTCTTCGTCGAGAATTTCAACTGCCGCGAATTTCTTACCTTCGAGCATTTCAAGCGAGGCGCCGCCGCCGGTGGAAACGTGGGAAACTTTGTCCGCATAACCCAGCTTCTGGATGGCCGCCGCCGAGTCGCCGCCGCCGATGATGCTGATGGAGTCGCTCTCCGCGATTGCGTCCGCAACGGCTTTGGTTCCGACTGCAAACGGTTCCAGCTCACAAACACCCATCGGACCGTTCCACACGACCGTCTTTGCAGTTTTCACGATTTCTGCATACATTGCAGCCGTTTTGGGACCAATATCGAGACCTTCAAAACCGTCCGGAATCTGTCCCGCATCCACCACGACTTTGTTGCAGTCGGCACTGAAAGCATCGCCGCAGTTCGTGTCGATCGGCAAAACCAGCTTGTCGCCGCCCTTTTCCATCAGTTCCTTCGCGAGGTCCACTTTATCCGCTTCGACGAGGGAGCCGCCGACTTTCTGACCTTTTGCAAGCGAGAACGTGTACGCCATCGCGCCGCCGATGAGGACTTTGTCGCAGATTCCGAGGAGATTATTAATGACGTTGATTTTATCAGAAACTTTGGCTCCGCCGAGGATTGCGACGAAGGGGTGAGCGGGATTTGCAATCACATCGGTCAGATATTTGATTTCTTTCGCGACGAGCGAGCCGACGACACGGGGTTTTCCGGTCATCGCCATCGGGACGGCATACATCGAAGCGTCGGTGCGGTGGCAGGTTCCGAACGCGTTGTTGCAGTAAATGTCGCCGAAAGCGGCCAATTTAGCGGCAAAAGCTTCGTCGCCTTTCTTTTCGCCTTTTTCGAAACGCACGTTTTCAAGTACCACCACGTCGCCGTCTTTCATGGCTGCGACCTTTGCGACAGCGTCTTCACCCACCGTATCCGCTGCGAAAACGACATTTTTTCCGAGGAGTTCGCCCAATCGAACCGCAGTGGGTTTGAGCGAGTATTTCATTTTATCTTCGCCTTCCTTAAGTTTGTCGGGACGTCCCAAGTGACTCATGAGGACGAGTTTTCCGCCGCGTTCCAGAACCGATTTGATGGACGGAAGAGCCATCACGATACGGCGATCGTCGGTGATGTTCAGGTTTTCATCAAGCGGAACGTTGAAATCAACACGCATAAGCACGGTTTTACCAGCAACATCCACTGCGTCAATCGTTTTTTTAGCCATGACAAATACTCCTGTCAGAAAAAGCGCATTGGAACCTCTGTCGCGTCACTCCGAAAAGACTCCGGAAACAAAGTGACGACGGCCGATTCCCAATCTTTTATGTTTCGATATTTTATTATCTAAAATTTTCAGAATTTTGCAAGGGGGAGGGAGGAAGAAATTTGAGATTTCACCTCTCGAAAACAAAATTTTTCATATTTGTACCCGTAAATTGTACATCGTAGTTCAAAATTCATGGAATCGTTATTGGTTTTTCGGCCTCGATTTCACGCGCGATTCACCCTTCGGGAGAATCTGGCTGCCCGTTAAGAATTCACGGTCGCGGGGAAATGGGCTTTTTGCAAGCCGCCCCTCTCCCCAGGCCCCTCTTCCGGAAAACTCCTAATATTTAAATGGAATGAGTATATTACACCAACCCCTGATATTTCCGCAAGAACCATTCCGAACAAAGCAGCGCGAGAAGCAGAAGGAGCCACGTCCAGCGATCCCAAATGGGGACGACTGTTTCTCGTTCAATTTTCAGTTCTTCCCGATTTTCCGCGAGCTGACGCCAGAGGGTGCTTAATGCGTCCGGACGCACCGCCGCGCCGCCCGTCGAAGACGCTAAAGACGCAAGTAATTCGGGTTCCGCCTGCGCATTATCGAGTTCCAAATCGTGATGATAAACCTGAAAACGACACTGCGCATCGCCGATTTTCTGTCCCTGGTGCGTCACCGACGCTTGCAGCGTGTAATCGCCCGGCGGAAGTTCTTCCGAGATTTTACCGCGCATGGTTTCACGATCGGGAACGAGCGCCACGGGAATTTCCTTTCCGTCCGCCGTTTTCAGGAAAGCCGTCCAGGATTCCATTTGGGTGTTGTGCAGGGGCGGAAGGGGGATTTCACCGTTGGAAAGCCTTGCGGAAACCTGAAATGAAATCGGTTGTTCCTGCGTAAAACGACGCTGAGGAAGAATCAGAGCGACACTTCCATCGAGCGCGGCGTCTTTATTTGCGAGCCAAAAAACGAGCTGCCGCCAAAAACGTTTGTGGACGTCTTCGAAACCGCCCAACTGCCACCGCCACGTGCTGTCGGCCGGAAACATCATGACGCGCCCGCGTCCGAAAGAATGTTCAATCAGAAGCGGAACTTCCGTCTTTTCCGGCGTAAAATCAGACGCAAGCACCACCGCGCCCGGCTTTAGACTCTGAAATCGGTTTGCACCGTCCAACGGCGGCAGTTTTTCCCAAAGCTGAGCCGAGTAAGCCGCATCGGAATCCAGCGCAAGCGCGAGATGACGCCGGCCTGCGGGGGTGGGTTTCATCCGAAGCGGTAAATTCCACTGCGCTGCGGAAGTTGGGTCGGCGGGAACCGTCAGCGCGGTTACTGCGGTTTGGATTGTTTGGGTTGATTGAGGTGTTTGAGTTGATTGGTTTGTTTGGGGATTTTCGGTTGAATTTGGACGTTCGTTTGCGGACATTTCGACCGGCAGAACCTGTGCGAGAGCCGTCTCTCCGTACCCTCCGGGCCCGTAATTTCCCAGTCCTCCAAGCGTCAAAAGCCCCATTCCGCCTTCCACTTTCTGCGCAATCCGACGCCAGTCTTCCGGCGGAAAGCACGAAGCGGAAACGTCGCCGAGAATCAGAACCGCAAAATCCTCGGAAAGTGTCGGCTGAAGGTTAAATGTTTCCGAAGAATTGGGGGTCGGAGCGTGAACGCGAATCATTTCGAGCTGAATTTCCTCTGCCGAATCGAGGGAGCGCCGCAAAAAACCCGATTCCGGCCGATACGCGCCCTCAACGTACAGAACGCGCAGACCGCTTTTTACCACGCTCACGAATGCGTCGAGCTGGTTGTTTGCCGTCGAGATTTCGTCGTCCAAAGCAGGAACCCGAAGCGAGACTTTCACCTCGCCGATTTCTTTCGGGACCCATGAAAGCTGTACGGGAATCGACTCACTTGCGCTTCCCGCCCGAACGGTCGTTCGAGCTGCAACGTTCATTTCGCCGTGCGCGTTTTCAACGAGGAGTTCTACCGGCACCTCCAGATTTTCGAGTCCGTCCAGCCGAATTTTCCCGGAAACGACGGTTTCCGTTTCCACAAAGACGCGCTGTTCGACGAGAAAATCCTCCACAGCAGCGTCCCGCGTTCGGTTTTTTTGCTGTTCGGACCCGAAACAGAGGGTAAAAAGAGGGATTCCGAGCCTCTGAAGGTTTGCCGCCGCAGCTTGAGGGAGTGCGTCTCGAGGCGGAATGGCCCGCTGCGCGCCGTCGCTTAAAAGAACGATTCCCAGAATTTTGCGGCCGGTGGATTTTTTCAAAACGTCCTGAAGTGCTGCACCCAGCGCGCTTTCCTCGCCTTCGGCCTCCGCAGGCAGATTGAGTTTTCCGCCGGACTGAATTTCCACAGGAACGAGAGTTCGATCGAACGACCACGCTTGAGTTTCGACGTTTTTCATCATTTCCGCAAGAGCTTTTGAGGAGAGCCGCAGCGCGTCTTTCATAGATTGAAATCGGGTTTCGGCACCGTCTTTAACCTGCATACTTCGAGAAGAATCGGTCAAAATCAGGACGCTTCCGGGATACGTTTCGGTTTCGAATACGGAAAATGTTGGGCGGGCGAGCACCCAAGTGAAAATCAGGAGAAACATCCAGCGCAGCAGAATGAATTTCCACATTCTTTTTCCGTTTTTACGCGGCGCCGTCTGCCACGTCACGGCGAGCAGGGCTGCTGCGGCGAGAAACAGGAACGTAAAACTGTGAAAAATGGGCTGAAACATGAAAAAGTGAGCAGGTGCGAAATATTGAAGTTATGCTGGTTTTACAATGAAATTCAGTTTTCATAAAGACTGCAGGAGCCGTGGTGTGCAGCTCCAACGGCGAACGGGAAAACTGAAATTCAAAATAGTGTTAGTATAAAGTTTCTTCAAGTTTAATCTTCCTGAAGCATTTTGTCAAGGAGTGGCGACACGATTTTCAGAGCAAATTTTATTCGAAAACTTGCTGATTCCACTGAAAAATTTCGCTTTGAGCGGCTGCGGTCATCGTCGTTTCGCGATAATGCGAGCGACGATGACGCAAAATTTCAAAATTCATCGGGGATAAAACTCCCATTAAGCAACCAAGTCGGCCGAAATATCGTTTTGGTTTGGATTCGATTTTGTGTGAAAAAAAGCAAGTCCGAGCGTTACTGGACCGATTCGTCCGATAAACATGGTTGCGGTGAGAATCAGCTTCCCAACCGTCGTCAGTTGACCGGTAATTCCCGTACTCAGTCCGACTGTTCCCAAGGCGGAAACCGTTTCGAAACAAATGTCCAAAAACGCCAGAGACGATTCGGTGAGACACAGTAAAAATATCGCAAAAAAGGCGGCATGGATGTAAAGAATTGTGACCGCAACGGCGCTGAAAATACGGCTGGCGGGAATTATCCGACGCAAAAAAGTGATTCGTTCCGGATGACCGCGCAGAACACTCAAAACGATTGCAATCATCACGCTCACCGTCGTATTTTTCACACCGCCTCCCGTTCCGCTGGGGGATGCGCCGATAATCATAACGAAAATTATAAAAACAAGCGTTGCAGACCGAAGCGAACCGATGGGAACTGTGTTGAATCCGGACGTGGACGATGCTTGAACGATTTGAAAAACTGCCGTCATCAGGTTGTTTTGACCGAGATTTCCCTCACACATCCAGTAAACGAGGGTTCCGAGCAGTACAATGAGGATGGAAAGTCCGAGAATGACCTTGCTTGTAAGCGTGATTTCCTTTCGTCGTCCGCTCATATACGACCACAAATCGGCAGGAACGATGAAGCCGATCGCTCCAAGCATACTGAGGAGTGTAATGATGATGTTGATGGGAACGTCGGTGCGAAAAGATTCCAATCCATGGGGAAATGTGCTGATTCCGGCCGTTCCGAAAGCGGAAATGGAATGAAACAAACCCTGCCAAAATGGGTTTTCCACTCCCAGTTGCTGAAAACGCCACCAAAGTGCGAGCGTTCCGATGACCTCAACCAGAAATGTATAATGAAACACCGCCACGACGAAATTTTTTATATCCAGACCTTCAGGAATGGAAAACTCAACACCCAGGATTTTGATGCGGGTTTGTGAAAGTTTATCGCCGCGCGCCAGAATCAGACAGGACGTGAGCGTCATGTAACCGATTGCTCCCAGCTGAATCAGTGTCAAAAGAATCAGCTGTCCAAATATGGTGTAACGTTCTGAAACAACGCCGACGGTTAAACCTGTTGTGGACATTGCCGAAACGACGTTGAACAGATTATCAACAAGGCTGATTTTCGTTTGTTGGGCGATCGGAAGAGAAATGGCCAAAAAGCCGAGCAAAACGTACGTGAAAAAACCGAACGTCAAGAGTTTGAAAGGAGTAAAACGAAGAAAGCGAACTGTCAATTTCTTCCACAGTAATCGTAATTTTTTTTTGGTAAACACATAACCACCTCATAAAAGAATGGGCCGAACGGGAATTCATACCTGCGACACTGCCGCACTCGCGGTACGCATGTCGTCAAATTTCTGAAATTCCTCTACCTGAAATACTGTCATTATACCACAACTCCATCAAACGTACAAGGGGGAAGAAGATCCTGCATTCCGGCGTTCGTTTAGATGTTCGTTCTTTGAAAAACAACGGAACATAATT
>CAYTLK010000047.1:0-28095 GCA_964438515.1 uncultured Planctomycetaceae bacterium
CATTATACCCGATTTTGATTTTTTGTAAATCGGAGGGGTTTTTGGAACTTCCTTCCAATATATTCGTCATTCAGGAAGATAAAATCTGGACGCCAGAAGGGATTTCCGCCGCTCTTTCCGACATGAAAACCGACGCGGAGGGAGTGACGTCCGTGTGCGTGACGTTCACGATTGATGCGGAGGCCGACTACGTTCTTCCAGGGAGCCAAATGTTTTGGGGAGCCGTCGCGTTCGTGCCGACGAATGAAAAAGGTTCAGGAATCCAGACGCACGGCACATCCGCGGCTCTTTCTCTGTCGATCGATGCGGTTCCCGTCGAAGCAACGGTTCTCGACGTTCCTTACGACCTCGACGACGATGGGAAAATCGGGATTGAGGACCTCATTCAATTCGCGAAACTGTTCGGTTCCTCAACGGATTCCGCCTCGGTAAAATACCGTACGAATGCGTGGAGAGCCGACTTCGACTCGAATGGGACCGTCACGATTAGCGACCTGATTTTGTTCGCGAAAAACTACAGTTTAACGTCCGAATCCGCTCGCCGCATACGCTACGCACCGACGTATCAGCCGGTCGAAGCGACGGAATTTAAGGCCGAATCAATTCTGACGGAATCGGTGATTCAGCCGGTATTTACCGCAAATATTTTGGAAACGTCTGCAATTCCAGCCTTCAAGAAAGTTCAACTTTCGGACTGTCTGTTGGACGAAAACGGAACGGACGGCGTGCAAGTCCGAGCGTCGACGAACGGCATCGCGGAAGACGTCGAACGCGAACCGGACGCAACTCTCGTAACGGACCGAGCAATGGCCGACTTTCTTTCCGACATGGATTCGGAGCTTGAACTGACGTTGGAATGGATACAACCCCTTAAAATGCCGACGATTTAAGCTGTTCCGCACGTCTTCAACGACATTACACGTCCCGTGAAAGCAGCGGAACAGAAGAACATACGGTTAGATTGGAATAGTGTTTGTATTTTGTACGAATCTTTTCAAAATCAAATCATATTTTTGTAATGATTATTACTAATTTAAACACTTTCCGTATTCCGTTTTTACAAGATGACGCGCCTCCTGAATATGGAA
Source organism: uncultured Planctomycetaceae bacterium (assembly GCA_964438515.1). Classification (GTDB taxonomy): domain Bacteria; phylum Planctomycetota; class Planctomycetia; order Pirellulales; family Thermoguttaceae; genus RGIG3701. The sequence continues at coordinate 1,089 of CAYTLK010000047.1, forward strand.
TTTCAAACAGAGGAAGGGTTAATAACGCTTGCGTCTCCCGCGCGGCGGCTTTTCAACTTTCACTTCCGAAAGAGGCTTTCCAATTTGCGTGCGTATTTGCTCGATTCGATCCCGAATCACCGCAGCTCGTTCAAACTCCATTTTGTCGGCCGCCTCCAGCATCTCGGCTTCGAGTTCGGAAATGTATTCTTCCGTAATCATCTGCACGTCGTCTTTTCGTCCCACTGCGGCATTTGCGCACCGAAACGCTTCCGCTTCCTGTTCGATTCCGCGATGAATATTCTTCTGAATCGTCTGCGGCGTGATTCCATGTTCCTCATTATACTTTCGCTGAACTTCCCGCCGTCGGCTCGTTTCCTCAATCGCTTTCTTCATCGAATCGGTCATTCGGTCGGCATACAATAGGACTTTTGCGTTGACGTTTCGTGCGGAACGTCCAATCGTCTGCATGAGCGACGTTTCGCTGCGCAAAAATCCTTCTTTGTCGGCGTCCAAAATCGCAACGAGCGACACTTCCGGAAGGTCGAGTCCCTCACGAAGGAGGTTTACGCCCACTAAAACATCAAATTTTCCCTCACGCAGCTCGCGCAAAAGTTCAACTCGTTCGAATGCGTCCAGCTCGCTGTGGAGCCACTTACAACGTACGTTTTTCTTCGTGAAAAAGTCCGCGAGGTCTTCCGCCAGCCGTTTCGTAAGGGTTGTGACGAGGACGCGCTCGCCATTTTTCGCACGTTCGCGCACCTGTTCGAGCAAGTGCGGAATCTGTCCCGGCGAGGCGTTCGGCGAAACGGCTGATTCGCCCGCAGCACACTCGGAAGCAGGAATCACCTCAATTTCAGGGTCCAGCAGCCCCGTCGGACGAATAATCTGTTCGACGTATTCACCGCCTGTTTTTTCGAGTTCGTACGGTCCCGGCGTCGCAGAAACGTACACCGCCTGATGAACGCGATCCTCCCATTCCTGAAACGTGAGCGGCCGATTATCGATGGCGCTCGGCAAACGAAAACCGTGCTCGACGAGCGTCTTTTTTCGATTCCTGTCGGCCGTCTGCATCCCGCGAATTTGAGGAACCGTCACGTGCGACTCGTCGACAAAAAGGAGGTAGTCGTCGGGAAAAAAACTGAAAAGCGTGTCGGGAGCCGTTCCGGGAGCGCGTCCGGAGAGCGGCTGACTGTAATTTTCGACGCCGGGACAGTAACCGACCTGTTGCAGCATTTCAATATCGTACCGCGTTCGGGCGGAAAGACGCTGCGCCTCAAGCAGTTTTCCTTGATCCTTAAAAAGATCGAGCTGCTGCGCCAGTTCGCGTCGGATTTTCACAAGCGCCTCCCCAATGCGTTCCTCCGGAAGCACAAAATGTTTTGCCGGGAAAATACAAACCGTATTCATACGCTGCAGAACTTCGCCGGAAACGGGACTGATGAGTGATATTTGTTCGATTGTGTCGCCCCAAAATTCAATTCTGTACGCAATTTCTTCGTTCGTCGGAAAAACTTCCACACAGTCGCCGCGAGCACGGAATTTTCCGCTGTCGAGTTCCACATCATTCCGTTCGTACTGCACATCAACGAGTTTCGCGAGAAAGGCGTCGCGGTCCATTTCTTCGTTGATGGAAACCGTAAAGACCATTTTTTTGTAATCTTCCGGCGAGCCTAAACCGTAGATGGACGAAACGCTCGCAACGACGATGACGTCCCGCCGACTCACAAGCGCGCTCGTGGTTGCGAGCCGCAGCCGATCAATTTCCTGATTGATAGACGCATCTTTTTCAATGTAAATATCGCGCTGCGGGATGTACGCCTCGGGCTGGTAGTAATCGTAGTAACTCACGAAATACGTGACGGCATTATACGGAAAAAATTCCTTAAACTCCGCGTAAAGCTGGGCCGCAAGCGTCTTGTTGTGCGACATTACGAGCGTCGGACGCTGAACCTGCTGAATAATGTTCGCCATCGTGAACGTTTTTCCGGAACCCGTTACACCCATCAGATTTTGCACTTTTTTGCCGGTCCGAATCCCAGCGACGAGCTTTTCGATCGCCTGAGGCTGGTCGCCGGCAGGCTGAAACGGAGATACAAGTTGAAAATCAGGCATAAACAGTACGACTCCCTTCCTGAAAACGGTATCCCTATTATTATAGCATAAAGAACTCTTTGCGCCAGTCCCCGCACATCGTTTTCTGCAAATTTTTCCAAAGAAGAGTCTTTGAAATGCGATTCACAATTCTGATGATTTATCTACCCGTCTTTTTTGAAATATTTTCTCTTTTCACAAGAAAAGAACGGAAAATTCCCTTGCGCCCCCTTGCAAGACCGCAAGAAAAGTGAATAATATAGAATGATTGATAATTTGTGAAAAAGTGAGACTTGCAGAAGATTGCAATTTGTTCAGCGTTTTTGACCGACCCGAGTGGGGTCGTCAATCCAAATCATTTTGTTCAACCAAAACATAGATTTATAATGACTCAGAAAAAAAACAATTATTGGGACCACATTCTTCCTGAAGAGGATGTGAATTCCCAAAATCCCGGAAACGAGGAGGAAAATCCTCTCGATTTCTCGGCGGCTACGCCAAATCAGGAACACGAACATCAGGTTCGTGAAATCCTTTTCTCCGAAGAGGGGGATGAAACGTGCAGCGTGTGCAGCTGTTCAAACAATGTGCCGGAAAAACTCGTGTCGGACATTTCCAACCCCGATAAAAATCCTGCGGCGAGCGTGGATTCTGCTGCGGAAAAATTCGTTTCATCCGAAACCGCCTCACAAAACGATTCGGTCGAAGAAGATCCGTTCTCAAATTGGGCGCATTCGAAAAAGAAATACACCCGTTTGAATTTCGGTGAGGCAGAAACTATAGAAACCTCACAAGCTGTAGGAGCCACGCAAACTGCTGAAACTGCGAAAGATGCAGGGACTGCGAAAGTTGCGCAAGAACCCGAAAAAACGGTCTCCGCTGACGCTTCGGAAATTTCGGACGCTTCCGATGTTTCGGATGCTTCCGATGAGGAATCGGCAGAAGTTCCGAAAGTGAAAAAAGCGGCAAAACCCAGAAAGTCTGCGAAAACCTCAAGAGCCAAAAAGACTGCGGAAGCTGTGGAGGTTGCGGAAGCTGCGGTGCTTGCTGAAAATGCGGAAGCTGGGAAAACTGCGGACTTAATGGAAGAATGCTTGAGTAGCACATGCGTCTTGGGAACGAAAGATGATGTTCCTGAAAAATGTTTAACTTTCGTAGACGTCGTAAGTGTCGAAAACGTCGAAGATGAAGATTCAGACGTCGTTTACGTAAAAGGCGGAGCGGCAGAACGTGCTGAAAGTGCCGAAAATACGGCTCCGAACGTCTCGAAAGAAGAAACTGCGGCCCAGAAATCGGCGGCGTCGATACTTTCCGAAGACGGAACGCTGCAGCGAAAATTGAATTCTTACACGCGTCCCGTTTCGGGATTCGGGTTCGGAATTCTGGAAGAAACGGCCGTTCAATCCCTTTCGGACGACGAAAATGCGGCGCAGAAAGACGATTTTTCTGATTGTGCGGGCTGCGTCGGTCCTTCAGCGCCCCAAAATGCCGGTGCGGAGTCGGAAACTGCGAAAAATACAGAGTTTGGCGAAAATGCGGCGACTGCGGAAGTTCCTTCGAATCTGGACGCTTGGGGAAAACTGGCGTTTGATTTGGGTCTGCCGGTGACGGCGCCGGAACCTGCGGCCAAAAAAGAGGATGCATCTTCGGAAGATTTGCAAAAATCGCCCAAAGCGCCGCGAGCGTCAAAACCGTCAAGAACTCCAAAATCGTCGAATGCGGAAGGCCGTGTGGTTCTTCTGGACGATGAGGACGCGGACGAAGAAGTTCCCGTGAAGAATGATTTGGGAAGAATGGGAAAATCTGGTAAAATGATGCGGGCTGGAAAAGACGAAAAAGAGAGCGAGAGTCGCGGCGATCGTGAGGAAAGACGGGACCGTCGGGACCGTTTCGAGCGTTCGGATCGTTCGGACCGCTCGGATCGTTCGGACCGTTCAGCACGCGGGGGAAGGAACGAACGTTCCCGCGGTGCGGCGGGTCGCGATTTTTCGGAAGATTTTGCAGCGGCGAAAGACTCCGTTTGGATTGCTGACGAAGCCGGTTTTGCAGGTTTTGACGACGGAAAATCGTCTGCGGAAAAGTCGGGACGGCCGGAACGTCGTTCTCGCCGCGACCGTGGACGTCGTGACGCGCAGAACGAAGAGGCACCCGCAGCGCAGCGTCGATCCGTTCCTGCAGAATTTGAGGAATCGGACGTTTCATCCAATTCGCTTCCGGCGCGCAGTCGCCGTCCGCGTCGTGCATCGGATGATTCTGCGGAAGGAAACGAAAAGTCCGCTCTCATCGGCGGAATCGTGGCGGGTGTTGTGGCGGAAAAAATGTCGGAAGTTCCAACTGAAAATCGTGCAGAAAGCATAGGTTCCGGCAGAAAGTTCGGTCGAAAATCGTCTCGAAAAGAACGCGAAACGACGATGTTTGCCGATGAGGACGCTCAGAACGGACGTTCCCGCCGCGACCGGAATCTTCGCCGCGAGACGGAACCCGCTCCATTTTTCGACCATTCCGATTTTGATGTTTCGGAGGAGGACGATTACATTCCGCTCATTCAGAACGGCGCGGAAGTGGAAACGGACGAGGACGAACAGGAAATTCCGAATGGTGCGCGTTCTCGGCGCCGCCGTCGTTCGCAGCGTGAAAAATTCGAACGTTCACGCTCCGTGCCGGTTTCCGAAATTTTGCCTCAGTCTTCCGACGAAGACGAGGCGGATTCCGACGATGATGAGGCGGAAGAAGTCGAAGAACGCCGTCCGAGTGCGGCTGGAAACGCCAAAAAAAGGACGCGCCGTCATTCACGCTCGCGTTTCGACGAAGATTTTGAGGATGAGAAATCCGTTTGGGACGAGGATTCTGATATTCGTATGAATAAAAACGAGGATGCGGACGACGAGGAGGATGAGGACGAGGAAGAAGAACAGCCGGTTCGCGGCAGATCGCGTCGTTCCCGTCGTCAAACTTCGGAGCGTGAGGGGCGTTTCGGCGCCAAAAATCGGGGTCGACGCATTTATGAAGATGCGGAAGACGACGATGAGGACGATGAGCCGCTGGAAGACGAAGAAATGCACGTTTTCACGGAGGTTGAGGACGAAGAAACGGACGAAGAGGATGAATGGGAGACCGATTTTTCCAAACACGACGTTCCTGGATGGCACGACACCATTAATATTATTGTGAATTCCAATCTGAAAGCCCGCAATCGGGAACCTTCCAGCATGGCGCGCAATATGAATATGGGTCGAAATTTCAAACGCAACGGCGGAAAGCGCAAATAATCGCCTTCTGACGCAGTTTAGTTTTTGAGGTCGTTTGGATTCATTGGAGTTCAAACGACCTCTTTTTGCAGGCGAAATTGTGAGCGGCGGAACGCCTTCGGTTTATACTTGTTCCACTGGAAAATTTCATTGGACGGCCGCTGCGGCAGTCGTTTCTTGATAGAGTAACGATGGAGAAGCGAAAATTCAAAATGTGCGGGTTTAAAACGTCATGATTTGATGTTCCGTCGAGGCGAAAACACCCTCATTTTTCATTACTGCGCAAGCCTTTTCGGGGATTTCTCCCTCATGGAGAAACGCCGCGAGCCGGTTCGGAAATCAATTCGTCGTCCATCAGTCGAATCGGAGCGGTATTTTGAAGGTCGGGAACCTTAAAATAGACGCTCACACACGTGTCGTCCACGAATTCTCCGAACGTCACGTCGGCGGTTTCGCCAGTCGGAAGCGTCGCTTTGGCGGTCACTTTCAGACCATCGGGGCGGATGGAATCGTCTTTTTGCGGCTGACCGATGGACGCGGGGTCGACGACCAAATCACGTCCGTTTTCGATTTTTTGGGCCAATTCCGGATTGAGGCGCTGCGAGAAACCGAACAGAATGGGGCCTCTCAGGAGCGCAACGCGTCCGTCCTGCGCAGCACGTCCGCGAATCAGCCGCCATTCCATCGGCATCGAAAGCGTCACGACGTCGCCGGTTTTCCACTCGCGCGAGATTTCGGCACACCCTTTTTCGTTCCGAACGACTGGAATCACCGAGCCGTTGAGCGTAGCCGTCATGTTTTCCGTCCAGCGGGGAACGCGGAACCGAAACGCAAACGAGACGGGTTCCGCAGCGCTAAACGTGAGTTTGACGTTCCCGGAGTTCGGATAGTCGGTTTCCTGTCGAATCGTCACGCTCTTTTCGCCGACGCGGAACGTTTTCTCGGAGGGCGTGTAGAGGTTCAGCGCGATTCCGTCGTTTTCGAAGCGGTAATAGATTTTCTGCGGGAGTTCTGCGATTCCTCGTCGGTAATTTCCGTTGCAGCAGAACGTGTCGTAATTCTGAAACGCTCGTTTCCCAGTGAAAGGCAGATAGTAACAAATGCGTCGTCCGCACGGCTGCATGGCGGCAAACTGAGCGTTGAAAATCGTTCGTTCCATGATGTCGCCGTACTTCAGGTCGCCTTCCAGACGCAGGAGACTGTCGAACCAGCGGAGGAGATAGGCGGTGACGCACGATTCCTGAACGTTTCCGCTTCCGTCTTGATCGTAGGTCATATGCTCGCCCTTGGACGTCGATCCCGAAAGCAGCAGGGCGCCGCGTCCCTTTTCGAGCATTTCCTGCTTCATGAAACGCGACATTTCGAGCAGCGAGTCGGAACCGTCCAGCCGATAAAGCTCGGTCTGAGCGTATGTCCGCGCGAGCATGACGTACACGTGGCACGGACGGGTTTTGAAGTCCTGCTTCCACGTTTTGAGTGAGGCGCAGCGGACTTCACCGGTTCCGTTTCCATGCTTCACGCCGGCGGCAAAATCGAGGTACTTCGGGTCGCCGGTCACGCGGTAAAGTTCGAGGAATCCTTCGGGCAGACCCGCGGTGCAGATTTTGGACGGGTCGTAAAAATGGTTTTCCTCAGTCGGAAACGTTTTGAGGATGTAGTCGCCCATGATTTTCGCAGCTTCGAGCGACTTGGGATTTCCCGTCACGCGGTAGTTTCGCACGAGTCCGAGGTTGATGTATTCCTGTTCGTGCAGAATCCAGTTGATGTAATCCTGCAGATTTCCCGGTTCGACGTTCCAGAACCCCAAATATCCGTCCGGGTCGCGCGAGGCGAGGAGTCCGTCGACGAGATACTGCGTCTTTTTCGCGACTTCCGGGTCGCCCGTGTACTGACTGAAAAGGCTTCCTGCGTCGATGACCTTTCCCACTCCGTAATAAACGTACTCTTTTCCGTTGCGGTCGGTACGGTTCTGGAAGTGGTTGAGCCAGTTCGCGTCCAAATCGAGAACCATGTAGTTTTGGGAGATGAGGAGCTGAATTCGTCGATTCAGTTCGCCTCCCAGTTCATTTTGGTTGAGAGTGACGCGCTCGAACCGATCCGGCACGATCGGCGTCACGACGTCCCGATTTTCTGCGCGCAGCGAGCCTGCGAGGAAGACGAAGACGCACAGTAAAAAAATTTTTTTCATGAGTGTTCCTTTCTGAAATGGGTGGGAAAATGGAAAATGGTTTTCGAGGCGGCTTGTTACTCTTTGGCTGCGTGAAATTGCAGGATGTTGCTTAAAATCTTTCCGGCAGCCGGGTTCTGCTCCAGATTTTCACGCAGTTTGAACGTGTTGAGAATCAGGATTCCGCGTCCGTGCCGATAGGAGACGAGGGTCAGACCGGAGGAGTAGTCCAATGAGGCCTGGATGGCTCCGGCAACGGCGTCGATTCGGGATTCCTGGGCTTCAGGGGCTTCCACGAACCAGAATCCGGAAATCAACTCCCGGTAAAAAAATGTGTCCATCAGGCCGCGGCTGGGGAGTCCGGCAAAATAGGGGTGCGGTTTCGACCACTCGTCTTTCAGGTAAAGCCAGCTGCGAAGATATTGTTCGTGGGCTTTCTTGGCCAAAAACCGCTGATTCTCTGCCGTTGGGGTCTGAAAAACTTCTCCGCAAAGGAACAGAACTGTGGCACCCGCCTGAACACGCAGGTCCAGCTCCTCCGCCCGTTCGAGCCGATTGGAAACCAGAATCAGCGGGGACGCGGGGTCAAGCTCAAAACCATTCTTTTCGAGCCAGTTTTTCAGCAGTTCATCTTCGTTCCAGAGGGAAACTTTCACGCCGTTTGCAGGTTTGGCAGGCTCCCCGACAAAGAAGCGGAACTCACCCCCAGCGGCCGCCGCGTTTTTCTCGAACGTGACGACGAAACGATACGTTCCTTCCGGGACGTCCATCGGCAAATCCAATTCCCAAACGTCCTGCGCGAACGGCGGTTCGCCCGGCTGAATGGTCACGGAGAACGCTTCGTCCAGACAGGCTTTCCCCGCAGCGTCGAAAACCTGCGCGCGAGCCGCATAATTTCCCGGCGGAAGAACGTCTTCGTTGGAAAGTGCGACGCTCAAATGCACGGACTTTCCGCGAAAAACGTTCCACGGCGAGACGAAAACGTTCCAGCGAAGCGGTGCCCAGACGTCAAAAATCGCGTCAAACGTGCCGGGTTTCAGCTCGCGGAACGTCGTGGTCAGCCCCTCGCCAGCCATCCCCTGGTCCGTGGCTCCCGTCAGACCATGCCCCACATTGGCTGGGTTTGCCCGAATGGCCGTCAGTCCGAGCGTTCGCTGCGCCGCCATTTTCGCAAGGCTCTGCGCAAAGAAATCTTCGGGGCGGTCAAACGTTTCCCGCAGGTTCCAGCGTTCCCAATCGGTGTAAAATTGATCGAGTTTCCCCCGGTAAAATTTCGCGTCGATGAGGTGTGTCATTCCCAATTCCTCAAAATGTCGGGTGGTGCGAATCAAATCGACTGCACTGCCAATTCCGTATTCGGAAGGGAAGCACGGTTTGCCTTCTTTAACTCCAAAGGAACGCAGATAGTGGATGATTCCCTCATCGTGGGGGACGTCGGGGTAGGTATGGTAATCCTCCAGACCATCGTTCCACGTCACTTCACCGGGATTGGCGAACGTCCCCGGTTTCAGGCAGGTTTCGTCGAGCCACCACGGCAGGAAAATCCAGAACGTTTCCCCCTCTGCGGGAAGGAAACCGTACGACCAGTCACCGTTCGGATTCCTTTTCGCACTGAAATCTTTGGTGAGGTCGCCCATCGGACCGGAGGCCTGAATCGTGAGTTCTACCTCCGCGAAATCCGCCCAGAAACCGTTAGGGCCTCTGCCGACGCACAAATCCACGCAGTCACCGGGCTTGAGGGTGATTTTCTGCTGGAATTCTAGCATCGTCGGCGTGTCTGGCTTGCCGGACTGACCGGGCTGATCGGGCTGACCGGGTTTCCCGGAAAAGAGCGGTTTCCCGTTCTGCCTCAAAACGACTTCGAGGCGGGCTGCGGGCGAATCCCCCTTTACTTTTCCGTGGATTTCCGCCTCCGTACCGGCAGGAAGTCCGGCAGGCACGGTCCAGCGAACGACTCCTTTTTCGCCGTTCAGACCGGGATGAATCACCATACTCTGGCGTCCCTGATGGTACCCGATGAACGGTTTCGTCTGGAATCCCTGACACCAGCCTTTCGTGTTTTTTTCCCAGTCTTCCAGCCAGCCGATTCTCGTATCGCATCGACCGCTGTTCAGAAAAACCATACGGCTTCCGTCCAGTTTCTGAACCCACGGGAGCGCATTCAGCGCCATGGGAAAGTGGGGCCGCTGCCAGGGAACCTCGTTGAGGAGTCCCCAGAGGACCACAGACGGATGGTTCCGGTCCCGCCGAATCACCCCCTCCACATCGTCGTGAAAACGTTTTTCAAGCTGTGGGGAGGAATCCACCGCGTTGGAACTTATGAGGAATTCATCGTAAACGAGGAGTCCGATTTCGTCACAGTAATCCAGCTGAACCTGCGTCGCACCTCCCCAAATGAAGCGGATCATGTTGAATCCCATCGCTTTCAGATTCAGCAGGTCGCGCCGCCACAGGTCGGGATCACTGTTGGGAAACCGTAATCCCACAGGGAAGAAGTCGCCCGTGTGGGTTTCTTTGAGGAAAAGGCGTTTGCCGTTGAGCCGAAAATAGCCGTTGGAAAAGAGAAATTCCCGAACTCCAAACCGTGTGGAAAGCTCGCTTTTTCCCACTTTGGCCGTTCCCCGATAAAGGTACGGAGAATTCAGCTCCCACCGCCGGGGATTTTCGATCTGTGATTCCAGAACGACGATGTTTTCACCCGGTTTCAGGTCCGTTTCCTGACGGACCGTTCCGAACGTTTCCCCGCAACGGCCGTCTCCGTAAGAAAATTGAACGGGAACCTTTTGGGTCGTTTTCGACGCATTCCGGACGGAGATTTCCGCTCGAATTTTCCCATCCAGCCCCGCCTTCACGAACAAGTCCCCGACGTAAACCGCAGGCACCCGGCGCAGCTCGACCGACATCGTGATTCCGCCGTAATTAAAGCAGTTCCCTGCCCGAAACGGCATGGTTTTCATCCGATGTGCCGTCGTTCGCAGCGTGATTCCGTCGATGCTTTGGTGGGTCGGATTCAGAACCCGTACCGCAATCCGGTTCGGTTTGCCTGCCGCGAGGAAAGGGGTCACGTCGAACGAGAAGGGTGTTTCCCCGCCCTCATGCGACCCGACTTTTTGCTCGTTGATCCAGACCGTGCAGAAATAGTCCACCTGTTCGAAGTGGAGCAGAAATCGGTCGGTGGGATCGGTCAGTGCGGGAGCATCGAACGTTCGCCAGTACCAGACCAGACCGTTGAACTCCGGGAACCACTGCTGAAGCACGCTGGGAATCTGGCACGGCACCGCCTGCGGCAAAACCGTTTTTTCCCAATGCTGATCCACGCCAAGATTTTCCGGGTCCATCGCAATCGACCACGCCCCGTCCAGGGATGCTGGCTCCTCAGCAAAGGCCAACGACGCGGCAGACAACCAACCGGTGAGGAAGACGAAGACGCACAGTAATAATATTTTTTTCATGAGTGTTCCTTTCTGAAATGGGCGGGAAAATGGAATGTTTTTTGTTTCGTGAGTTTTTTTATTTTTTTTTACTTTTTTTGATATTCAATGACCAATGTCGATTTGCTTTTCGGAATGTTTACGGAATAATTTTGAAAATCGCTACCGGAAACGGTGATGGTTTTGTCCGTCTCGTAGCCGGATTTGAACCGCAGCTGGTATTCTGCGACAGGATCAATGGCGTGAAGCCTGAAATTTAATTCGCCGCGCAAGGCGTTTTCCTGTCGGAAGACGTAAATCAGACCGGCATTCAGGTCTTCGCGATGCAGTTGCCAGGCGGTCATTCCATCGTTTTCGGTCGAAACCTTCGTCAGGGGGTAGAAATCACCGTACCAGAATTTTTGGTACGTGCGAGCTTCGTCAACCGACTTTTTGGTTTCGGCAGGATCGTAATCGTCATCCAAAAAATTATACTGCATGATGCAGCCGGGATTGGCGGCGCTTCGGAACGTGTAGGGCGACGAATCCCAGGCCACGGAGGAAAAAAGCGGCAGGTACTGAGCCAATCCAAGCGTTTGATTCTGGTCCCAATGCGGATGATCGGGCCGGCAACAGGTGTCGGACCGCCACAGGGGAATGGAAATGGCGAGCATTTCCAGGTCGATTCGCCGTCCGCCGCTCGCGCAGTCGTCAATCCAAAGTCCGGGATGCTCCGACAGCAGACGGTTCCACATTTCGTAAAGGCCTTCGACGTACCGAATTTCGGTCATTCCCTGCCGATTTTCCTCATCGTTGGCGCGCCAGAAGGAAAGCGGATCGATATTGAAATCGTTACGATAAACGTCCACTTTGAACTCGGTAATCCGTCTGGAAAGCAGGTCCGTCAGGAAGGAACGCGCTTCCGGATCGTTCAGTTTGAAGAGTCCACCCTTTTCTCCGCCGAAGACGTACTGGGGGTGTTCGTTCGCAATCTCGGTATTTTGGGCGACTCGTTCCGGCTCGAACCAAAGAACGAAAGTCATATTCAGGTCTTTGATGGTCTGTCCGAGCGCTTCCAGTCCTTCGGGAAAGTTGGTTTTGTCGGAGAACCAGTTGCCGACACCGTTGGGAAAACCGACAGGAAACCAGGCGGCGTCAAACCAGTATCGGGTGCAGCCTGCTTCTTTGAGGCGTTTCGCAAATTCGACCTGACCTTCATATTTTTCCCAGCCGGGACGTTTGCGGTAATATCGGTCGAAGCACTGTCCGATGAGTCCGATTTCCTGCGGATTTCCGCCTGCGTCCTTCGGTGCGTACTCGAACATTAAAAGGCGCCGAAACAGAACCTGCGCGGTCAGACGGTCGGAATTCCACGGCATCAAAAGTATCCGCGGCGAGCGAATTTCCTCGCCGGGACGCAGAATCGTCCTGATTTTTTCCATTCCGATGCGGACGGAGGCTTCGAGAGGTTTTGGTTTTGCGAATTCTGCACGCCATTGACCGGACCAGCCGCAGGCAAAAAAGATTCCTTCCAGCGGAGAATCGTCGTTCGCCTGGTTTTGGGCGAGATTCCAGAAGGGAAACGCGCCGTTGGAAGAGCGTCCGCCGACGGGGGCCGTAACGAACGGCTCGGCGCCTTCCTGAATCGAATGGACGATCGGCCGCCAGCTGGTTTCATTGCAGGAGTCGCCCAAAAGCGTGTGCAGCGCCAGCGGTTCGTTTTCAAGACCGAGGAGAAAATTCGTATCCAGAGGCAAAATGGCTTCGAGAATGGGTGAGTTTTGGCCGCTCGTATTTTTAAAAGTCAAAACCCAGTCGGCCGCGGCGAACGTTTCGAAAAGGCGGACTTTTGCCGAAACGAGAAGCCCTGTTTTCGGATCTTTCCAGGAGTAAACCGTATGGAAAGTATCGATTTTTTCGGTCTTAAACGTCCAGTTTGTGAGAAAATCCCGCGACGACTGTCCGTCGAATTGAAAGGAAAACGGGAGCTGCGAGGTCAGGGGGCGTGCACCCAAACCGGATTCCGCTTTTCCTCCAAAGACGTTTTCGCACCAGCTGCGGACCTGATTCACCGCCTCAGCCGACGGCATGACCGCATCTGCCGGAAGTTTTGGCGCCCAAAAAGCGAAATTGGAGTCTTCCGGATTAAACGGGTCCGCCGCCGACAAATTCGTATTCGTCAGAAGAAATGCAGAGAGAAAAAACAGAATGAAAAAGGGTGTGGTCTTCAAAATATTCTCCTTTTTTAATTTCTTTTGAAAATGGCTTTCTGGAGTGCGGGAACTTGCTGCCGCACTCCAAAACTGCTCCGTATACGCGTGAAATCAAAGCGGGCTGCCCGCGTTCCCAATTTACGGTTCCAGTGGGAAAATCTCGCTTCCCGCAATTGAGCCGGACGCACGCCAGACGTCGATGGCGACTCCATTCGTGATGAACGCGACTGAACCGTCTCCGCGTGCCGCATTCACCCCGCCGGAATGACGACTTCGGGCGGAAGCGTAAACTTTGGACGAATCGGTCTGACAGGGGGCCGGGTCGGTCGTGTTGATACACTGTACCGTATCGACGCCCGCGTTGGGTGTGTTGACCGTCATAAATTGGGCGCAGCCGCAATCGTCGTTCAGGAAATCGCCGCGAACATCATCTTCGGAATCCGTCGCAGAGACGAGAATTTCCGACATGAAAATGGTGTTGGAAAGTCCGTCCCGGATTTCACCCGCAGTCGTCCGTCGATTCGTGCCGAATGCCGCTCGTAAAAAGGTGCTGCTGGTTTCGTTTTCACTGATTTTGCTCGGTCCCAAACAGCGGTGTTCGTGATCGCCGTACCCCCAGTTCACGACGTAATTCCCGCGAGAACGGACGCAGCCGTGGGTCCACATCGCGCCGGGTCGGTCATCCGGACAGTAATAAACCGGGACGGTCTGTTCGAGCGAGGTTCCGAAACAGGAGGCCGTCTTGAAGTCCCACATCGCGTACAGGGCGGACTGTTCGAGGTACGGCCAGAGCATCGGAACGAATGTTGTACGAATTTGGTTGCTGCTGGGCCAAATGGGGTACGTGGAGCCGTCCGACTGTCGTTTTCCGTACGACCCCGCCGACTTTCCGTGAACCGTTCCGTAGGGAAAGGAGCGTTCCGCAAGCTCGTAATTCTGCATGGCCAAAACCCATTGCCGCATCTGATTGGAGCACTGCATCCGACGCGCAGCGGCCCGCGCCTGCTGGACGGCTGGAAGCAAAAGCCCGACCAGCATTCCGATAATCGCAATCACAACCAGAAGTTCGACCAGCGTGAAGCCGGTACGTTTCCCACGCTCATTTTTCGTAATCATAACGCTGTTTCCCCCCGCGAATCGTGACCTGAATCTGCGATTTTTCGTTCATTTCGGGCGGCAGAATCTGTTTCAGGTCCCGAATGGTCCCCGCGACTTTTCCCCGATCCATGACGTTCCGTTCCGGGCCTTCCTCAAAGGCGTAGATTTGAATCCTCTTTTCACCGGGCGGAACCTTCACAGAATATTTTCCATCCGTGACGACGGCTTCAGTCTGCGCGGACTTTCCATCAATCGGAATGAATTGAATCCGTCCTTTCTGGATGGGGACTCCCTGCCAGCAGAGTGTGCCGCTGACGGTCGTCATTCCATCGCCGCCGCACCCTGAAAACAGTAACGTCAGAACCGTCAGAAGCAGCATCGGCAGTAAAATCGTGCCTGTTTTCATCATGTTTCTCCTATTTTCGTCCCTTCCGAAATCGGAACAGCCACGGAATTCCCAGAAGCAGCAGTCCCCAGGCCGCCGGTTCCGGAAGATACGTCAGCTGCAGCGTGGTTCCGCCGTTCGTCAAACTCAGAACGAAGGAATCGGGACCATCAAACTGAAACACGGCTGCGTCCAGCCCCTGAATTCCTCCCGCCGCCGTCAAAATGTCGAACGTGTCGCCCGTCTCCGCTGCGAATAAGTCCGAGAAATTGATGAGAAAAGTCAGGTCGGTCAAATTAAGAGGATTGGTGTCCGTTACTTTCAGAGTGTCGTATTTCAGGGTGTCGAACAGCGTAAAGGCGAGCGTGGAGTTTGCGGCGTCCAGCGTGCTGAGCGTCAAATTTCCTGCATTGGCGGAAGTCCCCAGCGCCAGCGTGGAATCGGTGAGGGTCAAACTCCCGAAACTCTGCGTTCCTTCAAACGTCACCGTGGACGCGCCCGTCACCGACCCGGAAAGGAGCGTCGAGGCGGACGAGTTCGCGTTTTGAAGCCGATTCACCGCGTTGGAACCGAATGTGACGGCGGCTCCGTCCTGAATCGTCAGCGAATTGGCGACGATTCCCCCTTCCAGACGGTACGTGCCTGCATTCTGAAACGTCACTGCGCCGCCGGTGAAAATGTCGTTGGGATTTCCGTTGAACGTATTTCCGGAAAAGACGGACGAAGAATCCGCGCCGGAAAACGTCACGAAACCGCCCATGCCGTCGTCATTGCAGGAACGAATTGCGCCTCCGCTGCGTCCCGAACCGTTGACGGCCGAGTTGTTCGTGAAGACGGAAGTTCCCGAAATGGTGAGGCCGTTGGTTTTAATTGCGCCGCCGCTGTAGTCTCCGGTCGATTGGTTTCCGGTGAAGGTGTGGGACCCGGAGAGCGTCACACCGTCTCTGGCGTAGACGGCTCCGCCTGCGTAATGTGCCGTATTGTTGGTGAAAACGAGGGTTCCTGTCGAGGTGAATTTGCCGCCGGCCGCCGAAATCGCGCCGCCGGACTGATTTAACGATTGGTTGCTTTCAAATGTGCAGGACCCGTTAAACGTCAAACCGTTCCCCGCGAAAATCGCAGCACCCTCGCTGCCGGAGCAATTTTTGATGGAAGCATTGGATCCGACCATAGTCAGGGAGTTTCTGGAGGCGGCGTAGATGCCGCTTCCCTGACCCCAAAACGGGGATCCTGTTCCGTCGAGCGTGATGTTGGTCAGATTCAGCGTCGCGTTCTCGGACGTAAAAAAGCGCGCGGCGGTATCGCGTGTGACGGTTCGCACGGTGCCGTCGTTCGACTGAACGGAAAGCGTAAACGCGCCCAGTTCCCCGGAGGCGCTTCCCAGTTTCGCGTCGGCGTCGAGCGTCAGAATGTCACCGGTCGCGAAGGCCGGCGTCCCGGTCGTCAGAGCGCTTGAAAGAGTGTTGTCGCTCGTCTGTCCCGTGACGGCGCCTCCCTCGGACGTCGTACGAACGACTGCGCCGAACGCAGCTCCGCACCAAAGCACCGCAATGCAGAACGCCAAACGATTGAAGTTTTTGTTCATTTTTCTCTCCGAAAAGTTTGAAATAAAGGATTCCTTTATTTCTATTGTACTCCGGTTCGGCTCACTTTCAACATTTCGCGTCCTTTATTTTATTCGATTTTGTTACTTTTTACAAAATAATTATTCGAAAATGCGCAAAAGAACCCAACAGGTTCAAGGGGCGTCTTGACCTCTATGAGAAAAATGGTTATACTCCCGGAAGATTCCGTTTTTCAGGAATACACGTTCAGCGGACAAAAAGCCGGCCGCTCGCCTTGCGGAAGGGAAATAAATGAATGAAAAAAATAATAAAAAATCGAAATCATCCGCCGCGCATCTGTCTTCTTATCGATTTGGCTCGCTCCGCCTGCCGCGATAAACTCGAAGGGATTCTGCGTTACGACCGCCTGTACGGTCCCATGCAGATTCATATGCCGGACTTGAATTTTCAGCCGCTGAAAAGCATCTCATTCCGCGATTATGACGGAATCATCGCCGATGGTGTCGATTTTTTCTTCCCGCCGCAACACCTGCTGCAAACGCATTTACCGATGGTTTTTATCGATAAAATCTGGACGCCGACCGACGACACGCCTTTTGGAATGGTGCTGGGCGATAACGAAGCAATCGGTAAAATGGGCGCCGAATTTTTCCTGAATCATCGTCTCGAACACTTTGCGTACGTCGAAGAAACGGCCCAAACCGTCTGGTCGCAGAACCGTGGGAGAGGTTTTGCCGCTTGTTTGGAATCTAAAGGGATTAACTGTACGATTTATCAATATGAATCCGCAAAAAACAAACAACCGAACGATTTACGCCGATTGAGTGCGTGGCTGCAAAAACTGCCGCGGCCGGTCGGCGTCCTGTGCGCATCGGATCTGCGGGCGCATTACACGCTGGAAGCCTGTCGAACTGCCGGGCTGGACGTTCCGGGCGACGTGCTTCTTTTGGGGGTCGATAACGACCTGACGATCGACCGTCTTTGCGACCCGCCTCTTTCAAGCATCATGAACAACAACGTCGAAGGCGGTTTTTTGTCCGCCCGACTGATGAATCAGCTTCTCAAATCGGCTCCGACGTCACCGCAAACGCTGTACTATCAGCCGAGCGGCGTGTGCGAGCGCAAAAGCACGCTCATGTACCAAAACGCTCCGCCGTTCGTTCAGGAAGCGTATGAATTCATCGGACTGAATGCGGGAATCGGAATCCGCGTTTCGGACGTTCAAGCGCATGTTCGCGTCAGTCGCCGGACGCTGGAACAGCACTTTCACAAGACGTTTCAGCGGACGGTTCTCGACGAAATCAATCGTGTACGCTTTCAGCGGGTGCGGGACCTTCTGCTTGAGACGAATCTTTCGGTGCGTGAAATCGCGAGGATGTGCGGATTTCAGAGCGATTTCTACATCTACACGGCGTACAAGCATCATTTCGGCGTCACGATTCAGCAGCAGCGCGGGTTTTAATCCCGGACGGCGTCTTTGTGAAAACGGAATTTCATTGGGAAACCAGCATACGAACGAATCTTGGGTCTTGCAATTTTCCAGAATGGATGTATAATTACAGAAACTTGGAAAGAAATCTCGGAATTCAGAAATCTTCATTCCTCAAAAGGAGAAAATCATGTTGACGAAACCCGCTTGCGAATTGACGCTCGAAGAGATTGGGTCGATGGTGGATTGCTCGGCAGTTCAGGCGCAATCGACCGTGGAGGAAGCGCGAAGCGTCATTCGCTGCGCCGACCAATTCAGCACCTCCGGTCTCTTCCTTCTGGGCGGCGTGTACGAAGTCGTAATGCCTGAAGTGCTCGGAATGAACGCAAGACGGCGCGAAGAAGGAAAACGGGAAATCAAAATCGGCGGAACCGTGGGGTTTCCCGACGGCGCACACCTCACAGACGTCAAACTCTGCGAGGTTCATCGAATGCTTGAACTCGGATGCAACGAACTCGACTGCGTGATGCAGGTCGGACTGGCGATTTCAGGCGAGTGGCGCCGCGTCGAAGCGGATCTGCGCGCCATTCGGAAAGCTGCGGAAGGCGTGACGCTCAAAACGATTCTTGAGACGCCGTACCTCACCCCCGAACAGATTACAACTGCGGCAAAAATCGCGGCCGACGCGGGTTCCGACTGGGTGAAAACCTCGACCGGCTGGCCCTCGGCAAAAAAAACGACGCTCGACGACGTGAAACTCATGTACCAAGCGGTCGGTGAACGCTGCGGAATCAAGGCGGCGGGCGGAATTCGCGACTTGGAAACGCTCAAAGCGATGTATACTGAAGGCGCGCGGCTCTTCGGTATCGGTTGGAAGTCCCTCGTAAAGATGATGGAATAAGACGTTCGTCCTCATCACACTTAAAATTTCAGCTTTCAAGCGCGATGAGGAGAAATGAACGTCGTAAAAACGTAAATATTGTGTTTTTACGACGTTTTTTGCGTTTATTTAAAGAACTCGACCGCATTTCGGAACAGTTGGAGTCCCTCGCCCTCGGCCGGCTGCTCGGCGCGGCGCGTCCACTGAGGGTGCTGCGTGGGGTCAATGTGACGCTCCGGGTGCGGCATCAATCCCAACACGCGGCCCGTCTCGTCGCTGAGACCCGCAATATTCGCGACGGCACCGTTCGGATTGTCGGGATACTGCAAAATTCCGTCCGCATTGTATTTTGCTTCCGGCTCAAACTTCGAAAAATCAAGCGGCGCGTACTGCAGCGCAATCTGTCCGCTTTCCTCAAACTTTTGAAGCGTCGCCGCATCCTTCACGACGAAACGTCCTTCCGCGTGCGCCGCAGGAATGTACAGACGTTCCATTCCCTTCAAAAAGACGCTTTGGCACTTCGGATGCTTCTTCAGTTCGACCCAGCGGTCCTGAAAACGCTGACAGTTGTTCCACGCCAGCGTCGCGAGCGGCTCGCCGTCCACCGGAATCAACAGACCCGTTTTGATGAGGATTTGAAAACCGTTGCAGATTCCAAGGATGAGTTTTCCATCGTCGTGAAACTTTTGCAGCTGTTCGGACAGATGGTGAAGAATCTGACTTGAAAGGATGCGTCCGGAGGAAATATCGTCGCCGTAGCTGAATCCGCCGGGGAAGCAGAGAATCTGAAAATTCTCGAAAAGAGACGGATTTTCGAGCAAACGGTTCACGTGAATCCGTTCGGTCGCGGCTCCCGCTTTTTCGAAAGCGTAAGCGGTTTCTACGTCGCAGTTTGTGCCCGGGGCACGCATAATCAAAACGTTTGGTTTCATGATTTTTTCTCGATAAAAATTGAATTAAGTTTAGTTTTCGAATTGTTCTGTCAGGTTTCGTTCAATCTCTTCAACCGTCGGCAAACTGGAACGAAATTCGTTCGGCAGCAATTTTCCCAGTTCATACTCGGAAATACCTAAAGGCTGAGCCGTATTTTGAAGGGAGTACTCCGCAACGATTCGATCTTTCTCACGACAAATCAAAAGGCCGATCGTGTCGGAATCCTCGGAATGTTTCATTTGGTGATCTACCGCCGTCACGTAAAACGACAGTTGACCTAAATCTTTTGGATGGAATTTGCCTGTTTTTAGCTCGATGACGACATAGCATCTCAATTTCAAGTGGTAAAAAAGCAAATCCAAGAAGAATTCTTCTTCACCAACCTGAAGCGGAAGCTGCTTCCCGACATACGCGAATCCACTCCCAAGAGCCAGAAGAAATTTGGTCACCTGCGCTACCAAAGCGTCTTCCAGTTCCCGTTCGGTGTAGTTCTCGTGCATGACGAGGAAGTCAAAGCAATACGGATCTTTTAGAGTCTGTTGCGCCAAATCGCTAAATTCGTCCGGCAGTGTGCGGCTAAAGTTCGTCACCGCTTTTCCATTGGCTTCATAAAGTCCAGTTTTCAAAAAGTTTCCCAAAACGGAACGGCTCCAGCCATTTTCCAGCGTTTTGCGAACATAAAAAAGGGCTTCATCCACACTCTTGCAGTGAGTCATAATTAAAATATTGTGTCCCCATGGGATGGATGTGAGCCATTTTAAAGTTCGATTTTCGCACGAGATTGCAACAGGCTGTTGCAATTCCGTACGATTATTTTTACTACATGCAGTTGAACTACTCGGCTCAACGGTATCGCAATAAAAACAAAACCAATTTTTAATATAGTTTATATTCCGATAGGAAAACCCTTTCATCTCAGGAAATTCCGACATCAAATCCTGACTGATTTGACGCAAAATGGAATCATCCCATCGGCAGTTTTTTTGTTTCTCGACGATTTCTTTTCCAAGATTCCAATAAAGATTCAAAAGTTCCGTATTTACCGAAACCGCAGCTTTCAGCTGGCTCTGGCGAATGCGAGTTTTTAAATCTTTCAACCACGAAAAATAGGAGGATGCTAATTGCATTGGATTCTGTCCGATTTAAAAAAGTTCCAACATTTGGGAAAGGAATTCCCAGACGATGACGCCAGTCATAAAAGGAGTGGAAGAGCGGCGAGGCCCTGCGTCCAAAGGGCGCGAAACGCACTCTTTTCGTGGAATCTGAAAAAAATCCGGTAAGTGACGCGCATCAGCCAAAGTCCCAAAGCGGTTAACGCAAGGAAAGCAGTCAGCCAAACCGTTTCCGAGCCGCCCTTTCTGAAATTCGGCACGAAAAAGAGAAAAAGGGTGAAAATCATTCCCACAAAAAGGAACTCAATCGTTTCTTTCCGGGACGCCGCCCAGGTTTTCGTCGCAGGCTCGGACTGACTTTGAGGTAAGCTCACTCAAAGCCGCCAGAGCCGAAAGCGGAAACGCAAAAAAAAGGACCGGCAGAGCGACGACCACCCAGACGAATTGCTCCATCGCGTAACCGTACCCGAAGGAAACGTCCGCCAGAAACGTCAGCACGAGCCAAAGCCGGGACGTGCGAATCGTTGGGTTCAGGTTCATCGCTTTAATCCTTTTTATTCTTCCAATTGCTCGACCTGGATTCCGAAACAGTCTGCAATTTTGCAAAGAGTTTCGTAGTGATTGGAATTGGATTTCTCAATTTGTGAAAAAGCACTTTGAGTGATTCCCAGTGCCAGCGCCGCCTCTTTCTGCGTCTTTTTCAGGTACAGCCGCCACGCTTTCACGAGACTGAAACCTTTCAAAATATTCAGTTCGGCGACGCCCAGCGGTATCAAAATGCTTTCGTTCATTTTTTTCTCGTAATACCAGGTTTTACTTCTAAAGGTCCAGCGGTTTAATCCATGCGGACTTCAGGTCGGCGAGTTCTGCGTCGAGAACAACGGAGCCGGTGAGGCCGGTGACCGTCATCTTTACGCCGGAATTGACCGTTCCGACTTTCGAAACCGGGACGCCTGCGAGAGCCGCAAGGAACGCAGTCTCTTTTTCAGGCGCAACTTCGACGAGGAATCGTGTGTTCGACTCGCTGAACAAAATCGCAGCGTCCGAAACGTTTCCATCGAATTTCACCGCACGGAGATCCAGCGTAATTCCAAGTTCGCCCGAGAACGCCATTTCGGCGGCCGCAACCGCCAGACCGCCTTCAGAAAGGTCGTGGCACGCACGTACCGACCCCGCCTGAATCGCTTCGTAAACGCCCTTAAGCGTCTTTTTCGTCACGTCAAAATCGACTTTCGGACACTCGCCGCCGGAAAGTTGATTCACGAGACCAAAGTGCGAGCCGCCCATTTCTTCACGCGTGACGCCGACGAGGTAGAGCGCGTCGCCGGACGCCTTCAAATCCATCGTGACGCATTTTCGTACATCATTCACCTGTCCCATCGCGCTGATGAGCAGAGACGGCGGAATGCTGATGGGTTCCTGACCTGCGGGACGGAATTCGTTGTTCAAACTGTCTTTTCCGCTCACGAACGGAGTTGCGAGCGCCACCGACATGTCGCGGCACGCAATCGCAGAACGAACGAGCGAGCCGAGCGTCTCGGGTCGGTCCGTATTTCCCCAGCAGAAATTGTCGAGAATTGCGACTTTTTCCGGGTCGGCGCCCACCGCGACCGCATTTCGCAGCGCCTCATCAATCGCACTGGCGGCCATCCAGTACGTGTCGCATTCGCCGTAACAGGGGTTCATTCCGTTCGACATCACGACGCCCTGCATTGAGTCGAGACACGGACGGAAGACCGACGCGTCGCCGGGTCCGTCGTTGTTCACGCCCACAAGGGGTTTGACGGCCGAGCCGCCTTGAACTTCATGGTCGTACTGGCGCACAACCCAGTGTTTCGACGCGACGTTGTACGAGCCGAGAATCTTTTTCAGATCGTCTGTGTAATTTGTACGAATCGGAAGATTCATCGTTTCAGTTTTCGGAGGCGTGTAAACCGCTTCGCGCACAACCGGCGGACGTCCTCCGTGCATGAATTCCATGGTGAGGTCTGCGACCTGAACGCCGTCGTACGTCATGATGAGTTTTCCCGTCGGGACGAATCGGCCGATCACGACCGCTTCGACGCCTTCCGAGTCGCACAGCGCCTTCATTTCCGGCCATTTTTCGTCAGAAACGCTGAAAACCATCCGTTCCTGAGCCTCAGAAATCCACATTTCTTTGTACGTCAGACCCTCATATTTGAGCGGAATTTTGTCGAGCCAGACTTCTGCGCCGATTTCCTCGCCCATTTCGCCGACCGCGCTGGAGAAACCGCCCGCTCCGCAGTCCGTGACGGCCGTGTAGAGGCCTCGGTCGCGTGCGGCGAGCAGAATGTCGAGCACCATTTTTTCCGTAATTGCGTTTCCAATCTGAACGGCGCCGCCGGAAAGCGTCTCACTTTCGTGCGTCAGTTCCGCGGAGGAAAACGTTGCGCCGTGAATTCCGTCGCGTCCCGTTCGTCCGCCGACCGCCACAATCAAGTCGTTCGGATCCGTCTTTTTGAAGGATTTGTCGACCGGAATCAGTCCGACGTTTCCACAGTAAACGAGCGGATTTCCCATGTAACGTTTATCGAAAAATACGGCACCGTTAATCGTAGGAATTCCCATTCGGTTTCCGTAGTCGCGGACGCCGGAAACGACGCCGCGCATCACACGTTTGGGGTGCAAAACGCCTTGCGGAAGCTCTTCGAGCGGCATTTCCGGAGGCGCAAAGCAGAAAACGTCTGTATTTGCGATCGGTTTCGCTCCCATTCCGGTTCCCATCGGGTCGCGGATGACGCCTCCGATTCCCGTGTTTGCGCCGCCGTAAGGTTCGAGGGCGCTGGGATGATTGTGCGTTTCGACCTTAAAACAAATATTGTATTCGTCGTTGAACGTCACGACGCCCGCATTGTCCTTGAAGACGCTGACGCACCAGTCTTTGTCGCCCAAATTCTTCCGAATCTGCTGCGTCGAGGCGAAGATCGTCTCTTTCAGCATGTTTTTGAAGACGATTTCTCGTTCGTCGTCTTTGTACGAAATTCTTCCGGCGAGCGTTTTGTGGGAACAATGCTCGCTCCACGTCTGCGCGATCGTTTCGAGTTCGACGTCGGTGGGGTCGCGGTCGAGTTCGATGAAGTGACGCTGAATCGTCTGCATCTCCACGAGCGACAGGTACAGCTGGCCCTTAATCGCAAGCGTTTTCAGCTCCTCGTCCGACATGGAACGAATCGGTACGATAATCAGTTCGAAGTGGTACGGACTTCCGACTTCGAGGTGTTTGAACGTGAACGGACCTTTGACGACCTGTTCGATGGCGTCGTTTGCAAGGATTTTCCAGCAAAGTTTATCGATTTCCGACGCGTCGACGCCCGAAATGAAGAACTTGCGGAAGGTTCGAACCGCTTCGACCGGCGCATTCGAGTCTTTCATCGCCTTGAGCGCGCTGTTCGCCACGGGGTCCATCACACCGGGCTTCGGCAAAACGTTTACGAGAATTTCGCCGTTCGAAGCGTCTTTTGCTTCACTTACGGGAAAAACTGCCGGTTCTTCCACCACGCAGTCGGCCAGCAGCTCACGCGCGATTTTCTCGGCCTGTTCCGCACTCAAGTTTCCTTGAAGCAGGTAGCCGTGACAGGAGCGGACTTTCATCGCAGCGGTTCCAAGGCCCAAAGCCTGCGATTCGGTTACAACTTCGTTCGCCAGTGCGTCGATCTGACTGGCTTTCGGATAAATATCAATTTCCCAAAGCATCTCGATTCTTCTTTGCTGAGTGTAAAAAAGCTTCCAATGCAGCCGCGTCGCCGCCGCCAAGAACATCGTAAAGCTGCTGTAATTGTTTCAAATAGACGTCCAAAGCCGAAAGCACGTTTCTGCGATTGTCCGTCAAAATGTCGCGCCAGACTTCGGGATTTCCCGCCGCCAGACGCGTCATGGAGTCGTAACCCGTTCCGGAGAACGGATAGAGTTCCGGAGGCGTCACCGCCGAGAGCGCGCACGCCAAAAGATGCGGTAAATGGCTCGTTTTCGCTAAAACCGCATCGTGTTCCTTCGCGGACATATAAACGACACGCGCGCCCACCGACCGCCACATCTTCGCAACCGTTTCGTAAGCCGAAAAGGGCTGATTATTCGTTAAAACCGTCGTTTTCCCAACATAAAGTTCGGAATCCGCCACTGCTGCGCCCGATGTTTCTTTCCCGGCAATCGGATGTCCTCCGATGAAAAAGCACCCCTGCGCCTCGCAAATTCCCTGAAAGTCCTCGAAAAGCGACGCTTTCGTGCTTCCGACGTCGGTGAATATTGTACCTTTTTCAACAAACGGGAGCGCCTGACGAATGGAGTGCGCGATCGTCTCGACGGGCGTACAAACCATGACGATTTGCGCGCCCGACACGGCGTCTTCAAGCGACTCCGCAATGTGCGTAATACAGTGCGATTTCAGTGCGATTTCGAGGTTTTCACGCCGTCTTCCGAAGCCGCGCACCTCCGAAGCCGCACCGTTTTTCAGAAGCGCCTTTCCGAGCGACGCGCCGATGAGTCCGACGCCCAGTATGGAAACGGTTTGAATCATTCTTGAGGCTCAACCCTTTTTCTGTTCTTTCGCCCAAGTGTCCTTAAGCGTCACCGTACTGTTGAAAACGCGCTTTTCCGGCGTCGAATCTTTGTCGCAGCAAAAATAACCGAGACGTTCAAACTGACAGCGAAAACCAGGCGCAGCGTCCGCCAGCGACGGCTCCAGCTTGCAGCCAGTCAGAACGTTTTCGGAGTTGGGATTGTAATCCGCGAGCCCTGTTTCCGGGTCTTTCACAAGAAGCGGCTCCGGGAACATTCGAACGTCGGCGTCGACGGCGTGTGCGGCAGAAACCCAGTGAATCGTTCCTTTCACCTTTCGTCCGTCCGGCGCCTGACCGCCTCGCGTTGCGGGATCGTACGTGCATTTCAGTTCGACGACGTTTCCGTCCGCATCTTTCACGACTTCCTCACATCGAATGAAGTACCCCCAGCGCAAACGCACCTCTTTTCCCGGCGCAAGACGGAAATACTTTTTCGGCGGCTCTTCCATAAAGTCGTCCTGTTCGATGTAAAGCACGCCCGAGAACGGAATTTGCCGCGTTCCGTCTTCTTCACGTTCCGGATTGTTCACCGCATCCAAGTACTCGACCCGACTCGGCTCCCAGTTCGTGATTGTAACTTTCAGCGGCTTCAGAACCGCCATTACACGAGGCGCAACGGCATTCAAATGTTCGCGGACGTGGAACTCCAGCAGCCCCATATCGACGCAGCTGTCGACTTTACTCACACCGATCGTTCGGCAAAAATTCCGAATCGCTTCGGGCGTGTATCCGCGTCGGCGAATTCCGCAAATCGTCGGCATTCTCGGATCGTCCCAACCCCGTACGGCCCCGGAATTTACGAGCTTCAGCAGCAGACGCTTACTCATGACCGTGCCGCTCAGATTCAGACGTGCGAATTCAATTTGGCGCGGATGATAGATGCGCAGCGCCTCGCAGAACCAGTCGTACAACGGACGATGATTCTCGAATTCGAGCGTGCAAATCGAGTGCGTAATGCGTTCGATCGAGTCGCACTGACCGTGCGTAAAGTCGTACATCGGATAAATACACCACGTGTCGCCCGTCCGATGATGGGAAGCGTGCAGAATCCGGTACATCACGGGGTCGCGGAGGTTCAGATTCGGACTCGTCATATCGATTTTCGCACGTAAAGTATGCGTTCCGTCCGCAAACTCGCCGTTTTTCATACGCGTAAACAAATCGAGATTTTCTTCGACGCTTCGATTTCTGTACGGGCTTTCCGTTCCTGCTTTTGTGAGGTCGCCGCGGGTTTTGCTGATTTCTTCGCCCGTGAGGTCGCAAACGTACGCTTTTCCTTCCTGAATAAGTTGGACGGCCCAGGCGTACAGCTGGTCGAAATAGTCGGACGCAAAGAACTTTTTGTCCCAGTGGAAGCCGAGCCACTCGATGTCTTCCTGAATCGCCTCGACGTATTCATCTTCTTCTTTGGAGGGGTTCGTATCGTCAAAACGGAGGTTGCATTTTCCGCCGTATTCCTGCGCAATTCCGAAATTGAGACAGATGGATTTTGCGTGACCGATGTGCAGATATCCGTTCGGTTCCGGAGGAAAACGGGTTTGAATCTCGGCGTGTTTTCCGGACGCGAGGTCTTCTTCAACAATCTTGCGAATAAAATCTTTGGAACCGCTGGTTTCGTTGTTCGTTGGAACGTCGGACATTTTTCACTCTCTTTAATACTCTCAATAGTTTCCAGAAAAAAAACGTGGAACAATACACGCTCCTATTGTAACCGAATAGAAAAATAGGAAAAGAGGGAGAGAAAGCAATTTTGGGGTTTTTTTACCAAATTTTACAAATTTTTTATTTTTTGTTCCGTTTTGGTATAGTGATTCCTCTTGAAAATTTCGTATTGGGCTGCTGCAGCGGCAGTCGTTTCTCGATAGAGTAACGATGGTGAAGCGAAAATTCAAAATGCGGCGGGTAAAAAAACTAAAA
>CAYTLK010000048.1:0-27420 GCA_964438515.1 uncultured Planctomycetaceae bacterium
AGTAGGTGTTGCCGGTTTTTTTATACCCAACGCTGTAGAAATACAGCGTTTTTTTGTTTTCTTGCGACAAAAATCCTTCCTCCTCCGAGGAAACAAACACTCTGCGCCCATCTGCGCAATCTTCGGGCGGTTGGATTTAAGATCCCGCAGATTACGCTGATTTACGCAGATAGATGCATCACACTTGAAATTTCAGGGAATCATCACGGGTTTTTCAAACGTCGGGCGCAAGCAAGCCCGTAATGAAACAAACGCAGTGAGCGGAATTAGGGATCCTGTATTCGCGGCCTGAAGAACCCTAATTCCGCTCGTTTCACTCGCTTCATTACGGGCTTATTTACGTATTGTTCGGTCAGAATCAGTATTCATCGTTCGAATCAGAAGAACCTCATCGTGTGTTAAATTATGAAGTTGCGGGAGAGATACAGCGGGAGGTGAGATAAATGATGAAACAAAAAAACGGAGGACTTGTGGGGTCCTCCGCTCGATATTATGGGGTTTGAATGTTTTGTTTAGAAATCAAAACCAATCCCTTTGACCGTCCAGTCTTCTCCGCGCGCCGCAAAAATGCTGTCCACCGTCTCAAACGCGGCCTGAATGTTTGCCGTGTCGTCGCCGCCGTTCACCGCATAGAGGTTCACCTTGCGGAAGCCGCTCACTTGATTGAAGAAGTTCGCGCCCGTCAGGGAAACGTCTCCTTCGGCTGTGACCGTTGCTGTGTCGTTCGAAATCGAATCGTACATCACCGCCACATCGTTTCCGCTGCGGCTGTTCACGAAAATCTCCTCAAAACCGGCGGCCGTCACGGTCGCGTTCGAAGACGTCATCGTGACGAACTTCGGACTCACTACCACTTTGTCGTCGCCAGCCGAATCGTTCACCGTCAGCGAATCCGCTCCGCCGTTGATCTGATTGACCCGAATGTTCGAGACGTTCGAGACGTTCCAGACCGCGCCGGTTCCCAACACCGCTTTGAGTGCGCCGGGTTCAAGCGTGAATGCGTCGCCGTCCGTCGAGTCGGAAGCGGTCAGAGCATCCGAGCCGCCCATTCCGTTAATCGTAACGTTGCTGGGCGCGCCCGTAATGTTGAGAGCCGCACCGCTGCTGAGTTTTGCAGAGAGCGAATTCGCGTTGAGTGAAAACGCATCCGCTCCCGTCGTTCCTGTGATGGAAACGGTGTCGGAACCGCCATTTTCGCATTTGACGGTGACGGAATCGAAGCCGTTCAGGAAGATGTTGTTGTTCATCGACATCTGATTCTCACCAAAGACGATCGAGTCGTTGGAAGTCGTGTCGCTGAGGACCGCCGTATCGTTTCCGTCGGAAGCAACCGTGACGAGTTTGCTGAAGCTGTCGATCGTCAGGGCGTAATCGTCGGTCGTGAAAGCGGCACTGGAACCGTTCACCGTCAGGGTGTCGTCGCCGGCAGAGCCTTCGAGCGTGACCGTCAGAGCTTTGTGCAAAACCACGTCGCCAAAACCATTGATCGTGTACGCACCCGTCGAAATCAGGTCGGCCTGAACCTGCACGTCGGCGTCGGCGGTGAGGTCGATGAGGTCGGAACCATTTCCGGTGAGGGAGATGATGCTCAGTCCCGTGTACGTCTGAGTGAAGTCGAGACCGGAAACGACGAGCGAACCGGCTTTTGCTTCAATCGTGTTGGCGTCTTCCGACGTTACAATGGACGCAACTCCGCCCGCCGCCGCAGTGACCGTCGTAAAGCCGACAGCCGTCACGGAGGAACCGAGATACTCGAACTGAACGGTATTCGCGTCCACGGTGTAGGACCCGTTCTGCTTGAAGACGACGCTGTCGCCCTCGAAACCGTTGAGGTAGGTCGTTTCGAAATTGCTGGCCGTGACGCTGCATTTGGAGGAGGCGACGGAAACCTGATTCGCGAGGACCGTGAATTTGTCGTTTTCTTCCGTTCCCGTCAGTTTCGCAACTGCCGACCCGGCGGCGGCAGCCGTGATGCTGATGCAGCCTTCAATTCGGTAGGAAGCGGTGACGGTTTGAAGAGACGCGGAGTTTCCTTCGACCGAGAAGACTTCACCCGAAGCGGCCGTCACGGACGTCACGAGGTTTTCGCCATTGAAGACGAACGTTGTAGCGTTCAAAACGGTGAGCGTGTAGGACGAACCTGTGATGATAACCGTTCCGTTTTCAACGGAGATGCTCTCACCGCCGAGACCGTTCACCTCGACCGCGCTTGAGTAGGACCCGGTGTTGGATGCGTCAAAGACGTATTTGTTCTGGGTTCCGTCGAGCTTGATTTCGACGTTGTTGAGCGTCACGGTCGGTTTGCTTGCGGCTGCGTCGAACACGAACTTGTTCGTCGAGTTTTCAGCAGTGAGGATGGTCGTCTGCGAGCCGGAGGTCGTAACCGTTCCGCCGCCGTTTTCCTTGGAGGAATTGAAGGCGATGGAAGTGTTGCTTCCCTGGTTTGTGTTTCCAGAGAGCGTTGCTTGGACGGTGCTTCCGATCGGCACGTAATTCGGGACGTTTGCACGGATGTACACCTTGTGGAAGATGTCGGTATCCTGCGGTTTCGTTGCCACCGTGGTTCCTGTTTTTGCTTCGTCGGGACCGACCCAGGCGATACCGATGCTTCCGTAAGCGTCCATGGCGATTGCGGCGCTGTCCTCATCCCACGCTTTGTAGGAGTTTACGAGGACTTCCTGCTTCGAGGTCGTCACGCTGTTTCGAGTCGTGAGGCCGTCGTACACGTTCATGTAGACGCCCCAAGATTTTTCGGAAAGACCTTCCTGACCGTAGGAACTCCAGCTGATCGCGAAGTTCGTGTTGTTTTCTGCAACGCGGCACAGGGAGACGGAAGGCTGATACTGACTGTACGTCGTGTAGGTATTTGCCCGGGTTTCCGATCCGATTTTCGTCATGTCGCTGTTGAAGCACTGGAAGAGGATATCGTATCCAGCACCGCTCTGCGAGGCCCACGCGACGACGAACTGTCCCTGGTCGTTGACCGAAACGGAGGCGGAACGCTGGTCGTCTTTGATGGTCGTGTTGACGAGCACTTCGTCAGAAGATGCTTTGTTGAAACCGTCAAATTGACGTGCGTAGATGTCGAGGCCGCTCTTGCTGTCGCTTGAACTCTGCCACACCGCCACGATGTTGTAGTCGGCATCCATCGACACATCGGACATGCACTGTTCGTAAGGAACCGTCTTGTTTACGAGGAAACGACCTTCGGTACCCGTTCCTTCAAAGAGTCTTGTACCGTTGAAGTTGAAGCGCATTCCGTAGATGCCGTATCGGTCACCCGTTTCTTTCGAATTGATGTTCGTCCACGTTACAACGAACTGTTTTCCATCGGGAGAGAGTGCCACAGAAGATTCTTTCTGCTGGGCGGCCGGATCCTCACAAACAAGGAATGACCCTGTGACGGCAGTGCCGGAGGCGCGGAAAACGCGAGCGTACACACCGTACTTTGCCAGTTCGTTGTTGTCGATGGTTCCATCGTGGTTTTCGTCGCGGCCATTGACGGTCCAAGTGACGACAAAGTTTCCGTTTGCGTCCATCGTCACGTCCGGATCTTCCTGAACGCCGTCCACGAAGTCCGAAACGTAGAACTCGGCACCGACCGTTTCGCCGTAACGATTGTAGCGCTGTCCCATAATGACTTTTTTCGTCACGGTGTTCACGACAGCTGCATTGTCATCGGCCGCCGCTGCCGCCGCGTTTGCGTCAATTACTTCGGAGACCCAGACGACCACGTAGTCGCCGCTGTCGTTCATTGCAATGGCGGGCTGTTCCTGATCGCCTGCCGAGGCGGTGTTCACGGTGGGGTCCAAGGTGCCCGGTTTGGAATCGTCGGGATCGGTCGGAGTGACTTTGGAGCCTTCATCCACAGGTTCGGCCGAAATGGTGAAGTGGAGTTCGTAACTTCCTCCTTCTTTTCCGTCACGATTTCCATCGAGCGCGTTTCCGGAACGGTCTTCCACACGGTCACGGAGCGTGAGGGTGTAGGAACCGTCTTCGAGGACCGTACCGTCTTTGAAAACGACACGATAAATGTTCTTTTCGCTGATTCCGTCGCTTCCGACGTAGGAGGGATCGGTTTTGTCGTAACCAACAAGCTCAATGTGATCAATGATTTCACTGGTCACAAGGTCGTTGTCCTTGACGAGCTTCCAGTTGCTGACCGTCAGAATGCTGTTTGTGCCCGTTTCGTTGGCGTACTGTCCCATCAACTGTTCGTCGAACGTGACTTCGAAGTACTCAAGGCTTCCATCGATGACGTCGCCGTCTCTCAAGGTGACGTTCACCACGGTGACTGCGCCGGTTTCTTCGTCTTCTTCAGTGTAAGAACTTGTGACGCGAACCACGACCGGACCGGCATCGTCAACCGCCTGATAGTAGGAACGGGTGTAAACGCCTTCGGAACCGCTTTCATCGCTCTGCCACGAGAAGAACGTGTCGCCCGTAGCCGTCATGACGACGTTCGGCAAACGCTGGTCGTTTCTTACGGTGGTGTTAATACGATACTCGCTTCCATTCTCGCCGTGGGGACCGAGGTAGGAAAGGGTTCCCATTTTGTCGTTCGCGACGTAACGCTGAGCATAAATGCCCCAGCTGTCGGCAGCGCCCAAAGAGGTTCCGTCGCCGTGTTCCTGGTAGCTTTCCCACGTAATCACGAAGTCGCCGTCTGCATCCATCGCAGTGCTCGAGAGCTGCTGCGTGTTGTCGGTGGTCGTATTAACGACGAAGGAATTCCCAACGGTGGTTCCATCGTTCTTGTAGCGCCGAGCGTAAACATCGTTCGTGATGTCGGTATTGTCTGCGGAAGATGTCCACGAAATGGCGAAATCACCATCGGCGTCCAGCGCGACACTCGACCACTTCTGCAACCCTTTCGCCGCATCGGCGTTCACGAGGAATTCAGCCCCTGCAGCGCCTGTAATCTGCTGTTGCGCAGCCCCTGTAACATTATCAATCCAGTCAGCGAAATACGCGACCTGGGTGTCGATACCAACGGTACCGTACGCACTGATGTCGGAGTCGCCGCCGTGGCACAGACCCGCAATGAGTCCGTTCACGAAGCAAGGACCTCCAGAGTCGCCGTGACAGCCGCAAGTTTCTTCGTTCCCGAGACCGAGCGAACTTTTAATACCGTAAGTGGCTTGCAGTGTGTTGTTCGCGTCGGTTCCGTCGTCGAAGTCGTAGTACAGCAACCCCTTTTCCGTATATTCCCACTCGTTTTTGCCGGAGTGCATGGAACCGTCGACGTTTTCTGTTGCGCCGGTGCTTCCTTCGCCGTAAATACCGAAACCGTAACGGGTGTAAGTCGCACCCATATCTGTTTTCATGTCACGATTGATGTCGTAACCCGTCACGATGCCCGCAAGGCTTGTCGTGAGCTTGATGATGGCGACATCGCCTGTTCCGTAGTAGCTGGAATAATTTTCGTACACATAGACTTCATCCATGTATGCCGTCACTTGGTTTCCGTCTTCGGAGTAGAAGAGGAGCGTCGTGTTGTCCTTCGTGGCTTCGAAATCGGTTCCCGTAACAACGTGCGCAGCGGTGAGGACGTAAATGTTGCCGCCGTCTGCAAGGAGGACGCCGGATCCCATGTACTGACCGACCGTAATGAGCGCGATACCCGAATTTGTGACAGGATTTTCATCGGTTCCGTCGACACGCACGATGTAATCGTAATTCGATTCCGAGGCGGTGTTGGCGGTGTATCCCAGCGAGGTGCTGCTCGTGAACTGACGAGCGTAAATGTCGGATTCGTAGGAACTGTCGGTTCCGTTTCCGTAGCTCGTCCAGGAAATGACGAAGTTTCCGCTGTAATCCATGTCGATGGAGGCGTAAACCTGTTTGTTGGCGAGCGTCTCGTTGACGACGAACTCTGCGCCGGAACCGTTTTTCACGGTGGAGATTTCGATGCTTCCGCCCTCACTCGTGGTTGCGTAGGTTTTCAGCTTCATTTCCTGCACGTCGGCATCGGCGTTGTTCTGGACGTGAATCGTGATGAGGATCTGCGTGTCGGAGGCTGCCGCAACGGAGAATTCAACACCGCTGAGTCCCAAATTGTTGAGGGCTTTCAAGACGTCCGTGATGACGGTGAGCGTGTTGTCCGAACACTCAATCTGTTCCGTTTCGTGTTCCGTTCCGTCCGAATCCGTGTACGTCAGCGTAAACCAGCCGTTCCAGTTGGTGATGTTGAGGGCCTGAATCTCATCGACGGCTCCCAGCGCTTTTCCTTCGGCACTGTAACGCTGCGCGTAAATGTCCCAATCGGTGTCCTTGTTGTAACCCTGCCACGTGATGACGAAATCGCCCTCAAGCGACATCGCAACCTGGCTGTACTGCTGCGCGCCTGCGGTCGTGGAATTGACGCAGAACGCTTCGGTCAGCGCCTTTCCGTTGAGGTCGAACAGCTGCGCCCAGACGTTCAAGTCGGCACTCGCGCCGTCTTCCGCATCGTTCTGGGTCCACGTGACGACGAAGTTTCCAGAACCATCCATATCGACGCTTGCAAAGTTCGCGGAACGGTCATCGGTGACTTTGAACGTCCAAGAGCCTTCATCCTGCACTTTGCGTCCGTCGGTTGTATCCCATTTTTTGTACGTAATTTTGGCGTAAATGCCTTCGTAACCCGCTTCGGAGGACGTCCAAACTGTGACGGAGTCGCCCTCCGGGTCGGTTGCCGTCGCTTTCGGAGACCAAAGTTCGGAAGATTCGGTGTCGAAGAAACCTTGGTCGCCTTCGCGTTCCACAACGTTTCCATCGTCGTCGAGCACCACATCACTGTTCGGGTCGTCGCGATCCACCGTTTCGGGCGTCACAATCGTCGTTTCGGTCGAACCCGAAACAATGTCGAAATCGAATTCCCAATCCTCTCCCGTCGTGTTGGTTCCGTCGCTTCCCAGCGGGTTTCCATTGACGTCCGTCACGATTTTCTTCAAAACGAGTTCGTACTTTCCGCCCTCAAGATTCACATTCTCATTCAGAACGACGACGGCTTCCCACTTGTTTTCACGCAGTGCTGTAACTCCCATCTTCTGAATGTACGGGTCGGCACTCGCGTTCATTCCGAAGTAAATTTCCGAAACGGCGTTCGCGATTTCCACACCGTTGTGAACCAGCACCCAGTTGCTCACGTTCGTGACGCTGTGGGTTTTGTTCTTTGCGGCCTGCGTGGCGTCGATTTCTGTTGTGATTTTCGTATGGTCCATCATCTCTTCGTCGAACGTGATGACGAGAGCGCCCGCAGCGTCCTTAACGGAACTGTCCACGATCTGTCCGCCCTGGGAGATTTTCTGACCATCGGAATAGTACACCGCCACGACTTCCGGTCCGGCTGTGTCGTATTCTTCGTTAAACGCGCGGTAGAAGATGCTCTGGCTCTCAACGGTCAATCCCGTCGGGTCCCAATTTTCCTGGGTCCAAGCGGTCGTGAAGTCGCCAGACGGCGTCATTCCTGTGCTGCTGTTTCCCTGCGTCGTTCCGGAAGCTCCGCGAGAAAGCGTGATGATATTCAGCGGATAGTTCGCGACCGTCACACCGGCAGACGCCGTGTCGATTACGACGCCTCGCAGTTCGTTTCCGATCCATCCCGGATACGGATCGACAGCGTTTTCCGCAACCGCCGGTTTCTCGGTATTGATTCCGACTGTAATATTCTGGCCGGCATACCGTCCCGTGAACGTCACTTGAACGACCGGATAGTCGTTTCCTTCATCGTCCGTCAGCGTTACGACTTCCACGCGGCAATCGGGGGCGGTGTACCCCAAATTGTCGAGAGCCGTTCGAACCGCAGCGACAAAGTTTCCTGTCTGTCCGCCATTCCACGGAACCACAATGGTGTCCGCACGCGTGACGGTTCCCGCATTGTTTACGGTGAGACGGAAGAAACTTCCCGTCGCGTTCCGGAGATCAATCTGCTGAACCGAAGACTGCAGGACCGTGTCAAAATTCGTCGGAAGATCAAAAGCGACCGTTGCGTCGTGCATGACGCCCGTGAACTGAATCTCGAAGCAGGTGAAGTCGGCCGGGAACGCAATGTTCGTTGCGTCGGAAATGGCGTAACCGGGGAATAGTATAGGCGAAATTTGGACTTTTTCACCGCCGTTGAGGTCGTATTCGGTGTCGTCCAAATAACGCATCTGAGTCGGGTCCGCAGTGTCTGTCGAGACGGCACGCACTTCGACGCAGCCTTCGTAACGGTCCGCCTGCGACCACGATGTTGCAAACGCAGCCTCAATCGCCTGTTCAATTCTCAGCGCGGCTTGTGCGTTGTTCAGCGTGTAATATCCCGCAGGATTAAAGGCGTAGCAGTCGCGCAGGTTTGCGGTGACGGTGCGTGTCACTCCGTTCCACGCAATGGTGAAGGAGACGTTGGACCAAACGTTCGTGTCTTCCTGAAAGTCTTCCTGTTCCACTTCGCCGGTAAAGACGGCAGTACGGTCAAACGTGACGTAGTATTTTGCATTTTCACCGTCACGCGTTGCGTTGGCGATGTTGTCGCTTTGAAGAATCGTGACCTGTCCCGCCGGGTAGGTTCCGTTTCCGGTGGCCGCGTCGAACATGGTGAAGTTGACACCGTCTCCTTCGCCTTTAACGACGTCAAACACGCTGTGCAAAATCATCGACAGACGCGAGAACTGTTCGTCCGTGCAGCCGTTCACCTGCGCACGCGCCAGAACCATCTCGATTGTGGAGTTGACGTCGCCGTTGGTGAGATACATTTCCATCCCATGCATCCACGTGAGCTGCCGACCGTATTCACCGCCATTGTACACGCCTGCTGGAGGCAGTATAAACATTTCACGATTCGGATCAAAGAAATTCAGAAGGTCGGAATTAACGTCCTCGTTAATCAGTTCAGCGACGTACGGCAAAGAGGAAGTCGGATCGAAGTTTTCGGTTGCGTTGAGACCTGAACCGTCGTACGTGACGAGGAAATCGCCGTCTGCGTCCATCACAACTTTCGTGTTGTACGTCGTTCCGGACCAAGTGGTTACGCTGGTGGAATCCATCGACGCACTGTTGACGCGATACGTGTCGCGCAGCGTTGTGAGCGCGCCGTTCGTCAAATCCGTGCCGGTATAATCCCACTTGTACTGGGAAACATACGCGCACTGCATGTTCGACCCGATGAGGTCCGTGCCGGTGATTGCCGACCAGGAGACCGCAAATTCATTCTGTTTGTTGAACGTAACCGATGTGAAATTGCCGCGGTTTCCGACGAGGTTCGGTTCGAGGAGTTTCGAGAACGTTTTGTTGTTGTTTTCGTCGGTGGAGTAACCGTACAGTGCGACGTAGCAGTTCGAGAGATAAATCTCACCTTCGCCAGCCGGAACGTCGTTGATACTGGAGGGTCTCAGCCAGTCCCACGTCACCGCAATTTGCGTTCCGTCGGGACTCATCGCCACCTGTGGAGACTGCGCCTGTCCTGTAATTTCCAGATCGACACGCGTCTCATTCCCGATTTTGTCACCCGTGAAAGTATAACGCTGCATCGAGACGCCGTTCATGTACGAAAATTCCTGCGCCACGGAAATCCACACGACGGTGAAGTTTCCATCGTTGTCGATTGCGACGCACGACTTTTCTTGCGGGTCGTTCGTCTGCGTGTTCACGAGAATCGCATCGCTCTTGGTCTGGTAGCCGTTTCCATCGTTCAGCAATTCGTAATTGCCAGTGATCGTCGAATAGGCGTTGTACATGGACGCCGAGAACATACGTGCGTAAATGTCCGTGAAACTTCCGGGAACGCGCGTCTGAAGAATCTCGCTCGTCCACGAAATGACGAAATCGCCGTCCGCGTCGAGTGCAACGCTCGCGTCTTTCTGTTCCGTGGCGGTGTAAATCTTGGACTTTTTGTTGAAGAAATCGTCTGACGTCGGATTGACGCGGAATTCCGTGCTGTTCTGCTTGAGCGTTGCGACGAATCCTGCGTTTCCGCCGTCTGCCATCAGGTTCGTAATCGTCCAACGGTTCTCAACGAACTCTTCGGGTGTGTATCCGAATTTGTCCGCATCCACGACGTTCAACTCTTCGAGAGTCAGCTGCTGAAAGTCCTGTTTTCCGGAGGAATTAACGTACGTAATATCAAAACCGACGAGTGTTTCGCCGAGTCCGTACACCGGGACGACGCTGACTTCATAATCGGGCGAGCGCGTTTCATCAATTTCGGTCGTGGGACCGACGGTGGGCGAGTAGTTTTCGACCGGGTCGAACAAAACTTTTCCGAGTGCGTGATTTGCCTGAATCTGCTGGAACGCAACCGTAATCTGTTCTGCCGTGGCCGCAACATCAAGGTCTCCGTACCCGGTGAAATTTCCCTTTGTATCGTACAATTTTTTATACACGAAGTAAATTTCGAACTCTTCGGGCTGACTGACCCACGTGACGTTTGCGTTTGGGTAGTACGTTTGGAAAAGCATCGCGTACGTGTTCGAATAATCATAAACCGCCGAACACGTCAGAAGCTGCGCGTAATCCGCGTTGGCATCGGCACCGGGCTGAGCTTCAATCACTTCCGTGTCGAACTCGATGGTGAATTCCGTGTTGGTCGAAGCCGTCACTTTGACGTGACCGTCACCGAAGATGTTTTCGAGCGCACCCTGAATGTTTTTCGCATTCTGAATCGCCAGTACGATTCCGTTTTCCGCCTGGGTCAATCCGCCGGTAGTCGTTAGCGTCATTCCGTCGTCCACGTCGTCGTACACGAAACGTTCGGTCTGCCCGTTGTACGTAATTTCATAAACGGCCGTGTGACCGAATGTGGTGTTCACCTGCGTGTTATTGACATCGGGTGAGGCCGTCCAAGTCGTGTCGGTGCAGGAAAAAGAAATTTTCTGGACGTATGTGTTGCCGGTTTTCAGCTTCATGCTGTACAGCATCTCGTTGTCCGCGACGTTGGACGTGTCGAGCGTCAGACGCTGAACCTCATCGGTAAAATAACGTGAGTAAATGTTGTAATCAACGACTTGCTCGCCGGTTCCAGCGTCGATGTAAGCGGAAAGAACCACGTTGTGCTCGGTACCTTTTTCATCGGTGTATTTCTGGTCGATATAGTTTCGGTCGGTGTAAAGCTGGAGTTCGCCGTCTGCATTGTACCAGCCGACGTTTCGGTTGGCGTCCCGATACACGTTGTCGCCTCGCGTCCACGCAACGACGAAATCACCGTCATCGTCCACGGAAACTGCATTTCCGTTTGTATTCGTAGTCTGATCCTGACTGTACTCGGTATTCACCAGAATGTCCGTCGCTGTTGTGGGTGTAACGGACAGCAAAACGCGATCCTCCAGCGTGTCCATCGCCAATGAACGCTGCAGCTTCTGGGAAGAGTTCTTCTTTGTGGAGTTCTTTTTCGACGGTGAGGCGAAAATACCACGTAACGATGACAGATTCAAAAGTGACATCTTTCGTTTCCTTGTTTATAAACAAACGACCAAAACCAGACACACGCACCCCTCGCGGAGTTTAACGTTTTCTGATTTCAACTTCCAGTTAATTTCAATATTGTATCTCAGAACGTTTACGGTTTGAATACCGAACCATTCTGAACGGGTTAAATTTTGTAATATCGAATGATTATTTGCTCTCGCGAATCCACCATGAAAAACCCTCCGTCGTCATGGCGTCCCGACATGCGGGGCGATCGGGCGTCAGCACTGCGGCTCGATGCACCTTCGGCAAAAGATTCACGTCAAAAATTTCTTCACAGCCGCGCTCGAAATAAAACATTCCTTCCGTCCGTCCCGTAAGAATGTTTACTATCGCTACGCCGCAGTATGTAATATTGTTCAAACGACGAATCGGAAATTTCGTATTTTCCTCATTTTTCCCCAATTTCGTCAATCCCACGACCGCATAGTTTCCCCAAAACGTCAAACCGCGCGTAATTCCCGGTAAATGACAGACCGTTTTGGTCTCGCAAGTCTGAGGATTCATCACGCACAACTCGCCGGCCGCCGAATTCAGGAACCACAGACACTCCTTGTACCAACGCGGTGAACAAGGACGCTGAAGCCCCTCAAGAATCACTCCGCCAGTCCGTGCGTCCATCAAAATTCCAGCATTCATCGGCACCGAGGCCCAGCCGTTATGCGTGTTCGTCTTTGCGAAAGCCGTGACGTACGCCAAACGTCCATCCGCAACCGCTGCGCCCGACAAATTACAGCGATTCTCCGGAACCAGTTCCGTCACAAAATCCGGTTTCCACACACTTTCGAAATGATATTTGAAACTCGGACGAGAAACACACGAAAAAATCGTGTTCACGAACAGCATCCCCGCCCGGTCCGTCAGCACCTCGCCCGCTCCGAGTTCCCCAACGTACCACGTCGTTCGCGGCAAATAGCATGCATCGTAAAGCCCCGGATTTTTCGGATCGTAATCGTACGCCAGAAGCGGCGCGTTCGAAAAAAGCGTCACTTCGCTGCGCGATGTCACCAAAATCTGCTCGTTCAGCACCGCCAGACCCTTCGGAACGTCCATCTGACGCATTGTAAGCGTCACAACCTGACCGTCCCAACCCAGAATTCCCAATTTACCCGATCGGCACGTCGTAAAAACAAGACTCCCGCCGTAATTTGAAATCCATCCTTTGAAACCATCGTCGGCCTGACACGAAATTGCGTCCGGACCCTCATTTTGCTGATTTCCGTGATTTTCCTGATTTCCCGGCATTTCCATCTTTTTTTCCTGACTCAATTTTCCCGTTTCATTGGTTTTTGTGCGATTACTTATACAACTATTTCAAAAATTATATACGGACTCTATCATATAATCGGAATATTCGATAAGTAAGTATATACAAGATTGTATTTATTTGTTATAATCGTATCAAATTGTATCGGTTTTAATCGTTAGAATCCTTAAGGTTTATCAAATGAAGAATCAGAACTTTTGTACACTGCTCATTTTATCCATTTTAACCAACCTGTCAGGCTTCCTTTTTGCCCCAGATTTCCTCCCGAAACTTCAGGCTCAAACGGAAAACTTCGCCCAAAACGAAATGTCGGCTGAGGATTCGTCTGAATTCGTTCTTCCGGACGAACCTTTTGCGCGAATTACGCGTTCGAAGGACGGAAAACTGCGTTCGTTCGACACCTCGCTCGTCACTTTCGTTTCGCAGGACGGATCCGCCCGCGTCACGCTCATCGGCGCCGTTCACATCGGGGAAAAAGCGTATTTTCACGTCTTAAACCGACGTTTCAAAGCGTTCGATGCGGTCCTTTTTGAAATGGTCGGCGACAACGATCCGCGTCCCGTCAAAGCGTCCGAAAGCGGCGACGTCATCGGAATCCTCCAGCGCCTCAGCGCCTCCATGATGGGACTGGAATTTCAGATCGGTTCCGTGGACTATCACGCTTCGAATTTTGTACACGCAGATATGAATTCCGCTGAATTTTCTGCCGCCATGAAGCGCCGGGGAGATGGTTTTTTGGTTTGGTTCCTGCGTTCGTACGGTTATTCGATGGCGATACAACCAGCACAAACGGAATTCTTTACGGAAGACGACCAATATTTGTTCGAATTTTTATTTGCAGGAAACAAAGCGCGAAGTCTCAAATGTCTCAATGCGGCGGGAATTTCGGACCTGCGTTCGTCGATCGTCCCGATTGAGGGAAAAAACGGGTCGTCGCTCATTTCCGACCGAAACGACAAAGCGCTTTCCGTCCTCGAAGCGCAGCTGAAAGAAGGAAAGAAAAATGTTGCGATTTTCTACGGTGCCGCGCATTTGCCGGATTTTGCGGAAAAACTGCAGACGAAATACAACATGAAACCCGAAAAAATCGAATGGATTCCCTGCTGGGATCTGCGTTGAACGGACGTTGAATCAACGTTTAACGATGCGGAATGGACGTTGCGACGTGAAGGAGATAGAAAAATGTACCGATATCGTGCGTGGCTCGTGGTGAATCACTTTGTACACGCGGAAAAATTCGAAACGCTCTACAATATGCTGACGCGAGCCGCCGAAGCGTCGAGTGTGAAACTTGAACGAAAAACAAATGCGGAACTTTTGGTGGATTTTTCAGTTTCCGCTGCGGAACCGCGGCCCGATTTCGTCCTGTTTTGGGATAAAGACGTGAATTTGTGCCGTCATTTGGAAAATCAGGGGCTGCGCGTTTTTAATAATTCGTACGCAATTGAAACGTGCGACAATAAAAACCGGACGGCTTTGGCGCTTGAGACGCACCCGGAAATTCCGACGCCGCGCACGATTCTCGCGCCCAAAACCTTTCGACCGGATCGGTACCCGGACGTCTCGTTTTTGAATGAGGTCGGGGAACGTCTGAAATTTCCGCTCGTCGTGAAAGAGGCGTTCGGCTCCTTCGGTTTTCAGGTGCACCTGGCGCAAAATCTCGACGAACTTACGAATATTGTTGCGGAAATTGGAACGCGTCCGATGCAGTTTCAGAAATTTGTACGTTCGGAACGTCACGGAGTTCCGTCGGACGTTCGGCTTCACGTTGCGGGCGGCGAGGTCGTTGCGGCTGTAATGCGGACGGCTAAAAAAGGGGATTTTCGCGCAAACGTTACGAACGGCGGCGCGATGCATCCGTACACCCCCACCGAGGCGGAGACGGCGCTCGCAATTCGGGTTTGCGACGTCTTGAAAATCGATTTTGCGGGCGTCGATCTTCTTTTTGGTTCCGAACAGGACGAGCCCATTCTTTGCGAGGTGAATACGAACGCGCATTTCAAAAACCTTTACGACGTTTGCGGAATCGATGTTGGACCCTTCATTTTCCGACACATTCTGAACGTCCTTTCATCGTCGGAAAGAGGAACGAACGAGTGACGCAACCCAAAAATTTCCGAACATTGTTAGTGTACGATATTCCGAGACTTGCTCGAAACCGCTGGTTCGTCGAGGCGCTGCGTGAAAAATTTGCGCAGGTCGGACTTTCGCTGGAACTTCAGCTTCGAGAAAATCTCCGTCCTGAAGATTTTGAGCCGCCGCAGCTTCCGGACGCGGTTCTGATGCGCTGTGCGGCTCCCGACGTTTCGCTGCGTTTCGAGTCGCTCGGAGTGCGCGTTTTCAATTCTGCACATGTTTCAGAAATCGGAAACGACAAACTGAAAACCCTCCAATTCGTCTCGCAACTAGGCGTTCCCGTCATGGAATCGTATGCATTTCAAAACACGCTTTCCGACGCGCTTCCGCTTCCGTTTCCATTCGTCCTCAAAACGCTCGACGGACACGGCGGGTCGGAAGTTTTTTTAGTGGAAAACTCAACGCAGCTTGCACATCTTTACAATCCGGCCAAAAAATGGCTGATTCAGCGTCTTTGCGACACGCCGGGGCGGGACGTGCGGGTTTATGTGGTGGGAAATCGGGTGGTTGCGGCGATGGAGCGTCGGTCACTCACGGATTTTCGCAGCAATTATTCACTAGGCGGGACGGCCGTTCCGTACACGTTGAATGCGGAAGAAAAAGGAATTGTATCGACGATACTCGGCGCGCTCCCTCTTGATTTTGCGGGAATCGACCTGATATTTGACCATGGACGTCCTTTTTTGAACGAGATTGAGGACGTTGTGGGTTCTAGAATGTTGTACGAAAAGACGAATTTAGACGTACTCGACCTTTTTATGGCGCATTTCCTAACCGTCTCCCCGCATTTTGGATTTCCGCTCACATCGGAAAATGTTTCCAAATATTGGTCTGCCAGTCGAGAATGATGCTGAACGCGAAAATTTTCGGAACGTTTTCGTTAAATTTTAAGAATCCGTAAAAATAGGAATAGGAACTGGAAAAAATCCACTTTTTTTGTGTTTTTCGTACGCAGAAGACAGCAGTTTCATGTGACGGATTCCAGTACAAAAATACATCGCAGTTTTCCTCCTGAAACCCCGCATCCCAATTGGGAAGTTTGTATAATGTACGAATTGTATCTGGCGATGCGGACACCCAGTTCTTGAAATC
Organism: uncultured Planctomycetaceae bacterium; assembly: GCA_964438515.1. Classification (GTDB taxonomy): domain Bacteria; phylum Planctomycetota; class Planctomycetia; order Pirellulales; family Thermoguttaceae; genus RGIG3701. Next base: position 15,920 of record CAYTLK010000048.1, read on the forward strand.
TATCGTTTTTCTGCCGTTAATCGCGTTTTGAATTTTGAACAAAATAAAGAATTCATCATGAATCAAATATTTTTTCAAAAAAGTCGTCCTGCTTTTTTTGCACATTCCGATTTCCGTACGACGGAAGAATCCATTTTGCCACATGCAGAATCCCGCTTCTTCCGGAATGAGGATTTCGTGATTCAGCGTCTCGCAGCCCCTCTTCTTGATAAAAACTTTCCCTGAAACAGGACTCGTGACCGTCTCAACTGTTGCGACACGTTTTCCACAAATGCAGCATAAGACGCTTTCGTAATAAAAAATCTTTTTTCCGGTTTCGCCGCATGTAAGCGTGTTTTCTTCCAGTCCCCATTCCTGACTCACCTCGGATTGAGTGCACAAATCTTCTGAGTACCATTTCTGGTCGTGAGCGCAATAAACAATTTCATCCGAAAGGACTTTTTTCCCAGTTTTATCACAGACGCGCATTTCGTTTTCGAAGCCGCATCGTCCTGAAATTTCTGACGTTCGAAAAAATTCCGGTTCTCCCCACTTATGGCTGACGGCCGAGTATTTCATCTCGGTTTTCAGTAGGATTTTACCGGTTATGCAGCTTTGAGCGTAATGGAACGCATGGGAAACCGTTCCTTGATGAGTTCGAATTTTGTTTTCCGTTTTTCGAATCGCTTTGCTGCAGATGGGACAGACTTCATCGGGAGGAAGGAAGAGACCGTCTTTCGAATGAATTCCAATGGAAGTTTCAAAAATTCGTTGTGAAATGGGGCTTACAGACGTCCAATCCCGTCGGATTTTTTTATGAGAAACGGCACATTCTACGCGCTCTTCAGGAAGAACCAGCGTGTGTGAAACTTCGCATTCTACGAGAAACTCTCTCAATTCTTCTTTCCCGGAAAGTGCGGAAAGGGCAAAAAGATCGGAATCGTACAATAATCTGTCTTTGGAACGAATTTTTACTTCATCGTTCAATAGCATTTTCCCGGTTCGTGTGCAGACGGAAAACTCATTCGGTGCGCCTTTTCGTCCGCTTTTTTCCGAAGAACGCAGGTATTTGGAAAGAACCATTTTCCCGCTGAAATCCGATTTTTCCATTTCTTCCGGAAAGCCCAATTGCAGTGAATATTCACATCGAATTTTGTGCGAAATATGTTCCAGCTGATGGAAAATTGGAGATTCCTCCATTTCACGTTTCAGACCTCGCGTGCAGCAGAATCCGCAAATTTCCGTCTCTGATTTAAGAACGCGTTTTTGATTCGGAAGCGTAACCAACAAATGACTCGCCGCTCTTTTTCCCGTTTCCTCACACGTTTCTAAAACGCTTTCGGGGAAAGTTTCGCCCAAAATGTCGCATTTTCCTGTTTGGATTGGTATAAAATATCGAAACAGTGGAATGTACGTCACGTCGAACGTGTACGGATGTTCCTGAATTGTGTAAAAAACGCGCCGCGTCATTTTTTCGCAGCAAAGTCCACGAATTCCATTCACTTCTGCCGAAAAATTGGGACCGTAATCGTGCTGAATTTTCTGTTTGATGAGTTGATTCTTAATGTTTTCCTGTTTTTCTGAAACTCGACGGTCGTAAAAATCCGCAAATTGCGTCATTTCGGAATTTGCCAGAATCGCCTGTTGAACGATGGAATTCGCTTTAATTTCCGGGAAACTGGAGCGGGAATCGTGCGACCAGATGAAGTTTTCCGAAGTTTCCGAAGTTTCCGAAGTTTCCGGCGGAAGTGGAGAAAATTCTGCACGCTGCGTTATTGCTTCAGGTAAAGTGCGTACAGGAACCGAAAAAACCTTTTGCAGACGGTCCACCGCGTTGCTGATTTCCGCTTTTACGAGGAAATTTCCGTTAAAAATCCACTGAGGCGTCCCGACCTGCACGATTTCGGAAACGGGGGCGGCTGGAAATTTTTCTTTCCACATGGCGCTCACCTCTTCGATGATTTTCTCCTCGTTCCGTGTTTGGACTTTCCAGACGAAAGACGACGCCCGTCTGCGCCACTTATCGACAAGATTTTTGAATTCTTTCGAATCTTGTAATGAAACAGGGTCCGCTAAAAGTTCGTCCGAAAACGCAGAAGGTTCCGTTTCAGACTGCGTGTGCCGCACGAAATCCGTTGCCGACATGAAGTGTGCCTGCGGAGGAATCCTCGGAGGACGATTTTTCGGCGAAAATTCGTCTTCCCAGTTCGTCGTGCAGCACGTTTCTTCAATCTGGCGCCTGGATTCTTCATAAACAGCGAGACCGTTTTTGATATTTAAATCAATTTTTAAACATTGTTCTTCACAATCCTGTTTTTTCAGAGATCGAAGCACGAGTTCCGCGATGGATTTTTCGATTTTCTCTTCGTCGCCGTTTTCGCAGCACTCCAGAACGCTTTCGATGTCCCCGATAGCCTGAGAAATTGCGTCGAGTTTTGCAAGAAGACGACAAACAATCACCTCCTCAATGGTTCCTTCGGCATACGGATTGAAGACGACGACCTCGTTGAATGAGGAACCCAAACGCTGAACGCGTCCGATTCTCTGTTCAATAATCATAGGGTTCCATGGAAGATCGTAATTAATGACGATGTTTCCTTCCTGCAGGTTGACCCCTTCCGACCCTGCGTCCGTCGAAACAATGACGTGAATTTCCGGCGGTTCGGCCTTATATTTCCGAATAGTTTCCTGATTTATAAAGGCCGCTCCCCCTTGGATGAATCCGAAGGTGATTCCTCGCTCTCTCAGTTGGTCCCCGATTTGATTCAGAGTCTCGATTCGCGTCGTGAAAATAACGGCTCGCCACTGTTTTGATTCTTGCTCTGCTTTTTCTTTTAATTCGTTCAGGATTCCAAGCGTGATTTTCATTTTCCCCGTCATTGGGATTTCGGACACAAGTCTTTCAAGTTCGGGGATGGATGCTTTCTGCTTGTCCGCAATTTCGCTGCATTTTTTCAGCTGTTTTAAAAAAGCATGCGGGCTGCTCATCAACGCCTGCGCCAGCAAGGTCTGCTGAAGAGAATTTTGGTTGAACTCCATAAAAAAACGTTTTTGCGCGTCCAGAAGTCGTTCTTCCTGCGGTGAAAGCGTGAAAGAATCGTCCATTACGGTTCGCTTCGGAAACGGCAGTTTCGTCTCTTTTCGTTGTGTGCGGCACAAAGTTTTTTGTAAAATGCTTCGAAATTTTTCTTTCGATTCTTCCCGCAAATTCAGACCTTTTGCATCGGTCAGGTATTCCGCCTGAAACGAATTTTTGTCTCCGAGCGGATTTTCCTCGCCTTCTGCGGTTTTCAGAAGATCAATCAGACTGTAAATGTCCCAAAGTTTGTTTTGAACGGGCGTGGCAGTCAGCATTAAAACGAAGTCGAAACTCTTTTTTTGAAATTTTTTTCTAAGACGGCTCGCAATTTTAGGGGGGTTGACCGATCCGTACAGATTTCGAAGCTTGTGTGCTTCATCGAAAATCCCCATTTGGAAATAATTGTCCGGAAAATCGCCTATTTTATTCCGAAGCATTTCATAAGTCGTAATGATGATGGAATTCGAACTTTGCGCCGTCGTGGAACTCTTTGCCGCATTAAATAATCGCAGCAGCTCATTACCGTTTTCAGGACAGTCGGCATAAAGTCCAAAAGATTTTTCCAACTCGCCCTGCCACTGCTTGCATAAAATTCTTGGAGCCACAATGAGCGTGTTCTTTACACGTTTCCGAACCATCAACTCGCTGAGAATCAGACCTGCGCTGATGGTTTTTCCGAGACCCACATCGTCGGCAAGAAGCGCACAAGGGAGCTTTTTGAAAAAATAAAGCAGATTTCGAAACTGATGTTCGAACGGCTTAAGCCCCTTTTCTTTCCATCCATACGACAAAAGATCCGACTGGTTATGAATAATAATTGGATTGATGACGCTCCACTCGCAGGCCGCGATGTGAAAAAAGTATTCTTCCAATGCGGCGGCGGGTACAAAAAGCGGGGTTTGAATTTGGATGTGACGTTCCATTTTTTTGCTGTATTAATAATATTGTATACCTGATTCTATTTGGGAATTTCACATCCTGTGCGTCCCGCTGTGCGTATCCACTCCGTTTGAGGGTGCTTTTACCGTAAATAATGGACTGAAAGAGGCGGAAAACCATTAAAATTCACGGCAGAACAACTCGCAGTGTACGCCCCCGCATTGAACCAGTAAAGACGGTCGCCCGCCTTGATTTCAGACGGAAGCGGAACTCGATACGTCTCGTAAAGAACATCAATACTGTCGCACGTCGGGCCCGCAAGAATGAAATTTTCCGAAGATTCACCCTTCGCGGAACTCCAAACGGGATATTTGATGCTTTCGCCCAGCGTTTCAATCAGTCCGCCGTAAACGCCGACGTCAGTAAAAATCCACTGATCCACACTGTGCCGCGTTTTTTGAGCAACATTAATCACCTCGCTGACCAGCAGTCCGGCGTTTCCGACCAATCCGCGACCGGGTTCCAACATAATTTCCGGAATTTCGTTTCCAAAATTGTGACGCAGCGATCGATAAATCGTCTCGGCGTACGTTTCCAGCGGATTCGTTCGCGTGATGTAGTGTGCTGGAAAACCGCCTCCAAGATTGATTCGGCGGAGAGAAACTCCATGAAGAAGCATTTGTTCAAACAAATGACTCACTTTTACGATTGCCGCATCCCACATTCCCACATCCCGCTGCTGAGAACCAACGTGGAAGGAAATTCCTGTCGGTTTCAGCCCCAACTCTTCCGCAAGCAGAATCTCCCGAAAAATCATGTCCGGGTGACAGCCGAATTTGCGCGAAAGCGGCCATTCCGCTGTTTCTACACCCTCGGTCAGCATGCGAAACAGAACTTCCGAGCCGGGGGCGTATCGTCCGATGTTCTGCACATCCGAAAGACTGTCCGTCACGAATAATCGGATGCCGTGATTCCACGCGTATTCGATGTCGGACGCTTTTTTGATCGTGTTTCCGTAGGACAGTCGGTCCGGCGAAACCCCCGCCGCTAAAAGTTCATCCAATTCATAAATCGACGCGAGATCGAAATAACAGCCCAAATCCCGCAGAGTCTCCAAAACGCCTGGCAACGGATTTGCTTTGTAGGCGTAATAGATTTTCGCACGGGGAAAAAGCCGCAGATATTCCTGAAATTTCGTCCGCAGACGCGGTAAATCCATCAGTAAAAATGGGGTCGGATGTTTCTTTGCTTCGGTCATCAGCCGATTCCAGTCTTCCTGGCTGTAATAATCATCTGGGTTTGCAGGCGTGCTCATTACGGGAGGTTCCTTTAATGGAAAATGTTCTGGCGTCACTCGCCTCTCCGGAAACGGTTGAGAGGCGAGGAGGGACAAGGAAACATTACAGTATATCACAAATCCCCTGCACGTACAGGGGGGGATATGCTGGTTCTGCAATGAAATTCAGTTTTCATAAAGCTTGCAGGATCCGTGGTGCGCAGCTCCAACGGCGGACGGGAAAACTGAAATCCAAAATCGTGTTACTATAAACCTTCAAAGGGGACACTTTTCAATATTTTCCAACTTATTTTACTTCAAACTCGTGCCGCCCGGAACCGACGGTTTCGAGACGAAAACCCGAGGAAGTCGGAACGTAAACGTCAGCCGTGACGTTTGCAGGGATTTCGACCGTCAGCAAGCCGGAGCGTTCCGCGGAGGATGTACGCCATGAAATATGTACGTTTCCTCGAATCGTCGGAACGTCCGCGTCAAAAAAGGCTAAATTTGCAGGTTGCGGATGAATTCGAAGCCGTGAACAGCCGGGTGCAATCGGTTCGACACCCGCGAGTTTACGCGGAATGATGTTTGCGGGAGCCGCGCCCCACGCATGATTCCAGTCCTGGTTCGGTTTGTAGCGGTCGTCCCACGCCTCGAGAGAAATCGTCGAACCCGCACGAATCATGTTGTACCAGCTTCGTACGTCGCGCGAGCGCAGAAGGTCGAGACCGTACGCTCCGTTTTCGCCGTTGTAAACCGCATCGAGAAGAAACTGCGCGCCGTACACGCTGCAGCGCATTCCGCGACTTTCGACGAATTTTGCAACACTTTTCAGATGTTCTTCCGGAACGAGTCCGAACGCGAGCGGAAACATGTTTCCGTGGAGGGACGCGTGGTCCGTCGTTTCGCCGTCTCGATAAACGCCGCGTTTTTCATCAAAAAAAACTTGCTGAAACGATTTCCGTACGGTTTCGATTCGACTTGCGAAAAAGGCGGCGTCCTCCGTCTTTCCGAGTATTTGTGCGAATTTCAGCATCGAATTGAGTGCGAAAAAGTGATACGCGTTCACGACGGCATTGTATTTTTTGAACACAAATCCGTCGGTCTCGCCGCTTTCCGCATTTTCGTTTCCCGCCAGACCTTTGTGGGGCCAATCGACGATGTCGCGAAAAGAGGTTCCGCGCTGAATGTGGAGGGCCGCAAGAACCTCCGGCGTCACTTTTCCGTTTCGGGTGCTGATGAGTCCGTTTTCGTCCGAAAGTGCAATGAGGGACTTGGTTTTTAAGTCGTTGTAAAGCCGTTCAACGCCGCGCGAGTCGCCTGTGTACAGGTAATCGTACCACGCCATCTGACAGCACTGAAGGTTCCATTCTGTGGGCCAAGTGGGATGAAAAATCAAATACTCCCACGAAAAACGCGCCATCGAATATTCGCGGTCCACGCCGTAGTGTGAAAGCTGATTCAGAAGCGCGTCGCCCTCGTACGGTATTCTTTCACGGTCGCCGTCGATGTAAACGCCCAGAAAACTCGTCGCTTTAATTGAATATTTGCACAAATTCCAAACTTCGTTCAGCGTCTCATCGGACGAGTGAAAATTCGAGGCGGAATCGTCGAAATGATAGAACGCCGAAAGACGCTCAAAAGAAAGAATCTGAACGGCCGCCTCCGCTTCCTCGATCTCTGCGTACCGGAACGGCATCACCTCCCCGATGTACGACGGCACGAGGAATGCGGCGCCTGATGAATTTCGTACATCACGGCGCGTCGCGATTTCGTACGTGTGCGTTCCCGCTTCGACCGGAAGCTCGTACTGCCAGTAACGCGTGCTTCCCGCCGGTTTTCGATCGACCGCTCCCTCTTTTACGCGCTCCCCAAGACGTATGAAAATCTTCGTATCTTGTTCAGAATTCAAACAAATCCGAACTCGACCGAAAGCGGCGCGTCCGAAATCGTAAAATGTTGTTTTGTGTTCGTTTTCTTTTGATATTCGTTTCTCGGAAGCTGGCGTCTCGGCGTGAAGCTCGATCGGGCTGCGGCTCACTTCACCCTCTTGAATATTTTTTCCTGTACGAAAACCTTTCGGTGCGGACCAAGGGGATTCCGAGCCGTTGTTCCACGTGCGTACGCGCCAGTAATAAACGGCGTCTTCCTTCAGTTTCGGCCCATCATCTGAAAAACGGACAGAAACCGACTCGGACGAATCGCGCTTCCCGCTTTCCCACAAAACGGGGTTCATGAGAGCGTTCTCGGCCAGCTGAATTTCGTATGAAGTTTGAAGAATATTGGAGCTTTGATCGCGAACAATCCACGAAAATGACGGCGAAAGCGTACGAATTTCGGCCCACTGCTGTTTTTCGGGCTGCGCGTTTTCGAGCGTCACGGAGGTTGGAAACCCGTTTTCGAAGACGGTCTGCGTGTCGTCGAGCAGGTCCGTTAAAAGTCCGTCAGGCGCCAGCGGTTCGGAGGCGTTTTCCGAAAAAACAGGGGAATTTGTGTAACATTCGAGAGCGAAAATGAAAAAAACGACAAAAACACGCCAGTTCATGGAGAAAAAATCCTTGAAACATACTAAAATTGGGGGAAATAAATGTAACTTCACCGATTTTAACGGATCGAGGTTTGTTTGTCAATCCGTGGCGGCAAAAAAACCGAAAAACTATATAGACGGAAAAAGAGTACAGAAAGTGTTATAATCGTTAAAAGACATCCAAAGATGCTCTCAAAATCGGTATAATTTGAATAACGTGAAATTTTAAAAATTTATAAAAATAATTCGGAAAGAATTCGATAAATAATAATGAGGTTTTTTATACTCTCAATTCATAGAGAGTTTATACTTTGCGTCTTTACGGTTCACGTAAAAGGAAAACTGCGAGGGGGTGAACGTGTGAGTTTTTATGAGGAAAGTGTAGAACTCATTTTTTGGGAATGAACAACATAATTAAGGGAGAGTGAACAAATGCGTTCCCGTCGACATGCAATTTTAACGTTTGAATGGATTCTATTAATTACACTGCTTGTAATTGGTTTGGTTTCAGGATTGGCTGTCATTCGAGATTCTAGCATTCTAGAATGTGGAGAGGTCGCAGATGCGATACTTCACCACGATAAATCGTATTATATCAATTCCTCAACCGTGGGGAAAATATTTACGGAATCTGGCGTCGGACAGGAAAAAATCGGCGTGGAAGGTAGTTCTGCCGGCGGGTCTTATTATGACGACGCCTCCAGCAAAGCCAACACGAGCCACGTTGAGATTCGTGTTCCGGAGTAGATTCATATCGTTTTTCCTGTCGCCTGCCGATTGCGTACCGTTTTTCGTCATGGGTTCTCGCTGGTTCACTTTTCCAACGTGGATCTTTGATGGGAATGTAGTGGTATTCTGTTGAAATGCAATCAAAGTGAATTTGGAACAGTTTTCATAAACTGTTCCTTTTTTTTCGGGAAAATACTTGACTTTTCCTTTGAATTCGATTATATTGAGTTCAAAGAAGGGCGTTTTCGACGTTTCAAAAATTTTTGCCCGTTTTTCAGTCTGTTTTGAAGGAGTGGAATCATGTTTTTGTTAGAGAGCTACACGATTGCGGTTATTTTTTGCGTCGTGACGATGCTGTGTTGGGGGTCGTGGGGAAACGCGCAGAAAGCAGCTGGGAAAACGTGGCGGTTCGAGCTGTTTTATTGGGATTACGTCCTCGGCGTCTTTTTGACGGCGCTTTTGTTTGCGTTCACGCTGGGGTCGAACGGGGAATTCGGCCGTTCGTTTCTTGCGGATTTGGCGCAAGCCGAATCGCCGACGCTCGGTTCTGCGTTTCTGGGAGGCGTCGTTTTCAACATCGCGAACATTCTTCTCGTCGCGGCCATCGCCATTGCGGGAATGTCCGTCGCTTTCCCGGTCGGAATCGGACTTGCGCTGATTCTCGGCGTCGCGCTGAATTATTTTGCCGATCAGAGTGGAAACCCGTATTTACTGGGCGGAGGCGTCCTTCTTGTGGCGCTTGCGATCGTTTTTAATGCCGTCGCTTACGGAAGACTTCCAAAGCCTCAAGAATCAGGGGCGAGCAAGAAAAAGGGACTCATTCTTGCGCTTCTTTGTGGAATTTTGATGTCGACATTTTACTATTTTGTCGCTGCGTCTCTTGCAAAAGTCGAAGTTTTGGTTCCAACGGCTCCGGTTGCGGCGACTGCGGTTGCGGAGACTGCGGAGACTGCGACGGATGCGGCGGTTGCGACGGTTACGGAGACTGTGGAGACTGCGACGGCGGCTCCGGCGGAGTTGAAGACGGAATTGAAAGACGTGACCGCTGCAAATCTGGCGCTGGACGGGGCGAAACTTCAGGCCGGGAAACTGACGCCGTACACCGCAAACGTCGTTTTTGCTTTGGGCGTCCTCCTCAGCAGCTTTTTCGTCGTCACGTTCGTCCAGTTGAAACCGTTTGTCGGAACGCCCGTTTCACCGCTCGCGTATTTTGGCGGAACGTGTAAGGAACATTTTTGGGGTCTCATCGGCGGGGCGATTTGGGCCGTTGGAATGACGCTGAATGTCGTCGCCGCCGGCGTCGCGTCTCCTGCAATTTCCTACGGTCTCGGGCAGGGCGCGACCCTCGTCGCCGCCATTTGGGGCGTCTTCATCTGGAAAGAATTCCGGGACGCGAAACCGGGAACGTCCAAAATCCTGTTCGTGATGTTCCTCTTCTTCCTCATCGGACTGGGAATGATTATCGCTGCAAAATTCTAGTGCGGCGGAATCCTGGAATATTTATCGTAAGTTTTCAAAATGAATTCGTAGAATGAAGTCATAGAATGAAAGAAGAAATGATTATGAATGATTCACGTACGACGGAGCGCGCTGCGTGGCAGTACGATGAGTTGAAAATCAATTCGGTGATGGATTATACGGCTGCGTCGCAGGCGCGCGAGTACGAAAAGCGTCACGGGAGTGTTCGGAATATCGCACAGGAAAATCAAAATTTGATTTCTCGCTTGCAAACGCACCTTCCGAAGCCGCTCTCCGAGTCGAAAATCCTTGAAATTGGGACGGGAACGGGAGCTTTTGCGCGGACGATCTCTCCGCTTTGTGCGTCTGTGACCGCGCTCGATGCCGCTCAGGCGATGCTGGATGTCGCAAAAGAAAGTGCGGATGAAGCAAAATGCACCAACATCGAATTCATCCATGCGGGTTTTTTGACGTATCGTTTTGAGTCGGAACAGTACGATGCGGTCGTTTCGAGTCTTGCGCTGCATCATCTTCCGGACGTTTGGAAGGCGGAGGCGCTCGCGAACATTTTTCGGACGCTGAAACCGGGAGGAATTTTCCTCTTGGTCGACGTCATGTTTGGGTGTGAAGGTGGAGAAATGGCGCAATTTGTACCGACTCTCGCCACGGACGCGCTGGGGCCGGTGATGAAAGAGGCGCTGATTGGACACATCGCGAAAGAATATAGTACGTTAAGTTGGATTATGGAAGCGATTGTGCGGCATTCCGGGTTGCAGGTTCTTGCGCACGAAAAATTCGGTCCCGTAGCGGAGTTGATTGAAGCACAAAAACCTGAATGAACGTTCAACGGAATCCTGCGGGCGGGTCGTTCCCAGGATTCCGTTTTTAAGGAACTTTATACTAACATTCTTTTGAATTTCAGTTTTCCCGTCCGCCGTTGGAGTTGCGCACCACGGCTCTTACAGTCTTTGTGAAAACTGAATTTCATTATGGAACCCGCATTACTTCGATTCCGACGGGGTTTTAAGCTGAATGTAAACGCCGAACGGTTCGTCCGCAATGTCGGTAATCGGCACAAGACGGAAGAGTTTCGGAGCCTGTTCGGCCAGTTCGTCTGCAGTTCCGTAAAAAACCAACGGTTCCGTCGACCGAACCGCCATCAGGCGCGGTCCGAAAAAGAGCGCCGCAGTCTGCGGATCGTCCGGAGCCGCTTCCGCTCGCAGTTTCATCGGGAAATGAATCGTCAAAGTGTCTCCATTCTTCCAATTTCGTCGGAACATCAGCGGCCCATCCGTCACGGAAACGGTTTCTTCGTTCATTTCGGCTGAAATTTTGCCGGAAACCCAGGCGGGACGGCGGATTCGAAGGGTTCTGTCGCAGGAAACGTCCGTTTTTTCTTGAGGTTCATCCGTCTTTGACGCTTGCTGGAACGTAAAAGTGACGATTTTTTCCGTGTTTGTGTCCGTTACGTTTTGTTCAAGCTGGAGGCCGTCCCAGGTCAGAACGGAGGGAACGAAAAGATTGACGTAAAGCGCAGATTTTTCCGAAATTCCGGAATTTTCTGATTCTTTTGA
>CAYTLK010000049.1:0-27248 GCA_964438515.1 uncultured Planctomycetaceae bacterium
TTTGGAAGAAAAAACTGAATTTTAAAGTGTGATGAGTATAATTTAAACGACTATACGTGTCCAGAATATTTTCCATGGCTGCTGCAAAGGCCCCGTTTTTGTGCGGCGGAATGACCCAGTACTGGATTTTTCGTGCGGTCATTTTCGTTTTTTTAAAAGTTTATGCAGCGTCTGATGGCTCACGGTTTCGACGATTTTCAGCTCGATAACCCGTTTTTTCAGCAATTGCAGCGACCACGCCGCATGTCCTTCCGGCGGCTCGCCAAGGCGCAGCGCGAGAATCTTCGCTTCCTGTTCGCCGTCCAAAACTCTTCCTCTCGGCTTGCGCGGCAACCCGTCCATGGTTTTCTGTAACCCACGCTCAGCAAAGTGTTTACGAACGAGCGCGACGCATCGGATTGTGCATTCCAGCAGATCTGCGATCTTCTCGTCCTTCCAACCCGCATTCGCCTTGAGCAGAATCGTCGCCCTTTTCAGCCGTCTCGAACTCCCTTTTCTCGCCTTAACTTCGCGCAAAAGCGACATTTTTTCATACAACCCTCTAAATAATTGACTGCCTCATTTACGGATTTTTAAGGATAAAGATGGAGGAATTTATGAGATTTATGGAACACTACATTCGCCAGGAAGAATTCAACCGAATCCTCGAAACTGCCCGTGCAGCATTACAGAAACAACAGGAAAACAACTCCTAACTCCTTCATATGAAATGAGTTAGGAAATTATAAACTCAAGAAAGTGTTAAACTCCGGACCTCGGACGATATTTTATCCCTAACTCACCCTAAAAACGAACCTGTTCTTCAAATTCCTGCGTAGATTCCGTCATTTTTTGTATTTCAGACCTTGATTTTCATGTGTCTTTCTGTTATAATACATTTTCACTTGTTCAAATTGCGTCGTTTTCACGCACTCCCTCAAAGGAACAAAGTGGAAATTCAGAATGTGTCGGATTTAAAATGGAAAAAAATCAAAATTTACGTGATTTCACAATTGACGTCCGCGTCCGTTACACCGAGTGCGACCCAATGCGCGTCGTGCATCATTCAAAGTATTTCGTCTATTTTGAAATGGCGCGAACCGAACTCTTTCGCGAAAATGGCGGAAATCACGATGAGTTGGAAAAAAACGGTGAGTTTTTCGTCGTCGTGCGCGCCGACTGCCATTACATGAAGCCCGCTCATTACGACGAAATCCTGCAAATCAGCGTTCACGTTGAAAAAGTTTCACGTGCGAAAATCATTCATCGGTACGAAGTTCGACGGGACGGGGAGTTGCTGACCGAAGCGCATTTGACGCTTGCGCTCATCGACCGCAACGGACAGGTGCTGCTGATTCCAGATTCCATGCAACTTTAAAAAAACTTTTTAACGAAAACAGTCAAAGTGGAGAACTTATGAAAGATACGCAAAATACAACGCTCAAAAAAAAGCCTCGTCGGGAAGATGTGACCAATCTGAACACCCTGTGTGATTATTGTTCCGGAAAATGTTGCCGTTATTTCGCAATGGAAATTGATGAGCCGGTCGATTGGGAAGATTTTGATCGGTTACGTTGGTTCGTCCTGCACGAATATTCAACGCTTTTTACCGAAGATGACCACTGGTTTTTGCTGATTCAGACGCGGTGCCGCAAACTGGATGAAAATAACCGCTGCACCGACTATGAAAATCGTCCGAATGTCTGCCGTGAATACACGACGGCTCACTGTGAATACGAGGATCATTGGGTGTACGACCGTTATTTCGAGACGCCCGAACAGGTCGCGGAATACGCAGAAGCACTGCTGGGACCGCGAAATGGAGACGAAATTCGAACACCGCAGTATTAAAAACGAAGAGGAAAAGCCTGAAAAAAACGCTTTTCCTCTTTCTATTTTCTGATTCTATGAAAAATGAACGATTACGATTTCGTTCCTATTTCTTTTTGGCGACATTGTACCGTTCGCCCGTCGAACGCTCGTTCAAAAGCGCATCGGCGATCGTTTGAGCGGCAGAATCCAACGGAATGTTTTTACAGTCCGCATCCCAGCGCCATTTCAGCTCGATTTCACCGTTTGCGAGTCCCTTCGGACCCACAACGACGCGAAGCGGGAAACCGATGAGGTCGATGTCGTTGAACTTCACACCCGGCCGAGCGTCGCGATCGTCCATCAGAACGTCGATTCCGGCGCTTTGAAGGTCTTCGTACAGCTTATTTGCGGCTGCCATCGTCGCGTCGTCGTTTACACGCATCGGAACGATGCACACTTCATACGGAGCGATTGAAACCGGCCACAAAATTCCTTTTTCATCGTAACTATTTTCAATACAGCCCGCCAGAATACGTGCAACGCCAATTCCGTAGCAACCCATAATGATGGTTTTGAGCGCCTGACCGTCCGAGTCGAGGAATTTCGCACCGAGAGCCTCGGAATATTTCGTTCCCAGTTTGAAAACGTGGCCGACTTCCATTCCGCGGCGGATGATGAATTTTCCTTTTCCGCATTTCGGACACGTGTCGCCCGTCACCGCATTTCGAACGTCTGCATACTGCGTCGGTTCAAAGTCGCGGCCGGGACTCACACCCAAAATATGCGCTTCTTCGCCCTCCGCATTTGCGCCCGTGATTCCGTTCACAACGTATTTTACCGCGGTGTCGGCGTACACAGGAACGTCTTCACGCAGTCCGACCGGTCCCGCAAACCCAACCGGCGCACCCGTGACGCGCTGAATGACTTCCGGCGATGCCAGTTCCAGAGTGGACGCACCGACCAGACGACGCACTTTAATCTCGTTCGCATCATGATCGCCGCGCACGACCACCACAATCGGCTTCCCGTCGGCCTCGAAAATCAGCGTTTTCAGCATCTTTTCAGGCGCGCACTTCAAAAACTTGCAGACGGCTTCAATGCTGCTGGTTCCAGGCGTTTTCACCTTCCGCATTTCTTCGAGAGGCTCGTCCGATTTGCTGTACGCAGCTTCCCCAATCTCCGCCTTTTCCGTATTTGCCGCATATTTACATTCGGGGCACACGACGATATTATCCTCGCCGTTCTCGCCCAGAACCATGAATTCTTTGCTTGCGTTCCCGCCGATCGCGCCGCTGTCCGCATCCACCGGGAGGAAATTGAGTCCCGCCCGATTGAAAATGCGGTGATACGCGTCGTACATTTTGTTGAAACTCGCGTCGAGACCGTCCATCGTCATGTCGAAACTGTACGCATCCTTCATGAGGAACTCACTCGTACGCATCACGCCCGACCGAGGACGCTCCTCGTTTCGAAACTTCGTTTGAATTTGATACAGTGTAATCGGCAGCTGTCGGTAGCTCGAAATGTAACGCGACACGATGTCCGTAATCGGCTCTTCATGCGTCGGACAGAGCACAACGGGGGTACTGGTTCCTGTACGATTCAGAGAAAATTTCATAAGGACGTTCCCGAACGCCTCCACACGGTGCGTTTGTTCCCACAGAGACTGAGGCGTCAGCGCACTCATCAGAATTTCCACCGCTCCCGCACGATTCATCTCTTCGCGCACAAGATTTTCAGCTTTGCGAAGCGCTTTCAGCCCAAGCGGCAGCCACGAATAGACGCCCGCCATCGTCTGCGAAATGAGACCGGCGCGCAGCATCAAGATGTGACTGGGAATTTTGGCTCCGTCCGGAGCTTCTTTCTGAGTGGTTATGAGGGTTTGATTCCAGCGCATTGCAGTTCCTTGAATGAAAAAAAGGAAAAAGGAAAATTGGTTCTGTAAAAATTCTTACCTGCTATTTTAAAAAACTCTGCACTTCCCGCAAGGGGGGGCGACCCAATTTTTCACAAAACAGACGGAGTTTTGAAAAATTTCTCATCCTTCCGTCTGTTCTTTCTCAAAATTTGAGCACTTTTGGTCTCGTATTTTATTGAGGCTTAATAGTGCTTAAAAAGCAGCGAGATTTTTCGTGTAAGCCATCCCACAACCAACACGCTTGACGTTACAGCCGTAATGTCGAGCCACTGACGCAGAGAAAGCGGTTCCGTACGGAAAAATGCACCAACGTGTGGTACTTGTACGAGAATCACCTGTGTGACCGTGATGAGCAGCACGATGCTTAAAAAGCCTCTGCATTTCAGAATGTTGTAAAACGCAGATTCCTTTCCTGTGAGTGCGCGGCAATTGAACTTGTGCCAAAACTGAAACATCACGAGCATCGTAAAGAAAATCGTGAGCGACTGCATGTTATGCGCAAGATATTCCGGCGAAAGAATCGAAAGCGACGCATTATATTTGTGTTCCGACTCGACAAACCACCCCTGAAACAATGCAGTGAAAAGAATGGACGTCTGATAAATTCCGACCATGAGGATGTTGGCGATCATCGCTGGGGTGATAATGCTCGCATTACGGGGAATCGGCTTCTGATTCAGAACGTCTCGGCGCGGAGGCTGAGTAGAATAGGCGATTGCGGCAAACGTATCCATGATGATATTAATCCACAAAAGCTGCGTAACCGTCAGTGGAAGCGGGACGCCGACGCACGGGCCGATTACGGCGCAAAGAAGTGCAACCGCATTCACCGAAAGCTGGAATTGAAGGAACCTTTGAATATTCTGGAAAAGTGTACGTCCCCAAAGAACTCCCGTTACGATATTCGAAAAGTTGTCATCGAGCATCACGATGTCGCTTGCTTCTTTTGCGACTTCGGTCCCGGTTCGTCCCATCGAGAGGCCGACGTCTGCCGCTTTGAGCGCCGGCGCGTCGTTCGTTCCGTCGCCGGTCATCGCCACCACATCGTTATTTCGGTGCAGCGCTTTCACGAGCCGCAGTTTGTCCGACGGGGTGGAACGGGCTAAAACACGAAGTTCTTTCGCAATTTCCGGGAGTTTTTCATCCGAAATCTCGTTGAATTCAGCAGACGTCATTACGATTTCATTCGGTGCGCCGGTGTAAATTCCCGACTCCAACGCAATTGCTTTGGCGGTTGGAAGCGCGTCGCCCGTCACCATTTTTACTTGGATTCCCGCTTTCCCGCACTGCGCAACGGCCTCCGGCACTTCCGGTCGAATCGGGTCTGCAATTCCGATAAGTCCCATCCACACAATGGGAGCCGTGTTCTGAATCGCAGCTGAAAACTGCAGATTCATCAGCTGAGGCGTTAAATCGGCGGCACACTCGCAAAACGCAAGAAGTCGAAGCGATTTTTCCGACGCACTCTGAATTTGTGTGTTCAGAAAGTCTCGATAATTATTTATCGGAAGCGTCTCATTTTCGACTCGAATATGCGTACAAAGCGCCAAAATACGTTCCGGCGCGCCTTTGATGCAGCAGCGTACGCCGTCGGTTTCCTCGATCGTCACGCACGACATTTTTCTCGCAGAGTTGTATTCCATCTGACTCACGACTTTTTGGCTCTCGCGCATCGCCGTGTAATTGAGCTTGCGGGAATCGAGAAACTTCAAAATTGCGCATTCGGTCGGGTTTCCAATTCCGTGCACATTTCTGGAACCGTCTTTTTCGGTCTGAATGTGCAAGTCACCTGTATTGTTGACCGCCATTTCAAGAGTTAGTGCGTCCCAGCTGGGATACTCAACGATTTGCGCCATATTTTCCTTCGTGAAAATCGTTTCTCCGAGCACCACCCACACGGGCGTCATATGATTTTGCGTAAGCGTTCCCGTTTTATCCGTACAAATAACCGTTGCGGAACCGATGGTTTCGGACGCGACGAGTTTGCGGACGAGACAGTTTTCGCGCGCCATCTTCATCATGTTGAGCGCCAGGGAAACCGTCACCATCATCGGAAGCCCTTCCGGAACCGCAACGACGATGATCGTCACCGCCACGACGAACGAAAGAAGCACTTCCTGAAGCAGGTTCAATCCGTTCGTAAAAAGCACACTTTCAGGGGACGGAGCGCTCAACATCGAGTAAATCCCCAGTATGAGCGTGAAAGAAATCATCGTCATCGGAATAAAGCACAAAAATCGTAATCCGAGTGACTGAACCTCAAGATCCATACTTTTGAAAAACGGACGCAAAAGAAACCGAACGATCATCATTCCGAGTACGGCTGCGGCCGCTGCGAAAACGATGAGGAGATTCTGCGATTCTTTGATAAACTGCGTAAGAAGCGGCGAGTTTAACATCGCTTCAACGCTCATAATCGTAAAAATCAGGAGTGCGCCCGCCACGCCGAAGGCGCTGATGGTTTTGGCGAGACGCGCGAGTTTGGCGGTCAGCGGCGTCTCGCTTTTGTACGAGTCGCTCGTGAGAGCCGAGGCGATTTTCCCCATCTGCGTTTTGTCGCCGACTGCCGTGACGCACATCCAGCCGGACCCGTCCGCAACCATCGTTCCGCGCGCCGCAAAAGAGGGGTTCGAAAGAACGTTCAGCGCATCCAATTCCTCCGAATTTTCGAGACGAAGCGACTCGCGTTCGAGGTCGTGTTTTACCGCAGGAAGCGACTCGCCCGTCATCATGGATTCTTCGATTGAAAGATTGTACGAATCGAGAATCAGTCCGTCTGCCGGGATTTTGTCGCCGAGCGAAAGTTTCAAAATGTCGCCGGGAACGACGTCTGCAATGTGAATTTCCGTGAGTTGACCGTCGCGGAGGGCTTTGACCGTAATATCCTCTTTCACCTTGTTCAAAAGTTCGAATTCTCGGGCGCTTTTGCGTTCGGAAAAGTAACCGACGAGCGTTGCGAGGCCGATCGCGATGAAGATTCCAATCGTGTCGAGAAAGCTCGCGTCGGGCGACTTCAGCACCCATTTTTCCACGGCGGCGATTGAAAGCGCAAGAAACGCGGCGGCCAAAAGAATGATGATGGTTGGATCTTCAAACTTTTCGAGAAAATCTTTCCACCACGCATTCCGTTTCGGCGGCGTCAGTTCGTTCCGTCCGTATTTTTGCCGAAGCAGCTCCGCCTGACGAGACGTAAGACCCTCCGTGATTTGAATTTCGTCTTGATTGAAATATATTTTTGTTTTCATTATGTTCCTTTAAAATAAAATTTAGGAGTCCGCTCGCTGGGAGCGTTAAAACTCGACGAGCTGAATCTCTTCGGGCGTCAGGCCGTACAGCTTGAACACCTCCTGATTGATTAGCGTATCGATTGTTTTGATTTCAATATTCAATTGTATACATTCTGTTTGATATTCTTTGAAATATGATTCCCATTCATCCTGCTGGCGGAGGGTGAGTGAGATTTTCAATTTTTTGAGTTCTTTGACGAACGCGCCGAACTCAAGAGTGTAAAACTGTTCGAGCGCCGCCGACGTCTTCGAAAGTCCGAGATTGTCGCGCAGTCGATGTAAAAATCGAGCAATGAGTTTCTGAAGCGTCTTGGTTTTTTCGCTTCTTTCCTCCGCCTTTTCCGCAAGCGGCGTACAGTTTTCTGCCAGAACAACGGGGAATTTCTCAAAGTAAATTTTACTGATTTCTCGAGTCCCGCCCAAGAGTTCCGGACAGTTGTACCAAATCCACAGTTTCGCGAGACTGGAGTTAAAAACCGCCGTTAAATAAGGAAGGGAAATGGAACCTTTTGCCGTCATAATAAAGCATTTTTGGTTCGTCACAAAACCTTCATCATCAAACATAAACGGAAAAACCGACGTCATATTCGGATAAATGATTTTCGGTTTGGAAAATTCCTCAAGATAGGCGCAATTACGCAGATTGTAAGGCGTGTCGCCTTTATCGTAGCGTTTTTCAAGTGCTTCGTAAAAAGTATCGAGATGCTTTTTCACAGCCGGATATTCATCGATGTTTATTGGAGGAATATTCAAACCTTTATTTCCATTGTGAGGATTAATCAGCCACAGATCTGCGTACGAAATTCCATACGGAATAATATCACGCCCGCGCAAAAGGGGTCGTATGATTTCTGCACTTTTTGGGTCCTCCTGAATCAGTCGTTCCCGCGTCTGCGAATCGATAAAAAACGCATCGTTAAAACCCGTTAAAATTCCTCGATAGATTTCAATCGGTAAATCTTTCAAAAGTGCCGTCGAGTTTGATTTCATTTTTTGCAGAATCTGAAAATGCGCTTTCGGCTGAATGCTCCATTCATCCTCACCGAACGCATCGGCGGGATACTCGAAACGCTCCTCCCGCAAAGTTCGAACGAAATCGCCGTCAAACGTTTTTTGATTGATGGATAAAACCTGAATATTTTGAGGTTTCGGTCTCTTCGAGGTCACAAAAATGCAGACGATGGTGGCCGCATCGGCGAAAAACTGGACGTCACCAAAGTTGAGGATTTGCTGAATGCCGGTTTTTGCCATAAATTGACGCAATTGTTTTCCGTACGAAACAATCATCCACTTGTTCGGCATAATGAACGACTGGAAACCGCCGTCACGCAGGAGAGAAAACCCGCGTTCGGTAAAAATACAGTACAAATCGGCACTTCGATTGTACGTTTCGAAACCGCACTGGGCGTATTTTTGGCTCCACTCGCCCATCGCCTGGAACTGAACGTACGGAGGATTCCCAATCACGACGTCGAAACCGCCTTTTTCAAAGACCTGCGGAAACTCTTTCTGCCAGTCGAACGCTTTCTGCGGATCGACGGACGGGTCGGAAATCAGGGAGTTTCCACACTTAATATTGTGATTCAAATTGTTCAGCTTGCGTCCGGGGCGGGCGGTGCGCAGCCAAAGCGACAGCTTCGCAATCTCAACCGACTCCTCATTAATATCGACCCCGAACAAATTGTTTTCGAGAATCTGCGGCGCAACCTCCTCGAAAATCAGCGTGTGCCCGAACAGTTTCGCGTTCCGCAGGTCCAACATCGAATGTTCCGCCAAAAGAAAATCCAGCGCCTGATTCAAAAACGCCCCGGAACCACACGCCGGGTCACAGATTTTTATATCAAGAAGAAACGTACGGTATTCATTTATTTTAGCGAGCTGTTCGGATTGGTACTTTTTCTTTTTGAGCGACGCTTCGTCCAGGTCGAGATTCAGCCCGAGCAACGCTTTTTTCTCGTCGCAGAGCCTTCCGAGCGTGTTTTCCACGATGTACGACGTAATGTAACGCGGCGTGTAGAAGACTCCGTCCCGTTTGCGCTTCGAAAGCGGCGGCGCCTCCGTCGGTGAAGCGGTCAGCGCGGCGCTCACCTCCTCCATCTCGGAAAGCGAGTGTTCGAAAATGTGTCCGAGAATATTCACGTCCACTTCCGAATCGAAATCGTAATCCGCCAGCCGCAGCGTGTGTTCCGCAAGAATTCGGTCATCAATTCGCAGCGAGTCCAACAGTTCGTCCGGCTTAAACAATCCTCCGTTGTACGCAAAAATCGATTCGCCGTTTGAAAATTGTTTTCCAGAATCTAAATATCGGAAATATTTCTGAATTCGCGCATATAACGGCATTTCCTCGTCGAGGTCGGCCAAACGCTTCCACTCGTCGATGATTTTCTGCATCGTGTTTGCAGGAATCAACCCCCGATCTTCCGCAAAAAAAATGAACAGGAATCGATCCAGCAGCTTCTGCGTCTTCTTGAAGAGCAAAAGTTTGTCACATTCTGAATTTTGCACACAAACATTCGTAAACAGCGCCTGTTTGAACGCAGAATAGTCGGCGTACAGCTTTTCCGTGATGGAAACTTCGGCCGAGACGCTCTCCGACTGGAGCCGTGCCGGCACACCGCTGCAGAAATTCGGCTGCGCAAGACACAAATACAGAAGCGAAAAATCCTCAAATGTAAGTGTAAAAAGTGGAAATTCAATGAAATCCAGCACATTTTCAATGTAAAAACGGAGACGTTCAAAGTTGGAAATCACGACGAATCGAGCGTTCCGATGATTGTTTTTGTACCCGAACGCCTGCGTCTCAATCCGCGAAAGGTCCGTCGTATTTGTGTCTTTCAGCTCCACAACCGCCCAAACTTCACCATCGACGAGCAGCGCCGCGTCCGCAGATTTGGCGTTTTTTACGTTCTTCTGCTCGCGCAGACAATTGAAATTCGGTTCAGGATTCAGCGTGTAACCGAGAATTTCGCCGAAAAGTTTCGCGACGAATTCGCCCTGGTACTGTTCCTCAGTCAAATTCCGAATATTTTCCTGAATTTCCGGATTGTGAAAGTACGCCGTGTATCGCCGCCACGCCGCCGTCAGCTGCGCAGCGTTCTGATTTTTCAAATATTTTTGAACCAAAATCTTCTGGAACATTGGAACCTCAGAGTTAAATAAAATTGATTTTTGTTCTTATTCTGAATTATGTACGAAGTTTTTTTGAATATTACTCGATTTTTGTTTGATTCTTTCGGTTCTCGAACGTTTTTTCTTCTCGCAAACGTTTCGCTCCTTCAAACACTGGTTCGAACGTCGGAATGCACCACGCCGACGGCTCACCGTGCAGCGCCGCTCGAAACAATCCGACTGAAACTGAATGGGAAAAAACGGAACCTGGGTTTCAAACATCCCAAAGTGGAAGCGTCCTTAAAACAGACGAAAAATTTCCATTATAGGTTTCTTATTATAACTTTTCATTATTTTTTTGTCAAGGGCCTCTTTTTTCCCCCCCAGCCGTTGACAATCGGTCAATTCTCGATTAAAATAGAGTTTTAGAGTCGTTTTCACTCTTTTGAATTCAAATTTTAACTGAAAACTAACTTAAAAAGGACAAAAAATTTATGGAACCCCTCGACGAACTGGATTATTTTGCGCTCACAACCTCTTTTATGTCGGGATTTGAACCCATTTTTCCGAACGAAACACCGGAACAATGGAACCATCGCGTTCTCGAAACGGGCGGCGTCAAAGAAATTTCCGTTTCTCCCAATGAAACGCTTTGGACCCTCCCGAAATTTCCGAACGTCACAATTCAGCGGAAATTCTTTCGCGGCGGCCCGTCCGACGGCGTCGAAATGTTTGTTCTAAGTAACGATTCCATCTCGGTTTACGTTCTACCGACACGTGGAATGGGAATTCATCGTGTGATGGTGAATCAGGACGGCGAACAAGTTCGAGTCGGCTGGAAGTCCCCCGTTCCGCAACCGGTTCATCCGCGAAACGTTCCTCTTTTTCAGCCCGACGGTCTCGGATGGCTGCGCGGATTCAATGAGTTCGTCGCCCGCTGCGGTCTCGAGTCGAACGGCGCGCCGGAGTTCAACGAAAACGGAACGCTGCGCTGGCCGCTTCACGGAATGATTCAAAACACGCCCGCCTCGCACGTCATTTTGCATATCGACCTTGAAAAACGTCAAATCCGTCTGACCGGCGTGATGTTTGAAGGCCGCGTTTTTTTCAACTCCCTCCAGCTCGAAAGCTCCGTCACTCTCCCATTTTCCGGCGCCGATTTTCAGATCGACGACTTCGTAATCAACGAATCGGCGCGTCCCGCAGAGTTTGAGCTTTTGTACCATGTAAACACCGGACAGCCGGTCGCAGACGGCGGTTCCCGCATGGAAATTCCGTTCCAAAAGCTCGTCCCGCGCTGTCCCTGGGCCGCCAAAAACCTCGCAACGGTCCCGGAATATCACGCTCCAAAAGTCGGAGAGCCGGAAATGTGCTACTATTACGACCTCGCCGCCGACGAAAACGGAAATACGCAGACCTTTTTGCGCAATCCTGACGGAACTTTTGGAATCACACTCGCGTTCAACAAGCACGAATTCCCCTGTTTTTGCCAGTGGAAAGCGCAGCACGCCGCAGAAGACGGGTACGTGACGGGAATGGAACCGTGCGTCAATTTCCCGAATAATCGGAGTTTCGAAAAAGAACAAGGGCGCGTCGCCGCACTCGAACCCGGTGCAAAACGTCATTTCGGCTTGAATTTTCACTTCAGCACCACGAAAGAACAGGTTCAAAACGCGACGAAAGAAGTCGAAAAGCTTCAATCATTTTGCCCAAACCCCGTAATTTCACCAAATCCAACCCCCGATTGGTGCAATTGAATCCACGATTGGTATAAAGAGATTATTGTACAATAAAAACATTTACTCAGAGAAAATTATGACCCGAACCACTATTTTACCCATCCTGTTTATTTTATGCACACTCACATTCTTCTCGTCCCTTGAAGCAGAAGGTGAGTCGGAAAAACAGATTGCAGTTCAAAATCAGTTTCTGATTTTCCCAATTCAGAACAGTGCAGAAAAACGTACGATTGAAATTACAGACGATTCTGGCGTCCGACTTTACAAATTCGAAATTACGCTTGCGAAAAATGCAGAGTCCGTCGATTGGTGGGCGTTTTTTGACGTTTCTGAATATCGTGGAAAACGTTTGAATATAAAATCAGATTCATATTCTTCAAACGACGCGGTTTTTTCCCTCATCGAAAATGTTTCCGAGGTTCCGAGACGCGAGCCGCTTTATGAGGAAAAATATCGTCCGCAACTGCGTTTTTCACAGGCTCAGGGGTGGAACAACGACCCGAACGGAATGGTGTTTTTCAACGGTGAATACCACCTTTTCTGGCAGTCGAACCCCGTCGGTCTGCCGTGGGGAAACATGTTTTGGGGACACGCAGTTTCGAAGGATCTCGTCCATTGGTCCGAACTCCCCTACTCCCTTCGACCCTTCGGCGACGACCTCCCGGCTGAAAAACGCACAGAATCCATGGCGGTCGGAAGTTGTTTCTCCGGGTCCACATCGCCCGCGTGGGACTATGTACAAAATTCAAAATCGGATGCGAATTTCGACTCAAAAGTCGCGGAACCGACCGACCTTCTTGCGGCTTTTACCGACACTGGGGCGGGTGAGGCGCTGGCAGTGAGTCACGATGGGGGGAAAAACTGGACGTATGATTCCGTTTTGATTCGCCACCAGGGACGCGACCCGCAGCTCATCTGGCTTGCAGAAGAAAAATGCTGGCTCATTGCGGTTTATGAAGAGATCGGCGAACGGCGGCTCATCGCGTTTTACAAAAGTTTTGACCGCAAAAACTGGGAAAGAACGGGGGAAATTAACGGTTTTTACGAATGTCCGAACCTCTATAAACTGCCTGTGGACGGAAATCCCGAAAATACCCGCTGGGTTTTGTGGGCCGCCGACGCACAGTACGTTGTGGGAAATTTCGACGGAAAAACCTTTGTGCCGGAACATGAGGGGAAATACAAGCTGCATTTTGGGCGGTTTTACGCATCGCTCTGTTTCAATAACACCCCTGGACGTCTGATTCAGATCGGCTGGGCGCAAGTCGGAATTCCGTTTGAAGAACGTCAGCCGTTCAATCAAGGATTTACACTGCCGCTCGACCTGACGCTGCGCACGACTCCCGCCGGAATCCGTCTTTTTGCGGAACCTGTACCGGAAATCGAAACGCTGCGAGGCGAAAAACGAGAATTTAGCGACCGTTTGAGTCTCGAAAATTTCGGCGACGGACAACTGTACGATATTCTTGTAACTTTTGACGCTGCGCAGGACGCAACGCTGCAGTTTGGTTCAAACGTGATTCGATGGGACGCGGAAAAACGCCTGCTGAACGAAATGCCGCTTGAGCCGCAAAACGGAAAAATAACATTCCGAGTGGTGGTGGATCGACCGATGTATGAAATTTGTGCGAATCATGGGGCCGCTTACGAAACGCTTTCCCGTGCAGACGGCGGAGTTCCATTCACGACGCTAGAATTTCACGGTGCAGGAACGGTGACCGTCTGGGCGCTGCGCTCCTCACACTGAAAATCGAACAGAAACAATGAACATCCATTCACGCTTAGGAAACGCGGATTGAACCACAATTTCAATCCGCGTTTCCCGAAACGTTCTTAAAGTTCCAGTTTCCAAGGCGCACGATATTCATAGCTCAGCAATTCGTTTGCCGCCTCGTTGTTGAGGAACTTTTCATTCTCAGCGTCCCATTCCAATCGCTGCTTCATCGCGAACGAAATATTCGCGAGGTGGCACATCGTCGTCGAACGCTGACCGATTTCGACGTCTGCATTCGGTAATTCACGACTCCGAACGCAATCGAGAAAATTCAGAGCGTGTAACCGCTCAATGTCCGCCAGCGGCGTTCCCGGTCCCTCAACCCCCTGCATTCTCGGCCCCGGCTCTCCGAACTGGCCGCCGCGTTCGGGGTAAATTTTGTAATGTCGGTCACTGACGTACAGCGTCCCGTTCGTTCCGCGGAACTCCACTTCGCCGAGAGGCCGATAGTTTGCGTCCGTGGCCGTCATGGGATTTCCGCACGCCTCGCCCTGCGTAAAAGTAAGAAGTCGACCGGATTTGAATTGAAAGACAGAAACCATCGTGTCGGGAATCGTTCGATCGTCATCGACCGCAAAGCGACCGCCCATCGCGCAGACACTTTCAGGCGCTTCTTCATGCAAAATCATACGAATCGCATCGAAATAATGCACCCCCCAGTTTCCCGTCTGAGAAGAATAACCGATCCACCAGCGGAACTTGTACGGCGCGATATTTTCCTGATATTCCTGCGTCGGACGCGGTCCCACCCACAAATCCCAATCGAGATTTTCCGGCGGAGCGGTCGTTTTGCAGCGTCCGATCCCATTCGGCATCATGTTGCTCATGCGGAAAGAACGCGCGAGCGTCACGAATCCTGCGAGATTGTCGCCGCCCTGTTTCGCAAGTTCGATGTAATGCGGCGCACTCCTTCGGTGCGTTCCGACCTGCACCACTCTTTTGTACTTTCTGGCGGCCTGAACCATAATCCGCCCTTCCGCGACGGTCGTACTCATTGGTTTTTCGACGTATACGTCTTTACCGGCCTTACAAGCCTCCACTTCCATGAGTGCGTGCCAGTGGTCGGGAGTCGCAATCACGACCGCATCAACGTCATTTTGAGCGATTAAATCACGAAAATCTTTCACAGCCGTCGGTTTTTTGTCGTGAGCCTCATGCACACGCGCGAGTGTGTCGGAATCGATGTCGCACAACGCCGTCACTTCCATGTCGTTCGGATTCGCCTTGAAAGCCGTAATCAGCTGTCCGCCGCGATTCGCGATTCCAATAAACCCGCATCGAATGCGGTCATTTGCACCAAGAATCCGTGCGTGAGAGGTCGTAGTTTCAAGTGCCGCCAGACCAAAAAGTGTGGTCGCTGCGAGGTTTTTGTTAAAATTACGTCGATTCATTTTTATTCTTTCTGAAATTTGAGTTTCTTTGTTAAAATGGGAAAAAATCGATGAAAATTGGGAAAAACATTCGCGAAAGACGAACTCTCACGCCGCCTTTTTCTCGGAATCTTCCGTCTCTTTCAGCGCATCGCCGACATTTTTCAGGAATTCATCTACGTGCGAGCGTTCCTCAAACCCCACAATCATCGTATCTACACAAGGGAGCTGCGCCACCGCGAAAGCAGACGCCCGGCGACCTTCCGGAGTCGCAATGGTTCCTTCGCCGAGGATTTTCATAATGACGGTTCCTTTGCCGTTCGATTTGGCCGTTTCGAGAACGCGCACGTTTTCGTCCCACGTTCCTTCCATCTTTTTATGTTCAGGATTCAATCGCATGTGCATCACATCGACCCACTCAAATTCAGACGCAATCCGAGCCGCATCCAGCGAGTGACACGTCACGCCGTGCGCCCGAATGATTCCTTTTTTCTTCAGGGATTCCAGCGGTTCAAACTGATACTTCAAATCTTCCCGCCAATTATCGTTCCGTAAACAATGCAGCTGTATAATATCAATGTAATCGGTCTTCAGTTCCTTCAAAAACCGCTCCGCAAGCACGTCAGCCGTCGGTCTCTCCGGCTCGGGGACTCCGCCTGGGTAGCACCAGATTTTTGAACATAATACATAGCTGTCGCGCGGTTTTCCAGCGAGCGCCTCCGCAATGAGAGAATGTGTGCCGTACATGTCGGCCATGTCGAAATATCGAACGCCGCTGTCGTAACAGTAACGGATGATGTCGAGCGCTTTCGCGCGGTCCATCCTCGTCAGGTTGCACTGTCTTCCTCCGCCGTGAACCCCCGTCCCCATTCCAATTCGGGAAGCGGTGATTTCAGGCGTTAAACGGATCTTCGCGACGGGGTCGGTCGAAAAGGGAATCGCTCCAAACGAGGGTTTTAGAGCTAGAATTCCTGCGGTTGTTCCCAAACCAGTCAGAGTTTGTTTCAGAAATTGACGGCGTTTCATCGGACGCTCCTTCGTTTTTGTGGGTTAAGGCGGGTTTTACATATTTCCATCGGGAAATTCGTAGTGTTCCAAGCATTTAGAAATTTACACAAATAACGAAATGCTCAGATTTTTTTGAAGTTTGAAAATGTAAGAATCAATCTATTTTTGAATTATAGTCGTTTTTAAAGATTCTGTCAAGAGTTTCCCCGCAAGATTTTTCAGATTTGTGCAAAACGCACATCTTTCAGTGCATTTTCGCAGAAAATTCGGTCACTTCGAGCGCCAAAACCTCAATGCGTTCCCACATCTGCGGCCTGAACTCAAATTCTTGGTCTGTGTAATGCCGCATCAACGCCTTCAACGCCTCCGTTTTTTCATCCGAATCCGTCAAAAATCGAATATTCCCCGTTCCAATGAGACTTTGAAAACCAAAGCCCCATTCACAGGGAATTTCCACATGCGTCCCCAACAGAACACGATGCGCGCAATCCATTTCAAAAGCAACCGTCGGATTTTCACGGAATGCCGCGATTTTCCGTCCCTCGCGAGCGCTGTGCATAAAAAGCGTCAAACGTCCGGATTCCTCGAATCGATAACCGAAATTCATGGGTACAATGTACAATCCCTGTGCGTCCCGCAACGCAAGACGCACACAGTCACACGCCTCCAGAATTTCAAGAATTTTGGAGGAATCCGTAATTTCACGATCTTTTCTGCGCATTTTACCGTGCTCGGGTCCGAACTTCCTCAAGCGCCATCGCGAGAAAATCGTTCTGGCTCATCGAACCCTCTTTTTCTTTGTCCTTCGGCTTACGGCACCGCAGGGAAACGGTTCCATCTTCCGCCTCTTTTTCACCGACGACCAGCATGTACGGGACTTTCGCAAGCTCCGCCTGACGGATTTTGTACCCGATTTTTTCATTACGATAATCTGTTTCCGCACGCAATCCTGCGTCTTTCAGCAAATCACCGACTTTTTCAGCATAATCGTTGTATTTATCCGTGACGGGCAAAATACGAATCTGTTCCGGCGCGATCCAGAGGGGAAAATCACCTGCGTATTTTTCAATCAGCATCGCAAGCGTACGTTCGTAGCAGCCGATGGAGGTTCTATGAATAACGTAAGGAAACTTTTTCGTTCCATCTGTATCCGTATATTCCATTCCGAAACGAGATGCAAGCTGGAAATCAATCTGTACAGTAATCAGAGTATCCTCTTTTCCGAACACGTTTCGGGTCTGAATGTCGAGTTTCGGACCGTAAAATGCCGCTTCGCCGTCCGCCTCGGTGTATTTGATTCCCAAATGATTCAAAATCTGACGCATGAGATTTTGAACCGCTTCCCACTCTTCGGCCGAACCGACGTATTTGGCCTTATTATTTGCGTCCCACTTGGAAAAACGATACGTCACGTCGTTTTCGAGTCCCAGCGTGTTCAGCATGAAATGAATCAGGTCCAAACAGCCTTTAAACTCCTGTTCCACCTGGTCGGGACGGCACGCAATATGTCCCTCGGAAATTGTGAATTGACGTACACGAATCAAACCGTGCATCTCCCCCGACGATTCGTTACGGAAAAGCGTCGAAGTTTCATTAAGCCGCATCGGCAAATCGCGATAGCTGCGCGGAGACGTCAAATACGCCTGGAATTGGAACGGACACGTCATCGGACGCAGCGCGAACAGTTCTTTTTCAGAATTCTCGCTGTCTTCTGGATTTCCCATCACGAACATGGAATCGCGGTAGTGGTCCCAGTGACCGGAGATTTTGTACAGGTCACTTTTGGCCATAAACGGGGTTTTTGTAAGTAAATATCCGCGCCGCTGTTCCTCGTCCTCGACAAAACGTTCCAACAGCTGGACCATTCGAGCGCCTTTCGGCAGAAGAATCGGAAGCCCCTGACCGATATAATCGACCGTGGTGAACAGTTCCATTTCACGGCCGAGTTTGTTGTGGTCGCGTTTTCGAGCCTCTTCGAGCTTTGTAAGGTACTCGTTCAGCTGATCTTTTGCAGGGAACGAAATACCGTAAATGCGGTGAAGCATCGTATTTTGCGCGTTTCCCTCCCAATAAGCGCCAGAGGTCTGCGTAAGCCGAAACGCTTTCACCATTCCAGTGGCGAAAAGGTGCGGGCCGGCACACAAATCAATGAAATCGCCCTGTTTGTAGAACGAAATCTCCTCGCCTTCCGGAATCCGTTCGATGAGTTTCACCTTCCACGGCTCGTTGCGTTCCGTCATAAGAGCGACCGCTTCGGCACGCGGGAGGGTGAAACGTTCCTCGTGATGATTTTCTTTCACGATTTTCTGCATTTCTTTTTCAATGGAACGCAGCATTTCGTCGGAGAAACCCGCAGGAGAGTCAAAATCGTAATAAAACCCCATCTCAATCGCAGGACCGATCGTGAGTTTCACGTCCGGAAACAGCCGTTTAACGGCAGCCGCCAGAATGTGGGAGGTTGTGTGCCAGAAAACTTTTTTGCCTTCCGCATCTTCAAACGTCAAAGGCGTCACATCCGTCGTCTCCTCAACAAGGGTCGTGAGATCCGCAGCGGCACCATTTATTTTAGCTGCAATTACGGATTTTTCCAAACGTCCAGATTCCTTTAAAACGTCATAAGCACTTTTCATAACGACACACTTTCATACGAGACCGCGTCTCGAAAGTCACAAAAACCAGTGAAACAAAAATAATTTTCATTATTATATCACATTTTTGCAGTCTGTCAAGAGTAATCCCCCCGATTTCCGGTCGGTTTTTATCGATTCTGGCGATTTTACATCACAAAAAAATGAAAGTCAGTAAAAATTTTTCAGAAACACTTTCAGTTCTTTTTCAGAAACACATTTTTAAATTGAACTTTCATCGCCGGTCCCGCATGAAGCTGAAAGCCGAGAAGTCCCGAAAAACGAGCCGCTTTGTCGTTGTCGGTGAGTTCGGAAACCTTGTAACCGTTGATGTACTGGGTGCAAACGTTTCCCTTCGCGACGATTCGATACGTGTTCCATCCGTCGATCGCAATGTGCGTCAAAAGCTCGTCTTTGTCGCCGACGTGACCGATGACGGAGATTTTTCCGTTTTCATCAATGCTGCACTGCTCGCCGCGCTGGCAGAGAATTCCACGGTAATTTTCGCCGTAAACGATCCCCATGTACGGTGTGCCGGCGATGTCGCCCTGATATCCGCCCAAACTCCACGGTTTCCCCGGATTTTCAAACGCACGATACTGAATTCCAGAGTTGTGATTTGTGAGACAGAAATCCGCCAAAAGTTCGAAATCGCCGACTTCGCCCCCTTTCCAAATGAGGAAAGTGTTGTACGTGACGGGATGTTCTGCTGTGGAAATTCCGGTGAGACACGCATCCTGAACGCTCCAGAAAGCGGGGTCGCCGTCCCAGCCGTCGAGCGTTTTGCCGTCAAAAAGCGAGGTGAAACCTTCTGGAACCGGTTTGTCGGCAGGAATTCCCTCTGCAAAAACGGCAGAAACGGAATTCAGAACACAAAATACAGAAAACGCGCAAAATAAAGAAGTTAGGGAGGTGAAAATGGAAGACTTTTTCATGATTATTCCTTTCGAAAACAAAAAAATGTCGAAAATTTTGAAAAATGGGCGGGAAACGTCATCTTAGTTTTCAGAACTCGAGAAAACTAAAGTTCATTTTACATCCTCCGAACTTTTTTTCAAGTGGTTCCCCCAAAAAAGTTAAAACCTTTTTCAGGAATAAACCGTAAAAATAGAAAAATCCCAATATTTTATAAAACAATTTCATTTTTTCAGAAAAATTTGTTGGACAGAATCGAAAAAAAGTGTTATATTAGAGGTGTGAAAGAAAAAATGGGGAGTCGGAACGCAGAAAATGTACGTGTGCCGACTCGGTTTCATTTGTCAGTGCGATTCAACATAAATTTGTACGAATAAACCGTCTGAATCGGAAAATAGTACAATAATTGACGCAATTTGACGCAAATCAGCGCAAAATCAGAAGGAAAATGGAATGTATTCCGTCAAACAGTTTATTTTAGGACCGGAACATGAATATCTGGCGGTCAGCCGCGGAATCGAAAACATGGATTTGTCGGAAATTCGAAGCTGGTCTCCCAGCAACGGCGAACTTGTTTCCCCCTCCTTAATGGCGCACAGCTGGAACTTTCACCCTCTTCCAACCGGGTGTTTCTGCTTAAGTCGGACGGGACGGCTCGCCACGCTGTTTCCGAAGGAAAATCCTGCAAACGTATTTACGCACGGAATTCTGATTCCCGCTGATTTACTGCACGATTACGCAAATAACCCCGTTACGTTCCTCAACCACCTCGAAAAACTGGGGCTTTGGAGAGCCGGAATGGAAGTAACGCGGCAGTTGATTGATATGAAATCGGACCCTGAAATTCATACAACAAACGAAAACTTTCCAGGAACCGAAATTTTGCCGATTCTTCGAACGCTCACGATGGACGGAGGTGCGGAAGCGGTACGGCTTGAGGCGCTCAACGCGTTTGTTCGAACCACGGGGATTCGACGTTTTGCGACGATTCTCGACCAACTGCTTGGAAATTTCACCACGATTATAACCGGAAATGCGGTTCCTGAGATGCTGCTTGAGGCGCTGCTCGACCTTCTTCCCGTTTCGTGCCGTCCCGAATTTTCATTTTCAACCGGTTTAAAATTTTCACAAAAACGTCTGTTTCGACTCGTTTTTGCGGGAAACAATTCGTCCGAACAGGAACGAATTCGTCATCATTTCAATCTTCCGATGATTTCCTCCACAAGTGTTTCGCTCATGCAGGACCAACTGCTTCCGTCCCTGAAAAATCGATGGTCGATGTTTATCGCAACACTTTTCGAACAAGGAATGGAGACGGCTTGGAATGAAATCGCACTGCTTGAGGACACCGCCTCACTCAGCGATTTACCGAGAATTGCGCGTACATATTTCAAACGACTCGGATTGGAAGAAATTTATCAGCGAATTCGCGAGCAGCGTCGTGAAACACCGTGGAATACTGAAATTTACGGCATTTTTCAAACGCGTGTAAACGACCGAAATGAAGCGCTGCGAGCGGCCGCGCCGTTGCTCAATACGGATTGTGGGCTGAATTGCGGAATGAATCCTGTGCAAGAATTCGAGAAAAAAACGGATTCTGAGGCGGATCGTGTGTCGGCAAAAGATGCAGATTTTAAGGGCTCGCGTTCCAATGGAACCGATTCGAACGTCCCTAAAAGTGCAGAAATTCCGCCCGCAACCATGAATTTGTATCTCGCGACGCTTTCGGAAGCGATTCATGGAAATCCGCTGGCGCAAAATCACTTGCGCGAGGTCTATCAGGAAATTACGATGAAAACGCCGGATGTGAATCGGGACGAAATCTCGGAAATTCTGCTGCGTGAAGGAATTCGGTGCTGGAATCATTTACACGAGTCGGCCCCCAATCAGTCGTGGCGGCAGGTGGAAAATATGGTCGACACACTCTCCACCATGTTGAATCTATGGGAGGACGGCGAAACAATGTGTTAAAAAACACTCATTTTAACCAAATCCCCCATTTTATATCATTCATTATCCCCATTTTACTCATTTTAACAGATTTTAAGAGTTTTTCACATGCACAAAACGGTTTCTGTTCTTCAGGCGCTCTGCGAAGCTTCTGATTTAACAACGCGTATTCAAAATGATTTCATAACGCCCGCGACGTGGGAGAAAAAGGACAAATCGCCCGTCACGGTCGGAGATTTAGCCGTTCAAACGCTCATCGCGGCCCGACTTGAGGCGCTGACGCCTGAAATCCCGCTCATTGCGGAAGAGTCAGCGGACCTTCTGAAAACAGAAGATGGAAAATTGTTTTTGAACGTTATTCTGAAATACCTCGCAAAATATATTCCTGAAATTCAAAAGGAAGACGTGATTCGATGGATTTCACGCGGGAAAAATGATGATTCGTTGCGTTCTGCGCCCCGTTTCTGGACCCTCGACCCGATCGACGGAACGAAAGGTTTTTTGAGGAAAGAACAGTACGCGACGGCACTGGCGCTCGTGGAAAACGACTCTGTAACGCTCGGTTTTCTCGGTCTTCCGAATTTAACGTGGTGCAAAAACGAAGAAAATTTCACAGCAGAAAAACCTGCGGACGGCACGGAGTCGGGTTCCATCCTCTTTGCGAAACGTGGAAACGGGACGTGGATCGCCGCAAGAAAAGATTTGCGCACAGAAATTTTTGATAAATTAAAGAATATAGGTGGATTGGACGATTCAGAGGATTTTTCTCCCGCCGCAGTTGCGCCTTTTGAGCGTCTGCATGTTTCGAAACATTCGAATCCGGCGGAGGCGTCGGTTTTGCGTTCCGTCGAAGCGGGACACACGAATTTGAGTCAAATGGACGTTTTATGCGAAAAAATGGGCGTCACAGGCGTCGTCGCAATGGATTCCCAGGCAAAATATGCGGTTCTCGCAGCCGGGGGAAGCGACCTTCTATTTCGCCTAATCTCTGCAAAACTCCCAAATTACAAAGAAAAAATCTGGGACCAAGCGGCAGGTTCGATTGTGGTGGAGGAAGCTGGCGGAAAAATTACGGACCTGGACGGTCGGACACTCGATTTTTCGCAAGGTTTTGAGCTGAAAAACAATCGCGGAATCTGCGCCTCCAACGGACTTTTACACGAACTTGCGGTCCAATCCATTCGAGCGATCGACGCCTAATTGTACAACAATCCTGTTTTCCCAAAAATTCCCTCCAATCCCCCCAAATTCCCTCATTTTTTCGTTTTCACCGACCTAAATAATTATGAAAAATTTCCGAATCACAACGTCACATTCCCTTTTTTCGTCACTTTCGTTATTTCCGTTGTTTTTATTGCTTTTGTTTATTGCACTCATTTCAGCTCCTGTTTTTGCTGAGATGCCGACGGACGGAGTGTGCGCGCATCGCGGGGACAACGCCTGTTTTCCGGAAAATACAGTTCCCGCGTTCATTTCAGCCGCAGAAAAAGGGGCGGCGATGGTCGAAATGGACGTCAAACGCTGTAAAACTGGCGAGTTGATGATTATGCACGACCCAACAGTCGATCGAACAACCACCGGAACCGGAAAAATCACGGATTTGACGTTCGACGAGCTGCGTTCGTTCGATGCGGGGGTCAAAAAGGACCCGAAATTTGCGGGGACGAAAATTCCAACGTTCGACGAAGCAATCGATTGTTTGCCGAAAGATGGAATTTGGATCAATATTCATTGCGGAAACGTTGCGGAAGAAGTTGCGCTGAAACTCCGCGAAAAAGGACGGCTTCACCAGGCGTTCCTCGCAACTTCCTTGGACGAAATTGCAAAAGCAAGGAAAATCGTTCCGGAAATTCTGACGTGCAATATGTCGCGTCCCGGAAAATACGGTACCACTTGGACGACCGAACAGAATTCCGAGTATGCGAAAATGACGATTGAAAATCATTGCAATTTTCTACAGCTTCTTTCTCCCTGTTCGGTCGAAGACGCGAAAGCGCTGCACGATTCCGGCGCAAAAATCAATTATTATTTCTGCAACGATCCCGCAAAACTTGAATCCTTTTTGCAGTTTGGCGTCGATTTTCCTTTGACGGACCGTCTGGACGTCATGATGGAAAAATATGCGGAATTAAAAACAGAAAAGTAAGAAAAGAGGTCCTAAAAACTCAAAAGAAGGTCTAAAAACAACATTCAAATGTTTTTCCTCACGACCGAAACGTCTTTACGGGAGCGTTTTGTTTCCTCCCGTTAGTGCGGAAATATCGTCACATACAAAAATGCCCCTTAAAACACGGCCCGCATTGTACACTTTTCATACGGAATCGTTTTTGATAAAATATCAAATTTGAGGTTTTTGAATTTTCCAAAATATTTCAAAGAACTCTCTTTTTCTTCTTTCGAAAATTCTATTCGCGGGGGGGCGTCTTGTAAAATTTTTAAAATCTGTTATAATCAGAAAAAATTTTTATGGAAATTCCATCCACAGTTCAATATTAATATTCGTTAACGTCCGTTAATACACATTAATATATACATTATTAATATATAAGGTACAAAATACAAGGTACAAAACGATGTCCGAAGCATTTGAACTTCCAAAACAGTACGATTTTCAGTCAGCATGGGAGAAATGGTATCCGTACTGGGAGGAAAAGGGTCTGTTTCACAGCACGCCGAACCCGAATAAGAAGCCGTTCACGATCGTGATTCCGCCGCCGAACGTCACGGGTGCGCTGCACATGGGTCACGCGCTCAACAACACACTTCAGGATATTCAGATTCGAATGAAACGCATGCAGGGATTCGAGGCGCTTTGGATTCCTGGAACGGACCACGCGGGAATCGCGACGCAGGCGATGGTGGAGAAAAAACTTCGTGAAGAAGAAGGTCTGACGCGAAACGACATCGGGCGCGACGCGATGGTGGAGCGAATTTGGGCCTGGAAAGACTCTTTCGAAAAACGGATTTTGGGTCAATTAAAGAGTTTGGCCGTCAGTTGCGACTGGGAGCGTCTGCGGTTCACCCTTGATCCCGTATGCGCGCGAGCCGTCCGAAACACGTTCTTCACGTTCTTTGAAAAAGGATTGATTTACCGTGGAAAAAAGCTCGTAAATTGGGACACAGCGCTTCAGACGGCAGTGAGTGACGATGAGATTAATAATGAGCTTCACGAGGGCCATTTTTGGTACTTGAACTATCCCGTCGTCGATCCGGGACCGAACGATTTGAAATTTGTAACCGTTGCAACGACGCGTCCGGAAACGATGCTGGGCGACACGTGCGTTGCGTGCCATCCGGCCCCGGGAAAGCAGCTGGATTTACTTGAAAAGGAGTTGCGCGAGCAGCTCGTCGCGGCGAAAGATGCGGAAAAAGAGGAACTTCAGCAGAAACTCGAAACGCTTTTGAAACGGCGCGAGACGCATCTGGAACTCCTCGAAAAACTCGCAGCAATGGCGAAAGCCGGGAAAAAGTTGCGTTTGCCGCTCACGAATCGGGAAATTCCGCTCGTTACGGATATTTGGGCGAAGCCGGAACTCGGAACGGGCTGCGTAAAAATCACGCCGGCACACGACCCGAACGACTTTGAAGTCGGAAAACGCTGCATGGTTCCGTTCATCAGCATTATGAAGAAAGACGGAACGCTCACCGCCGACGCGAGCGTTTACACGTGGGACGGCAAAAAATTCACGAACGTCACTGCGTCGGAAGCGGCTCTCAGCCACACCGTTCCGGAAAAATACGTTGGGATGAAGATGCTCGACGCCCGCGACGTCATTGTGGCGGACTTGGAGGCTGCTGGAGTTTTGGTGAAAGTGGAAGACCGTGAACATGAAGTCCCCGTGAGTGACCGTTCCAAAACCATCATCGAACCCTTCCTAAACGATCAATGGTTCGTGCGTATGGCGGACCTTGCACAAAGCGCGATGGACGCTGTGGCGGACGGACGCGTGAAAATTACACCGGATCGTTACGCAAAAACGTACATGGACTGGCTCTCCGAAAAACGCGACTGGCCGATCGGTCGTCAGCTGTGGTGGGGCCATCGGATTCCAATCTGGTACGTACGCGCAGCCGACGGTTCCGAAAAAATGCCGACGGAAGAGGAGTTGAAGGCGGCATTCTCAGGACGCACGGACGTACGCTGGACGTGGGACGACGAGGGAAAAGAATGGTGGATCTGCGTTCAGGACGGATCAATCGACGCTCAAAGCGTCCCTGGTTTTACGCTCACGCAGGACGACGACGTCCTCGACACGTGGTTCAGCTCGGCACTTTGGCCTCATTCGACGCTGGGCTGGCCGGAACAGACGGAAGAATTGAAGTACTACTATCCGACGAGCGTCCTCATCACGAGCCGCGACATCATTACGCTTTGGGTCGCGCGCATGGTGCTTGCAGGACTGCAGAACTGCGGCGAAGTTCCGTTCCCGAACGTGTTTATTCATCCGAAAATTCTCGACAAATACGGCGAAACAATGTCGAAATCAAAGGGAAACGGTATCGACCCGATCGACGTCATTCAAAAATACGGTGCCGACGCACTGCGTTTGGGAGTTGCGTGGCTTTCGACCGACTCGCAGGACGTCCGGCTTCCTGTTGATTTCGAATGCCCGCATTGCGGTGAAAAAGTCGAACAGACGAAAGAGAATCGTATTCGTGCAAGAATCAAATGTCCCAAATGCAAGCAGTTTTTCCGAACCCAGTGGGCCAAAAAAGAGGAAGATCTGGCGCTCGAACGCGGGACGGTGATTTCTGAACGATTCGAAATGGGACGTAATTTCTGCAATAAACTGTGGAACGCGTCGCGTTTTGGGATGATGTACCTCATGGAAGACCTTGAGGAAGTGAGTCGGCCCGATTATAAACTGGAGCCGATCGACGATTCCGAGCTTTTCATGGAGGATAAATGGATTTTGAGCCGTCTGTGCACGATGGCGAAAATGTTCACCGAAGGAATCGAACGTTACGATTACGCAACCTGTGTACGTTTATTGTACGATTTTACTTGGGACGAATTTTGCAGCAATTACATCGAAATTGCAAAGTATCGATTGCAGACGCCGGAACTGAAAACGACCGCAAAACGCGTGGTTGCGCACGTCCTCGACGCACTGCTGAAGCTCTGGCACCCGGTGATTCCGCTCATTACGGAAGAAGTCTGGCACCTGCTGGCGAAAGTCGCTCCGAAACGCGGTCTCACGGCTGAAGATTTGGCGCGCGAACAGCCTGAAAGCATCGTGACGGCTCCCTGGTTCGTCGATACTGCAAACCGAATCAATCCGACAATCGAAGCACAATTCGTCGTGTTTCAGGACGTTTTGAAAGCAGTACGAGAAATTCGTGCGCGTCAAAATGTGCCGGTAAAACAGGAAGTAATGTTTGCGGCAAAGTGTTCGAACGAAATCGCAGCACTGATTTTGCCGATGAAACCGTATTTCACCTCCATGGCGCAAGCAACACTCACGGATTGCGGTCCCGAAGCCTCCATGCCGTCGCTTTCCTCAAACGCCGCCGGCGCAAACTGGGAAATCGGCGTAAACCTTGAGGGACTGATTGACGTCGAGGCGGAATTGAAGAAAAATCGTACGCAGCGCGAAAAACTCGTAGGATTCATCACGAGCAAGGAAAAAAAGCTTTCGAACGAAGCTTTCACCGCAAAAGCTCCCGCAAACGTTGTGGCTGCGGAGCGTGCGTCGCTTGCAGACCTGAAATCCCAACTGACGGCCATCGATGAGGCGATTTCGCGTCTCGAAAAGTAATA
>CAYTLK010000050.1:0-27221 GCA_964438515.1 uncultured Planctomycetaceae bacterium
GAATCCTTTGTTTGCAACCGGAAAAACCCTAATTCCGCTCGTTTCACTCGCTTCATTACGGGCTTGCTCTTAATATTGAGTTTTTAAAACTTTCTTGAATCGTTTTTTCCCTCATTTTTCAGCTTTCGCCGCTGTGATGAACCGCAATGTCGAACTCCGAAACAGCAGGAATCAGCATCGCAGCCGTGGTGAAACCGTACATTAATACAACGACGAGAAAGACGCCGAGCGTGTAATTCATCATGAGGGCGCTCATCGCGTAAAACGTTGCAAAAGGACAGCCGAACGACGCAATTCCGATCGCAGACGAAGGGTTTCGCGCGCCTAAAGCCAGAAAAAGTGCGAGACCTCCGCCCGCCATGAATGCAAGGAACGGCTGAAGCTGCGCCTGGAACGACCCGCTCATCGAAAGCATCATTCTTAAACAGACGGCCACTCCCACGAACAGGAAAAACAGGGTTCCGAGACTCACACCGATTGCGCTGCGGCTTGCGGCGTACGTCATTCCGGAATGAATTCCGAGGACGGCTGAAAACAGGAAAAGGACGCTTAAACCGCCCAAAAGGTAAAATGTGATTTCGACGGACGCGACGTTTCGGACGCACAAGTAGATGAGGAACGCGAGCGGCAAAAGGAGGATTTCCCGCGTATTCCAGAAGACGCCGCCGAGTTTTCCGAGTACGATTTCTTTGGGCGAGAGGTCCGTCACGAGCAGTAAATCAATCGCCCGTCCGTCGCGTTCCCCGGTGATGGACGTCACCGCCTGCGCGTTTACAAGCATGAGCGCCAGAAGTGCGAGCGGAACGAAAATCTTCATCGAAAACAAAAACGCAGCCGTATTTTCCGCATAAAACGTCAGATCCAATGCGTTCAGACGGGTGTGTGCCGCATACGCCGATGCGAGAAAAAGGACGCAGTAACATAAACGTACGATAAATGAGCGTTTTCCGTACGCTCGGGTACAGATTTCGCGCCAAAGAATCGGATTGTCCCACACCGCGCGCTGTTTTTTGTACGAGAAAGACTTTCCCGAAGTTTTTGCTTCGGCTGAGTCGGTAGAGTCGGATTTTACTGCGGCTGCATCCATTTTTATGGATGTTGCATCCGATTTTAGCGCGGGCGAGTCGGCGTCGCGGCGATTTTCACCTCGATTCCAGACTCGAACGCGCAGAATCGTCCAAAAGGCGAGAATTCCGGAGGTTCCGAACGCAACGTACGGGAAAATGAGGTTTTCTGCGGGAAAATGGGTGATTTCAAGCACGGCCCGCCACGGACTCAATGCGGTCGCGAGTTCCAACGCCGAAATATTTCCGATGGAAAAAAGAGGAATATTGAAATTTGTTCCGAAAACTCCCGCAGCAATACATTCACCGAGACCGAGCCAGACGACGAGCACGAGCGCCGTCATGGAAAGCGCCTGGAAGGTTTGGTCGCGCCAAAATGCGAGTGTGGTTCCGAGGACGCCGCACAAAAAGACGGTGGAAAAGGTGATGAGGAGACATTGCGCGATCTGTGCGGTACTGACGCCTCCAAAGCACAAAATCGCGAAAAAGACGGGGACGGCCGCCAAAAGATTCACGAAAAGATGAAGGAGCGATGCACCGAGCTTTCCGAGCACGACTTCCGCGTTATTCATGCGTGTGAGAAGCAAAAGCACGAGCGTGTTGCGGTCTTTTTCCTGCGAAACGTTTCCAGCTGCGTAAACTGCGGAGAAAAACATTGCGAGAACGAGCTGCAGCGGTGCGAGCAGCGCAAAGAGCGAGCTTCCGAAACGCGCCATATCGCCGATGTCGGAGATGATTTGCGAGCCGGACATAATGAGCCACGCGGTCGCCGTAAGTACGAGGAGCGCCGCAGTGTAAACGGTGCGCGAAACGTACATTCGGATCCGCCTCGGTGCAATTGCGAGTTCGCGCTGAAAAACAGGTCCTAAAATCATTCTCGATCCATCCGTTTCTTTCCTTATTCTCGATCCGCTTGAAAATTTTGCATTGGGCGGTTCCATGGATCGGGTTTAAAATATGAATTCTGTATGAAAACTTATTTGGTTTGTTCTTCGAATTTTGCAGTAATTTTGTCGCTGTGCTGGTCCCGCGTCACAAGGAGCGCAATGTCGCCGGGTGTGAATTGGTACGATGCGCCTGGAACCGTGGCGGTGCTTCCATGTTTGTGCGCCGCCAGAACGATACACTGCGGTGAAAGCTGCGCGTCTTTCAGCGTGCAGCGCGAAACGGGCGAATTTTTCTGTACCTCAACCTCCAGAAGCTGAATGGGACTGTTGAACAGATTTTCACGTGAAATGACGACTCCCTGATTCAGGAAGTTGTTCACGCATCGGGCCGCCACAGTTTGGGGACTGACGGAATAATCGATCCCTAATTTTTGAATAATTCCGCCGTAATCTGTACGGTTGATGACGCAAAAAACTTTACGAACGCCCATTTCTTTCGCCTCGACGCATCCGATGAGGTTGTTTTCGTCGAAACCGGTGCACGCCACGAAAATGTCGGCCTTTCCGATGTGTTCTTCCTCCATGTCGTTGCGGTTGTGGACGTCGATATTAAGAACTTCCACACTCCGATCGAGTCTGGCGGCCAGCTGCTGACAGCGGTCGCGGTCCGTTTCGAGGATGCGTACGCGATGACGTTTTTGAAGGAGCTGCGCGAGATGAATTCCCGTCTCGCCGCCTCCCGCAATGACGATATCTTGCGGTTTCGGAAGCTTTCCGCCGAGCCGTTTGCAGACTTTGATGAGGTCCTCATGCAGGCCGAAAATGGCGATTTCATCATTTACTTTCAGCACGTCGTCCGCACCGGGAATAAAATGGTTCATCTCGCGCCGAATGCAGCCGATTCGAACATTTGAGGGAAAATCCAGGTCGCGGATTCGGCGTCCGAGTCCTTTTGCGCCCGTCTGAATCGTGAATTCCATCAACTCAAGATCTTCGTACAAATAGGAATCCAAATTGAGCGATTTTGCAAAACTGTCGATCT
Organism: uncultured Planctomycetaceae bacterium; assembly: GCA_964438515.1. Classification (GTDB taxonomy): domain Bacteria; phylum Planctomycetota; class Planctomycetia; order Pirellulales; family Thermoguttaceae; genus RGIG3701. The sequence goes on from CAYTLK010000050.1 coordinate 2,994, forward strand.
TTTGCGCAAGCTGCAAAGCCGTAAGTTGTTCCAAACTGATGATTTTATCGATTCCGAAATGTGAACAATAATCGAAATCCTTAAGATTGTTCGCAACATGCGAGTAAACCCGCGCCACAACTCGGCGCGCGCCGAGTCTTTTTGCGAGACTTGCGGCCACGAGGTTGGTTTCGTCGGAGTCGGTCACCGCCAAGCACAGGTCGGCATTCATCACGTTCGCCTGAAACAGCACGGTGACGTGGGAGGCGTTTCCCAAAATGACGCGGGCGTCGAGCGCGTCGCTGCGGTTTTCGACGGTTTCGGGGTCTTTATCGACGAGTGTGACGTCGTGCAGGTCGGAACTCAGCATTTTTGCCATTGAAAAACCGACGGACCCGCCGCCAAGAATCAGAATGTACATACGGCCTCTATGAATTTAGAACAAAAATATCATAATCAGGAACGTGAGGAACATAAATCCTGCGATCCACTCGCTGAGACGCAGTCCGTTTCTGAAAACTTCTTGAATTTCTTCGTGCCGGGACGCGGAATAAACCATTCCTGTTGCGAGAATCAAAGGGATCGCGTAAAGGCAGTCGAAACAACGAAACATTGCAAATAAAGTCATTGAAAAACCTGTATGTGCGTTGTGAAAATAGTGAAAATAGTTGAAATACTTAAAATGGGAAAGTGTGTGAGGCTTAAACCTCTGCCGCATCGTCTTTATCGTCGCGCTTCACGAGCCGTTTTCGGCGTTTTTCCTCCAGTTTTTCCTGACGCTTTTTCTCCTCTTCCTCTTCATCGACGGGACCGTAAAGCACGTCAAAAATGGCGAAAATGTTGAGCAGCCCCGCCATGGTGGTCATCAGGGTCGCGATTTCGAAACGACGATTCAGCTTTTTGCGGATATTATCGATCGAATTGTCGTTTTCGGAATAACTCCTCATCGACGGCGAGACGCGCAGAGGCGGCGCCATCAAACCGTTCCAGAGGGGATTTTCTCCCGTTGGGTCGTGCAGATACTGAATGATTGCAGGAAACGCAGGGATTCCGGCCCAAATTTGAGCGAAATAGTAATAACGCATGTCGCCGCCGACCCCTGGACGCATGGAACAATAAACGCATCGTGCGGGTCCGCATTTTCCGCTGGAAAGGGCTGCGCCGAAGAAGAAAAGTCCCAGAATGCAGACGGCGTACAGCAGTGCTTTGGCCTTGCGGCCCTGGTACAAATGCCCCAATCCCGGAACGAGCCACGCGAGCCAGCCGGCGATGTAAGGGTCTTTCAGTTCCAGTTTGGTTGTTTTTTCTGAACCGTTCGGGGCTTGAGTTTTGTTGGATGTTTTTTCGTTTTCGGACATTGTATTAATAATAATGAATGGAAATTTGTATTGAACGAGGAAACGTCATTTGATTTCCTCTATTATACACCATTGGGTCGAAAATGAAAAGGCCCACCGGATTTAAATGTGCGATTGAGAGGAAAAAAAGAAAAAAAAGAAAAGTTTTTTGAAAAAAAAGTACCGAAATGGGAAAAATCGGGTTAAATTCTAAAGAAAAAGGGGTTAGGGGGGTTGCAATATTTTCAAGGATTTAATATAATAGGAACTTCATACTTTATACTGTCGGGGAACTTTCGTCAAATCGTCCCGGCGGGTGTATGGAATCAAAAGAAGGATAAAAATTTTGACGGAGAAGAAACCCTCTTTTTCGTCAGTATTATTTCAGTTTTTAACAACCGGAAAATTATACAATGTCAACATTCAGCGTATTTCGTAGAAATCAAAAGTTGTGGATTGCCGTTCTTGGCGTTTTAACCATGCTTTCTTTTGTTTTTATTCCGACATTGGAACAGTGTAACCGCAATGTTCTGGGCGGAAATCAAACGGTTTTCAAAACAAAGCTGTTTGGGAATCTTTCTGGAAGCCAGTTTGAGATTATTCGTCAGCAGCAGTACTCGGTTCACCGAGTTTTGAGCGATTTTTCATTTAACGGCGCACGTGAAATGGTGGCTTTCACCTGGCTTCAGGCTCGCTTTGCCGAAAAGATGGGAATGACGGTTTCCTCTCAGGAAATCCAGAAACGCATCACGGGTTCCTTCGCGTCCAAGGAGGAATACGATTCTGCTCTGCGCCGCAGCAGCACGACGAGTTCCGAATTCGAAAAGGGACTGACGGAGTTGCTGCTTGCGGAAAAATACATGAATTTCTGCCTGGCTGGAATTGGCCGTCAGATGAACATTCCGCAGATGATGATGCCGATGGCGCTGCCGACTTTTCCGATTACAGCTGAGAAAAAGTGGGAATATTTCTGCATGATGAACCGCAGTGCGACGCTGCAGGTCGTGCCGGTTTCCGCGGAATCCTTTATGACTTCCGCTCCCACCCCCTCCGAGGACGAAGTGAAAGCGTTTTTCGAGAAGCATAAAGACACCGTTGCGAATCCGGAAGCCGGCATCGTCGGGTTCAAAGTTCCGCAGAAAATGAAGGTCCATTACTTCGTTTACGAGAAACCAGGATCCAATGCTGCTGAAATTCCAACGGAAATTCCGTCGGATGTGCCGCTTGAGCCTGCCGATCCGGGCACCGCGCCGAATCTTGAAGGAATTGAGGACAGTATTCAGTTGGACGAAACCGCACCTGCGGAAGCTCCCGCAGAAGCAACTCCGGCAGAAGCCGCACCCGCAGAAGCAGTTCCTGCTGAAACGCCTGTTGAAACCGCACCCGCAGAAGCTCCCGCAGAAGCAACTCCGGCAGAAGCCGCACCCGCAGAAGCAGTTCCCGCTGAAGCACCCGCAGAAGTCGCACCCGCTGAAGCACCTGTTGAAGCAACTCCGGCTGAAGCGCCCGCAGAAGCCGCACCTTCCGCCTCAAATGCGAAAAGCAGTCCGTTCCGCTTTGCGGCTGATGAAACTGTGACGGTTGAAGACGCTCCGGCAGAAGCAGCGGCTCCGGCAGAAGCTGTGGCTCCGGTTGAAGAAGTTGCTCCGGCGGCGGAAGCTCCGACATCGGAACTTCAAACGGAAGTTTTCGATGCGGACCAGCTCATCAAGTTGGTTCAGATGGACATTTACACCTATAAATCCGCGCACGACAAATATAATTTCAGCAAGGAAAAGAATCCGGATCTCGTCGAACCGAAGCTGGAGTTCCGTCCTGAAACGCAGGCGTACATGGATAAATTCGGCGTCCGACTCGTGGATCTTGAAATGAAAGATCTTTCCGAACTGGCGTCCGAAGCGGTTGCGCAAACGCAGAATTTCAATGAGATTCAGATGAAGAAAGCGTACACTTGCGTTCGTCTGGAAGATGCGAGCAATATTTACGTTGCGTGGAAATCGGAGACGGAAGATTCTGTCGTTCCGGAACTTACGCCGGAAGTGAAAGAAAAAGTCGCGGCCTCCTGGAAGCTCGAACGTGCGAAAGATATGGCGGCCTCGGCTGCTCAAAACAGCGCGAATGCGTATCGTGAAGCGAAATCGCTGGACGGCAGTCAGACCGCGCCTGTGACCGTGGAAAACTTTAGCCGTTATATGATGACGCAGCAGGGTCCGATGGCGGTTCCGCTTGAGTTCTACGCGGAGCTTGAAAACGTGAATGATATTTTCCGTACGAAAGTTTTCGATATGAAACCCGGCGAGATTCAGGTTTTGCCGAACCAGAATCGTACGATTTCGTACATCGTGAAGCTGGAAGCATACACGCCGGCCGACGCGGAATTGCAGCAGCAGTTCCAGCAGATGATGGAAGAACCCATGTACAAAAATATGATTGATTATATTTACAATAATGAAACCGTGGGACAGATTCAGAATTGGGCGATGAGTGTTTTCGAAGAAGCCGGCGCGGAATGGGCCGACCAGGGCGTTTCGTTCGAAGAAGAATAGTTTCGACGAAAATAATCGTTTGAAAGACGCTGAAATCAGATAAAAACAACGTGGAATTTTCGTTTCACGTTGTTTTTGTTTGAAGAAGGTGAAATCGGAATAAATTTTGAAGAATTTCGAGAATTTTCCGTGAAAAAGCCTTCGGGGGGGCTTGTACAAAATCGTGTTTGTGCTATATTAACGCGTGTTGCCCTGATGGCTCAGTTGGTTAGAGCGGTTGACTGTTAATCAATAGGTCCAAGGTTCGAGTCCTTGTCGGGGCGCTCACTTTTTACCCGCATTTTTACGATGCGAGAGTAAAAGTTTTATCGTTACAATATTCAAATGCCCTGATGGCTCAGTTGGTTAGAGCGGTTGACTGTTAATCAATAGGTCCAAGGTTCGAGTCCTTGTCGGGGCGCTAAGCTGTCGTTTTTTTCGGCAGCTTTTTTTATGGAGTATTCCAATGCAGCTCTTTCAGATTCCCGAAATTGCCGGTCTTGATTCCCGTCGCGGAATTCTTCGGATTCCTCCAGAGGTCGATGTTCCGCTGACTCCGCGCGTCCGAAAAATCCTCGACACCGCTGAATTTCGGCGTTTGGCGTCCGTGAAGCAGCTGGGGTTTGTGGCGCTCGTGTATCCCGGCGCGATGCACTCTCGATTCGAACACTCCCTCGGCGTCTTTCGTTTGGCGGCCATTTTGTTGAAGCAGATGGCGCACGACGCGGAATTTACTCGTATTGTGCCGACTGAGGCTGGCGAACTTTTTCTGCTCACCGCCCTGCTCCACGATTTGGGTCACTACCCGTACTGCCACCTGATTGAGGACCTGCATCTTGGGCTGCCGTCGCATGAAGAGGAAATTGAACGATTTCTTTTGAATTCTGAGTGCGAAATTTCTCGAATCATTCGTGAGGATTGGAATCTGCATCCGGAGGACGTTTTGTATCTTCTTTCCGGGATGCGTCCGAAAGAAAAAACGCTGCTTTCGGAAAATGAGACGCTTTTTACGCTTCTTTCTTCCATGCTTTCGGGGCCGGTCGACATCGATAAAATGGATTATTTGCAGCGCGACAGTCTTCATGCGGGCGTTCCGTACGGTCGGAATTACGATCAGGAACGTCTTTTGGCGAGTCTCTGCCTCAATGAACGCCGTGACGGTCTCGCGATTTCCGCAAAAGGGAAAACGGCGGCCGAACTGCTGGTTTTTGCGCGTTACGTGATGTTCAGCGAGGTGTACTGGCACCATACGGTCCGAAGCGCTACCGCGATGTTTCAGCGTCTTTATTACGACCTTCATCTCGAAAAAGGAGCGGAATTACAGCGCCTTTTGAGGGACGCCAGCGATTCGTCTGCCGCTGAAATTTTTCTGAAAATGCACGAAAAGGCTCCGTCTGCCGCTCTGTGTGAGGCGCTTTTTGGTCCAAAAAGATTTTTGTACAAGCAAATTGCAGAGTTCAGCGCCTTTGAATATCCCGACTTGTACCATCGTTTGGCCCGCAAACCGTACGGTTTCCTGAAGAATCTTGCGGAAAAAATGGCGCAAAAGCTTCACGGCGAACTGAACGCGCATGAATTTTTGATCGATGCTCCGCCTGTGGGACGGGAAATTGAGTTTCGAGTCGATATTCGTACAGGAAACAGTGAGTTTCGGCCGCTTCAGGAAGTTTCGCCGGTTGTGCGGGCTTTGGCGATGGAACAGTTCGACGATCTTGTAAAACGAGTGCGAATTTTTGTACATCCGAGCCGTCTTTCCTGTCGTTCGGAGCTGCTTGAGGTTTTTCACGCGCTGGTTTCGGAAATGACAGCAGAATAACGTACGCCATTATAAAAATCAAGAAGCGTCTGGTTTTGAAGTTTCATCCGGCTCGAAAAGTAAATTCTGTTCGGACGGAGCGTTTGATTCGGACGGAGCGTTTGATTCGGACGGAGCGTTTGAATCCGGCAGAAGATGGAACCGTTGGAGGAATTCCTCTTCCGAATAAACGGGGATTCCGAGTTCATTCGCCTTTTCGAGTTTGCTTCCTGCATCTTTTCCGCAGATGAGGAAGGAAGTGTTTGCCGAGACGCTCGAAGCGGGTTTTCCGCCGAGTTTTTTAACGAAACCTTCAATTTCCTGACGGGTAAATCGTTCGAGTTTTCCCGTCGCGACGACCGTCTGGTTCAAAAGAGGAAAACGTACGTTTTCTGGTTTTTTTTCGTTCAAATTTCCGTTCAGTGTGGCTTCCTGTGCCGCATTTTGCGCGGCGAGACGTCCATTTTCATCGACGAAGTCCATCAAAACACCTGCGTTCTGAAGGTCCGAGACGATTTTTTCGCCCGACTCGCTGTGCAGAAAATCGTACACGCTTTTTGCGATGATGTCGCCGACCCCATCCACCTCGGAAATTTCGGCGAGCGATGCGTTTTGCAGCGTTTTCATCGAAAGAAACTTCATCGAAATCAGTTCGGCCGTTTCCACTCCGAGATGAGGAATGGAAAGCCCCGTCAAAAGTCTCGCAAGCCCCCTATTTTTACTATTCCGTATTGCTTCAAAGAGGTTTTCCGCCTTTTTCTCCCCCATTCGTTCCATGTCGGTTAATTTTTCGGGCGTCAGCGTCTCTTCCAGTCGATACAGGTCCGCATACGTCTTGATGAACCCCTGATTTATGAGCTGTTCGCCGAGTTTATCGCCCAGCCCCTTAATATTCATGGCGTTTCGGCTTCCAAAGAATTGAATTTTTTCGTGCCAGCGAGCCGGGCAGTCGGAATTGGAACAACGAATGTACACGCCGTCCGCGTCCTGAATGAGTTTCGCGCCGCATTCGGGACACTCTGTCGGAAAAATGTACTCGGGCAGTTCCATTTTTCGGCGATGAATCTCGCTCCGAACGATGTGAGGGATGATTTTTCCCGCCTTTTCCACGACCACATAGTCGCCGATACGAATGTCCTTCCGCCGAATTTCGTCCGCATTATGCAGCGACGACCGAGAAACGACGGTTCCCGCGAGCTGCACCGGTTCAAGCTCTGCGACAGGAGTAATGACTCCGGTTTTTCCGACTTGTGTATAAATATTCAACAAACGCGTCACGGCTTCGTATCTTTGGAACTTGAGCGCGATGAGCCATTTCGGAAATTTGGAAGTTTCACCGATTCGCATTCTTTGCGCAAAATCATCCACCTTCAGCACGAAACCATCGACCTCAAAATCGTAACCAAAAATCGCCTCCTGGTGATTTTCGCAGTACTCGATTGCTTTTTCGACGTCCGTAAAATGCTGCACATCCGGCGTCGGCGTCAGTCCCCACGATTGGACGGCTTCGAGAAATTCCGAGTGACTGCGGCACGGCAGAGCGGCGGTTTCACCCACACTGTGACAGAACAAACGCAGCGGTCTTTGGGCGCAAATTTTCGGATCCCTGAGCAAAATGCTTCCCGAGGCGGCATTCCTGGAATTGGCGTACAATTCTTTTCCCCGCTCTTTTTGACGTTCGTTTAGAATCGAGAGTCCGAGGTTCGTCATGTACACTTCGCCGCGAATCTCCACTTCGTCCGGAATCGGATAGCGTGCGTCCGTCTGCGTGAGTTCCAGAGGAACATCGGAAATCGTACGTGCATTATGCGTGACGTCGTTTCCTTTTTCCCCATCGCCGCGCGTCACCGCCTGCACGAGTTTTCCCTTTTTATAGTGGAGCGAAATGGCGACTCCGTCGATTTTCAGTTCCAGCACCCACGGAACGATCGTTCCTGCGGGAAGTTCCTTATAAACGTCTTCCGCAAATTTTCGCACACCGTCGGGTTCGTACACATTTCGAATGGAAAGCATCACGACTTTGTGTCGAACTTCAACGAGTGAATCCACCACATCGCCGCCGACCCGCTGCGTCGGACTCTCCTTTTCTTCCGCTTTCAGTTCGGGGTGACGCGCCTCCAGCGCCTCCAGTTCCTTCATCATAAAATCGAATTCTGTGTCGGAAACTTCCGAAACCGAGTCCTGGTAGTAACGGCGGCTCAAAAAATTCAGACGTTCCCGAAGCGCGTGAAGATGCGTAATTTCATCTTCGTTTTTCGAATTATCTTCGGGTTCCGGAGCGTTATCAAACAACAAAAATTGGTCGGACATCATGAAATGAAAGAAAATGAAAAAGGTATAAAATACAGGAGCTGATTCCCGCATAACTCTTTATTCCCATTATAATCGGAAAAAAACAAGATGCAAGGCCGAAAAATGAAAAATAAAGGAAATGATGGAAATAAATCTCAAAGAAAAGAAATTGAGTCGAATGGGAGGAATGAGGGACATAAAGCGACACGGAGACTTTGGTGAAATGGTAGGATTTTGAGGAGTGAGAGTGCGAAATTTTGAAAAGATTTCGCAAAAAAGTGTTGGCAGGGCTGGACTTTTGGAAAATCTGTGTTATAATAAAACGAGAAATGGATTTCATTAATACTAAATTAATAGTGGGAATCAAACAATGAAAAAAACGATTTTATTCGTGTTTGCTGCGACCCTTTCCATCGCATCCCTTTGTGTTGCTGATAACAGTATTTCGAACAATCAGCAGACCGCACAATTGAATGACTCGAAAACGATGGCGGCAGTAAATCAGGAAACTGTTTCTTTGGCTACGGAAGCTGAAGAAGTAAGTGCAAATGCTGCGGTTGCTTCGAAAGTTGAAGCGCAGTCGGAAGCTGGAGAGAAAAAGGCGTCGAAACATGCTCTGACGCGACAGGATATTCGGAATATGCCGTTGTTGGACCGTCCGAATCGCCCTGGTCATTTTTATGGAAATACCGTTCGTCGCCGTCATAGCCGTTAACGGCTTGGATGGTTTTACCGCAAATTTTTTATTTTAGAATACCTACCTGAAGCAAAAACGATGAGGGTGTTTTGCCGTTTGAAGTTTTTGCTTCAACAGTCCGGGGGCGACTGGATTCGACTGGGCAGTTGAAGCGTGGGCCGCGTGTCGTGGTTAGTCAGAATGCCACGTAAAAATCCGACTAAACAATAATTGCCAAAAATACTAATAACAGTTTGGTAATGGCCGCCTAAGAAAAGGCGCCCGAGCCTGAATTCCCATGACAGACGGAGATTCTGGTTGCGTAATAATGTCGGTCTGGTTCTGATTCACTGAAGGTTCGGTCAGAACGAGATTTGTTCCTATCTGGTTCTCGAATTACCCTGTCGATTGGGGAAGGAGAGAGCGAGACTTTAAAAAATCGACTATGCACGTAGACGTTCACAGGGAGATGTCGCAGGACGCGGGTTCGATACCCGCCGCCTCCAATTTTGTAAAAAAACCGTTTCGTTGGTTAAAAACGAGACGGTTTTTTTCATTTCTGCATCATTTTATCATTTTTTCTCTTTTTCTTTCTCTTTTATACGCACATCTCACTGTCCGGATGACGCAAAAAATGAACCATTGAGAAAAAAAAGAGGGAAACATTTTGATTTTTGTTTCCCTCTCAAATTCTTCTTTCAAAAGCTTTTCGTATCGAGTTTTAGGACTTCTTTGTAGTACGAAGTTTTTGAAAGTTTTTCAGCTCTTCTGGGGACGGTGACGCCGAATCTTTTTGTACAGTTTGACGTACTTTTCCGCACTTTGCGCCCAGGAAATGTCGAGGGCCATCGCGGTGTTCTGAAGCTGCGTCCACAACTCCGGACGCCGATGATACACGTCGAGCGCCTGATTCACGCCCCACGTAATTCCATCCAAATCCGCATTGCAGAACCGAATCCCCGTCGCCGTCGCATTTTCAGCCGTTTCAGGCGTCAAATCCGTTACAGTATCCACGAGTCCGCCCGTCGAATGAACCACAGGAATCGTTCCGTACCGCAAACTGTACAGCTGCGTCAGTCCGCACGGTTCAAATCGGCTCGGCATCAAAAACATGTCGCTTCCAGCAATGATTTGATGCGCTAATTCGTTCGAATATTGAATCGAGACGGCCACATTTTTCGGATAGCGCGCCGCCAGTTCCCGCAAACGATTCTCAAGGACCGGGTCGCCCGACCCCAAAAGGACCCATTGAACATCTTCACCTGCCGAAACTTTCTGATAAATCAGCTCCACCGCAAGGTCGAATCCTTTTTGCTCCGTCAGACGCCCTACAAGTCCGACAATCGGAACATCCGGACACGACGGAAGGTCCATCTTGTTTTGAAGCGCAAGCTTGCACTGCATTTTTCCCTCGCTGCGCGTTTCGGAATTATAATGAGCCGACAAAAATCGGTCCGTTTCAGGATTCCACTCGTCTGTATCAATTCCGTTCGTAATTCCCCAAAGAACGTCACGCCGACTGCGCAGCACATCTTCCAGTCCGCAGCCTCCGGGCGACATCGTGATTTCGTTCGCGTAATTCGGACTGACCGTCGTGATTCCATCCGCAAAAACGATGCCCGTCTTGAGGAGATTGAGGTGGTCGTAACACTCCATCTGGAGCCAGTTAAAGTACTTCCAATGCAGACCTGTAAGCGCCATCGACTGTGCAGGAAAAACACCCTGATACGCAATGTTATGAATTGTGTACAGTGTTGCGATTTTTTCGTAACCGGGATAGTCGCGATAAAAAATCGATTGAAGTGCCGGAATCAAGCCGGTTTGCCAGTCGTTGAGGTGCAAAATATCGACTTTCAGGTTCAAAAGCCGGACCGCTTCCATCACAGCGTAAGAAAAAAAGACGAAACGCTCACAATTGTCGTCGTAGTCGCGATTGTTATTGTTGTACAAACCGTCGCGATCGAAATACGAGTTGTGCTCAACGAGGTACACGGGGACGCCGATTTCGGGAATCATGCATTTTTTGTAGGTTCCTCGCACTTCACGCCCTCCGATACACACACGAATTTCGACGCCGGTCGGTTCCGACGGGTACTTTTTCGTCGAGCGATACGCAGGAATAATGAGCGTTACTTTGTGTTTCAGCTGCGCAAGCGCTTTGGGAAGCGCACCGCATACATCCGCCAGCCCGCCGGTTTTCGCCAGAGGGGCCGCTTCACTCGACGCAATTAAAATGTTCATGGAAGCTCCTTTATACAATTTTCTAAAATTAAAAACAAGACAAGAATTCTGTGCGAAAATTTTCGGCGTTTCTTCCTCACTATTTTGACTCTAAAAGCCTCTATTACAAAAAGGAAGATGTGTCGGGCAAAAACTTTCTTCTATATTATAGCACAATCCGCCGGGAATTCCAGCGGATTGCAGCCATTTTGATAAAAAAACTACCAAAAAATCAAAAAAGTCGGAACTTTTCGTACATTACAGAGTCGTCAGCTGAAATTCAAAATGATATTTATTTTCTTTCATTTTGAACTGTTCGTGAGGATGCGCCCCCCACGAATCGTCGCCGCCAACGCCCGTCTGCAAATAATCGATATTTACAAACGTTTCCGCATGTTCCGGCATCTGGAACGGATGCTTGTGACTCTCAAGGTCCGTCGTGCTGTAATGAAGCGCGTTGAACGAGAACCACGGCTGTTCCTCAAAACCTTTTTGACCCAAAACACGAATCGACGCGCCGTTTCCAGCAATCGAGAACATGTACGTGTCGATGTGGTTTCCGGTTTCCTGCGGCTCGGAATAGGGGAAGAAGTTTTCCGTTACGCTTGATTTCCAGTGTCCGAAAATCTCGCCGTTTTTCCGATCCCAATACGTTTCCGCCGGACCGCGTCCGCACCACTTCATCTGTTCGAAACCAGGAACCAGAGCAAAATATACGCCCATTCGCGGCATCTCGGGCAGAGCGTTGGAAGCGTCGTGATTGTAATCCATCGTCACAAGGAGCGTTCCTTTTTTGTCGATTGCGTAACTCATCACGAGTTTTGCCTGCACTTCCGGAAGGGTTCCTTCAAACGTCACGATGCCGTCCTCAAATTTTGCGGAGTCGATTTTCCACGTTTTTCCAGCATCTTTCCAAACCTTGCAGCGATTCTGCTCGCCGTTTCCGCGGTCGTTGTCGGTCGGAGCGCGCCAGAAGTTGGGCGCCATCGGAGCCGCCAGAAGTTCCGTTCCGTTTTTCTTCCAAGAAACCAAGTTTCCAGACTTTTTGCAGAACGTGAATTCGACGTTGTTTTCGGAGAGTTTGAAATATTTTTCGCACTCACTCATCGTTGGGTCCGCCTTTTTCTCGAAAGCTGGACCGCCGAAATCACGCACTTTGAACTGGTCGTGCGCCATCACGGTTCCCGCCGCCGCATACGATGTGTCGTTCGCAAGCACAAACTCAACCGTAATATAACGGGCTTTTTGAATAACGTTTTTTAAATCGATTGTGATTTCCGCACTCTCACCCGCTTTCAGTGTCGGGCACGAAATGTAGGTCGGTTCTGCAAGATTCGTCGTCCTCCAGCGCAGTTTGAAGTTCGAGAGGTCGGCAAAATCATGACGGTTCAGAACGTTCAGCTTCAAAATTCCATCGGAGAGCGAAACAAACGTCGTTTTGATCGGCTGCTGGCAGAATTTGATGTGTCCCATCGCAGGATGAGGCGTGCGGTCGGAGGAAATCACTCCGTTACAGCAGAAATTATCGTCGCTGGGAACGCCCGCAAAACCGAAATCGCCGCCGTAACCCATGAAAGCCTTCCGATAGTCGGTGCTCGTCGACGGAATGTACTTCGCGCACGGCATTTTCCCATCGGCGGGAACCTCGCAGCGCAGACCTTGATCGACCCAGTCCCAAATGTAACCGCCCTGGTAGTATTTGATGTTTTTGTCGTAAACTGCATCCCAGAAAAGGTCAAAGTCGCCGGTCGAATTACCCATCGCGTGGGCGTACTCGCAGTTAATCATTGGTTTCGTCTGGGGTTTGGAGCCGTAATCGACGCAATTCCAGGGTTTCGGATACATCGGGCACACAATGTCGGTGTTGGCGCCGCCGCAAGCGCGTTCGTAGTGAAGCGGTCGGGTTTTGTCGCGTCCGCGAACATACTCCGCAGCCGCCGTGAAGTTGATTCCGTCGCCCGCCTCATTTCCCATCGACCAAACAACGACCGACGGATGATTTTTGTGCGTTTCGACGTTATTTCGGTTGCGGTCCACGTGCGCGTCGAGCCAGTCGGCGTTTTTCGCGAGCGAGCGGTCGCCGTAACCCATTCCGTGCGACTCCACATTGGCTTCGGCCGTCACGAAAAGTCCGTATTCGTCGCAAAGTTGGTACCAAAGCGGATCGTCCGGGTAGTGACACGTGCGGACGGCGTTGAAGTTGTTCTGCTTCATGAGCAAAATGTCCTGAACCATCGACTCCCGCGTCAAAGTGTGACCCGTATTCGGATCGTGTTCGTGTCGGTTCACACCGCGAATCGCGACGGGAACGCCGTTGATGCAGAACTGTCCGTCTTTGATTTCCGCCGTTCGAAATCCCACTTTGACGGCCGTCGCTTCAAGAAGACGATTGTTTTCGTCAAAAAGTTTCACCACCATCGGGTACAAATTCGGTTCTTCGGCAGACCATTTTTTCGGGTTCGGAACGGCGATTTTCAACGTCGTTTCCGTTTCGCCGTCACCGTTCACATCCAGCAGACCCGAATCCGCTTTCAGGTTCAATCCGCCCAAAAGTTCGACCTCAGCACGCACTTTCGACGTGCCGCCGAGATTCTGCAGATTGAAATCCACAACGAGTTCCGCATTTTCGTAATTTTCGTCGAGCAGCGTTTTGGCCCAGAAATCGCGAATACGCGTTTTCGGTTCCGCCACGAGACGCACGGAACGGAAGATTCCCGACAGACGCCAGAAATCCTGACATTCCAGATAGGAACCGTCGCTGTATCGATAAACTTCTACCGAAAGAGAGTTTTCTCCGACTTTCACGTACTTGGTGACGTCAAATTCCGCGACGGTTCGACTGTCTTCGGTGAAACCGACTTTCTCGCCGTTGACCCAGATGTACGCAGCCGATCCGACGCCGTCGAAACGAAGAATCATTTCGCTTCCGTCCCACTCTTTGGGGACGTCAAACGTCGTGCGATAGGACCCCACGGGGTTGTAATCTTTCGGCACATACGGCGGATTCGCGGGGAACGGATACGGCATATTCGTGTAAATCGGATAGTCGTACCCCTGCAGCTGCCAGTTTCCGGGGACCGAAATGTCGTCCCAGCCGGTCACGTCGAAATCGTTTTTGTAAAAATCGACGGGACGCGAATCGGGATTCTTGGAAAAGCAGAATTTCCACTTTCCATCGAGTTTTTTCACGAACGGCGAGTTCTTCGGACAGAACGTCAGCGCCTGTTCTTCCGTCGCGAACGGATAAAACACCGCGCGAGCCGGTTCCTTGTTGATTCGAAAGACTTTTGGGTTTTCCCAGTCCGGATCGGCGGCGCAGGCACGCAGAGCAAGCGCGCTCAAAACCAAGAAACAGAGGGAAAATGAGAGAATCATCGTTCTTTGCATAGCGATTCCTTCTTAAAACAAAATGGGTTCGTATTATAAAAACCAAAGTTCACGTACCCTTATATTATATAACAGAAAGGCGAAAAGAAAAACCGGGGGGGATGGAAAAGTTGCTATAAAAAGTACGATTCTTCAGAAAAAAAGTGTGATTCCCAAAAAATGGAGGATTCCATAAAAAAATCCGTCTCATTTTCAGAAACGGATTCTTTTTTCACTCATCAAAGGAACTCACGAACGACAAACGTTCATGCGGTTCTTTTTCATTTCGACAGTTTGGCTTTCAGAGTCTCGGCTTCCGGACGCATCACGAACGGCGCTTTGTTTTCAAGCGTCTTGGTGATGATTTCTAAAGCCTGTTTCTGAGCTTCTGCTTTCTGGTCCGCCTGAGACGCATCCATCGAATCGGCAATTTTATCAAGGTTCGCAGCCAGATAGTAAGCCGTGTCGGAAGACATCTGACCGTTGGTCTGCTGGAGGTAGCGCTGAAGAAGCTGAGCGGCTTCGTTGTATTTGCCCATTTTGTGCATCACCCACGCAGCGGTGGAGAAAACTTCAGGCTGCTGCTGCTGGAAACGATCCACGTTCACCTGCGCGTATTCGACCGCTTTCTTCTGTTTGGCCGGATCCGCCTGCTCGCAGAGAGCCAGAGCCAGATTGTTCGTGGCGGCAAAATTGCTCGGAGAATCCGCAAGAACCACTCCGAAGTATTTCTCTGCGGACGCATAATCTTTCGCAAAAAGTGCAATCACACCGCGAAGCTGATTGGCCTCGAGATACAGCGCGCTCACGAACGCATCGTCTGCTTTTTCTGCTTTGGCCGCAGCCAAAAGTTTAATCGCGTAGTCGGCCTGTTCGCCGGCCTGATCGGTTTTTCCAATCGTGAGCGACCACTGTGCCGCAACCATGCGCGCCTGCGGGTCGGACGGAGCTTTTCCAAGCGCGTCTTTCATGTACGACGCGGCCTGCTTTTTACCTTCGTCGGTCCCCTTCTGCTGGCACATCATCGCAAGACGAGCTTCCGGAAGAAGCAGGTTCGGCTGAATCGCTTTCGCTTTCGTGTACGCATCGATCGCACCGGCGTAATTCTCGCTGTTGAAGCAAATCAATCCCAGAAGATTCAACGCACCGATGTTCTGCGAGTCGAGTTTCAACACGGAATTCAGCATCTCAATGGCGGCGTCGTTCTTTCCGCGAAGGGCCAAAACCTGAGCCTGTCCGGTCAAAACACGTTTCTGAATTTCGCCCTGACGTTTCGTGCTTTCCGTGAATTTCGCGTTCAAAGCCGCACCTTTTGCAAAAAGCGCTTCCGCTTCGGTCACGCAGCTGTTCTGAAGGTTCAGTTCCGCCAGAACCACATACGCTTCCGGGTCGGTCGGGAACTTCGTGACGGCGACTTCAATCGCCTGACGAACCGCTTGGGGCTGTGCCGGCTGAATTCGGGCGAGCCACGACGCTAAAACCAGCTGAGACGGCGCCATATCTTTGTCCGTTTCACGAATTTTATCGAGCTTGGCGATCGCGTCATCGAATTTAGTGGCACGAAAATCTTCAAAAGCGGCCTTCATCTCGGGCGAAACTTCCGGCTGCTGGTCGGTTGCGACCGGATTGCTGACGTCTCCGGGAGGAGTTAAATCGGCATTTGCAGCACCCACAAAAATTACGGAACTGAAGGCGGCTCCACACAGACCCGCAAACAGTTTTTTAGAGAAACGATGTGTCATTACAACCTCACTTCTTTCTGCTGATTTTCAAAACAAAAATCTTTTTCAAGTTAAATTTTGTATACTCATACATTTTGTACCCGACGAATTTCGAATTTCCGCCTCTCAAAAGAGACCGAGCCGCAAAAACGTCTCAGGAACAGCGCAAAGGAATCAAATTCCGGTACAAAATACTTTCATTGTAAAATTTACTCCATTTCAGATGAAAAAGCAAGAGCAATTTTCTGTTTTTTATTCAGTTTTTTCGAATATTTGTCTTTTTCTGAAAAATCTCAAAATTCCACAAGTTTCAAATGTTCCGTCCAAAACGCATTAATGGCCTTGATTTCCGCAATCGTTGAGGCGCTCTGATCCATCGTCTGCACAATGAGAATGTACGTATAAAGCCCAAAACGAAGAGTTCGAACCATCGCGATGCACGGAAGATCCAGATAGAAAAAATCAATATCAAACCCCTCCAGCTTGCGGTGGGAATACGTCTCGGAAGCCGTCGAAACCTCCGCGTCTTTGTATTCGGCAGTGAGCGCCTCCACCCCTTCCGTCAAAAGCGCATCGGGATCAATGTATGCCGGATAGCGAGTCAGAGACCAAAAATCTCCGCTGGGCGCATTCAGCGTCAGACTGTTTCCCGGTCCGTCTTCGTCCAATTCAAGCGTCCATTCGTCCGGAAATTCCAGATTGTAACCATTTTCATTATACGTTTTCATTCTTTTTGTCCTGAATGAGTCTGATTTCGGTTTCCTTTGCACCGGTTCGGCCTGAGAGTCACAGGGGACGGAATTTTGGACCGAGAAACAAATTGACGTTAAATTATACGTAAAAAAAGAATGAAAATGTTCCCACTTTCATTCTTTTTTTTGAAATTTTCACAAAATCGCGATGCAACTCGTACAAAACTTATTTCGCAAGCGCTGCTTTTGCCATTCCAACGACCTGTTCAAAACCGGCGGCGTCATTGACGGCCATGTCGGAAAGAACTTTACGATCGAGAAGAATGTCGGCTTTCGCCAAACCAGCGATCAGCTCGCTGTAACGCAATCCCAACGCACGGCAAGCGGCATTGATACGAATAATCCACAAAGAACGCATGTCGCGTTTCTTGGCTTTACGATCCCGGAACGCAAACACGCCGCCGCGAACGAGCGTTTCCTGCACTGTGCGGGACATATTCCGACGACCGCCGCGGAACCCCTTTGCTTTTTTCAGCATGCGTTTTTTGGCTTTTGTGCGCGCGGCACCATTCGTTGTACGCATTAATCTAATCCTTTTGTTTGATTTTTTTCATAGAACGAACCCAAGGTCCTTCTTCCCCGTTTTCACAAAGAAAAAGCGTTCACTCCCACCCGATTCGTTGTCAGTTTCAGCCCGAATTATTCGAGCCGATCCGCAAAGGCGAAACTCAGTTGCCGCCGCAAAGTGCGGTAGTAATACGTTTAACTTCTGCCGAGGCCGTGGCGGTTGTGCCGCGGAGATGGCGAGTACGTTTCTGGGACATACGGGACGCCAGGTGACTTGTTCCTGCCGAGCGATGCATGGCCTTACCCTTTGCAGAAAGTCGGAAACGTTTTTTCGTTCCTTTGTGAGTCTTCATTTTAGGCATTTTAAAAGCTCCTTTCCACAGACAATATTAAAAAATTGTCTTCGTATTATACCCTATCCCGTCTTTTTTGCAATGGGGGGATAGGGATTTAATACGATTTTTTTACAATTCCCTCTCTTTTCGCACGGTTTTTATTCTTCCATCGGTCGAAGAGATTCCGTGTAAATCTGTTTCACAACGTCCGGCGTCGCTTCCACCGGCGAAACCGAAAGAAGAACCGGCAAAGACGGCGTCACTTCCGTCAGATGCACGAGCTGCGCCACATCGGACGCGCTGAATCCTTCATCCTCCAGTTTTCGGTCGGCTCCCACGCGGAACAGCCACTTTTCGACGCCAATCGCTGCGGCTTTCGCTTCTTCTTCCGTTGCTTCACCCTTCAACCCCGGAACTATCGGCGCCAGAATGTCCGCAAGCACTGCGCTTCGCGACGCGTAAATCGCCTTAATGACGGCCGGAAGAAGCATCGCAAGCCCCAGTCCGTGCGTCAAATTCGGTTTCACTGCACTGAGCGGATGTTCGAGCGCGTGCGTCAAATGCAGAAATCCATTATCGAACGAAATTCCCGCCAAAAGCGCCGTGTACGCCAGGTGCCACCGCGCCTCGACGTTCTGCGGGTCGGCCGTCGCGATGGGAATGTACTTCACGTTCAGAGCAAGAACTTCCCGAGCAAGCGTAATCGCAAACGGATTCGTGCACGTCGTCGTGGCGGCTTCAATCACATGATTCATCGCGTCGATACTCGTGTAAAGAATCTGCTTCGGAGGAAGCGTCATCATAAGCATCGGATCGTCGATCGACCATTCCGGATAAATGCACTCGTATGCAATCGCAGGTTTGTAGTTTTTATGCGCCACGGACGCCACCGCAACGCGGTCCACTTCCGTCCCGGTTCCGTGCGTGAGGTTAATCGCCGCAATCGGTGCCGCTTTTTCAGGCGTAAATTTGTAACAATAGAGCGACTCGCCCGTCTCGCCAGGATATTCGAGCAAAATCGCAACACTTTTTGCAACGTCAATCGGACTTCCGCCCCCGATTCCAATCACAGCACGAGCGCCGAAATCACGTGCCGCTTTCGTCGCTTCATCAATCGAGTCGGTCGTCGGATTCGGCGTCACCTGATCAAAGTGAACGTATTCCAGTCCGTTTTTCTCGAGCGCCGCAATCGTCGGCTCCCACGCGCCAGAACCTTTATACGCGTTCTTCGACGTAATCAAAACAACCCGTTCAATCCCGCGTTTTCGCAGCGTTTCTGCAATCGTATTCATCTTCTGAATCGCGCCGCAGCCAAAATAGATGAGTGAACGCGCACGAATCTCCGTGACGGAATTCATATCCATGTATTTTTCAAACATTTTTCATTCCTTTCCCCTTGACGGGCTGAAATTCTCGACAAAACCAAACGTTTTATCGTAAAAAAGACGGAAATCCCTTTCGGAACCTCCGTCTCATGTGATTCATCATTAATAATGCGTAAGTTCCGAGCGAAACTATTTAATGATGTCGCGAATGTTATAAATCGTGTGCAGCATCTCGTGCGCCTCGTGCGAATTCGGAGCGCCGCCGATGTTTGCCTGGTAGCATTCCGCAACCGTCGCGTTGTCCTGCGACTTCTGAACGGCTGCCGCTGCGTCGGACGCATACGTTCCGGCCTGACGTGCCGCACGTTTCTTGAAAGTCGCGCCGATCGGCTGACCCGCACCCGAGATGCAGCCGCCGGGGCACGCCATCACTTCGACGAACTGAAGATTCAGCTCGCCCGACTTAATTTTGTCGCAAATCTCGCCGGCTTTACGCAGTCCGTAAACGACCGCGATGTTCAGCGTGACGTCGGAACCGTTCACGTTCAGCGTGACGGACGCCTGTTTCATGTCGTCCATTCCGCGCACTGCGGTGAAATTGATGTCCGCAAGTTTCGTGCCCGTAATGTCTTCGTACGCATAACGCAGAGCCGCTTCCATAACGCCTCCGGACGCTCCGAAAATCAGACCCGCAGAAGTACCGAAACCAAGCGGTTTGTCGAACGGAACCGGATTCAGTTCGGTAAAGTTGATTCCCATCGATTTAATCATTCGCGCGAGTTCGGACGTCGTGATGACGACATCGGTTTCCGGCGTTCCATCGGCTTCCTGAAGCTTTTCCAGTCCCGCTTCCATCTTTTTGGCCGTGCACGGCATAATGGAGACGAGGAACAAATCTTTCTGCTCGCAGCCCAACTCTGCCGGAAGAACCTTCTTCGCGACCGATCCGAACATTCCCTGCGGCGAACGGCAGGAAGAAAGATTCGGAAGCATGTCGGGATGGAACGTTTCCGCGTACTTCACCCAGGCCGGGCAGCAGCTCGTGAACATCGGAAGAACGCCGCCGTTGAGGATGCGGTTCTTCAGTTCCGTTGCTTCTTCCCAGATCGTCATGTCGGCGGTGAAATTTGTGTCGTAAATGTGCTGGAAACCCATGAGTTTCAAAGCCGCGACCATTTTTCCTTCGACGTTCGTTCCGGGAGCCAGACCGAATTCTTCGCCCAGAGCCATACGGACGGACGGAGCGATCTGAATCGCAACCGTTTTCGTTTTGTCGTACAGCGCGTCCCAAACTTTCGCGATGTCCTGCTTCACCGTAATCGCACCCGTCGGGCAGACGGCGGCGCACTGACCGCAGTTGACGCACGCGCTGTCAGCGAGTTTTCCGTCGAAAGCCGGCGCAACTTTGGCGTTGGAACCGCGGCGCTGGAAATCGATTGCAGAAACGCCCTGCAGCTCGCGGCAAACACGGACGCAGTTTCCGCAAAGGATGCATTTGTTCGGGTCGCGAACGATCGACGGACTCGAATCGTCAATCGGATCCAGTTTCTTCTTCTGATGGAAACGAACCGTTTCAACACCCAGACGGCGGGCGACGTCCTGAAGCTCGCAATCGGCGCTGCGGACACAGTTCGGGCAGTCCACGTTGTGATTTGCGAGCAGCAGTTCCACCGCGACTTTACGCATGTTGCGCAGAGCGGCAGAGTCGGTTTTGATGATCATTCCATCGGCCGGAGCGGTGGAACACGTCGCCATCGGCATCGTACGATACGAAATGCTTCCATCAGGAGCCTTTCCGGGAGTGGAAACCTCACAGATGCACAGACGGCACGCACCGTAAATGCTCAGCTCGGACTGGTAGCAGAACGTCGGAATATTAATTCCGGCTTTCCGTACGACTTCAAGAATATTGCGTTCGGTCGTGAATTCGACTTCAATACCGTTCACAGTCAATTTTTTAACATCGGACATATTGATTTTACTCCTTTTTTCTCGAATTCACTCAGATTCCCTTAACCGCCCCGAACTTGCATGCAGCTTTGCAGGCGCCGCACTTGATGCATTTGTCGGGATCAATCTTATGCGGCTGTTTCACTGTGCCGGAAATCGCACCCACCGGGCACTTTTTCGCGCACATGGTGCAGCCCTTGCACTTCGCCGGATCAATTTCAGGACGAGCCAAAGCGGAGCATTCACCCGTCGGGCAGACCTTTTTCACTACGTGTGCAAGATATTCGTCACGGAAATAACGCAGTGTGGAAAGAACCGGGTTTGGAGCCGTTTTTCCAAGCGCGCAGAGAGAACCAAGCTGAACCGCTTTCGCAGTTTCTTCGAGAAGGTCCAAAGTTTCCAAAGTTCCACGACCCGCAATAATATCGTCCAACAACGACAGAAGCTGTTTCGTTCCTTCACGGCACGGCGTGCATTTTCCGCACGATTCGTTCTGCGTGAACTGCATGAAGAAACGAGCCACTTTCACCATACACGTCTGATTGTTCATCACAACCAGACCTCCAGAACCCACAATCGCGCCGACTTTCTGCAGAGAGTCGAAGTCGAGCGTCATGTCGAGCATGTCGGGCGTGAGACATCCGCCGGACGGACCGCCGATCTGAACCGATTTGAAGTCTTCGCCAGTGACTTTTCCGTTATTATCGATCGTTCCGCCGCCGATATCGTACACAATATGACGCAGCGTTGCACCAAACGGAACTTCAATCAGACCTGTATTCGCAACGTGACCGGTGAGCGCAAACGTTTTCGTTCCCGGAGACTTTTCCGTTCCGACAGAACGATATTTCGCAGCGCCTTCACGAAGAATGTAAGGAACCGACGCAAGCGTTTCGACGTTATTAATAACCGTCGGTTTTCCGTACAGACCCGAAACAGCCGGGAACGGCGGCTTCGGCATCGGCATTCCGCGGTTTCCTTCGACCGAACGCATCAATGCAGTTTCTTCACCGCAAACGAACGCGCCGGCGCCTTCCATAATACGAATTCGGAACGAAAAATCGGTTCCAAAGAGGTTGTCGCCGAGGAGACCGTGACGTTCCGCATCTTCGACCGCACGATTCATGCGAGCCACCGCCAGCGGATACTCTGCACGAACGTAAACCACACCCTCGTCTGCGCCGATCGCTTTACCAGCAATCATCATTCCTTCAAGCACGGAATGCGGGTTTCCTTCCATCACGGAACGGTCCATGAACGCACCCGGATCGCCTTCGTCACCGTTGCAGATGATGTAACGTTTGGGGTCTTTATTTGCGGAATGCAAGGTGAATTTCCACTTCAAACCAGTGGGGAAACCGCCTCCGCCTCGGCCGCGCAGACCGGACGCGAAAACTTCGTCGCAGACTTCCTGAGGCGTCATCGTCATAATCGCTTTGCGCGCACCGACGTAACCGTTGCGAGCGATGTATTCTTCGACGTTTTCCGGCTCAATCGTGCAGTTCTTCAGCACGACACGCGTCTGTTTCGTGTAAAATTCGATTCCGTCTTCCTTCATGCAGGCCTGCTTCGTTGCAGGATTGACGTACGCAAGGCGTTCGATCAGCTCGCCGTTCAGAAGGGTTTTCGCAACGATTTCTGCCGCATCGGACGGTTTCACTTTCGTATAGAAAATTCCTTCCGGCTCAATTCGCATAAGCGGACCCATCTGGCAGAAACCCTGACATCCGGACTTGGAAATATACGTTCCTTCAAACGGATGTTCCAACTCGCCCTCAGTCACTTTGATTTCAATTTCAACCGGTTCGCCGTTCTTCTTCAGCTCTGCAATCAAAGCATCTCGAACTTCCATCGAACCATTGGCGATGCAGCCTGTTCCGCCGCAAATAACAACACGGCGCTTCAACCGGGACGTCGCTTTTTTGTAATTTTCAGCGAGCTGCTCAAGCGGGATAAAAGTACTCATTCTTTTTCGCTCCTTTTAAATTCAGTTTTCTGCCTTTTCGCTCGCAATCACCTCATCAATCAGTTCTTCCGCCTTGTCGGGGGTGCACTGACCATGAACGTGTTCGTCGAGAACCATCACAGGAGCCAGTCCGCAGGCTCCAAGACAGCTGACGATTTCCAGCGTAAACATCAAATCTTTTGTTGTACGATTTTCTTCGTCGAGATTCAGCTTACTGTTGATCTTGTTCAGAAGACCATGAGACTTTTTCACGTGGCAGGCGGTGCCGTCACACAGACGAATGATGTGCTTGCCCTTCGGATTTAAAGAGAAATGAGCGTAGAACGTTGCGACTCCGTAAATATGGGAAACCGGAATGTTCAGCTCCTGCGCCACCATACAAATCGCGTCCTTCGACAAATATTTGTCCATATCCTGAATCTGCTGAAGAATCGGAATCAGGCGGCTCGGGTCGTTATTGTTCTTTTCCAGAATCTGCTTGATCGCATTTTCATGCGCAATCATTTCCTGGGTCTTTTCGATCGTTTCCTGCATGTTAAACTCCAATGGCTAAAAAACAAAATCAGAACGTTAAACGATTCCCCCAATTTTCCCGGAAAACCGTTTCGTCTGAAAAATTTCCTCTGAAAAAATCCTCGCCCTTCTTTACGACGATTCTTTCAATATACAATATACCACTTATTTCGTTCCTGTCAAGCACTTTGAATATATATTTATCGATAAATTTTTGAAAGATTTTAAATTTTTCGGAATTTTCCTTTTTTTCACGATTAATCCGTAAAATCAGATGAAATTACCGCTATTTAAACCAGTTTTTCCTGTCAAAAATACCCGCGCGTCGAGAATGAAAAAAGAATAAAAGAGTGAGAAAAAATCATGTTTTAAACCCGTTCCACTTGAAAACCAAGCAGAACGAGTTTTTCAAATTTCTTGTAATTTTACGCCTTCTTTTCCCCTTCCGTACACGCATATTCCACAACAACGTTCGTGCTGATTCCTCCGCGAGGCGTAAACGACGCGGTGAGTTCCATCCATTTCGGCTCGATGACCGCCGCGAGATCGTCGAGGATGCGATTTGTGACGTTTTCGTAAAAAATTCCTTCGTTGCGAAAACGCTGCATGTAAAATTTCAAACTTTTCAGCTCGACGCATTTCAGATTCGGAATGTATCGAATCGTCATCGTTCCGTAATCCGGCTGACCCGTTTTCGGACAGACTGACGTGAATTCCGGACACACAATTTCAATCGTGTAATTGCGGCCCGGATAGCTGTTTTGAAATGTTTCAAGAATATCGCGAAACGATTCGGACATAAGTTTTTCTCCTTTTTTTAATTCAATTCTATTTCAAAAAAATTTGTTTCTTTTTTATTATTGAAGGAAGTTCTATAAATCACAGATTTGAGATATTTACAAAAAAACGTTATTGTGCAAAAAAACGTACAATGAACGTTGAATTTTTTCGCACCGTGGCGGTGTTTCC
>CAYTLK010000051.1:0-27084 GCA_964438515.1 uncultured Planctomycetaceae bacterium
GGTCGTAAATTCTTGACGGGCAGCCAGATTCTCCCGATAGGGTGAATCGCGCGTGAGACCGAGGTCGAAAAACTCCTAACGATTTCCTGAAATTTAAAGTGTGATGAGTATATATCCCCGGAATCGGAGCAACATCCGGCACGCTGATTCTCGGAATCCTCCCGGAAATCGGGACGCTGAATCGAGGCCCAATCGCGAGTTTGTGCGGTCTGGCGCCGATGAACAACAGCAGCGGAAAAACCGAAAAACCACGCCGCGTCCGCTACGGTCGGCGAGGTTTGAAAACTGGACTTTTTTGTCCGACTGGCTCAGCGATCCAGCACAATCCGACGATTCGAGCTTTTGCAAACGGCTTGAAAAGCGACCAAAAATGGGGCGAAAACGCGCTTCCGACGCCGCGGGAGAAAATTCCATCCCGTTGGGAGGCGGAGCCCGTCAAAAAATTGCAGAAAATTTTCCCAAAAAACCTTCTGCAACCCCTTGACGCAAACACAGAAACTCTTGATATTTATTTTTTAGGAATTCCTCTTCATTTCTTCATTTTTTCAAGCTGACTCGCGGTACTGAAAATCAAAATTTTGTTTTCAACCGTAGCGGCCGCCACGAAGAGCGGAAAACCATCCTCCGTGGTTCTGGGACTCATCGCGAGCGCAGAAATTCGAGCCGGAGCGACAAACTGAATGATTTTTTCGCCCGTTTTCACGTTCCAAAGGACTGCGGAATTATCGTACATATTACTGAGCGCGTACTGTTCGTTTGCGGTGAGGGCGGCGTCCTGAACTTCACTCTCCGTCTGCAGAATTTGCCGAGGTTTTCCCGTCGTAATGTCCCAGAGGAACAACCGTTGGTCGCGGCCGGCAGAAAGAAGGGTCATTCCGGAGGTTCCGTACTGCAGAACCGTCACGGCCGCATTGTGTCCGTTGAGCGTTTGGGAAAGTTTATCGTTGTTGCTGTCCCAGATTTTGATCGTGCAGTCCTCACTCCCGGAGGCGTAGTTGTTTCCGTTGTGATTGAATGCGAGTGCGGTCACGGGCGCACTGTGCGGCAGCGCGATGTCGCCCCCCCAACTGTCGGACTGCGTGTCCGTCGCTGTTGTTTTCACAAGGGAACGATTCACCGTGTCCCAAAGCAGAAACTGATTGTCCATTCCGCCCGTTAAAGCGTAACGACCGTCAAAACTCAGCGCGACGGAAACGATTGCTTTTGCGTGTCCCGGCGGGATTTCAAAAACATTCACTTCGGACCCGCTCAAAGCATCCCCGTCGTCCCCCAAACGCTGCTGCAAAGGCGGATTCAGTTCGGGGTTCCAGAATATTGCACGCATATCTTTACTTCCCGTGAGGACGCGCAGTGCCGCCAGAGCCGTGTTTTTGTCGTCGGCGGGACCCGGCAGAAGTGAAACGGCCGCGATTGCAGTGACGCCTTGCTGGTGACCCTCAAGACGCCGAATGACCTCACCGGTGGAAATGTCGAGGATTGCAGACGTTTTATCGTCGGAAGCCGTGATGAGGAAAAGACCGTCCGGGGAATAAATCAGATCGACGATTGCGGCAGAGTGCTGGGGGTCGAACGTGTTTACGATTTCGGCTTTCGGGGTGAAAAGGTCGCAGTCTTTTGGGCCGACGACCGCACAAATCCAGTAAATAATGGCGCCGAAAACAGCACCTCCAAAGACCGTCAGCATGATGGAAGCAAAAACGACCCAGTAAAACCGTCTTTTAGCCGCACGTCGGCGAGCCGATGTGGATTTTGTGTCGCGACCCTGGACCCACCAGGTTGCGCTCCCTTTTTCGAATTCTGGAATATGTAATTTTTGAGGTTCCGGTTTGTCAGACATACGTTTCTTCCCGCATTTCAGGTTTTTCAAATCTCCAGCGTCTGCTGCGATGCAATCAATAACGATGAATCCAGGCTGGAAGTTTAAAAAACAAAATGTCATTCAAAATTCTTCTTCAACTTCCTAACCCATTGTATAGTATAGTCAAATTATGAAAAATTTCAATGCGGATATTCAATTTTTGAGAAAAAACTGTCGGTTTTCTCAAAAATTTTTCGAAATTTCTAACCGTATTCCGCTCAAAACGAGAGTTTCAAGCGGAATACGGTCAAAACCGAATGCCTCTTCGGAACGGTCTTAATCGCTCAACCGCTCGTTTTCCGGCACTCCGTCTTCCATCAGATGACGGACGGAATGCTGCGCGCAGAGCCAGAATAAAGCCGGACGAACGAAAAACTCCATGAGCGTCGATGTAACAAGCCCCCCAACGACGACCGTCGCAATGGGATACAAAATCTCACGTCCCGGCGTGTCGGGCGAAAAGGTCAGCGGAATCAGTCCCAGTACAGACGTGAGAGCCGTCATCAGAACCGGCGCAACTCGGTCGCGTCCCGCATGAATCAGAAGCTCCTTCGAAAACGTCATTCCTTCGTGACGCATGAGGTGGAAATAATGGTCAATCAGAAGGATTCCGTTGCGCGACGCAATTCCGCAAAGCGAAATCATCCCCACGAGATTCGGAATGGATCGATTCTGTCCCGTCAGAAGCATTGCAATGACGGCTCCCACAAGCGCCATGGGAAGCGACGACATGATTTGCAGCGCGATATTTCCCGAATGAAACATTCGATACAATACGAGAAAAATGACGCACAGCGAAAAGATGGAAAGCAGCGTCAGACGCTGTGTCGATTCCTGCTCGCTCTGAAAAAGTCCCGTAATTTCAATCGAAACGTCCCCCGCCGTGAGTTCGGCCCAATACGGCGCTAGAACTCGGTCGATGTCGTTTTTCACATCCGCTCCGCTGCGGTTTTTAGGACTTGCAAGGACGGTGATTTGCGCCCGACAGGCTTCGTGCTGAATGCTCGACGGACCTTTTGTGTTTGTGATGGACGCCACGTCGCACAGAGGAATCGTCCCGCCGTTGGGAAGCCGAATCGGTAAAAGACGCAGCGCGTCGAGGTCTTCACGGTATTCTTCCGCGAGCCGCAAAACGACATTAAACGTTTTTTCACCTTCCAGAACCTGCGTTGCGGTACTTCCCTGCATCGCGATTTCGATCGTTCGATTCACGTCATCGGGCGTCAGTCCGTACGTCGCCAGCGCATCGCGGTCGAGTGCGATCTGAAGCTGCGGAATGTCGATTTGCACCGGTTCCACGCGGGCCGCGCTCATTCCAGGAATCGGAGTAATGAGTTTCTGAATCTTTGCGGAACGCTGACGAAGCAGACGCAAATCACTTCCGCGAACTTTAATCGCAATGGAAGAACTCGTTCCTGTACGTAAATTCGAAAGTGCGTGCTGAAGCGGCTGGTCGTAAAAACTCACCGCGCCGGGCGTCTCGCTGGGAGCCAGAATTTTGTCGATGTCGGCAAAAAACTCCTGAATGCTGCGATTGGACGTTAAATCCAGTGTGCAAAGCATTTCTGTCTGATTCACCGGGACGGCGTGTTCGTCCAACTCGGCTCGGCCTGTTTTTCGCACGACCGATAGAACGCCGTCGATTTCAAGGAGTTTTGCCGCAATCTCATCCCCGTATTTCTCGCTCGTTTCGAGCGACTTTCCAGGAACCAGCGTGACGTTCACCTGCGGCGCGCCTTCATTGAACGGCGGAACAAAATCCCTTTGCATATTCAAAAAAATCCATCCAAAAATCAAAACCGACACGGCGGCGGAAGCGAGAATGAGGCGCGGAAAACGAAGACTCAGACGAATCGCGAGTTCGGCGCACCCTTTTGCGAGCCGCAGGACGAATCCTTCTGCCGCACAGGCTTTTTGTGCCGCTTTGGGAAGAAGAAAGTACGCGAGAACCGGCGTCAGCGTCAGCGAAACCGCAAGTGACGAAAGAATTGAAACAACGTACGCAACTCCCAACGGCGAAAAAAGACGTCCTTCCATTCCAGGAAGAAAGAATATTGGGAAAAAAACGAAAACTACGATAATTGTACCGTAAACAATAGAGTCTCGAATCTCGGAACTTGCGTCGAACACGACTCGAATGGAGGGTTTTTGCTGTTCCTTGGGTAAAAGGAAGTTTTCGCGCAGCCGACGGAAAATATTTTCGACGTCCACAATCGCATCGTCCACGAGTTCGCCGATCGCGACCGCCAGTCCTCCGAGCGTCATCGTGTTGATCGTGAATCCGAAACACGCAAAAACGAGACACGCAATGAGTATCGAAAGCGGCATCGCGAGTATCGTGATGAAAGTGACGCGGAAATTCATGAGAAAAAGCGCCAAAATCACGAGAACCAGCACGGCTCCCATCCAAAGCGACTCCAAAACGTTGTGAATCGCGAGATTGATGAACGTCTGCTGCTGGTAAAGCGGTTCAATCTTCAATTTCAGCTCGGGGTACTGCGCGGCGATCGTTTTTTCGATGGCTGCGGCTTTTGCAAGAATCTTTGCGGAAAGCTCGCGCGTGTCGGTGTGCAGCTGCTTTTCGATCGTCAAAACGACGGCGGGACCGGAATGTACGGAACCATCGGAACGACGGACGCGGGCGCTTGCGGAACCGACTTTCACGCCGGGGGCGCAAAGAACGTCCGCCACTTGTTCAAGCAGTACAGGGGGCTGCGCGTCGGCGTCCACGACGAGTTTTTTGAGGTCGTCAATCGACGTAATTCTTCCCAGAGAGCGTACAAGAATCTGGCAGGGACCCTGTTTCGTGAGGAAGCCGCCCGTGACGTTTTGATTGCTTTTTTGAAGCGCGTCTTCGATTTGTTCGAGCGTGATTCCGTACTGTTTCATCGACTCGGTTCGAGCCGCGACCTGGTACTGTTTGACGTCGCCGCCGATGACGAGAATCTCGGAAATTCCTGGAATTTCAAGGAGCTGCTTCCGAATCGTCCAGTCGCCGAGCGTCCGCAGTTCCATGGGGTCGAGCTTTCCCGATTCGTCCCAGACGGTCAGAAACATGAGCTGCGCCAGCATGGATGTGACGGGCGTCATACGCGGTTTTACGCCTTCAGGAAGCGACTCCATCGCGAGCTGAATTCGTTCTTCGATGATTTGACGCGCAACAAGAGGCTCAACGTTCCAGTCGAATTCGACGATCGTGACGGAAAGACCCGTCGAGGAGGTGCTGCGGATCGTCTGGATTCCGTTTGCGCCGTTCAAGTACGTTTCGAGCGGAATCGTCACTTGAGTTTGAACTTCTTCGGGCGCCATTCCGGCGCATTCTGCCATAATTGTGACGCGAGGGCGGCTGATGTCGGGAATCACCTCCACCGGAAGCCGCGACGCATGAAAAATACCGTAGATAAAAACGCCCAGCGCGGCCGCAAGAACCACCATGCGGTTATTGAGCGAAAGTTTGATGATGTGATGAAACATGGGACTTCTTTCCTTCCTCGTTCCTTAGTGGTTGTGACCCGCATGAGGATCGATTTTCGTACCGGTTCCATTCAGTGCGCTGAGAGCCTCCTGCAGGAAGGACGCGCTGCGTGCCGCCGTGGGTTTTCCGAGAGGAAGGCCGCCGCTGTTTTCAATCACCACGCATTCTTTCGTACGGAAAAGAACGTGGACCGGATGACGCACCCAGATCGTTTCACCCGTTTTCGTTTCTTCTTCCAGTTCGAACACATACGTTTCGTTTACGTCCTGCGCGACCGCATCGACAGGCACAATAACGACATTTTCGACCTTTTCGTACGCAATTTCCATCTGACAGCGCTCGCCCGCCTTGTAGAGCCAGTGGATGTAATGAGGCCGATGCGGATGCGTCTGGGAAGCGGCTGCCGTCCCTTGTTCCGGCTCGTCGTCCGTCACTTTCACGTTTGGAAAATCGGTAAAACAGGAAATTGTACGATTCTTTTCATCAATTTTACTCTCCACCATTCGAAGATGGAGGTTTTCGAGCGCCTGTTTTCGGTTTCCGTCGAACGTCACACGTACTCGCGTCTCGGGATTTTGCAGCGCGTCGAGCAGAATTCCTTCGTTCACCGCAAACGCATCGCCGCGGACCGTGAGTTCACACAAATCGCACACGTCGCAGAGCGTGTCGCCCGACTCCACACGTTTTCCAACATTTACGTACAGCGTTTCAAAAACGACGGAACTCTCCATTTCGCCCGGATTTTGTTCGGAAATGAACCCATGATGACTCACCGGCGGCACACGCACAATCACGGAATGCGAGATTGGTTTTCGTTCTACAATCAGTCTTTCAACGATTTCGCTCGGTAAACCCAGCACTTGAAGCACGTCTTTCTGCGTCGTGATTTCGATTTTCGTTTCTTTAAGCCGTACATCCAGTTCCCGACGGCGTTCGGGAGCCAAACCGTTCAATTTACTGTCGATTTCCGCGATTTCCGCTTCGAGAAACGCCTGTGTGCCGCAGAGTTTCAGCAGCGCAACCTGCGCGTCCTGCATCTCCGGTAAAGAAAGCGTCACGTCAAACAGCGGCTCACCCGGCCGCACGGACTCGCCGGGTTCGTGATAGATTTTCGTAATGATTCCAGCATACGGTGCGGGAACGTTGGACGTTGTGCGTCCTGAAAATTCCATAATGATTGCGGGAATCGAATGCGTCCGCGTGAACGTCCCCGGTTCCATCAAAAAGGTGCGGTTCGGCCCAACCAGCCCGATGTTTTTGGCCGCCGAGGGACTCAGCGCAATCTCTGCATGTTCCTCATGCTTCCCATTTTCTTTATTTTCTTCGTGTTCGTCGTGTTCGTCGTGCGCGCCGCTTTCTTCGTGTTCGTCGTGCGCGCAGCTTTCTTCGTGTTCGTCGTGCGCGCCGCTTTCTTCATGTTCGTCGTGCGCGCCGCTTTCGTCGTGTTCGTCGTGATGTTCCGCCGCATTTTCTTCGGGAACCCACGAAAAGGAGACCCGATGCGTCAGGACGCCAAAAGCTGCAAACGCAACAATCAGAACCAAAATGGTAGAGATGCTGTAAAAACTAAATTTCCACATTCTAAAACCTCCTAAATGAAGTGAATTTGAATCATTTCCAGAACGAAAAAGAATGGGAACTTAATTTAAAAAGACGTTTTTTAAAAGATGAAGGCGTACGGGGGCCTGAATCTGAAGAATTTCTGCGAAAAAGGACAAAAAATGCGTACGAACGACATTAAAAGAATCGTACACAAATCCGTAGTGCAAGAAAACACACACAAGGGCCAGCAAAAACCATTCCAGGCCGGAAACGGAGGTTGAAAGGAAGTCCGAGTGCGCCAGCGTCCTGCAGTCATTCACGGGACGGGACGAACACTCACACTCGCTGCAGTGAAGCTGCGCGGAACAATCGTGAGACTCCGAAATTTCAAGCGTCAAAAAGTGTTCGTGCGTGCAGCAGTAGCGCTGTCCGATGATCGGATTCAGCACAAGCAACGCGCAAAAAACAACTTTCGTGAGGCCAAAAAACATGAAACGATTCCCTTTTTCTCGTTTTTATTTTGATATTTTATCTCGATTTCGAAACTATCATTTCTTCAATTATACACGAATCTGAAAAAACTACAAGGAGGAGTCCTGGAGCGATCCGTAAAGCAGCTGACCTTCCAGAATGGTGTACGCAGTCCAATACTCGCACAATGCGTCGTAGTATTCGATGTTTGTCTCTCTGTATGTTTTTTGTGCAGAAACAAGTTCCAACAAGCCGGTCTCCGCGTGTTCGTAGGACGTTTGTGCAAGTTCCAGCGCACTGCGGGCGTCGGGAAGGAGGGAACTCTGGTACAGTTCCAAATTTTCGCGTGCATTTACGTATCGGGCGTACAAATCGGCCAAACGGTGCTGAATATCGAGCGCGACGCGGTCATAATCCTTCTGCGCCTGAATCACTTCACTGCGAGCTGCGGCGATGTTTCCCTGATTTCTGTTCCGAATTCGCAGCGGCATCGAAACACCGACGCTTCCTTCCATCACGTCCTCTTCCGTATTGTACGCGACGCCGCCGCTGAGCGTAATGTTGGAAGTGTTTCGAGCGTTTTCGTATTCCATCTTTTTCTGAGCCTGCGCAATTCGCGCTTGTGACCGCGCCAGTTCCGGACTGGAATTGAGGATTTGACGGACGTAAAATTCCTGGGTTTTCACCTCTGGAATCTGTTCGAGCGGCGCTTTCACGAGACGCGGTTTCATCTCAGGCGTCCCCAGCAAGCACGCCAAACGCTGCCAGGCCGCCTGAAGTTCGTTCTGCGCCTCCGCATATTTCTGCTGGGATTTTCGTGCGGCAATCCGTGAATTCACAAGATCGAGTTTCGAGGCGTTTCCATTTTGCGCGCTCACCGCGATGCGTTCCGCAAGGGTCGTGTCGTTCTTTGAAATTTGCTGCAAGTGCGCCAGTTTGTTCTGGACCGACAGATACTGGTACGCCGCGATTCGAACGTCCGAAAGGACCCGCAGTTTCGCGATTTCCAGTTCCTGCTGAACCGCCTGAATTTCTTCCGCAACGACGCCCTGCGCGTAGTATCGCTGACCGCCGCGTTCAATTTCCTGCGAAACGAAAATCTTCTGTCGGCCTCCAGGCGCCGCGCTGCTCATTTCTTCCCCAGTATAACCGATTTCCGGGTTGGGACCAAGCCCCGCTTGCTGCCAGTAACCGTTCAGGGCGCAAAGTTTCTGTTCGTACGCCTGAATGGAGGGCTGATTCACGAGCGCCTGCTGTTCGAGCTGCGCAAGGGAAACGGCTCCCGTTCCGACGGCGATTCCCGGCCCCGCAGCACTCGCCGGACTCACAACACTCGCCGACCCCGCAACACTCATTGTACCAGCACCCGCCAGCCCCGCAGCACCCGCGCCCGAAATTCCTTGCGCAAAAACAGGGGCGGGAATCCCGCATCCGAGCAGCAAAACCCCCAAACCGATAAATTTATATAGATTCGACATTCTGAAGACGTCCTTTTCTTCGCCGCTGAACGTTCGTGAAACCTCCGACGCACCAAGCGTCAAAGGCCGCATTTTCAAGCGCAGCAAGCATAAATTGAATCTGAAAAGTGTTCGCAGCACAACAACCTCCTGCTGTTCGTGAGTGAAAAAACTACAGAACACTTTTTCATTATCGGACTGAAAAGAATACTACTTAAGAAGAGTTTGTGTAATCGTTAAAATTGGAACATTTTTCCACCCTTTTTTTGTCTTCATGGTTGAATATTGTGAAATATTTTTCTTTTTTGTCGGTTTGCCGATTGCAATTTCTGTTTTTTGATTTATAATATAGAGGAATTACATTAAAATATCGTGGATGATTCTAATTTTTCCCTTGAAAATCAATAAATGGAGTTTCGATGCCAGAAATAACCCCTCCCTCCCCCAATACGTCTAATTCGCCTGATTTACCCAATCTTCCTGCCGACCTCAATTCGCCCAAAGCGTCCTTATGGGGTTCCATGCAGCGCTATCACTGGATCGTTTTTCTTCTTTGCTCGCTGGGGTGGGCGTTCGACTGTTTTAATCAGCAGATTTTTGCGGTGAACCGTCTGCCGGCTATCGCGGAGCTGATGAATCTTTCCGAAGGTGCGCCGGAGGTCGGTTATTACGGGGGCTGGGCGACGGCACTGATGCTCATCGGCTGGGCGACTGGCGGAATTTTCTTCGGAATTTGGGCCGACAAATACGGACGCGTTCGTATTATGATTCTTTCACTTTTTATCTTTACGCTGTTCACAGGTTTGAGCGGGTCCATCAAGTCGCTGAATCTTTTTCTTCTGTTCCGTTTCCTTTCGGGTCTCGGCGCCGGCGGACAGTTTGCGGTCTGCGCCACACTTTTGGCGGAAACACTTACAAATAAGGCTCGCGCGATTGCATCGGGGGCGATGCAGGCGTCGGCCGCTCTCGCAAACATCTGCGCCGCACTCGCAACGTTCGGAATCGCGGGTCTCGCCGCTTCCGGAATACTCACGCATTCCCCCTGGCGTTACGCGTTCATGCTCGGATATTTACCGCTTATTCTGGCGTTTTTCAACTGGAAGTGCCTCAAAGAACCCGAAGTTTGGCGCAAAGCGCGTACAGAAGCCGTCTCCGGCGGTCGAAAAACCGGCTCGGTGTGGGAACTTTTCGGCGAGAAAACGATTTGTTACCGCGTCGTGATGGGAATGCTTCTGGCGGCCATCGGAATCATCGGGTACTGGGGAATCATGATGTTTGCGGTCGATCTCAATCGTTCGATTTTCCGCCGCAGCGCTCTGGAAGATGCGGGTGTGGAGACTCTGGAGGTGCGTTCTGCCGACCTCCAAAAACTGATTGAGGAACAGCCGCTCGAAAAACAGACGGTCATCAAAAAACATGTTGAGAAAATGGGGGGAATGACCGCCATTATGATTAACGTTGGGTCCGTTTTTGGAATGCTTTTGTTCGCCTTTGCCGCCGACTGGATTGGACGCCGCTGGACGTTCACGGTTTTTCAGGCCCTTTCGATTGTGAGTGTGCTGCTCGTCTTTGTAAAAACAACGACCGTCACAGAGGTTTTGATTTACTGTCCGTTCATGGGATTTGCGATTGGGTCCCTTCTGACGGGGTACACCATCTACTTTCCTGAACTTTTTCCAACGCGGCTGCGTTCCACGGCTGTTTCGTTCTGTTACAATGCGGGCCGATACATCTCGGCGGGAGGTGCTGCGATTTTCGGACTTTTAACCTCGGTTGTGTTCGTCGAAACGGCGGAACCGTTCCGGTGGGCGGGCGCTGTGATGTCGCCCATTTTCCTGCTCGGAATTTTAATCATTTGGCTGATGCCGGAAACGAAGGGAAAGCCGCTCCCCGAATGAATCCCGCTCCCTGAATGAATCCCGCTCCCTGAATGAACCTCGTTCCCCGAATGAACCTCGTTCCCCGAATGAACCCCGTTCCCCGAATGAACCCCGCTGTCGGTTTTTCATTCAGGGAACGGACGTTTCGATGCGGCGGAATCCAAGGAATCGACAGTTCAGCCGGCCATTTCCACAAATTTTTCGAGCGGAACATCTTCCGCTTCCTGCTCGTCCGGTCCCTGCCAGCGTTTCGTGAAGTTGTTTTCGATTCCCAGCTGGTCGCAAATTCGCGACACAATGAAATTCACCATTCCAGCAACGTTCGATATTCCGAGGTAAAATGCGGGGGATGCGGGGAGTATAACGCCTCCTGCACGCGTAATTTTCGTCATATTTTCGAGCTGAATGAGTGAATAAGGCGTCTCGCGAGGAACGAGAATGAGTTTTCGCCGTTCTTTCAGGTGGACGTCTGCCGCCCGATGAATGAGGTTGAGGCTCAAACCGGAGGCGATGGCGCCGAGCGTTCCCATCGAGCAAGGGCAAATAACCATTCCGTCTGTCCGATACGAGCCGGACGCGATGGCGGCGGTGAAATCGTCGCAGCGATGGAAATGGATTCTGCCGGTTGGGAACAATTGCGACACGCAGCTTGTGGAAAGTCCCAGCGCGTGACAGTCGAACTGCTGCAAAGGAAGCGCGATTCCCATCTCCGTTTCGAGGACTTTGTAGGCGGTATCGCTCATCACGAGGTGGACGCTGCATTCACAGGAGGTTAGGACCTCCAGAAGCCGCACGGCATACGCCATTCCGCTTGCGCCGGTAATTGCGACCACAATTTTTCGATTATACATGATTCCCTCCTTGGAACGAAAGAACGTTGAACCAACTTATGACACGAGCTTTTGATTAAAATACAGTTTTCATATCCATTTCTCAAAATCTCTTTCTCGGAACGTACTGATATTATTATAGAGTTTTGGGCAAAAGTTGAAAGGGGGTTCCCGAGTGAAACGGAGAAAAAGAAGAATAATTGAAATCAATCTTTTTTCAAAACGGACTCTAATGTAAAAAAAAGTAGAAAAATTTGAACTTTTTTTGGAAAATTTGAGGAAAATAGGGGGTGAATCTATAGCGTTAAATTTAAAATGAGGTAAAATAGTTATGATTGAAATTTTAATAGACTTGCTGAAGATGGAACGTTTGCGTGTCCGGATGGATTTCGCATTGACAGTCGTTCCCCTCGCCGAAATATACTGATTCCACTTGAAAATCCCGCCCTTTCGCAAATGCGTCACATGGAGAAGCGGAAATTCAAAATGCATCGAGTATAAAAAGTCCTAAATCATCATTTTGAGAGGAGGTTTCCCCTGAAACGTCATTTTTTTCAAATAGGAATGCTCAGTGTCATCGCCCTTGTGGCTCTTCGTCTGTGCATTGGTTGGCACTTTTTCTATGAAGGGTGCTGGAAAGTCGATAACGCAGACAAATTCTCTGCGCTTCCGTTCCTTACGATGGCCAAAGGACCGTTCTCGCCGATTTTTTACGCTATGTCGCCCGATCTCGACGGTGTGACGCGTCTGAAAACCATCAAAAAAGAACTGGTTTATTACGTCCCGGGAAAAGCCGCGATCGACGTGAAAAAACCTGGCGATGAAGGTTTCGAAGGAACCGCCCCTGCGGTCGTCGCGCCTGTGCCGGAAGTCACTGAAAAAACCGAAAAAATCCTGGTGTATCCTGCGTATTTTGACGAAGCCGAAAAAATTTATAATTACGCCCTCGAAACGTACAAACCCGAAGGCGGCCAGCTGCGTCAAATGCAGATCGCGTGGGGAACGTACGTCACGGACGTACGCGACGACGTGAAGGATAATTCGGACGCCGTGTCGGCGTATTTTGCCGCTCTCGAGCGTTTCAATACCGCAAAAAATGGTCCGAATAACGGGCCGGAACAGAAAAAACGTCAGTGGGGCGACATGATGAAACTCCGCAGCGAAGCGAAAGGTTTCTGCGCTCCGCAGCAGCAGTTTGCCGACACGCTCGTCGCGCAGATTCAGAACATTTTGGCTCCTGTGGCGCAGGACGGAACGAAAACGACTGTCGCTCTGCCCGCCTTCGTCGTTGCAACCGATCAGCTTCCGTTCGGCCTGAACCTTCCGTTCGTCGGCCGCAGTTGGACAAAATTCCTTGATTTCGCCATCACTTGGGCGCTCACCCTCATCGGTTTGTGCCTCATCCTTGGTTTCTGCACGCGTCTTGCGGCGATCGGAGGCGGCTGCTTCTTGATTTCCGTACTGATGACGCAGCCCCCGTGGCCCACGATCTTCCCGGCCGTGAGTCCAGAGGTCGGTCATGCTTTGATTGTCGATAAAAATTTCGTCGAAATGGTCGCCATTTTCATGCTCGCCACTCTCCCGGTCGGTCGTTGGGGCGGACTCGATTACTTCGTCTGGAACCTCGTCGGAAAACACGTCTGCAAATGGTTCGGGTTCTATTCCGAAGAAATCGCAGAATGATTCACGTACGAAACACAAAGTGCGAAGATTTCGCATGAAAATCCCCTCGCGTCCCGCTTGAGTCGAAACGCGTCCTCGGATTTTCTTTGAAAATAATAATCAATTAGAACAAAAATCAAAGAATCAGAAAGATAAATATATGAATCTGACACCTCAACAACAAGCGGCGGCCCGTGCAGAGTTTCTGCGCTGCTCGCGGCGTGAATTTCTCGTAGCTTCCAGCGCAGCGGTCGCCACGACCGGTCTGACGGCCGGCGCATATTACTTCAATTACGGAAAGGCTCACGGCGACCCCCTCCGCGTGGCGGTTCTCGGAACGGGCGACGAAGGAAACATCCTGATTGGCGCAATCAACCCCGAATACGTTCAGGTCAAAGCGATTGCGGACATTCGTCCCTACAACGTTTTCCGCGCGTTTTACGGCGATAACGCAAACGACGGCATTCTCGTAATGCGCAAAGGTCTTATGTCGGTTTACGGCTGGAAAACGGAAGACGAAGCTCGAAAACACGTCAAAGTGTACGGCGATTTTAACGAGTGTCTCGCAAATGCAAAAGCGGACGGAATCGAAGCCGTCATTATTGCTTTGCCTCTGCACCTTCATGCGATTGCGTGCATCAAGGCGATGCGTCTGGGACTGCACGTTTTGACCGAAAAACTCATGGCCCGAACGGTCGCGCAGTGCAAAGAAATGGCCCGAACTTCCCGCGAAACCGGAAAATTCTGCGCCACCGGCCACCAGCGTCATTACAACATGCTGTATGAAGAAGCAATGGAAACGATTAAACGCGGACAGCTGGGCGACTTGCACCACATCTCGGCGCAGTGGCACCGCTCGAATCTTCCCGGAGCCGACAGCTGGCAGATGCCGATGCCGTACGAAGCGAAACCGGAAGATCCGCAGAACCAGAAACTGCTGAACGATTTGAAATCTTTGAAAGTCGCGCTGAGCCGTGCTCGCGGGAGCGAAATCGAAAAACTGATTCCGCGCGTGCGTCAGAAAGAGCTTCAGATTCTCGATTACAATGTAGACGCATCAAAGTACGGTTATCAAACAAGTATTCTTACGAACGCAGACGGAACCACCGCGTACACCTGCCCGCCGATTGAAGAACTCATTCGATGGCGCCTCTGGGGACGTACGGGCGGCGGACTCATGGTCGAACTCGGCTCGCACCAGCTTGATGCGGCTTCCATCTTCATTTCGGCCCTGCACGGCGGCGAGCACAAACACCCAATCAGTGTTTTTGCCTCCGGCGAACGCAACCTGTTCCCGTATGACCGAGACACAAACGACCACGTCATCGCGGCCTTCGACTTTCCGCTTCCCGGTTACGATGCGAAAGACCCGCTCGCAGATAAATACAAGATTGCTGTACAGTATTCTACAATCAACGGGAACGGCTTCGGCGGTTACGGCGAGATTGTTTACGGTACGAAAGGGACGATGATCATTCTGAAGGAAGAGGAAACGCAGTTGCTTCTGAAGGAAGAAACCAAAGCGAGTTCCGGTTCCGGCGGCGGTCCGTCGCTGGACACGCAGTCGAGCGGCGCCAGTCAGAAAGCGGTTGCGACCGCAGCTGCCGGTCCGAAAGTGAGCCGCGGATACACAGAAGAGATCGAACATTTTGCGTGGTGCATCCGCAATCCATCGCCGGAAAATCATCCTCGCTGCACGCCGGAAGTCGCGATGGGCGATGCGATTATTGCGCACGTCACGAACCTTTCCGCCGAAAAGTGCGAGCGTGTTTATTTCAAAGACGAGTGGTTCCAGGTCGACAGCGACGAGACGCCCGAAGGTCACGGAACGCCGGACCTCAACAAACCGGAATATCAGGTTTGAGCGCTGTTTTTGTGGAATTCTCGTATGAAATCAAAATACAATACAATATAAATAAGGTAAAAATATGAATTTAACACCTGAAAATAAAAGCATCGGCGAAGCGAACTTTCGCGCGGTGATGGCGAGCCCTCAGATGCGTGGTGAATTCTTCCGCGAGTGGCTTCGAATCAAAAACGACCCGAACAGCAGTCAGACGCGTGGTTCATACTATTTCGGTTACGGTGCGGTGGAGAAACCGGTTCGAATCGGAATCATCGGAACGGGCGACGAAGGGAGCGTTCTTTTAGGCGCGTGCAATCCTGCATACGTCGACATTGTGGCGATTGCGGACATTCGGTCGTACAACCGCTGGCGTGCGTTCAACGGCGACGTGACGGCGAGTCCCAAGGGGCGTAAAGTGCGTCGCGGACTGTACCGCGTGTACTCCGAATGCGGCGAAAAGTATCGGAAAACGAAGGAAGAAGTCGATGCGCAGGTCAAAGTCTTCAAGGACTATCATGAGCTGCTGGCCGCAAAGGACGAGTTGGGAATTGAGGCCGTTTTGATTGCGCTTCCGCTTCATTTGCATCACAAAGCCGCCATCGAATCGATGGAAGCGGGGCTGCATGTTTTGACGGAAAAACTCATGGCGCACGACATTTCGAAGTGCAAGGACATGGGCCGCGCGGCTGCTCGCCTGCACAAGCACATGGGAACGGGTCATCAGCGCCATTACAGTGCGTTGTATAACAATGCGATTAATGCGATCGAACAGGGTCTTCTTGGGAAAATCCATTACATTCGCGCCCAGTGGCACCGCAACAATCAGCCGGGAAACGACAGCTGGCAGCCGCCGCTTCCGGAATCCGTTGTCAGTCAGAAAGACGGAAAATACACGGAAAACGACTTGATTCTTATTAATGGAATCAAAAAGAAAAAAGAGGCGCACGAGAAGAAGCGTGATGGTTTCGTGAAAGAAATTGCGAAACTGGACGGTGAGATTAAAAAGTGCGACGAAAAAGCGGCTGTGTTGCGTGAAAGCGGCGACAAATTCGCGATTCGGATGAACGAGATTGCGCGTGAGAAACTCGTTTCCCGCAAAGCGTTCGTGCAGGACAGCGAGCTGCCGCTCATTACGAAGCAGATCGAACAGTTCGGCGAGCAGCTGAACGACCAGATTGCGATTCCGCTCGACGAAAACTCCAATTACCGTGCGCACACGCTTGTGGACGGCAAAGGAAACACAACGTATGTCGCTCCCGCAGCCGAGGAATTGTATCGATGGCGCCTCTGGGAAACGACGAGCGCCGGCGTGATGGCCGAACTCGGCTCGCACCAGCTCGACGCGGCTGGAATCTTCATTGCGGCGATGTACGGCGACGGTCAGCATCACCATCCGATTAACGTTACGGCT
This sequence comes from uncultured Planctomycetaceae bacterium, assembly GCA_964438515.1. Classification (GTDB taxonomy): domain Bacteria; phylum Planctomycetota; class Planctomycetia; order Pirellulales; family Thermoguttaceae; genus RGIG3701. The sequence continues at coordinate 16,433 of CAYTLK010000051.1, forward strand.
TTCTCGAACCGTTCGGTTTTCAACAAACGGAAGGACAAAGACGGAAATTACGTTCTGTTGAATGACCGCGACATTGAAGACCATATGACGTGTGTGTTCGAGTATGCGGCTCCGGGTTACGAAAAGGACCCGCGGCAGAAAGTGGCGGTCGCGTACAGCGCCATCAACGGAAACGACTTCGGCGGATACGGTGAAGTGGTGATGGGGACGGCCGGAACGCTTCAGATTGACCGTGAGGAAAATGCGTATTTGTGGTACACGTACGAAGTGAATCAGTACGCGCACGTCGAACGCGGCGGCGAGTCGAAGGTTGCGGGATTCCGCGCTCCGGAATACATGTTGAAACCGACTGCGGATGCGGATTTCACTGCGAATCAGAAGTTGGATGAAGTTCTGGGAATTGAGGCGCTGAACGATTTGAGCCTTGGATACACGGAAGAAATCGAACATTTTGCGTGGTGTGTGCGTGAAAATCCGGAACCGAATTACAAGACGGATGCGCCGGAAAAGATGGTCGATTGCCAGCCGAAAGTCGCGATGGCGGACGCTATTATGGCGCTGACGGCGAATCTGTCGGCGAAAACGGGAAAGACGATTAATTTCAAAGACGAGTGGTTTGACGTTTTCAACGATGCGACGCCTGAAAACGACTATCGTCCTGAAGGCGCGCCGGAAGTGAAACCGACACAGCCGATTCCGCCGGGATTTGGAAACGTTCCGGAAGCCGCACCTGCACCCGAAGCAGCACCAGCGCCGGAAGCCGCACCTGCACCCGAAGCCGCACCAGCGCCGGCACCTACTGAGTGATGGGTTGAACGGAATTCATAGATGAAGAGATTTTAAGGGGGTGATTTTTATCGCCCCCTTAAATTTTATTTACGTTTCTGATGAAGAAGGAAGGAAGGAAGAATTACGCATTCTCGACGGACGGAAGCTCCCAGCCGTCACGACGCGCGCGGCTCAACATCGCGTTTGCTTCAGGAAGGTCGGTAAACTGTTCGGCCTGCGGGTCCCAATGAATCTCTTTTCCCACGGGCGCCGTTGCACGTACGATATTCACAAGTTCGCAAATCGTGGTGGAACGCTGACCGATTTCGATGTCCGCGTTACACGTTTTGCCGGACTTTACACAATCCACCCAGTTTTGAATATGGTAACTGGTTTCATCCTGCGTATTCTTGGATTCCTCCGGCAGCGCCGCTGCGAGTTCTTTGGGATTGGATGCGATTTTGTGCCGATTAATCTCGATTTTTCCTTTGTCGCCGATCACGATGCATCCCAGTCCCGGGCCGCGGTCGCCGTTGAGTTCGAAGCGGACTTCGACGCCGTTTTCGTACCACATCGTCATTCGAGCGCGCGGGCCGGTGACGCGCGCCATTCCGTAATACGGCGAGCCGGTTTCATCGTCTTCGACGCGGCGATTCGGATATTTTCCGGAATCCTGAATGGTGCAAGGCTCTTCGAGACGGATGCGCGTCGGTCCCGTGAGGCTCGTTCCGATCGCCATCTGCATCTGGTCGAAACTGTGGGTCCCCCAGCCGGAAACTCCGAAACACAGTCCGCCCGCGTCGTAATCGGCCCATCGACTCCAACCGTACTGGATTTCCGACACGCACGGACGCAGAACGGCCTGATTCGTCCAGGTGTTCCACCAGTCCGGACACTCTTTTTCGTCCAAAACCGCAGGATTCGTGTAGGGCACCGGTCCGACAAAATTGGGAACCAAAACGGTTTGTACCTTTCCGACTGCACCGCTCGCGACCTGCTCGCACGCCCAGCGGCAGAGCGGAAGCGACCGCTGCTGGGTTCCGACCTGCGTCACTTTTTTGAGTGTTTTTGCCGCTTTGACCATCGCCCGGCCTTCCTGAATCGTCAGCGCCATGGGTTTTTCGATGTAAACGTTTGCGCCGCAAAGCATTGCAGTAATCGCGACCCACGCCCGCTGGTGAGTGGCGGTTTCGCAAAAGACGCCGTCGAGTTTTTCCGTTTCAATCATCTTTCGGAGGTCCTCATACGGTTTGACCGTTCCGTTTTTCACCAGATCCAAATTTTCCAAACGAGGCTTGAAAATGTCGCACGCCGCCGCGAATTCCATGTTTTGGACTTGCGGGAAAGCGCGATGAATGATGTCGTTTGCGCGTCCTCCCAATCCGATGACGCCCACGCGGACGCGCTCGCTCGGAGCCGTCTGACCGTCCAAACCGAGTGCCGACGATGCGGCGACCATAGGTCCTGCGGCGAGCGCCGCTTTCAATAATGTTCTTCGAGAAATTTGCATTCTATTGCTCCTTTGATTTTTTTGACACATGATGAAATTTTACTTTCCAGACTTTTTATGTTCTAAATTCATACGATAAACAGTGTGACTCTCACCTATTGCTATTTACACTCACTTTCCTTAAAATCGATAAATCGAATGAAGGAGTTCTTTTCCGGTTTCCCGGCGAGTGACGGAGGAAATTACGCCCTTCCGAATTCGCGCAGAACCGGCTCGTAAATCGACCAAAGTTCGTCGTTCTTTTCGTAGAATTCCCGAATGGTTTTTTTGTTGAAACTGCTTCGGTTTTCCGTGTCGGCGCCGGACTGAATCAAAAGGCGAAAGATTCGCTGAAAATCCTCCACCATTTCAGGCGTTTTCCGTCGGCCGGGAAAGGTTTTTCCCGTCAGCGGGTCTTTTTGGGGACAGAGATAGCCAGCCTGCCGAAGCGCCTCACTGAGGGCGTTGTCGTTGTAATTGTTCACGGCATTTACGTCCGCACCCAGCCCGATCATTCGTTCCAGAAACGCGTACGCACGGTCGGAATCCTCCTTCGTGTGCGCCCAAACAAAGTCGGTATTTTCCCAGTCGTCCGGGTCCGCGCACACGTAGCGTCTCGAATTGTGAATCGCCACGCAGACCGCATCGTGCAGCACGGGATGCGCCTGCGGAATGTGCAGCTCCGGAGGCTCGCAATAATTGACGTCCGCTCCGCAGTCCAGCAGGAAATTGGCGATTTCCCGATGCCACCCGGTCGTCAGAGCCGCCTGCAGCGGCGACATTCCCTTCGTATCCACCGGTTTTTTGGGCGCAACGGCATTTACGAGGGACGGCGCGGCCGCGACCATCGCTTTCACCGTTTCGAGGTCATCCGCCTTGATGACCGTAAAAATGTCTTTTTCTTTTGTCTTCATCCTATCGTTCCTCTTTTCCGGCACGGATCTTGAAAACCGGTCACTTCAGCTATCGGGAAACCTCTTTCACAGGGACTTGAGATAAATGTTTTTGAACTGTACTTTCATCGCCGGGCCGGGATGAACCTGAAAGCCGAAGGTGCCGGACGTCGGTGCGTCGGGGTCTTCTTCGACCAGCTCGCTCATCTTCACGCCGTTGATGTAAAGAGTGATTGTGTTTCCGACGGCCGTCACGCGATACGTGTTCCAGTCGTTCCTATGAATGCTTTTTGCAAGTTCTTCCATCGACGCGAACTGCTCGACGACAATCGGTTTGCGGTCGGCGCCGATACGGATTTTCTGGCCTCTCCACGCGAGAATTCCGCCCCACCCCTCACCGTAAATCAGCCCCATAATCTCCCCAGGCGCGATGTCGGCCTGATAGCCGTTCAGACCCCACTCACGGGAGGAGTCGGAAACTGCACGAAATTCAATCCCCGAATTGCCGGAGAGGATGCGGAAGTCCGCCTGCAGTTCGAAATCCGAGACGGTTTTCCCCTGTAAAATCAGAAACTGACTGTATGGAACCGGGGTTTCGTTCGTAGAAGTCCCCGTCAAACAGCCGTCCTCCACCGTCCAGAACGTCGGGTTTCCCGACCAGCCGGTCATCGTTTTTCCGTCAAAAAGGCTCACAAAACCTTCAGGAATTTCTGAAATTTCAGGAACTTCTGAAACTTCTGAAACTTTCGTCTCTTCGGCAAAAACAGCGCTCGAAATCAGCAAGGTTCCAAGGACGAGGAAAGAACAAAAAACCGTCAATTTCTCACAAAATGAGGAACGCATCGTCGAAAACTCCTTATTTTCAAGACTCATAAAACAATCACGGTTCGTGTATTGTACCACAATCACAAAAGGACGTCAAGTGCCGTCCCACACCCGTTCAAACCTCTTTTTCGGCACTCGATGGGAGGAAATTTTGGCTCTGAATTGTTAAATTAGTTAAATTACACAATATAGGTAATTGCGACACACGTTCCGAGCAGCAGAATCAGCCAGAAAAGCAACGGAATCAAGCAGCGCCATTTCATCCGGACGCCGCCCGAAGGTGTAACGTAAAAATCGTTCTGAAAATCTTCCAACACCGCCGCCCAATCCGGGTGCTGAGGGTCGTAAAGAAGCGTACCGACACGATTTTTGCGAATCCGCGACACATCGTACGTTTTCGTCGAGACGGAACAGAACTCCCCCAACGAATTTCGGAACGTGTACGTCACTCGAAACTGCGGCTGATTGTTGAACCGAACGCCGGTTTCCTCCATTTTTTCCGGCACACCGGCCGCCGACTCGCCGTATCGCATAAGATGAATCGTCTTGTACGCCTCCAAAAACTGAAAGAAGAGGAAACAGGCGCCGATGATGGGAAAAAGCAGCACCGTCAGAACCAAATATTCCTGAATTTTCACCGATTTTTCCGGTCGATAGGAGTTCCACCGATGCTGCACCGGAAACGTTTCCCCCTCTTTGCGGGATTGAAGCGTAAAATACGTCCTCGTTCGTCTTTCTCCCTGAACCGTATATTCGAACGTCAGACGATACGTAGAGGCACCGTTCACCTTGAGTTTTGCGTTCTCGCAGGCGATTACTCGTCCCGGCTCCGACAGCGTTTCCCATGGAACAACGCAAGGGGGAATCAAATCGGCCGGGTCGAATGCTTTCGTGAGACAAAGCACCGTAATTACGGTTCCGAAAAGGAAGAGCGCCCACCCCAAGCAGCCCGTGTTTCGCGTGAGCAAAAGCACACTGCGGACTCCCGTCGAGACGCTGCGCGGAGGCGGCGCCAGTTCCTCCAGCAACTTCGGAAGCCGTCCTTTTTGACGCTGCGGTTTCGGTTCGTCAAACAAATCTTCCGGCTTTAAGGTTTCATCCATCGCGGCTTCTATTTAAAATATCAAAGGAAATGCGTGTCGTCCATCATTTTTTCAAGCTGGGTTTGAAGCGCCGAAATGTCCTGAAATATCGCATCGGGATTCAAATTCATGAGGGGTTCCAGTTTGGCGGTAGAGGCCCAAGCCGCCGAGAAAATGGGGACTCCGACCTCCCGACACGCCGAAATGTCGCCGGGCGCGTCGCCGATGTAAACCGTTTCGAGAGGCGTGAGCCGGAAATTTTCCAAAATCCGTCTCAATCCCAGCGGCTTGCTCGGTCCCGTTTCGATTCCCGTCTCAATTTGGTCGAAAAGGTCGTAAATTCCGTAAAATTTCAGCGCATCGTCGCAAGTTTTCCGTCCGCGTCCCGTCACGACAGCCAGAATGAGACCGCGCCGTTTCAACTCGTGCAGAAGTTCCCGCACGCCCGGAAACAAATCCGGCCAAAAACTCAAAAGTCGTTTGCACTCGTGAATATACGCATTCAAAGCCTCTTCGTAGATTTCCTGCGGAACCAGTTTGCGGAAGGCGCCTTCTTCATTGGGTCCAAAAGTCGCGAGAATTTCCTCGTCGGTGATTTTTCGCCCCAACATCGGCTCCACCACACGGTGCGCGGCCGTCAGGCACAACGCCAAAGTGTCGCCGAGCGTTCCGTCAAAATCAAATATTACAGCTTTCAGCATATACGAATCACACTTAAAATTCCCTGGGAACGCAGGCTTCCAGTTGAAGCATGCGCTCCCAGTTGACCCCTTATTTTTTCACGTCGAAACGGAAAAGAGTCACCGACTGATACTCCTCGCCGGGCCGCAAAATCGTGCTGGGAAAATCAGGCGTGTTGGGCGAATTGGGGAAATGCTGCGTCTCGAGACACATTCCGGAACGACGCGCATAGGTTTTGCCGCCCTTTCCTTTCAGTGTGCCGTCGAGGAAGTTTCCGCAGTAAAACTGAACGCCCGGTTCCGTGGTGTAAACGTCCATTGTGCGGCCCGAAGTCGGTTCGTAGAGCGTCGCGCAGTAAGAAACGACAAATTTGTCGCCCAGATTCTTCGTTTCTTCCTCGTTCGGCGGGTTCAAAACCCAGTTGTGGTCGTAACCGCCGCCGATTTTCAGCTGGTCGTAATCCTCTTCAATCCGCGACCCAATGACGGTCGGTGTGCGGAAATCAAACGGTGTGCCTTCCACGCCGCGCAGCTCGCCCGTCGGAATCAGCGTTTCGTTCACCGGCGTGAATTTGTCGGCATTGAGCGTCAGAACGTGGTCGAGAATCGTCGCGTCTCCCGCACCCTTCAGATTAAAGTACGAATGCTGCGTCAGATTGATCGGCGTCGCTTTGTCGGTCGTCGCGCCATAGAAAACAATCAGCGTGTTGTGTTCTTTCGGAAGCACGTAAGTCACGACGACATCAAGGTTTCCGGGAAATCCTTCTTCGCCGTCTTTGGACGTCATCGTACATTTCAGAATCATCGCCTGTTCGTGGTCGATCGGTTCGACCTTCCACATCTTCTTGTTGAAACCGACTTTTCCGCCGTGCAGACAGGTGATTCCCTTTTCGTTTTTCGTGACGTTAAACGTTTTCCCGTCGATTGTGAATTTTCCATCTGCGATTCGGTTTCCATATCGGCCGACGGCTGCGCCGAAATACGGGCAGTCGGCGCTCTCGTAACCTTCGATCGAGTCGAATCCGAGCACCACATCGCTCATTTTTCCGTCTTTGTCCGGCACGATGACCGACGTGAGAAGCGCACCGAAATTCGTGACGGTAATCACCATCCCATTATTATTAGTGAGGGTGTACAGTTTCACCTCTTCACCGGTCGAAAGTTTTCCCCAATCGGAGACTTTGACGTCTGCCGAGGCGGTACCGGAAGCGGCCAGAGCTGCGATCAGAGCCAAACTGGACATAAAAGCGGGAAATTTGGACATTTTTGAAACCTCCTTGAATATTATTGTATTGAAAACGTCAAAAAACGTCGAAAACCTTCAGATTTTCAGTTCTTTCATTCAATATAACACTCTCTTGCAAGAAAAACAAGGCGGGAGGGACGGATTTTCCAAAAATTTATGAAAATTCTCCCTCGATCGGAATTGGAACCATGAATTACGATGACCGAACAATGCGCAGCAAGCCCGTAATGAAGCGAGTGAAACGAACGGAATTAGGGAGGATTCAGGCTGTGAACACAAAATTTCATAAAAATTTATGTTTTTGGTCTATTACCCAGATTGTCCAAAACACCCAAACTACCCTAATTCCACTCACTGCGTTCGTTTCATTACGGGCTTGCTTGTGATTGACGTACTAAAAAATGTGACGATTCTCTGAATTTAAAAGTAAGAACAGTTTAAGAAGAATAAATTTCCCCCGGTCCTTGAAATTTTCTCAAAAAAGGTTATGATAAATAGAATAGAAATTTTTTGAGGCGGAGCGTTTTCACCTCGCAACGGATTTACACGGAAGGAGTTTTTATGTACGATAAATGGCTGGCGGATCGAACGCACTGGTTCGACGCTTCTGGGATTCGTAAAGTATTTGATTTGGCTGCAAAATTGGAAAATCCGGTAAATCTTTCCATCGGTCAGCCGGATTTCGACACGCCAGAAGTTGCGCGTCAGGCGGCAATCGACGCCATTTCGTCTCGGAAAAACGGGTACACCCCGACTCAAGGCGCGGCGGCGCTTCGGACCGTGGTTCAGAAACAGGTCGACGCACAGTACGGTGCAGGCGTCCGCGACGTTTTCATCTCAAGCGGAACCAGCGGCTCCCTCTTTCTGACTCTCATGACGCTCGTGAATCCCGGCGACGAAGTGATTATTTTCGACCCGTTTTTCGTGATGTACGACGCTCTTGTACGTATGTTGGGTGCCAAACCTGTGTACGTTTCGACGTATCCCGATTTTCACATTGATGTGAATAAGGTCGAGGCGGCCGTCACGGACAAAACGAAGCTGATTATTCTGAACTCGCCGGCCAATCCGACGGGTACAATCGCAAGTGAGGAAGTGTGCCGCGATTTGGCTGCGCTGGCGGACGCGAAGCAAGTGGCGCTCGTGAGCGACGAGATTTATAAGTTTTTCTGCTACGACGGAACGTTCACCTCTCCCGCAAAGTTCAGCAAAAACGTCATCGTTCTGGACGGATACAGCAAGTGCTACGGAATGCCCGGCTGGCGTCTTGGTTTTGCGCACGGCCCGAAAGAAATCATTCAGCAAATGCTGAAATTTCAGCAGTACACGTTCGTTTGCGCCCCCAGCGCCCTTCAGTACGGTGCAATCGCGGCTCTCGATACCGACATGCAGCCGATTCTTGATGCGTATCGGCACAAGCGCGATCTTGTATATGACGGTCTGAAAGATTCGTTCGAGATCGTGAAGTCGGAAGGTGCGTTCTATTCGTTCCCGAAAGCTCCAACTGCGTCGGCGAGCGAGTTTGTGAACAAAGCGATTCTGGAACGCAAACTGCTTGTGATTCCTGGAAACGTTTTCAGTTCCTGCGACACGAACTTCCGGATTTCCTTTGCGGCTGCGGACGAAACCATCACGAAAGGCGTCGACATTCTGGTCGATATGGTGAAACACATGTAACCCGCCGCGAAAGCACCGCCCCCTCATCATCTTCTTTTTTTCATGAAGGGGCGCGTTGGTTCATCTTCCGTCGGAGTTCCGGATTTTTTGAAATATTTTGAAAATTGTTGAAATATTTTGAAAAACAATCATAAAACATTGTTTTCGTTACAAATAAGAAAGAATATGAGGCGCTGGAACCGATTTACGCGTTGAAACGTCAGCTCGTTGAACTTCGAACGAAAGAAAACTTCACGCAGGAAGAGGCGGCTCGACGGATCTGGATGAGCCGCAGTTCTCTTGCACGGCTGGAATCGGGGAATTTTAATCCACACTTTAAAAGGGATTTGTCAAGGCGAGCGGCGGGCTTTTTGCCCGCTGAATGTGCGTTCCTGATACTCTCCCAGATTTCGTCCGAATGCTCGTGAAAGTAATCGTACATCTGGGCGGCTTCATGCCGTCGACACCGCCTTTTCCGCAGTTCGACTCGACGCGTACGTACGCTCGGCGCGAGAAGCGGAGGTGTGAAGCTCCGAAAGCGGACAAATATCGGAACACTGACGGGAGCAAGCTCCCGCACTCCAAATCCCGTGAGCTGCTGGAATTTTCTGTAAATCGCAGAATAAACCTTGGACGCTGATGAATAAGTGCCCGTCAGCCCCAGCTTGACAATCAGGGTATCAAGCGTCCATTTTCACAAAGACTGCAGGAGCCGTGGTGCGCAGCTCCAACGGCGGGAGGGAAAACTGAAATTCAAAATAGTGTTCGTATAAATTTTCAAAAAAAACTCAAAATATTTTTCCTCCGCCGGAATTTTCGCTTGACTTATTGTGTCATATATGTTACAATAAAGGGTATGAGTTATGAAATTATATTTTATGAGAAGTTGAACGGTCGAAAGCCTGTTGAAGATTTTTTGAACGAACTGCATAAGAAAAACGAGTTCCTCCGAGCCTCCATTCTTCGAGATATTCAGTATTTGAAGCAGTGCGCTCATGAATTACATATGCCGGAAGTACGATATATGAAGAACGGATTGTACGAACTTCGAAGCAATGCGGGGACCGACATCGCAAGAGTTTTTTACTTCTTTTTCGATGAAAGTAAAATTGTATTAACGAATGGATTCATAAAGAAAACAAAAAAAACGCCGCTCGGCGAACTGAAAAAAGCACGTCGATACAAGAAAGAATATGAGGAAAAACATGGATGATTTTGAAAAATATCTTGAAAAAGCACTTCAAGACCCGGAATTTCGGGAAGAATATGAGGCGCTGGAACCGATTTACGCGTTGAAACGTCAGCTCGTTGAACTTCGAACCAAAGAAAACATCACGCAGGAAGAGGCGGCCCGACGGATCGGGATGAGCCGCAGTTCTCTTGCACGGCTGGAATCGGGAAATTTTAATCCCACACTAAAAAATCTCCAGCGCATCGCGAAAGGCCTTGGGAAGAAATTGACCGTGACGTTCAGTTAGCGTCCCAATTGGACACTTTCACGCAGAAAAAGTCTCTGAAACTCTCCTTCCATGAAGGGAAAGTGACCGTTTGGGATGTTCAAACGTCCCCACATTTAAACCCACATCCCAAACTAAAAGCCGTAAAACGCGGCATTTTACTACCCTCTGGGCGTTGCCTCCCATTTGGGTTTCCTCACATCATTCTTACTTAAAAAGGCTGCGGAAACCATTAGAAGCAAGCAGATGATTGTGAGAATCAGAATTTCAATGATTCTCATGTTTCAATCCTCCTTATGAAGGGAACTTTGTAAGGAGGATTTTTTCTGTCAATCCCTCTCCCTTACACTTATAATATCGCCATTTCTTGCCCCTAATCTTGAATAAAAATAGAATAAAAAAGAAAAAAGAACATAAAATATTTTCAAAAAAGTTCCCTTTTTTTAGTAATATTATCGATTAGAGTATTGACAAAAAATAAAATTGTGCTATAATATACATATAAGAATTGAGGAAACGTATTTTCCTCAAAGAATTTAACCAAGAAAGGAGAAAA
>CAYTLK010000052.1:0-10560 GCA_964438515.1 uncultured Planctomycetaceae bacterium
TCGAGCGGGTACGACGGGCGCGTATGCTGGAAACCTCGACGAAATGGCGTGGTACTACGAGAATTCGGGTAGGACGACCCCCGAAGTGGGTCAGAAGAAGCCGAACGCATGGGGCTTGTACGACATGCACGGCAACGTTTGGGAATGGTGTTCGGACTGGTGGGGTGATTACTCTGCGTCGCCAGCGAGCGACCCGACAGGCCCTGGCAGTGGCACGGCCCGGGTGAATCGCGGCGGCGGGCGCAACCCTGCGCAGACCTGCCGGTCGGCCATTCGGTACAGCCTTACGCCGACGTATCGGAGCCGCGACATAGGCTTCCGCCCCGTTTTTTTTCCCCAGTTCCCCTAAGCTAAAAAAATCGTGAAGGAGCGTGAGCGTCTGCGGCGGGGCGAGGCGGGACGCCGCCCCGAAGCAAGACGCGAATGCGCCGGAACGTTTTACGGAGCAGCGCTTGCGGGGATTTTTTTTGATGAGCGAGAAAAGGGAACGTTTTTTTGAACTTTCTTTAAATAATTTGAGAAAAAAAGGGAAATATCCCATGCTACACCTTTTCGATTCATGAAAAATGTGTTATAATTGAAAATACTTTATTATGCTCCATGAGAGGGCATAAAGTTTGATTTTGGAAAGACATAAATCATGGACAAAAAACGTACGGGAATCTGGATAGTTGGAGCTTGGGGCGGCGTCGCAACGACAGCGGCAGTCGGTCTGTTAAACCTTCAGAAGAAAAACATCAAACCCGTGGGGCTTACAACGGAGCTTCCTGAATTTGCGGACGTGAGTATGCCGGATTGGAACGATTTCATCCTTGGCGGATACGAAATTCGAGATTTCTCCTTCGGTAAAGCGGCAGATGAACTCATAGCGCAGCGAGCGCTGGAGTCTCATGCGGTGGATCCCGTACGTGAGGAGCTGTCGCAGCTGGACGGAGCGATTCTTCCCGGCTTTTTGGCAAACAGCGGTACAGTCGTGGAGAAGATGGCGGACCGAAAGCGCAATGAGTCTTTCACAGTGAGAGAAACCATTGCGGCAATGCAGGCCGACATGAGGGCCTTTGTGGAACAAAATCAGCTTTCACATCTTATCGTCGTGAATTTGATGTCAACCGAACCCGTATGTGAATACTTTAGTGAAGCGCAGTGTGCAGTTCTTTCCGAATCGGAACAGAAAAAACGGAAAAATGAATGGGAAAATTGGGACGCGATGCGGGCTTTGCTCGATTCCAGCTCGGTTTCACCCGTTCCCGCCAGCACGCTTTATGCGGTTGCTGCATTGGAAGCGGGCTTCGATTTCGTGAATTTTACTCCCTCTCTCGGTGCGACACCGCCGGCATTGGAACAGCTTGCGAAGCAGACCTCGACCCGGTTTTTCGGAAATGACGGTAAAACGGGTGAAACCTTGATGAAAAGTGTTTTGGCCCCGATGTTTGCTCATCGAAATTTAGAAGTGATGAGTTGGGTCGGTCACAATATTTTTGGAAATCGCGACGGTGTCGTACTCGAAGATCCGCATAATAAAGCGACGAAAGTTGCAAGCAAGAATCATCTCCTGGAACAGATTTTGGGATATGCTCCGCAAACGCTTGTGACGATCGAATATATTAAGAGTCTTGGCGACTGGAAAACGGCTTGGGATCACATCCATTTTCAGGGTTTTTTGGGGACGCCGATGACGCTTCAGTTTACGTGGCAGGGATGTGATTCCCTCTTGGCGGCTCCGCTGGTTTTGGACTTGATTCGTCTCACCGAGCTGGCTCGCCAACGTAATTTTACAGGAAGAATGGAATTTCTCGCGTGTTTCTTCAAAAGTCCCGTTCGTGTAGAAGAACAGAGCTTTGTGCGCCAGTTCGAGAAACTGGAAGACTGGATTCACGAGAGAAAATAAGGTCAGGAACCGAGCGGAAGTTCGTGAGGCCGAACCTGAATGAAGACGTATAGAAATCTTTTTTGAAAAAAATCGTTCAATCCAGAAAAAGGAGACGATTTTCAAGGGGGTTGTACGGACTTAGAGTCTGACAATGCGTTGTTCATGGTTTTGTGTTCTGTAACGTGATGAAATCGACTTTGTTCCTGCAAAAGGAATTTTCTCTTTAATATGAATAGAAAAAGTGTAAACCGTCCTTTTCGGAATCATGGTTCGATAGAGGATGAATTCGTTTTTGAAGAAGTGCCGGACGAGAAGTCGAAAGGGAATCCGAAAACAAGTGAAACTGTCCAACGCAGTTTGAGTGAGAAATCGACGGCTCGTACGCCTCTTGCGAAAGATGCATGTGCGTTAAAAGACGACGAAATTGATGCAATGGTGGCGGCAAACACGCACGCGCAGCCCCAAATGAAAAGCCCGGGGCGTCGAAGTCACAAACGGGTCGGACAGCACATCGCGTCCAATCCGTCGGTCAATCCTATGAAAACAAAAACGGTTTTCATAGGTGGCGTTAAAGTCGCAAATACTCGGATTCATCCACAGGTTGAAGACGAAATTCGGGCACACGGAATTCATGTTCCGACGGGAATGCGAACTGCGGATTTGGCCATTCCGTCGTACGACAGTATCGTAACGTCCAGCGAGCGTCATCCTCTCGACTGCGCGCTGTTTCAGGAATTTTCGAAAGATGGTGCAAATTCACCGGTCGACGAAATGATGCGGAAATCGCAGCCCAAAAACAGAAGGAACCGTGCAGGTCAGGAACGTCCGAAAAAAGATGAAAAACCGTCCGGAAAAACGGGTGAAAAATCGGGTGAAAAATCTTCGGAAAAGTCCTCAGGAAAACCGTCTGGAAAGCCGGGTGAGCGAAGGTCTGAAAATCGTAATGAAAGCAGAGGAGAGAAATCTTTTCGTCCGAATACAGAAAAAACGTCTGAAAAATCGGTAGAAGAGAAAAAGAATCAACGTACGGAAACCCCTCAGAGGGACAATCGTCCTTCGTCCAAAAAAGGGGTGCAAAAGTCGGCAAAAACCGAGGCTGGAAATGAGTCGGCGGTTCAAAAACCTGCGGACGCGGTGTCGGTTCCTGCTTCTGCTTCTGCTTCTGCTTCTGCGCCCATTTCGGCACGTGCGGCTCAGTCGGCGGTTCAGCCAGCGGTTTCTTCGGTGATTCCAACGGTTGTTCCTGCTTCGGTCCCTCCGATGACGATGGTTTTACCCACGACGTCGGCACCCGTTGTGACTTCGATGGATGCCGCCATGCGCGGAGAACTGTTGAAGCAGCAGGAAGTTCTTTTGAATATGATTCATCAGTGCCACCAAACGCTCGCGACGATTCAGACCCAGCTTTTGACGCCTTCCGCGCCGATTTCCTACGTTCCGGCGTATTCAGCTTTTCCGATTCCGCCGGTTGTTTCGGCTGCGTCGGAAATGACGCTTCCTGCTGAAGTCGGCAGTTCGGTGACTGCGGGAGTTGCGGATGCCGCGAAAAATGAAGACGCCTCATCTGCAAATCCAGCAACCGAACGCAAACTCACACACAGAGAGCGTATGTGGCTTAAAAAACAGCAGGCGAAATCGGATTCGTCCGATTCTACAGACGTAAACGGCGGTTCGGATTCTTCAAAATCTGAAAAAGTCGGAAAAACGGAAAGAACCGACAACGCAGAAAGAACTGAAAAGACCGAAAGAACCGTAAAAGCTCCTGAATTGAAGGGGATCGGTGGAAAATCAGAGGACGAAAAGTCTGAGAAAATCAAAAAGCCGGAAGGTTTTGAGAAACTGGAAAAACTTGAGAAAACGGAAAAACCTGAAAAACTCATAAAGACGGAAAAAGGTGCGAAAGGGGAAATCTCTTCGAAATCCGAAACCGGCGGGAAATCGGAGAAGGCTGCGAAACCCTCTAAAGTTTCCAAGAAAGATGAACGTTTGCGAGTTCTTCAGCAGTCGGAGTTCGGAAAAATGGGACTTTCGAAGGAACTGCTTTTTGCGTTGGACGATGCGCAATATGCAACTCCTTCGCGGATTCAGGCCGAATTCATTCCGGAAGCGCTCAAAGGGGACGATTTGATGGGACAGGCGCAGACGGGCACCGGAAAAACGGCGGCTTTTGCGATTCCTATTCTGGAAATGGTCGAATTTGATGAGGACTGTTTCGAGCCGCAGGCGATGGTGTTGGTTCCCACTCGTGAGCTGGCGGTTCAGGTGAAAGACGAATTTGAAAAACTCGCGAAATATACGGACCTTGAGTGCTTGGCGCTTTATGGCGGAAAACCTTTGCCGCCGCAGGTTCAGCAGCTGAAAGCGGGGGTCGATATTGTAATTGGTACGCCCGGACGCATTATGGATCATATTAAACGTGGTTCGTTGAACCTTCGGAATCTCAAAATCGCAGTGTTGGACGAAGCGGACCGAATGCTGGATATTGGTTTTCGTCCGGATATCGAAAAGATTCTTCGGATGGCTCCACAGTCGCGTCAGACGCTCCTTTTGAGTGCTACGATTCCGCCGACGGTGGAGGCGATTGCGCGAAAATACATGCGTGAGCCGAAGATTCTGGATTGTTCGCTGAAAGACATTTCGAGTGAGACGATCGAACAGTTTTACTTTACGGTCGACCCTGAATTGAAGTTCGATTTGCTTTTGAAACTGATTGAACGTGAAGATCCGAAGCAGGCGATTATATTTTGCCGTACGAAACGAGGTGTGGAACGGATTGCAAATCGGCTTGGAAAAGTGATTCCGAGCGTTGAGTCCATTCACGGCGACCTTCAGCAGCGGCGGAGAGACCGTGTGATGGCGTCATTTCGTTCGGGAAAAACACGTTTTTTAGTCGCGACGGATGTGGTCGGCCGCGGAATCGACGTGACGGGAATTTCGCATATTATTAATTATGATATTCCGAAATTCTGTGACGATTATGTGCATCGCGTCGGGCGTACCGGTCGAATGGGACACGAAGGCGTTGCATTCACGTTTGTAGCGCCGGAGGAAGGAAACGAGCTGACGCGCATTGAGATGCGGATCAATCGACTTCTTCAGCGGGATGAGATTCGTGGATTTTCGAACATTATTCCTCCCAAAACAGCGGAAGAAGTGCCGTCGCAGCGTACCGAAAAGACGGGGGCGGCTGACCGTGAGTCGGAGGCTCCTGTTCATCGTCGGCGCAGACTGTAAAAGAATCAAAAGTAGAATTTTAAAGCAGAGGGAAACCCTTTTTTAAGTAGCTTTCCCTCTTTTTCTTGTTTCTCGCCTCTCTGGGTCAAAATTTCTGAAAGTTTAACTTATATTCAATGAAATTCGTACTAAAAGTGAGTTTATGTTTCTCAAAACGCATTTGGATCGTTATTCAAGAGTTTTGCGAGTACACCATTGAAAGGTTTCTTTTCATGTTTGAATTTTTGAACGACATATTTTTGTTCTTGTTCGAAATCTTCCAAATCCTTTTTTGCGAGCAGGATTTTCTTGTTTGCGTCGATAATGTAATATAACCAGGCTCCCGCGGCGATTGCTAAAATTATGGGGAACAGAGGATTCATCCATTGCGCGATTCGAACGAATGTATGGATCAGGAAAAAGATGAATAGTGCAATGGCGCATCCCATTCCTTTTTTGGATTGAGCCGCACGGTCTCTTTTTTCCTGCAGCATTGCTTGACGGGCATGGTCCACAGGAACGTTCAGAGCGTACGAGAGTTTTCCATCTCCAGAAATCCAGAATTCGAATTCTTTTTCATTGTATGTATAAGTAACACGAAAAGCGCGGAAGTCCCCCACTGACCCGCCAAATCGGCCGTCTGAATCATGAGGGGTGTACGGTAAAAAACGTCGTAAAAACAAGCGTTACTAAAAAAAGCGCAATTGCGGTTGCAACTTTGGGGTAAATAAAAACGACGTCCCGGCAGGTTTTTCCTCTTATGAGAGTGGAGGCGTAAGCAATAAGAATGTAGGTCAGATGAACGAGCGCGTAGCACGTCCAAACCATAGGCGTCTTTGTGTGTACGAGAGAAAAAAAACACAGGTTATATACTACGGGGATACAAAGGAAAAACAAAATTGCAAATGGATTCATTGGGGACCTCCCTGGGGTGTTCCGCAATGGGAACAAAATTTGGCTGAAGAAGGAATTTCAACTCCGCAATGAGTGCAAAATTTTGCGGTTGAGGGTAAATTTGTGCCGCATTCGCTGCAAAATTTTGAGTTTGCGGGATTGGGGGTTTGGCAGTTGGGACAGATTTTTGTCTTCACCTCTGCTGAGATCGGCAACGGCGGCGGAGTCGGCGGTTGGGAGGGGCGGAGAGAAAATAGGCGACATTCCTCCAGCCGCATTTGCCGCCTGAAAACCAAGGCCTAACGCCATTCCCAAGCCTGCAACTCCCCCAGAGGCTTCGTTTTGTGCGATCGCCATTTGGATCTTTTTATTCTGATCGCGCTCCCAATCGTTTCCCATATATTCCATTTGGGCTTTCGTTGTTCGCGCGGCATTGAACTGTGCCCACGAGGGGTCGTCTTCCGGAATGTCCATCGCTGCAATGTAAAAATTGACCAATTCCAAACCGTATTCCGTAAAGGTCAAATTAAGAACGGGACGAAGATTCTCCGAAATTTCGTCGATATTGGCGATAATTCCGAGGATTTCTTTTCCTGAATTTTGAATGAATTTTCCGATATTTGATTTGATTTTCTGCATGAAAGCAGAACGGAACTTTTCTCGGATGTCGTCGGTCGTGACACACTCGGTATTTCCTACAAATTTCAAAACAAATTTTTTGGAATCCACCACACGAACCGTGAAAGAACCATTTCCAACGAGAGCGGTTTTGATTCGAATCACAGGATCCAGAAGTTGAATGGGTGAATCCGTTCCCCACTTTAATTCAAGCTGGTGAACTTTGTTCACGTAAAATATGCAGTTGAAGGCGCTGACGCCTCCGGAGAACATTCGCTGCAGTCGGTTGATAAACGGATAGTTCCCAGTAGAAAGGGCGTATTTCCCGCCTGAGAAAGTCTCCAGAATAACGCCGCCTCTGACGAACAATGCATCTTCACTTTCCGATACGATTAATTGGGACTGCGTTAAGAAGTCCTCTCCTGGAAATCTCCAGAAAAGAGCATCGGAAGGTCCCTTGTTTTTGATGACTTTGTACAACTCCATAGCTACCTCCTGCCATTTCTACCGAACATACCGTTATTTTCAGCTTCAAGCAATCTCAGCCGACATCTTTTTTGCAAAAGGTTCAGCGAGGACGAAGCGGAAAGTCCAAATGGTCGGTAATAAAAACTGTCAATTACCAAATTCGGCGCAATCCGTTGATGCAATCCCTAATAATAGACCAACAAGTTGGTTTTTTCGCTTGCAAGAAATAAAAAAAGGGAGTACGTCAACGCATCCCGGTACAGAGGTTTACGACAACCCATAAGCGTAAATACGTGACGACTCCCAAGGAGTGGACACGCCGTTACGCTTATATGTGCCCTATGTTATTTTTGATTATATTCTGTACACTTAAGAACGTCAAAGGGGGGGAAGGAAAAAAAGAATGAAATTTTAGAATTTCTGTATGTGATTCCGTGGAACCGTCCAGAGACACACGTGTACGTGACCGCAGACGTTCAGAAACGTGTGCACGAATCACTCGACGCAAGGTCCCATTTTTCCCGTCGACTTGGAATGACTCCTGATATTTACGGAGTTTCTAAACCGATTGCGCAAAAATCTCAGGAGTTTTTTTGGGATTCTTCATTTTTTGCGAGTTTTTTCAGCGTCTTCCAATATTCCGGAAGCTGCTTCATCGCAACAAATTGATGCTTCATTTCCTGCATGTGGATCGCCGGCGTCCCTAAATAAGTCCCCGATTCTGAAATATTCCCAGGAACGCCGGCCTGTGCGCCAATAATAACGTGCGACGCAATCGAAATATGGTCCGCAAGCCCGACCTGACCCGCACAAACGACATAATCGCCCGTAACGCAGCTGCCGGCGATTCCGACTTGTGAACAAAAAAGATTGTGCCGCCCAATCTGACAGTTGTGCGCAATCATCACCAGATCGTCGATTTTCGTACCTTCCCCGATGCGGGTCGAACCGAACGTTCCGCGATCAACTGTCGAATTGGCGCCGATTTCTACATCGTCCGCAATTTCTACATTTCCAAGCTGCGGAGCGAGAAGATGACGCCCTGTGTCGGAATTGTAACCAAAACCGTACGCCCCAATCACCACACCCGCATGAAGGATGCAGCGTGCGCCAAGAATGCACCTTTCGTAAATCGTGACGTTTGGGAAAATTACGCAATTTGGGCCGATTTCCACACCCTCCATGAGACAGACGTTGGGGTGTAGAATGACGTTTTCGCCGATTTTGACGTACGCGCCGACCACGACATTGGAGGAAATGGTGACGTTTTTCCCAATTTCGGCCGTTTCATCAACGAACGCTCTCGGATGAATTCCAGCAGAGGGACGTGAAACCGACGGATTGAAAGTTGAAACGATTTTCGAAAACGCATCGTAGGGAGAGTCGCACAAAAGAAGTGCAACTCCCTGCGGATTCCATTTCACAAAACCATCTTCCTCAAATTTCTTTGCGGCGGACTTCGGAAGCACTACGGCGGACGCCCGACATTGGGAGAGATTTCCAAGTTTCTTCAAATCGTCCAATAATGTAATGGTTCCCGGAGTTGCTTCAGAGAAAGGGACCGCACGTTGGATTTCCGTACGTTCTGAATTTGTTTCCGAAACAAGAACCCCACAAACCAATGCCGCTAGTTCCGACAGTGTTTTCACTATTTATTCCTCTTTTTAAAGGGTATTCGTCCTGCAGTATTTATACATCGGCGAGTTTAATATTGAAAAACGGAGAAAACTTTTGTGTCTCCCTGCGATTCCAGCCGTTCGCGGCCGTTGCATTCCGTCGAAAGTTCCATCACGAAACCGTACCCGACGACTTTTGCTCCCGTCTGTTCCACGAGTTTGCGGCACGCATCGACCGTTCCGCCGGTTGCTAAAAGATCGTCAATAATGACGACGCGCTGGCCCGGTTGAATCGCGTCCGCATGCATATTCAGCGTGTCGGTTCCATATTCGAGCGCGTAACTCTGCGTCAGAACTTTGCGCGGAAGTTTGTTCGGCTTGCGAATCGGTACAAGCGCACATTGAAGTGAAATCGCCATCGGAGCGGCAAACAAAAACCCTCGAGCCTCCGGAACGGCAATGACGTCCGGCTTCAGCTCGCGTACGGCTTCCGTCAGAATCCGACACGCTTCGGTAAACGCTTTGGGTGCCTGAATCAGCGTCGTAATGTCGCGGAAAATGATTCCGGGTTTGGGAAAGTCGGGAATACTTGTAATATAATCTTTGAGATTGATTTCTGACATGATTTTATTGAAAAAGTTTGAAATTAAATTGCTGATGAAACGTTTCATCAGGGGTTAAAGTTCGATGTTTTGATCCTCATCCAGACCTTCAATGTCGGGAAGTTCCTCGTCGTTTTGAAGAGATTCGTCCGTCGCAGGAACCAGAGTTTCTTTGATTTTTTCACAGATTTCCTGACAGACGTCGGGGTGTTCACGCAGGAACTGCCGAGCCTTTTCTCTCCCCTGCCCCAGCGGCATCTCGCCGTACCGGAACCAAGCGCCGCTTCGAATGATGAATTTTCGGGCCATCGCGAGGTCGATGATGTCGCCTTCGTAACTGATTCCGCAGTCGTGCATCATGTCGAATTCCGCAACCTGAAACGGCGGCGCGACTTTGTTTTTCACAACTTTCGCTTTTACACGCTGACCAATTACGCTTTCCCCGTCTTTGATTTGGCCGATTCGACGTACATCAATTCGACAGGAACAGTAAAATTTGAGCGCGCGTCCTCCCGGCGTCGTTTCGGGCGAGCCGTACCCCATAACGCCGATTTTGTCGCGGATCTGATTGATGAAAATCACAATGGCGCGGCTTTTCGAAATGGCTCCGGTTAATTTACGCAGCGACTGACTCATGAGCCGCGCCTGAAGACCGACAAATTGGTCCCCGATTTCGCCTTCCAGTTCTTTTTTGGGGACGAGAGCCGCAACGGAGTCCACGACCACAACGTCTACCGAGTTGGAACGAATCAGCATTTCGGCGATGTGAAGCGCTTCTTCACCGGAGGACGGCTGACTGACGAGGAGGGTTTCCAAATCTACGCCCAATTTTTTCGCCCAGCTGGGGTCCAACGCGTGTTCCGCGTCGATAAAAGCGGCAATTCCGCCTTCTTTTTGAGCCTGAGCCACAACGTGAAGCGTAAGCGTCGTTTTTCCGCTCGATTCCGGACCAAAAACTTCAACAATACGGCCGCGGGGTAAACCTTTGCCGCCGAGCGCCATGTCGAGCGACAGACAGCCGGAGGAAATCGCTTCAATATTCAAAGACGAATTGGCTCCCAGCGCCATAATCGCTCCCGTTCCGAATTCTTTTTCGATTTGAGCCATCGTCGAACGGAGCGTTTCGTTTTTTTCGAGGAGCGCCTCAATTTTACTCACAGGCGCGTCTTTTCCGGAATCCGTTCCGTCCGCCGTCTTTTTCTTGGCCATATATTTATATCCTTTCAATCAGGTTTTTTCTTTTAACGTTTGTGTTATTTTTGATTGTAGTGACGATTAT
>CAYTLK010000052.1:10660-18786 GCA_964438515.1 uncultured Planctomycetaceae bacterium
GTATGATTTTGTACGATATTCACGAATCATGGATTCTCTGTTTTAAACATATTTTCGCTATTTCCAGCGTCCACGGCGGAATGGTCTTGGAGGCTGAGATTTTGGCCGCGTTCTTCTTTTCTGTCCCAATTTTCAATGCTGTCTTCATCCTCATCTTCATTTTGCGGTCTTGCGACGGGATGTTTCCGCTGGTCGAAAGAATCAAGGACGCGCTGTTCTTCCTCCTGCGCTTTCGGGTTGTTTTTGGTGTCCGCCAGGAATCGGGAGTCCATGGGGAGTTCGTCCATGCGCCACATCCGTACGGTACAATCGTCGCCGCCGCCGAAAAAGTATCGGTTATCGGGCGTAAACATTCCTGAAACGAGGAAGAATTCGCTGCGTTCCGTGTTCGTGTTTCCTGTTGTGGAACGAAACGTCCCCATGTAATCGTACGGCGTGCTTCCACCATACAGTAAAATATCGTCTCCTAAAATCATAACGTATTTCAAATTCGGGGAATACAGGATGCTTCGTACGTTTCGAGTCGTATTTTCGGAATTTTTCGCGGAAAAATAACGAGAACATTTGACGCCGTCTCGCGGATGCGTTGTACTCGGAGCGAAACGCCAGAAAACCGTCCGTCCGTAATTGTCGGCCGAAACGACCGTCAGCGCGTTTTTGTCGTCGTCCTTTCCAGACGCATTTTCAGGGGAAACCGAAAGCACAACAGATTCTGCGTTGGGAAAATCGTGGTGACTGACTCCCTGAACCAAATTGGGTTTAAATTCCGTAATTGGAGCCGTCCGAGGACGCTGTTCGTCCGGATTCAAGTCGCACATGCAGATTCCGTAAGCGGGATTGTTTGTACGGTTATCAAAATAATAAACTCCTGCGTTCGTTCCGGCGGCTGCGGTGATGAGGTATTTTCCGTTTGGCGTGTATTTGAGGTCGCAGAATTTTCCGACGGGGTTTAGAGTTTGGTAATAGGTATCAATCTTATTGGAAATGCCGCTTCCGCCACGTTTTCGGAGGACTTCTTTCCATTCCTGAATGTCCCAGAGGATGATTGCGCCGCAAGTTGTGTAGGAATTTCCGGTTTCATCCAGTGCGTCCACCGTGGCGGCGAGCGCGAATTGACGTCCAGAAGGGGTGAAAGTGACGGAATGAATGGTGTGAATTTTTCCCATTCCCTGCGTTGTGCGCATCTGCGGCGTCATTTTGTTCACAAAGTGCCACGTCGGGACCGCAATTCCATTTTCGCCCGGTAAATCGTCGAGGCTCCACAAAATCGCGTTTCCTCCGGTGTCTACCGAGATGATTTTTTTGCCGTCGGGAGAAACCGAAATTGAAATGATGGGGAATTCATGATTCCAATGCACCATAACCGGCTGAAGCGTTTCCATCGACCAGAACGCCATCGGGTAGCTTTCGACACTGGGACGGGTCTTTTTCCAGACGCTCGCCTCATCCTGAGTCTCAAGTGCACGGCGTTCTTCCGGCAAAGACTCCATGGAGGGTGACGTTGAAACGGAAATCAAATCGGTGTGGTCCATCACGAAATCCTCAGCCGGAGCCGAAGCTTCCGATTCCTGCTTTTGCGGGGGTGTGTCGAGCACTCGTTTTCCGTTTTTCCCAAGATTCAGCAGATCTACATACATATTTTCCGGCAGTTCTGCAGGACGGCTGTCGTAAGTAAGAAGATGTTCGTCCGGTTGGGAACTGGGTTCCTCCTCGCTGTCCAAATCTTCCAATATCGGGGTTTCAGGGGATGAACCGCGCGGCGAAACACTGCTTTCCGCATCTTCCGAACGCATTCGAGGACCGCCGGCGGTGACGAAATAGTGTCCGTCGGGAGTGAGACACATCGCGCTGGGATAGTTCCATTTACAGTCGATTGAAAACGCACGGACTTCCGCTCGGCGCAGACCCTGATTGGAGGTGCTTGCGACGATGCCGCTCGTTTCGCTGACGACGACGTGCTGTTCCGTGTACATGGAGTAAAAAATGTAAACCAGAATTCCGGCCCCCGCCAGGAGTGCAAACGAACAAACGATGGTGGTGACGCAGCCCACGATCGTCCAATCGTGCATTACTTGCTCGTCCGGGAAACCGAATCCTCCGTAATCAAGCATTACAGGTTCCTCGGACTTTCCTGCTTTTGCGGTGTCGGGACGCACTTCCTCAGGATCCGAAGAGGGATTCAAGAGCGGATTTTCGCGTACAAAAAAATCAACCATAAAACACCCCCGATTTTCGATTTGCGTTCATTATTCTCGTCTTTTCAGGTGATTTTCTTTCTCTTTATCTGAAAACACCTGATTTTTTACTTCATGCTTTATTATAGCACAATCAGGGATTAATTTCAACTGATTCCCGGATTTTAGAGACAAATTTTAAAATAATTTGAAACAATTTCGGAAAATTTAACGAATAGGGATTTTGGGGACTGCGAGATTCTGGCGGATTGGAAGGCGCAGACGTTCGGAAGAGGGGAAAAAATGGAAATGAAAGTGAAAATGAGGGCTGAACGTTGTTGAATCGCGTTGTTGAATTACGACTTTGAATTGCATTTTGAATTGCGAGACGCAGCGGCAGCCGCAGGAAAGGATGGGACTGCCGCAAAAAAAAGGACGGTGGCGACGTTTAAAAAGGACGGTGGGAACCGAAAGTTCAAATTTCAGTCTTCATCTGTTGGAAGTGTTCTCGGAAACGGAGGTTCCTGATGGAATGAGGCGCTTTTTTTGTTCGTTTCCTCCCAGATTTCCCGATCTTCCGGAGTCGCATAGTACGTGAGCCAAATATCCTGATTTTCACCCACGCCGGCACAGTCCCAGTGCAGATAGCCGTTGCGAATCGCGAGCATTTTTTCTTTGGAGGTCAAAATCTCGTGACAAATCAGCATGTAAAGGTCGTAATCGGAGAGATGATCGGTAAAATCAAGAACAATCTTCTTTTTGTACAGCAAATTTACGAGTTTCATGAGCTGCGCGTTGAGTTCCTCTGCGGAAAACTGCGACGGATGACGCGGACGAAGCGGCGGATTGAACCATTCCGAGATGGGAAGAACTGGCGCAACTTCCCACGCAAGCATCATTTCGAGATAATCATTTTCAACTTCCAGAGGCAGATGCCGTTCTTCAACCTGAACGATGGATTCGTCGTAATACGGTTCCAGTTCGCTCCGTAATTCTGCGTTTCGAATCAATGCATCAATTTCATCCGATGGATGTTTGCTGATTTCTGCCATTTTTAAACCCGTTTTATTGTACAGTTTTGAAAAATATCGAAATTAAATCTTCCGAATCCGTTCGGAGGATCGTCGATTCCGATTGTTGGAACGAAAAGGAAAATCTGAAAATTGTATCAGAAGTTCTCGGTTCCGACATTCATGTTGTTCTCTTGTACTTCTAATGTACTATTATTTAGGACTATTTTCAAGTTTTTTTTTGTACATTGATTAAAAATTTTTCAAAAGGAAAACGCTTTAATTCCTACATCTCCTACAAAGCGCAGTCTTCCTGTTCGAACGCGGCCGATCTTGGTTTCTTAATTGAAATAAAACGTTTTTTTAAAATAAATTAAAGTGAAAATTTGCTTTCCATGTGATTTTATACTTAAGTTCAAATGGAAACGGTCCGATACCTCTATTGAAACGTTGGAATCTAGACGAAAAACGACGATTCCTGTCCGAAAAAACTAAAAAAATCTCAAATCCCTGAGTTGTTTATGAAACGTCCCATTTTTCTTGCTCTCGGTGTTTTTATCATCCTTCTGGGAATCCAGGGATTCTACATCGCGAAGTACACTTTTCGGCCCACCCATTTTTTCCCCTCTGCGGCTTCTGCTGAAAAGGTGGAAACGGCGGAAACGCCCAAAAAATCCTCTACGTTTGCTCCAACCGTCATCACGACGTACAGCCTCATTACAATCGGCGCGTGTGTGACCGTCTGGACGATTACTGCCGGCTCAAAATAAAAATGGAATGCGGACTTTCTGTTAAAATCCGAAAAGCCGACGTGCATTCGCGGTCGTCCATTGCGCCAGTTCGTCTTCGGAAATCTGACGCAGTTCGGCAGCAAACTTTGCGGTGTGAACCACCAATGCGGGAGTGTTCCGCTTCACTTTTCCGCGAAACGGAACGGGTGCGAGGTACGGACTGTCCGTTTCGACCAAAATGCGGTCGGAAGGAACCCGCGGAACTGTGGCGCGCAATGCGTCGAATTTTTTGTTCGTAAAGGTGATTGAACCAGAATAACTGATATAAAATCCCAACTCTAAACACTCCGAGAGGAAGTCTGAATCTCCGCTGAAAGAGTGAATGACCCCCGGAACCCTCCCATTTTCGGAAAATTCTTGTCGTGTAACGTCCAAAAATGCGTCTTCAGCGTCCCGACAGTGAATCACGATGGGTAAATCGGTTCGGCGAGCCAGTTCGTAATGATGACGCAAGTATTTTTTTTGGATTTCCAGCGGAGTGTCGTCCCAATAAAGATCCAAACCCGTCTCGCCGATCGCACGGACGCATGGATTTTGAGCCATTTTCGTGAAAATTTCGTAAAAAACGTCCACAGATCCAAACTTCGGAATTTCGTCCATTAAACAGTTCGGGTGGATGGCGACGGCGGCAAAGACTCCTGTACATTTTTCTGAAAGCGTGATGCAGTCGAGTGACGAAGCAATCGTCGTTCCTTGCGTCAGCATCATTTCGACGCCGGCCGTCCGAGCAGCAGACGCAACTTGCTCCGCGTCGTCCTCAAAAACTTCATCGTCGAGGTGGCAGTGTGTGTCGATCAGCATAATTCATTCGCTTCCCGAAAAAAATATGTACGTCTATCTTCTATTTTCCACAATAATCAATTGCGCGTGCAATTTCACTTTTCAGGTCGGGACGGCGAATGATTCGGTCGATGTATCCGTGTTCGAGCAGGAATTCACTCGTCTGAAACCCGTCAGGGAGTTCAAGCTGAACCGTGGATTTGATGGTTCGAGGCCCCGCAAACCCGATGAGGGCTTTTGGCTCCGCAAAAGTGACGTCTCCGAGCGACGCGAAACTGGCGGCGACCCCGCCCATCGTCGGATTGGTGAGGACGGAAATGAACAAACCTCCTGCGGAGTCGTGACGGGCGAGCGCTGCGGAAATTTTGGCCATCTGCATGAGTGAAACGATTCCTTCCTGCATTCGGGCGCCTCCTCCGGTTCCGCTTACGATGATTACGGGGAGATTTGCGGCGGTTGCACGTTCGACGGCTCGAGTCAGTTTTTCTCCAACGACGCTCCCCATGCTTCCCATCATAAAATTACTGTCCGTAACGGCAAAAATGACGCGGCGGGCGCGAATCATTCCTGTGCCTGTAATGACGGCGTCTTTGAGTTTGTTTCGTGTTTGTTCATCAATGAGTCGGTCTGCATAAATCTTTTTATCGACAAAATGCAAAAAATCGATGGCGTGCATGTTTGCGTCCCACTCTTCGAACGTTCCTTCGTCGAGCAGCTGCGCGATGCGTATTCGTGCGGAGATGGACCAATGATAGTCGCATTCGGGACAGATTCCCTGATTTTCATCCACTTCTTTTCGGAATACGGTCGCCTGACAGCCGGGACAGCGGACCCAAAGACCCTCCGGGACGCCGCGTTTCGGACGATTGATGTATTGCTGCCACTGATTCAGATTGGAATTGGATTCGGACATTTTGACTCTCAAACCGATTGAATTTGTACCGGAGTCTGTCGCAAAATGACAGTCCGGAATGTATCAAAAAACTTCTGGAATTGTTGCAGTATCCACAAGTTTCTTCATTATATTCCAAATGCAGGAAATTTCAAGCGGGGGCGTCTTCATTTCAGACGTTCATTCAAACGTTTGAAATAATGGCGCCCCGTTGAATTCATGGGAAACGTAAATTATAGGTGCATCAGAGGGTGATGAAAAGTTTTAAAGGAAGTTCTATACCCGACGCATTTTGAATTTCCGCTTCACCATCGTTACTCTATCGAGAAACGACTATCGCTGTATCCGCCCAATGCGAAATTTTCGAGTGGAATCAGTATAAAAACCTGAGTAAGGAAATTTTTACAAAAAATATTGATGTGCAAAAATCGTACAAGGAGTGCTTCGTCTTTAGGTCTTTTTTGCACCGTGGCGGTGTTTCCACCCTAACGGGAGGAAACAAAACGCTCCCGTAATGTCGTTACGGTCTTGGGGAAAAAACATTTTGAATGTTGTTTACTGCTCGCAATTTCGCCCCAGCGAGGGCGTCACTCGTGCGGCAGCACTATCGCCCGTCGTGGCTCGCGACCCCAGACCCCTTTTTCAAAAACTTTTTAATATTGTGTTTTTATTTCAATTTCCGGAGGCCATCACATCTCGGTGCGCGGACCCATACTGACGATGGTACGGCGCCTGCGTCATACTTCCGGAGGCGGCGGTTTCGCGATAGGGGACGGACGCACCGGGGAAGTTTCCAGGCTGAGCCGCCATTTCCGCATCTTCGGGATTCTGTTCCGCTTCGGTGTAGGTCAAAAGCATTCGTTTGGCTTCGTGATGGTTCGGATTCAGCTCCACGGCTCGTGCCAGAGCGAGTTTTGCTTCTTCGTCGCTTCCGTTCATCGCAAAGACGCCTGCCATGTTGTAGTACGCGTCCGCTTCGGTCGCAACTCGCCGGAAGCACTGGAACGCACGGTCGTAATCCTTTTTCAAACCATACGCAAGCCCCAGGTTGTTGTTGTATTTCGGTTCGTTCGGCGCCATATCGACGGCTTTCTGGAGGTATTCGAGCGCTTCATCCAGCCGTTTTTGCGTGATGAAACAGTATCCCAGACTGTTGTACGGAATAGGATTTTTGGGATCCGCTTCCATCGCCTGCCGGTAATATTTTTCCGCTTCAGCGTACTGACCGTACCCTTCCTGAATCATTCCGATTCTGCAATAAGGCTCCACCTCGCGTTTCAGATCCGGATTGTCCTTGTTTTTCTCGTAGATTTTGAGAATATTTTCGTACGCCTGCAGCGCTTCGTGCGGTTTTCCCCCTCGCGTCGCTTTGTCGGCGTTTCCGTATTCTGTACTGATTTCCTGCTGAAGGGCGTTCAGTTTCTTTTCCTTCTGGGAAAAGGGATTCGTCGTTTTTTTGCCTCCCGAGTCGCTCTGACAGCCGCAGAGTCCGAATACAAGAAGCACCAAAAACAAAGTTCCAGCAACTCTCAAAAAGTGTCGGAGTGATTGTTGATTTTGATTCTGATTCATGTTCATTTATCCACATCCTTTTTATTTTCAGCCAGCATATCGACGAGAACCATTTTCCGATTTTGCGACGTTAGTCCCGGAATTTCCATTCCAGAATGTTCTTTCCGAAGTCGAACAAAGTCTTTTTGAACGGCTGCGAGGACTTCGGGAGCTTTCACGCCGCGTCCCAAAACCCCTTTGACGAAAATCCGGTTTTGAAACTGGAACACGGAAATTGAGGCGTCTTTCATGCTTTGATTGAGCTGATTTTCGATTTCTACACACCAGTTTGCAAGCAGAAGAACGCTGGAATCCCCTTCATTGATGTTCACGGAAAACAGCATGGGTTCCACCTCTTCATCTGCAAAAAGGATTTGCACACGTGTCGTTCCAGGAACCTTCCCGATGAGCGCAAAACGTGTTGAAGTCATTTGAATGAAGTCGCAATTTTGCCGATCTTCAACTTGAATTGCACGAATGGCGTCGTTTGTATCCATGACGACTCCTGCACAGGGCGTCAGTTGAATTCGTTTGATATTCACGTCTTCTGAAGAGGTGAAAATCTGTTTTTTCTCCAAATCCAGTCCCACATTTGCGAGCGGCGAATTCCAAGGACTGGAACTGCCGGAAGACGCGGACTGCTTTTTCGCTGCGGCGGAAACCGACGCGGGAGGAACCGTTACGGAAGCTGCAACTGGAGGCGCGGCGGGTGCTTGCATCGGTGCGGCGGCGGACTCCGGAACGCTCGGTGATTTGGGCGCTTTCGGCGTTTCGGGGGCGGCGGCGGTTACTTGCGGCGCGGCGGCGGATGCTTGCGGCGGAGTCGGCGCGTCTGAAAGTCCGGATGTCGCCGGAACTGCCGGGGGTGTTACTGTGTGCTTTTTCTTGCGGCCCGTCAGTTTTACGAACCCAGCTGCTTCTTGAGACG
>CAYTLK010000052.1:18886-25259 GCA_964438515.1 uncultured Planctomycetaceae bacterium
GCGGAAGGAACCGAGTTGGAATCTGTTACATCGGAATCCGTTGCGTCGGAAGCCTCCTCTTCATCGGAAGAATTTCCCGAAACTGTAACGAACGGAGTTTCTTCATCCGAAAGCGTCAGAACTTCAGGAACGTCGTTCAGCAGATCTTCGTCGGACTCGCTGGGAATTTGGGCGTCTGCGGTTTGCGCATCGGTGCTGTTTGATTCTTTGTACAGTGTATTCTTTGATTCTTTTTCGATTTTTGAAACATTATTTTCATCTGACGCAGCTTCGGGCGAAACTTCGGACCCAGCTTCCGATGCAGCTTCCGTTTTGGACTCGCTTTCAGCGGAATCTTTCGCGGAGGATTTTTCGGCCGCCAGTTGTTCAAGCACCCGACGCATCACCTCGTCGGTCGTCTGTTCCACGACTTTTTTTACGATGCGCTCTGCGATTTGATCCGCAATCTGCTGCGATAAAATTTCCATAGCGGCGTCGTCGGTTTCAGGGGCGGAAGGTTTTGCACCCGAAATCTCGATGTTCGTTTCTTCGCTCTCAACGGTTTCTTCCGCTTCTTCTACGGTCGCTTCTTCTTCAGCAACTTCGATTGTTTCAGCCGTTTCAGTCGTTTCGTCCGAATCAAGTGCCGTTTTTTCGGTTGCGGGCGCGGGGTCTTCTGCAAGATCCTCCGGTTCCTCCTCGAAGTTCAGCGGCGCGGGCGTGTATTCCTCGTCGGGGTTCATTCCTTCAAGCGCTTTGGGCGCTTCGGGCTTCGACTCCGCATCGGTTTTCGTCTCGTTTGCCGCTTCGACTTTCATTTCTTCCATACTTTTCGTTTCGAATTCGTCCGGCGGCAAAAGCAGAATGTCGAGTTCCGCATCTTCTTCTGCATTTTCTTCTGCGTCTTCCTCCGCAGTTTCCTCTTCTTTTTCTTCTTTCCCATCGTTTCCGTTGGTTTTATTTCCCAAATATTGGACTGTTACGATCGGATTTAAACGTGTACGACTTTCATAGTATGCTGCGGTGACGGTCGAAACGGACTGCGAAACGCAGATTTCCGCTTCGGAACACGTGGTTTCAGCGGAACACGTGGTTTCAACGGCGCTCATGGAAGTGGATTCTGAGGGCGTTTCTTCCTGTTTTTCGCGGAAAATCTCCATATCGTTGATCCCAAAATCAAACAGTTCGTTTGATTTCTCTGCGTTCTCCGCGTTTTCCGCCTTTTCAGAAGTTCCCGAAACGGTTTGCCGCAGGGGTGTGACCGCATCTTCTTCTGAAAAGTTCCATTCCGCAGAAGATTCATCCAACGGCGGAATTTCCTCTTCGTTTGAAGAAAATGACGGGTCTGCGGGAAATGTACTTTCCAACGATTCTGAAGTCACTCCGATTTCGAACGGTTTTCCTGTTTTTTCTAACTCCCCTGCATTTTCTGTTTTGCCGGACTTTCCTGTTTCGTTTGAGTTTCCTGTTTCGCCTGAATTTTCGGGGTTCTTGGAAGATTTCGAATCGGTTGAAACGGGTTTTCCATTCACGCGGCGAATTCTTCGCGGACCGACTAAAACACGAGGTTTTGAGGGGGACGCGGAAGGGACTTCTGCATCCGAAACCGGTTTTCCCGTGCTTGCGGTTTCGAGGTCGGCCGGATTCACGGCGGAGTTTTTGTTTTCGTTTTTGTTTTCCTTTTCTTCGTGACTCACTTGCGTCACCACATTGTTCAGCAGCGTTTCGTCCCAATTTTCCTCAAGCAGCGCCTGGGAAACGTTCACGGCGGGAACCTCTTCCACCTGTTTCATCGGCGTCCGCATCTCTGCAACGGCGGCGTTGCGTGTTTGAACCATATTTTGCGTGCGTGCGTGCTGCAATTCCTCACCCGGCGCAACCTTCGTCTTTTTCTCCTGAAAATCTGCCGGAACGCTCAAATCTGTATCCAGATCCACTGCCAATTCGGGCGCTTCCATTGAAAGATTCGTTGGAAGCGGGGCGTTCGTTTGCGTTTGTTCCAGCTGAGGTGCGGAAGTTTGTTCTGAAGTAACGGTTTGTTCGGAAGACGCCCATTCTGGAACGGAATTCGAATTTACAACGGGTGCGGCGCTCCAATCTTGAGGAATCAACCCTTGTTCTTCATTCCAAACCTTCAATGTTTGTTCCGCCCGAGCTGTCGGCGTTGCTTGCACTGTTTGGATTGGTTGGGTTGTTTGGATTGTTTGCGCTGTTTGTGCCGTTCGATTTTCCGAATCAACAGGAGTTTCATCCAGCGAAATTACGTCTGGAACTTGTTCTGGAGCTGGAACCTGTGCGGGAGCCGGAACCTGTGCGGGAGCCGGAATCTGTGCGGAAGCCGGAATCTGTGCGGAAGCCGGAATCTGTGCGGGAGCCGGAACCTGTGCGGGAGTCGGAACCTGTGCGGAAGTCGGAACCTGTGCGGAAGTCGGAACCTGTGCGCGATTTTCCGGAGTTTGCGGCGTTTCGCCCCAAGAATTTTCACGAATCAAAACACCATCAGCCCCTTTATATTCCCGAACGGTACATCCTCCAGGGAGCGTATAAACGCGCATTTGCGAATCTGTTTGAGCGGAAGAGGCTGTTTGAACGGGATTTTGAGCGGAAACTGGGGAAATCGCCGGAACATTCTGAACCGCCGGGACGTTTTGAACCGCTGGAACATTCTGAACCGCCGGGACGGAATGCGGCGTTTGAGGCGGAAGCGTAAAGGAAGCCGGAACCTGCGTGGATTGTGCGTCTGGAATCTGGGATTTTGCGGGTGCTTGTGCGGCAGAAGGCGCGTATTCCTCGTCGTCACTCATGAAAAAGTCGCTCACTTGTGCGGTTTGTTCCTCTTGCGCTGCATAGCGGTCGGTTTGAAGCCCCTTTTGCTGTGTGTAATACGCCCCCGCAGCCTTTTCCGAGGGGAAGAAAATGCTTCCCAGAAGGAATAAGGACAGGAATTCCAACAGGCCGAAACCAAACACGTTCCCGCGCGAGGAATCCTGAGATTTCATGCGTCTGCAAAAACGAAACAATTTGGAGATTTCCACCATTTTCATGATATTTTCCGTCCGAAGGGGTTATACGAACACTCTTTTGAATTTCAGTTTTCCCGTCTGCCGTTGGAGCTGCGCACCACGGCTCCTGAAGTCTTTGTGAAAACGGAAATTCATTGTAGAACCAGCATAAATGCCGCGCCTCTGGAAACGCTCGAACGTTGGATGATGGGTTTTCTGAACCTTCATTTTACCCATCTTAACGTTTATGTACCCGATTCCATTTGAATTTCCGCTTTTCCGTTGTTCGTGCATCGCGAAACGACAGCCGTTTGACCGTCCGAAGCGAAATTTTCAAATGGAATTCGCATAGAGTGTCTCTGTTACAAGGCTTATTGTTCTTATCGACGAATTTCCAGTGGTGGGATTACATAAAATACGTAAAATTTTCTGTTTTTTCCACTTTTTTGGATTGTGCGTCTTTTAGCGGCTTTGTTTGTGAGAATTGGAATTGCAAAAAAAAAGAAAATTTGGTAAAATAGAATTCAGTTCCATCATTACGGAAAGGGTGGATTTATGTTTTTTCAATTTTAGGTACAACGAATGCATCGGAATCATCAATTTTTCAAAGGCTCGTGGATTATTGGAATCGTTTTACCGTTTGGAATGATGGAAATCTCTGCCATTTCGGCAGAACCGGTAAAAATAGTGGAGATTTCCCCGACAGAGACTGCGGCTTCTGTGGAAAGTGTAGATTCAGCAAAAGAGGATGGTTCTGCAAAAGTGGGAATTCCGGTAAAAGATGGAACTTCTACAAAAGAAGAGGGTTCAGTAAAAGATGGAACTTCTACAAAAGAAGATGTTTCCGCAAAAGAGGGTGTTTCAGCAAAAGAAGAAGATTCTGCCGAAGAAAGTGCTTCTGATGAGCCTTTGATTTCTGTCGAAGTAACAGACCTTTCGGCCGAGAATCCGGTTCCGCTGCGTATTTTGCCGCGCGAAATTACAGAATCAGAACAAGAACGCTTTCACGCTTCCATTTCTCGAAGCCGCACGCCGGGTTTTGTGCTCGAAAGCCCTCATTTTCAGGTGGAAACCGATGCGAAATGGGGTCGGAATACGCAGGAACTGGTGCAGATTGTGCAGAAATTGGAATCCGTTCTGCATGAAGCGGAACTGACGGCCTCCCTGTGGCGCAAGCCGCTTCCGCACTCTGTCGGAGATTCCGCCGCCGGAAATTCCGCTTCAGGAGTTTCTGATGTTGGAGTTTCCGCCTCGTCGAAAGTTGCACTTTCCGCCTCTTCATCCGGTCAAAAAATGCGGCTTTGCGTTGTGACTCCGGGAACCGAAGCGGCGTCAAAATCCACGTTTCATCGTTCATATACGCGGACCGCCCCCGAAATGCGTTCTTATTCGGACGCGACACTTCAGCGAGCGGCACAGTACGCAAAATACAATCAGATTTATGTACAAGAATCAACTGTCGTCGGAAATTCGCAGACGTCCGAGGAACCTGCGGGGCCGTGTCGGTTCGAAGTTTTTGATGAAGGGCCGGTTTTCACGCTTGAAATTGCGTCGAGCCGGGACTTTGAAACAAAAGATTTCCAGTCAGAAATTCGGCGTGAAGCTTTTCGTACGATTCTTTATGACGGTCAGGAGTCGGTAACGTTTCCGGTTTGGCTCCAGGAGGGGCTTTTGGATGCGTTTGCGGGCGAGATTCCTTTGACGATTCAGAATACGCAGATTGCGCAGTTTTCCCAGAATACTATTCCTCTTTCGCGATTGCAGTCGCTTACGGAAGGCGGCTCGACGGATTCCCATTTTCGGGACGCATCGCGGCTCTGGCTTGCATATTTTCTCACGGGAAATCAATCTCGGCAGTTTTTTCCGTTTTTTGCGCAGTTGAATCAAATTCATGAACGGGGTTTGAAGGCTTTGGAGACGCAGAATTTTGAGGAAGTTCAGCGTTCTGCGACGTTTGCGCTTGAGACGTTCGTGCGTCACGGCGAGCAAAACCTCCAGAATCCCTGGATCCCGATGGCGGAATGGGCGAAGACGCCAGACGTGCAAAAACCGAGGGTCCTTTGGCAGTCCGCTGCGATTGATTTGCGATGGGATTTCGTAGATGAAAATTCGGCAAAAACGTTCGATCTGCCGGCGGAGTGGAAAAATGTGCTTCAAGAAATGGCATTAATACTTGAAATGGCAAACGAATTTCAAAATCGTCGGTGGGAAGCCGGTGTGACGTCGTTTCCATCGAATTATTCACAAACGACGCTTCCAGATGGAATGAAAATCGTGGAGTTTTCAGCGCCGAAGACGTTTGGAGAGCCGAAAAGAACGGAAAATACACCTTTTAAAACGGTTCCGGAAGGTTCTGAAACGGTTCCGGAAGGTTCCAAACCGGCTCAAGAAGGTTCCGAAACGGCGGCGGATGCTTCGGAAACGGCCAAAAATGAGGACGAAACGGAAGTGACTCCGGAAGATATTCAGAAACTGGAAGACGTTTTTCAATGGGCGTCCAATTCTTCGAATTCTGTACAGTACTGGACGTCTGACGGCTCGCTCCTTTCTTCCTGTTGGGATTCGAATCGCATTTTGCAGTTGTTTCATCCTGCGGGACGTGCGTATTTGCTGCAGGAATACAATGGGAGCAATCTTCTTTCAGCCACTTTTTCGGATGGAAGCGTCCTGCACGTAAGGTGGGACCCGTCTTCGGAAGGAAAGCGGCCTGCGGTGTGGATTTTAGGCGGTGAAAGTCCTGAAAAAAAGGAGTAAAATTGAAGTTTTTCGTAAAATATTCCGATACAAAAAAATATTTTACAAGGAAGTTCTAAAAACCTCAGATTTGAATTTTTACAAAAAAAACATTGCTGTGCAAAAAATCGTACGCAGAACGTTGTAGTTCAAGGGGCTTTTTTACACCGTGGCGGTGTTTCCACCCTAACGGGAGGAAACGGAGCGCTCCCGTACTTTCGCTCTCGGTCGTGGGGAAAAAACATTTTGAATGTTGTTTTTTCCCAAGTTACTCGCTCCCGGTCGCACCGGGTCAAAAACTTTTTAATATTGTTGTTTTTAGGACTTCCTTACAGTCATTTTTGCTTTTTTGGATTCCTGAAAGGAAAAATCAATGAAAAAATCCGTTTCCTTTTTGATTTTGTTCCTTTTGCAGAGTTTGATTTGGCAAAATACATTCATTTTGGCGGACGAAAACGATGCGGAGGACGATTTTGATTTGGAGCCTCCGCCGTTTTTGGAACTGGAAGAAACGGCAGACACACCCAATTTGAAGGATTTTCCGTCCGTTCAGAACGACGAAGCGTCCCATTCTGCGAAAAAAGAGGAAGCCGATACTGCGCCGGAATTGATTTTCGATACCGATTCCGAAGATGAATCGGAAGAATCGGAAGAGTTGG
>CAYTLK010000052.1:25359-26565 GCA_964438515.1 uncultured Planctomycetaceae bacterium
GGAAGAATCGGAAGAGTTGGGGGGGGCGAAAGAATCTGTTGGAACGTCTGAAATTCCTCAAACATCAGATGTTTCTGAAACGTCAGACGTTTCCGAGACGTTAGAAATTCCTGAATCATCGGCATCGTTACAACCGGTTGCGGCGGCTTACACCCCGGAAGAAATGGAACTTCGGGAGAAAATTCTGCACACGTTGAAGGTTTACAACCAAATCAGTCTTTCGACGGAAGAAAATCGACCGCTTGATATTATTTCGTACGTTATTCTGTATGGTTGTGATGCGGAAATTTTTCTTGGAAATCGCGAGTCGAATCGGCGAGTGAACGCCATTGGTGCGTTGTGTTGGAACATTCCGATGGGAAAAGAGGCGGCTTTCACCGACAGTACGTCGCGTTTGATGCCGCGATTAGGGTACGGAATTCAGCAGTATTCGGGTCAGATGCTGGCGGCGCTGGCGATTGCAAGGGTTCCGCGTGATTACAGTTTCCCCGCCGGCGGTTCTTCCGCTTCGGAAAATGCCGAAAGTATGGAAAATACGATGGATACAGAAAATGGCGAAAATGGAGAATCTGTGCCGCATGGTGAAAAGAAGTTCGACGTTCAGGATCTTGTGGAATTTGAACAAAAAAACTGCCGGGAAGGGGACGATCTTTCTTTGACGCTCATTGGGCTGTCGTACTACTTGCCGATGGACGCGCAGTGGGAAAACGCGGAGGGGGAAATTTGGACGTTGGAACGAATCATAAAAAACGAGCTGGAGCGTCCAATGTCGAAAGGGGATTCTTCGGCGACGAATCAGCTGCTGGGTTTGATTTGTGCGGTTCGGTGTCGGAAAATGCGCACGAAAAGCGACACTTTGACGGGTGAATATCTGCGTGCGGAGGAATATACGAAGCTGTTTATTGATTTTGTGTTCAATATTCAAAACGATCTGGACGTTTGGCATCCGGAGTTCTTTTTGAAAAAAGGTTCGACGCCGACGCGTCCCACCGAGATGTTGATTGCGAGCGGTCACATCCTCCGCTGGCTGGTGACGGCGACTCCCAGAGAGGAGCTTTCGGACCCTCGAATATTTCGGGCGGTGGAGCGAGTGAATGCGCTTTTGGAATATCAGCTGACGTTGTGGAATCCTTCGAGTGCGTCGAGCAAGGAAATTGAGGGCGTGATGACGGCCCTGCATGCTTTGACGGTGTATGAAAAACGATA
>CAYTLK010000053.1:0-26425 GCA_964438515.1 uncultured Planctomycetaceae bacterium
TCACTCGCTTCATTACGGGCTTGCTGCGAGTATATTCAACGTACCATTGAGGAATCATGCGGGCGAGACGCCTAACCCCAAGCCTTCATCCCGAATGACCGGCGAACTATAGTTCCGCCACCCAGGACGGCACATCCCATAATTGTAGCCCCAACTGCCGCCGCGATTCACACGGTTGGGGTTAGATTTTGCACCTGTTGGGTCGCTCGCCGGCGACTGAGAGTAATAACCCTCGTCGTACCAGTCCGAACACCATTCCCAGACGTTCCCGAGCATGTCGTACAATCCCCATGCGTTCGGCTTCTTCTGCCCAACTTCGTGGGGCATCCCATCCGAATTACTGTTATACCACGCCATGTAACCCAAGGTTCCAACCTGATCGTCCCTTGTGCCCGCCCGACACGCATACTCCCATTGTGCCTCAGTAGGAAGGGAAGCGTTCAGCCCCTGCGCTTGAAGTTTTTTGCAGAATATATCACAATCCTCCCAACTCACCAGTTCTACAGGCAAATTATCGCCTTTGGATAGGCTCGGATTGTTTCCCAGCAGAAAGTGCGGCGTTTGAAGAATTTGCAGAATTTGCAGATTCCTCCTCACTCTGGGGGTCGGCCTTCGTCTTCTTGAAACCGAGTTTGTCCGTGATGTACTTTTGGTCTTTCGCAGAAAGTTTGAAAACAGGGATGGAAACGGTCTTTCCATCCTTTTTTTCCAGCACAACTTTGGAGTCATCGTCAGGGTCGGCGCCCACAAAGTCTGCCTCGATGGTTCGACCTTTGGCGTCCGTCCACTTACGAGCTTGTGCGGGGATTGAAACGAGGAAGATCAACAATAAAATCAAAATCTGATACCGACGTCGAATGTTCTTTTCCACAGTATTTCCTCCATTTCTACTCATTTCACATGCAAATTTCACAAAAGTCGCGACGACTTTTGTACATAAATGAATTATAAGGTTTTGTTCAAGAATTGTCAAGGGTTGGAAATGGAAAATTATCGAATGACGCTAGAAATTCTCGAAAATTTGAAGCTTGAGATCGTCGCGCGAAAAAGAAGACGGATGCGGACAGAATCAAGGCGATCGTGTTGCTCGAACGTGGGTGGACGGTCAAAAATACCGTCCGAAAATAGTTTCAGGCCTGAAAAACAGAGGAACGACGTCGTTTAAATTCCGAACAGCAGGAAATTCTGGCCAAATGGCTTGACGAAAATTTATGTCAGACGGTCGGAAAATCATTCGTCACGTTCAAAAATTGAATTTTCGCGTGTCATTATGAATCACATCGGATTCATGTGGTTCATGGTTCGATTCAGAAAGCCGATTTTTCCCGCCATGGTGGTAAAAATCACGCCAGAGGAAAACGTTTTACAATTTTTTTGAAAAACTTCGTCCCGCGTCTTGATTTTTACTTCCGCCTGATTTATAATGAAGCGAGAAGAATCGAAAATTTTTGAGATTCAATAAAATTACGCGATTTAAGGAAAATCCAATGAAACGAAACATTTTTTCGGGGTTGCTCGTTCTGGCGGCATTGTGCGCGTCCGTTCAGGCTTTTACGGTCAGCAGACTTCGAACCGAGTCGATGAACTGTCCGTCACTCGATTCCGCCGCGCCTCGGCTCAGCTGGAAGCTGGAGTTTGCAGACGTCCA
Organism: uncultured Planctomycetaceae bacterium; assembly: GCA_964438515.1. GTDB lineage: Bacteria > Planctomycetota > Planctomycetia > Pirellulales > Thermoguttaceae > RGIG3701. The sequence goes on from CAYTLK010000053.1 coordinate 1,649, forward strand.
AAAGGAAGAAGGTCTGAAGCAGTCTGCGTACCAGATTGTTGTAAGTACCGACGGCAAAACGGTTTGGGACTCCGGGAAAACCGCGTCCGATGCGTCCGTTCTGGTTCCGTATGGAGGCCCGACGCTCGAAAGTTCGCGCATTTATTTGTGGAAAGTACGTGCGTGGGACCAAAACGACGCCGCATCCGAATGGAGTGAAGAATCCGCATGGGTCACGGGAATCATGAAGCCCGAAGATTGGAAGGCGAAGTGGATCGCAACGCCTGAAAAGGAGCGTCCCGAACTGAATCTCGACGCTGCGAAGTGGATTGCGCCCAAAGAAGGAACGTATGCAGAGTTCGTAAAAACCCTGACGCTCGACTCGGCCGACCCGCAGAAAGTCTCCGTTCAGCTTGCGATTGCGGCCGACCAAAAGTTCGAGATTTATGTAAATGGTACAAAAACCTATTACTCTATCGGAATGATTTTCAATCCCGATCAGATGCGGTTTTTCGACGTTACGGACGCCCTGAAAGCGGGTGAAAACACGATTTCGATTCATGCGTCGAACGTTGCGGGAAAGACTCCGAAGATTCTCGTACGATTGGATGTTTCACCGATAAAAGACGGCGCAAGCAGCGCACCCGCCGCAAGCAGCACCCTCAACGCACTCGGCGAGCCGATTCAGACGATTTTCAGCGACAAAACTTGGACGCTTTCCGACCCGAAACAGGAACTTACGGAAGTCGGCGCCCCCGACGCGATGGAATGGGGAAAAGTACGCCGACGCACGGAACGCACGTCGCCCGCTTTCGAGAAACATTTTGCAATCGCGCACCCCGAAAACGTCGAATCAGCCGTTTTACACTGCACCGGCGTGGGTTATTATACTGGCGGAATCAACCAATTTGAGCTTTCCGGTTCCTTCCTCACGCCCGCTCCGACGCGTTACGATCGCCGCGTTTTGTACGAAAGTTACGACGTTACGAGCGTGCTTGAAAAGGAAAACACACTGCGTTTCTTCGTCGGTCACGGCTGGTTTGATATGCGTACGGTTGCAACATGGAACTTCGATGCGGCTCCGTGGCGCGACTTTCCCCGCATGATTGCGCAGCTCGACATTCGATACAAAGACGGAACGTCCGAAACGATTGCGTCCGACGAAACGTGGGATTATACAACGAGTCCCGTCCTGTACGACTGCATCCGTCAGGGCGTCATCGTCGATTATAATATTCCTCACGAAGTCCTTGGAAAAGCGGTGACGGTGGACGCTCCGAAGGGAAAACTCGCGCTGCAGCGCTGTCCCTCCACGACTTTGCGCGCCGCAGCGCAACCCGTAAAAATCTACAAACCCGCACCGGGGGTTCAAGTCGCCGCATTCGAGAAAAATATGGCCGGCTTCGTCTCCTTTACGCCCGTGAATCTGGAACCGACCGACAGCGTTCGGCTGCGTTACAGTGAAAAAATCACTCCGGACGGCTCGCTCGATCGAGGAAACATCGAACAGTTCTTCCACAGCGGCTCGCCCGCCTGGATGTGCGGCGAAAAAGGCGCGTTCCAGACCGACTGGTTCACGGGTCTCGAAAACGGTTTTGAACGCCGCGTGACGGACCTCGGCGGGCGCTACCATCCGCCGTACGTCTATCACGGCTTCCAGTACGTCGAAATCGTTGTGTTTCGTGACGGAAAACCCCTCGAAAACGCCGAATTCGAACTGTACGCAAATCAAATTGCGACCGATTTTCCCGTCACAGGGTCGTTTGAGTGTTCCAACGGCGACATCAACGCGCTCCAAGCCGCCGCGATTCAGGCGTACGAGTCGAACTTCGTGAATGGGTTCCCGACCGACTGTCCCCACCGCGAGAAAAACGGCTGGACGGGCGACGCGCAGCTGGCGGCGGAACTCGCGCAGTACAATTTCGAAAATACTGCGGCGTACCGGAAGTGGCTCGACGATCTGACCGACGAACAGCAGCCCGACGGGAATCTGCCGGGAATCGTTCCGACGGGAGGCTGGGGCTATCCGTGGGGAAACGGCCCTGCGTGGGACAGCGCGCTCGTCACGATTCCGTGGTACGTATACTGCTATCGCGGCGACGAAAGAATTTTGTCCGATAATTACAGCGCCATGAAATTGTACGTCGATTACGTGACGGGCCGCAGAAACGCCGAGGGACTTGTGACGCACGGTCTGTCCGACTGGTGCAGCGCCGGAACCAAAACTTCCGCGACCCCCACTTCGACCGGCTACGCGTATCTCGACGCACGCATCGTCTCGCGCGCTGCGGAAATTCTCGGAAAAACGGATGACGCAAAACACTACGCAGAACTCGCAGAAGAATTGCGTACTGCTTTCAACAAAACCCTCTACAAGGGGGACGGCGTGTACGACATTGGGAGCCAGTGCGCGCAATCGTGCGCTTTGCATCAGGGATTTGCGGACGCTCTGTCGGCCGAGGAACAAAATTTGGTGATGAAACGTCTGGAAGACGCGATTGAAAAGACGCAAAATCACATCGACGTCGGAATTCTCGGCTCGAAGTACCTCTTCCGCACCCTGAGCGAGCACGGACGCACCGACCTGGCGCTTGCGGTTCTTCTGAACGAGACGGCTCCGACCTTCGTCTCGATGGCGCGAGGGTCCGAAAAGACGCTTTGGGAGGACTTTTACGGCAAAAGTTCTCGAAATCACATCATGTTCGGCGACATTTCCGCCTGGTTTTATCAGTATCTTGCTGGAATTCGGATCAACGGCGGCGCCGACGCGGTGGCTGCGAAACTTCCGACGGACGCATTTGTTCCGGGATTTCGTCGTTTTATCGTGGCGCCGTGCTGTGCGTTGAAAGACGTTCAGAAATCGAATCTTCGTTGGGTTTCCGCGACGGTTGAGACGCCGTACGGACCGCTTAGCAGTGCGTGGCGCTGGGACGATGCGTGGCAGAATCTGACTTTGGACGTTTCCGTCCCTCCGAGTGCGTCGGCCTCCATCATTCTTCCGGACGGTCAGCGCCATGAAGTTTCGTCGGGAAAATACACCTTCACGATGACGGTGAAATGAAGTAGCGGGAACGGATTATAGACGCATTTCAAGCACATTCAGCGTGAAAGTTTGACGATTCACGCTGAATGTGTTGAACTGAATGAGTATAAAATTTCTAAAAATCGCTTTTCATGTTACATAAATTTTGGACACCTTGAACGAAATAACAAAAGCTGACCGACGTATTTTCCGTAATGTGCGCATGTTTTCCAACTTCAATTGCGGTATGACATTGCTGCATTGTAGGAAACAACTTGTACAGACATTCTTTAGGATCAACAATTGCGTCAGGAATGCGGTATTTTTTCTTTTTGGAATAACTTGTAATGTCCCTCCCCATCGCTTCGGAAACCGCTTTCAAATCACCCCAGTACCACGCTTCCAATTCCTGACAGGGAATTCGAATCAAAACCCCTGGACGAACTGCGTCGCAGAGTTCCCGCAGTTCCCGTTTCAACTCCAGACAGTCCTTGCTGTCCCGGTCATGAACCACAACAAAACGAATCTCCCTGTTCGGCTCGGTCCAATTCCGAAGTTTTTTGGAAATGGAGAGCCGTAAGTCCCAACACCCCCTGTGTGGAACCGTCTGGAATTCGACATTGGGAGGTACAATTTTCGGAAGAATTTGATCCAAATAATTCTTCATCGAGGGTTCTTCGAGTAAAAAAACGAGTTTCAACGTCATTTGTTGTTCATCTCCTGCATGAGAATCCCCTGATTCCAGAGGTTTCCGAGCAAATCTCCGCCTTTTACGAGGCTTTGAATCAGCGTGGAATCCGCAGCAGAATGAATCGTGCTGTACCCGTCTTGCTTGATGAGACAGAACAGCTCGTCCGGATGAATGGCGTCCAGAAATTCGGGCGAATGTGTTGAAATGAAAACCTGTCCGCCAGTCTGCGCGTACAAACGGAATTCTTCCGCCAAAATGGTTAAAAGTTCCGGATAAAGCTGATTTTCCGGTTCTTCAACACACAACAGAGCATGACGTTCCGGATTGTTCAAAAGAACCATGTACGTGAACATCTTCATGGTTCCGTCCGAAACAAAACGGGACGAAAACGGATTTTTAAAATGATCGTCCTGAAATTGAAGAACGACGTAGTGGTCCGCAGTTTCCGTAGCATTTACTTTGGAAACGCCTGGAATGCGTTCAGACATACGATCGAGAATTTTCTGGAACTCCTCAGGATGCGTGTCCCGCAGATATTTCGTCACCTGAACCAGATTGTCTCCCGTCGAGGAAAGAGTTTCACTGTATGCGTCCTGCTGACGGTTTCGGGCTTCATGAATATGAAAATCGAACACCTGCCAGTCTTCGATCAATCGCCGAAGATTCGCAAGCGCTTCGAATTCTTTGAATTGTCCCAACCCCTTGATCGCGAGAACTGCCGGGGAATCCAACGCCTGTTCGGGTCGATCTTTCGCATTCCGAACATCTTCATAGGATTTCAGGGAACCCGTCGCGGCTCTTCCTTTTCCGTTCGAAAAATCGAGGACACGCCACGGCGCTCCGCCGGAACCGCGACGAAGATAAAGACGTTCCTTCTTCACGACGGCTTGCCGCTGCGCATTTTGTCCGATTTCCAATTCGTAACTAATGAGAGGCGTGTCTTTTGCTTCCCGAAATTTGATGATGAACCCGATCGTGTCCGTTTGGTTGCGTGAAATAACTTCGCTGAAACCGCCGCGCATGTCCAACGCCTTGCGGACATTTTCCTTCAAACAATCGTGAAGAAATCCAAAAATATCAAAAAAAGTGGTTTTTCCCGCTCCATTTCGACCCAAAAATATCGCGAAACTGGGAATATTTGCTATTTCAACATCCTGAAAAACTTTGTAATTATGGATTTTCAAATATTCTATTTGCATATATACTCCATTTTTCTATGCTGGTTCTACAATGAAATTCCGTTTTCACAAAGACTGCAGGAGCCGTGGTGCGCAGCTCCAATGACGGACGGGAAAACTGAAATTCAAAATAGTGTTCGTATAAATGATTCCGGAAAAAAATTCTACACGTACCGCAATGTTTTGCGCGTCCCTGAGTTTCGTTACTCTATCGAGAAACGACCGCCGCAGTAACCGCTCAATGCGAAATTTTCAAGTGTGATGGGTATCGGATTTTCAGAGAGAATCGAGAAGCAGATGATGTATCGCTAAATCTCGACGTTCTGATGTTTCCAAGGAATCCGGTACGAAAAAAATCTGGTCGAACATGATTTCATACTGACGCTGCAGGCGAGGCGTACCAGGGACGGAACACTCAAGAACGCACTCGTTCCCGCTGAAATCATCCAGCATCACCGATTGCGCCGTGCTCGAAAGCAGCACACGCCCGCTCTCCATGAAGAATTCTACCGCTTTGTAATTCCATCCGTGTCCCCAGTCTGTCCGAATCACACCGCCAATATTTCGTTCAGGAATCCTATACTGTGTTACAGAATTCGTATCAACTTGAGGTGAAAGCGGCTCGCCTGCAACATTTCGCAGACCTGGAAGCTGTGAAAAGGATTGATTGACAATCTGCAGGGCACGGAAAATTTCCGGGGTCCAAATGCGTTCAAGCACGCTCAGTGCGTTCACGGTACTGTCGACGTAACTGCCTTCCTGCGGACGTGTGGAAATTTCAAACACCCGTTTGGGAACCGCAGGGTCCAGAAGATCGTACGCAAAACCACGCAGCGTCCCAAAACGACGTTCCACGCCCGTTTTGATTTTCAGAAAACGTTCGACTTCCGGTGCAAACGCACTGTGATACATCGTCTGAAAGTGCGTGTTTTGTGATTTTGCAAGCGCATACAACGATTCCAATTCGGCGATTTCCGAGACTGCCGGTTTCTCCAAAAGTGTGCGGACGCCCCGTTTCAGCACACGTTCTGCAAGCATGAAGTGCGTTCCAAGAGGAGCGGCGACGAGCACCAAATCCACATTCTGCGTTCCGACCGCCTCAAGCGCCTCGTCCGACGATGCGAAACGACCCACGCCGGAAAGAAGGTCGGGAAACAGTTTGACTGCGCTTTCCATTGCGTCCGGCACGATGTCGCACAGGAACGCGACGCGTACGTTTTTCATATTTCGGAAGGCTGCGAAGTACGTGCGCGCAATCGTTCCGACGCCCACAATTCCAACACGAATACAAGCACACATGATTTCAAACGGGGGTTAAAGGTTGAAGGGGGTAAAGGTTGAAGGGGTTAGAAATTTACACTTCTGCCGACAAAAGAATCGGACGGAGACACTCGTCCAGCCGATCCAGAAAATCATGCATCCAGGATTTTTGCTCTGCCGAGGATTCTGTCGAGGAGGCTCCCGACTCCAATTCAGGCGCAGGAATTTGCTCCGCCGATTCGACCCGTTCGATGAATCCCTGGTAAAATTGGGGGTCTGACGGGTTGTTTCCGGAAGTTTCCGTTCTTTCTTGGGCGGATTGCGCCGTTTGTTCCTTTCCGAATTCCGCAAATTCCACGAGGTATTTCGCGCTGCGCGAGTGAGCCGCAACGGACGCCGATTTTGGGAAAAACATCATTCCCCACGCAACGCACCAGCATAAAATGAGGCTCAAAGCGAAACCGAGAACGAGTCCGAGAATGTGGTTCCAGGCGTTTAATTTGTGCTTTTTGATTAAATCTCCAAAAAAGTTCATGATTTTATAAACAATCATGGAAGAAAGCGCAAAAAGTAAAAATCCGATGACAAAGCTTCCGATTCCCGTCGGGGAAAAACCCAGCGAAACGCACGTCGGGTGCGTCAGACGCGCGGATGCAAACATTCCGACTCCCGTTGCAAGGACGATCGAAAGCGCCTGAACGAATCCCCAAAGAATCCCCCAAAAGGAAACAATGACGACAATCGAAATCATACAAAAATCGAAATAATCAGCCGGATTCATTTTTTCGCCAGTTCCTGACTGTCCAGCCAGATCGTGACGGGACCGTCGTTTACAAGTTCCACTTTCATCATCGTACGAAAACGTCCCGTTTCGACGTGAAGTCCTTTTTGACGCAAATAATCCACAAACTTTTGGTAAAAACGTTCTGCCGTCTCGGGAGGCGCCGCTTCGGTGAAACCCGGCCGCCGTCCTTTCCGACAATCTGCGTAAAGCGTGAACTGACTGACGACCAGCACCGACCCTCCGACGTCCGTGAGCGAGAGGTTCATTTTTTCTTCAGAATCCTCGAAAATCCGCAGTCCAATCATTTTATCAGCGAGAGCCGCAAGGTCCGAATCGGAATCTTGTACGGAAACTCCAAGAAGAACGAGAACGCCCTTTCCGATCGCGCCTGTAAGGTTTCCATCGACTCGCACGCTCGCAGATTCGACTCGCTGAATGCACGCTCTCATTTTTCCGTTTCTCCCTCTGAATCTTTCACCGAACCTTCTGTTTGATTCTCTGTTTGATTCTCGTCGCGTCGTTTCCCATGTTTTTTCATCGGCGGACGTTCCGGAATCACCATTTCTTTCGCGGACGGTTCCAGCATTTGAATGTCCTCTTCAGCAAGCAAAAATTCCTTTTCGAGATGCTTGAACCCCTGAAAAATCTCGATGTGACTCCACGGAAGCCGCATCTCTGGCGTGCGCGGCGTGTGAAGAAAAAGATTCAGGTCGATTCCCGCCGCCTCCATCGCGTTCCACCAAATTTCCGGTCGGAACTGGTCGCTCCACGAGTCGAAACGCGCGCCGTCCTCCCACGCCCTCAAAATCGCGGCTCCCAAACGCCGGTCTCCCCGACAGAAAACGCCCTCCAGCAGACTTCCTTCGGTTTCGTGATACTTAATCTGAATCCAACGCGGTAATTTACGGAACCGCAAGTATTGCTGCGCAAGCGTCAGGTACTCGCGCGTCGCCATTGGAAACCACTGAAGCGGCGTCTGTGGTTTTGGTACAAGATTCGAAACACTCACGACGACGGTGGGAAAGCGTCCCGAAACGTCTTTTCCGAGCTGTGCGATTTCCTGCGCCAGTTCCACCATTCCGTCGATGTCCTCCGGTCTTTCGCCCGGCAAACCGATCATAAAATACAATTTGACGCGCTGAAAATTGTTCTCAAACGCAATTTTGCACCCCGCCATAAGGTCTTCGTTCGTAATCCGCTTCCCGATGACGCGCCGCATGTCGTCCCGAGCCGCTTCCGGCGCAATCGTCAGACCGCTGTGACGCTCCGTCGAAAGCGTCTCACCGACCTCCGCCAAATGACGGTTCACGCGCAAACTCGGAACGGAAATTGCGACATTTTTTTCTTTCAGTTCCGTACGCAAATCCGTCGTCAGTTTTTCGAACCACGGATAGTCGCTCGTCGAGAGGGAAAGAAGCGAAATTTCGTTGTGTCCCGTGCTCGCGACGGCCGCTTTTGCACAGGCTAAAATGGATTCCGGCTTGCGTGACCGTACGGGACGGCGAATCGGATTGCTCTGACAAAAACGACACTGCCACGGACAGCCGCGCATGATTTCGAGCGCGATTCGATCCTGCACCGCCTCGACGTTCGGCACAATCGGATGGTCGGGAATCGGAAAATCGTCCAATTTCTCCACGACCGCCTGCTGAATCGACGCAGGAATCTCCTCCGACTCCGGATACGGAATTTCCAGCCCGTTTTCGAGTCGGTGTCCGTAGCAGTCGGGAACGTACAGCCACGGAAAATTTCGCGCCATCATGCGTAATTTATCGTGTCGCGGCGCGCCGGACGTTTTGAGCTGCGCCCACTCGCGCACCACAGCCGGAACGGACTCTTCGCCGTCACCAAGCAGAAAAGCGTCGATGAAATCCGACATCGGTTCCGGATTCTGGACGCAGGGACCGCCCGCGACGACGAGCGGGGCGTCTTCCGACCTTTCACGACGAAGAATAGGAATACGTCCGAGATTCAAAATCGTCAAAACGTTTGCGTACGCCAGTTCGTGCTGAAGCGTGAAACCCACGACGTCGAACTCGTACAGCGGGGTGGTTGTTTCGAGGCTGCACAGCGGAACGTCATTTTCGCGCAGCAGTTTTTCCATGTCCCTCATCGGTGCGAAAACGCGTTCGCAGTACAAGTCGCTCATCCGATTCACGGCACTGTACAAAACCTGCAGGCCGTGACAGCTCATTCCGATGGAATACGTGTCGGGAAACGAGAGGCAAAAACGGCCCAGTACGGAGCTTGGGTCTTTTTGTACCATATTCAGTTCTCCGCCGACGTACTGACCGGGGGTTTGAACTTGGGGGAGGATGGTGTAACGGAGGCGTTCGGAATAATTCATCATGAAAGGGGTTTTGAAGGTGAAATTGGATTTGCGAAAAATGCGCATTTTTCTTCCTCCCTCATTATAGAATATTATAGACGAATGTCAAGTAACCCCCAAAAGATTCCCGCAACAATGTTCCTTTTGGCAAAAATTTGTCGTCCGTTGAAAACTTCCGGCAGTAGAATTCGGCAATTAGCACCCCCTCCGTAGAATCAGGTCCCGAGATACACCGGCATCGTGCCGAAAGGATTCGGCACATTGGCGTAAGATATCGCATAAATTGAGGAACCCTGCGTTCTCAGCGGCGTCAGCGCGAGCTTCAGCGTTTGCAGCATACTCCTTTTCAACGGGTGTATCCAAGGTTATTTCATAACATCCAATGGAACTGCGAATGCCGTTAAAATAGCCGTTGCGCATGGTTTCATTTTCATCACGGTCCAACTCTGCCGCAATGGCTCGGTGAATCCAGAAACCATCAGGGTCTTCGGGACTGTGAATGCACACTTTCCCCACTTCCATCATGGCAGAATCAAAATGACCGGAATTCCGCGTGGATGTTTGGACCGTCAGAATCCATGATTGAAATTTGTCTGGATGAAAGACGCCGCCAGCATCTGTGCCGGGGACTCGCTGCCACATGCCAAAAAGGTCCCATGCATTGCGGGCGCGCCTACGGATTTCTTCCGTAAATCTTCGGGTTTTAACGTTATTTGATTTGTAACCATCTCGGATGATCTTGCAGAAAAATTCAGGATCCTCAGCCAGCTCACGCTCAAGATAGAGAGGGGTATAGAATCGGTTAGAAATCGGCGGCAGATACTTCCACTCGATTTCCTGCATCGTTTCCGCGTCTATCTCAGGCTTCTTCTGAAGATAAGAAATGAGGGCCAATTCATCATCTCCACACAATTGAATGTCCGATTCGCTCATCAGAGTTCCAACACACAACGAAATAGGGACCTCTTTTTTATTGTAAATCAGGGATGAAAGTTTGGAAACTGCTCCTTGGATATTCCCGAATTCCAGCATTTTTTTCACTGCGAACAGAACGTTATCATCGTGAAGCTGATAAGAACACTGTTTCATCCAGTATTCTTTCTGCTGTTCTGCTGGAAGATCTTCGACTTTTTCCCATGTTTCTGTAAAAGACGGTAACGCAAGAAGAAAACGACACCTTTTTTCTTTTTCCCATGTTGCTGGTTTCAGAGAATCGTACCATTCCCACTTTTTATCACGGAATCTCGAGCAGATGTATGAATCCAAAAAGATTCGAAGATTTTTATCCTCCGTCATCAGTTTTTCAGGCAAAAGTTCCCGGTCATAATCGTACTTTTCGCCAAGATGCGCTCCAACTAGCCATGGTTTTTCTACGCAGTCCGCAAACGTCAGAATCCCATTGAGACCGGAAGCGTCCAGAATGGTTTGCACCGCCTCTTGCTGCTGAATTTTCAGATTTTCATAACATTGGCTACAATTCGAACACGTTTCCATAAGCGACATTTGATTGTTGACGAACAGATATTGAAAACGGTCCTCAAGATTGGCGGGTACGAACTTTTCCGCGAGAGTGCTCAATTGCTGAATACATTCTGCGCTCAAAGCCCATTTCGAATCCGGATATTTTTTATTCTTGCGTATTTCAAAGATTAATGATTTCCAGATCTTTTTTTTCTCGTCGTCTGAATAATTACAAAAAGTTTCGGAAGAAAGTGCGTTCAGAACGTTTTCAAAGGACTGCAATGAAAAAAGTTCCAAATTTTCTATCAGCTCTGGCATTTTGGAACTATCAACCTTCGCGAAAGAAACCATGAGGTCCGTATAAACAGAATAGAGTTGATGATAAACAACCGGACTGACTTTCACCTGTTCCGGAATTTCCAGCCGAAATGAGCGCCGCCTATGCAAAGATGTTGAGGGTGTTTTTCCTGGAAGAAAACTTAAAAGAAGTTCCCATGCGGCATTTGGAGTTTGTTTGATGAGATTTTTTACGACACAAATGCATTTATCCGTATTTGCAAGGGTTTGAGGAAACCACGGCAAAAGAATAGAATTCAACGTATTGAATGGTTGGTTGACGTGTGTTCCTCCGGGAATCTGCTCCGCCAATCTTCCAAGAAGGATGCAGACTCTCATAAGGTTTGTCTCGTCCCACGCCAAAAGTTCCAGTGCCCAAAGTAAGTAAACCATCGGGAAAGTTCCACATTCTTCCTGCTCAGATGGAACGTCACATGAAGTGTTTGAAAATTTCAATGCCTTTTCCGTACAGTCGAGAAATTCCCTTGGATTAACCTCCGCAAGCAGAGAAAGAACCGGTCCGAGCTGTTTCCAACGCCGGCAGTCCGCATCGTCAAGCAGAGAATGAACGATTTGACAGGCTGCGTCTTGTGCCGTATTCGAGGAACATGAGGTTAAAACCTCCGAATGTGCCCCCAAAAGTGCCGCAGTTTCTGCGAGGCCTATACACAGCGTTTGGGAGTATCCATTAGAGGCTGTCAGTACAGAAACGATTCGATCTTTCAGCGACTTTACATGGCTGTCCCGTACATCTTTTCCAAGTATCATCCACAAATTCTTACGGTCGCAAACTTCCCAGAGTCCGCAGCAATATGAAATCGGCGATTCCGGAATGTTCAGAAATGCATGTATCTTTTGAATCCACAAATCGTATTTTTGATCTACGAGTTCTGCCACAAATGCTTTGTCGTTTTCATTATTTTCATCCCATTTTCCTAGCAGATTCGCAAAAAACAGGTCTGAAACGTGAGCAGAACTTAACCAGCTGTGCAGATTTTGGATACTTTCAAGAAGGTCATTCGGAATGGAGTGCAGCGATTTTGTGCCGTTAAACAGGTCTTTAATTTCGCGGGGAATGTTTTTCTTAGAAATCGTTCCTGCCGCTCCGTTGCAACTGCAGACAAAATTGCAAATTCGTCCCCAAACGAAGGAATTTTCACAAGTATACTGCGCTATATAGGAATTCAAAAGCGACTGAACCACTCCATACTCTTTTTCGAGGTCGTATCCCAGAATAAAAAAGTGCCGAAGGAAATCGTAAATCTGTTCTTCAGTGATAGTTGGATGGTTTTCATGTAAAACTTTCTGAAAGACTTCCCATTTTTGCAATACATTTTGGGAACAAAATCCCGACTGATTAATTCTTGTCCAAAATTCATCATAATTATTCGTACTTCGTACCTGTTCCAAAAGGACGGGCACACTTTCGTGGTCCACTTGCGTCAATGAACTCGCTACGAGCGCGAGCGCATCCCGTTCCGAGAACAAGGTTTGGTTCGAGTAATCCAGCCACGCATTTTGCAACATCTCCACAAAAGCAGAGTTGCGGGTCGTCACCTGAACGTTCCGTTTTATCTGCCCCAGTAATTTACGATTCTCTCCTTCCTTATTTTTGGCAAACACAATAAAATCATCGGTATTATACCCTTCAACTTTCCCTTGGAGTTTAATTTTCACGATTTCACAGTCCGTAAGTACCGGAACAAATCCGCCCGTCAGCATCATTACAACGTACGATGCCTGAACATGATTCTCGAAGAGATTTCCCGCGCCGCCTGTTGACGCTGAATACTCAATTTTGCCATACGATCTGCTTCCTAATGAGAATTCCAAATTTTTATGAAACTTAAATTAATTTTCGTACAGTACAAATTTCAGTACCGAAGTTTTCAAAAGTTCAATCAGGACGCCTTCTTGGATCGGAAGGGACCGTACACCTTTCGAACGGTCATGCTTTCGTCGGAAGCGGTGAGATAATAAATTTTGTACTGTTTTCCTCCATCAAAGACTTTCACCACAACGTGACCGCCTTCGACGCTCTCCGGCGCCAGATTCTTGAGCCACGGACGGTCGGAATATTGCGCGTACGCCTTCGCGTGAACCGTCGTGGGACAAACCAGCACATCGGAGTTTGCCGTCACCATGTTCGTCATCGTGTTGTCCTGGAGATGATGCAAATCCCAAACATTCGAAACGTACACCCGCGCCTTGACCGCATCCGTAAATCCCGAAACCATCGCGTCTTTGTAAGAATGATGATTCGTTTTGCAGACGTCCATCTCGCCGATCACGGAACCCGCGTACGCCTCAATATTCAGGTTCGGGTCGGTCTTGCTTCGGATATTTCCGCTGAGGTCGCCGCCCGTGAAGTAACGGAAGGGACCGTAAGAAATCGTCATTCCGAGCGACTGCGAGTTTTCGTTCACCCAACCCGTCAGCGCCTCGGGATTTTCAGCGTAGAAGTCGCGGACTTTCCCCTCTTCCCCAGTCCAGACGACGCCGTTGCGGCACACGTTGCGGATGCGGAACTCCGGGAAGCGTTCCGAGTCGTTCAGCAGCGCGATTTGGCCGCACTTTCCCACCTCAAACTCCTCCATCTCGAACCGTTTCTGCGACAGCATGTACTTCGTGAATTTCACAAAGTTTGCGTATCCGTCCGACTGCATCGGCATCGGTGCGTCATACGTCGGGAAACCTCGATCGTACACTTTTCGAAAAGTGAAATGTTCCCCAATGTTCGCGAGGCCGGAGAGCCAGTAATCGTCGCCGCGTCCGGAGGTTTTGGACAGACCGAACCCTTCTTCTCCGCCGTGGTCGCTGTGGTAGTGCGAAAGCATCATGTAATCGACGTTTTTTCCGGCCGGATTCACACGTTCGATGTAACGCATAATCCACTCGCTCGCCCAGCGTGACGCATCGGGAAACGCCGGCACATTGTCGCGGTACTTCGTGATGTCGCGCTCGCCCGCATCGAGCAAAAGAGTCGTTCCGTCGGGATAAATGTGGAACATCGACTCTCCAACACCCGTCAGGATGAAATGAAGATCCATCTCGCCGGACTTCCAGCCGGCGTAGGGGGTTCCGACTTCCGGCGACTCGGCAGAAACGTTCGACGCGGAGAGAATTTCAGAGGATTGAAGCACACAGGCGCCCGTCAAAATAGAACAGGTGCGTAAAAACGTACGGCGTGTCGATCGCATAGTAAACCTTTCGAGATTTTGTGGAGTGCGAGAGTTTGTTCCCGCATTTAGAAAGATGGAAATCTTCGGGAGCAAGCTCCCTGGATTCGAAAAAAAGGTGGGATTGCGGGAAAGCGGGAGGAAGATCCCGCACTCCCAGGGAGGGTGGTTATTTTACGATTCCATCCAGATTGATGACGGAAAGGGTGCAGTGCTCGTCGTGTCCCGTGTTCGTGTGCGGCGGACCCGGCACATTGTCGAAATTGGAAATGATGAGCTGCTTTCCGCGAAGAATCAAGTCGCCCGGCTCGTCAAGCGATCCGTCGAGACCGTCTGTGTCGCCGTTTTTCGCAAGAATCGTGATTTTCCCCGTCGGATCAATGTCGAGAACCGCATTCTGCGAAAAATCACAGGCGTAAATGCGTCCGTTTTCCGGATCGAAAATCATTCCGTCATTCGAAAGCATTTCAGGACCCTGCGCGAAAATCTCCGGCTGAGACGCTTTGCCGTCTTTGTCGAACGTGATTTTTTCAATCGTCGCGTCGCCGAAGTTTCCAAGGTACAAAGTACCATCGGTTCCGAAGCAGAGGCCGTCCAGCCCGTACGCGAGTTTGGTCGTGCGCAGCAGACAGACGATCTGCGGGTCGTCCACGGTGTTATTTACTTTCACATTTTTCGCGTCGAGCGGGAAACGATACACGGCCGAAACGATGGTTTTTCCGTCTTCACCCTCTTTGGCGAGAAGACTGTGCGAGACGTAAATCCAGCCGTCCCGAATACGAATCGCGTTGGGATGACTGAAATTGTACGCCACAACTTCCGCACCGACCGGCCGATTGTTTTTCACGAGGATTCGAATGACTCTTCCCGCCTGAAAGTCGGGGTCGCCCGCCAGAGGGTCGCCGTACCAGCCGACGTTATCCGCAATGTACAGATTTCCGTCCGGTCCGAATTCCATCCCCATCGGTCCGGAAAGAGCGCTCATTTTTCCGGGTTCCGTCGAGATTTTGTACGCAGGATTCACCGGGCACATCCCCCAAAGACGCACTTTGTTTTCGGGACTGATACTCATAATCACCTGCGGCATCGTCGGGTCCGCATAGTTCGGGCACGAAAGCAAAATGTCGCCCCAGGGAGCCGCGCAAAAACTGTCGGGCGTCACGCAAAGTTCTTTCGGAAGCTCGCAAAAAAGCTCGGCTTTCGTCAGAGGCTCTGCTGGAGTTTCCGCCGCAGCAGGAGTTTCAGCGGGAGTTTCCGTTACAACGGGAGTTTCCGCCGGAGCGGGAGTTTCCGTCACAGCGGGAGTTTCAGCCGAAGTTTCCGTTACAACGGGAGTTTCAGCCGGAGTTTCGGCCGGAACCGCGTCCTGCGCGATGAGACTCAGCGGGAAAAACAGACTCGCAGCAACACTCGCGAGAAAGATTGATTTTTTCATGGATTCACCTTTTGTTGTTTTAAGATGTACAGTTTTATTTATGCTGGTTCTACAATGAAATTCAGTTTCACAAAAACTGCTGGAGCCGTGGTGTGCAGCTCCAACGGCGAACGGGAAAACTGATTTTCAAAATAGTGTTGGTAAAAGTTTCTGGAAATCGGAATGAGTTTTTCGGCTTCGGTCTCACGCGCAATTCCACCCTGCGGAAGGAATCTGACTGCCCGTAATGTCGTTACGGTCGTGGGGAGTGGGGCTTTTTGAAAGACGCCCCTCTCCCCAGACCCCTCGCCTGGAAAACTTCTAATATTTTAAATATTTTAGAAGTTTCTTTTACTCTTCTTCGCTGCTTTCCGCCGTCGCAGGTTTCACAACGTTTCCGTTCGTGAGCCACGCAGCCACAGCTTCAATCTCAAGCGCCGTCATAAGGTTGTTTTCCGACCCCTCCGGCTCCGCATGGAACACCGTCATCGTGTTTCCTTTATAGAACTGCGACGCATCGGAAATCACACGTTTCGTCCAATCCTTCGAGGCGTAAGCCGTGAGGTCGGGACTCATGTGTCCTTTTTGACCGACCGGGAACGCATAGAACGCGTGACACTTCAAACAACGATTTTTGTACACGTCGAGCGTGCTTTCCGACACACCGTCGATGCTGTACGTCGTGATTTCACGAACCGCATTTCCTTTATCGTCTTTCCACGGACGACGCAGTTTCTGCATCTTCACACCCGATGCACGCGGAGCCGCCAGCTGCGCCTCTGCCGTCAAAAAGTCGATCATGAGATTCATCTCGTCACGCGGATTCACCTTCGGAGCCGTCGATTCGTCGGCGCTCGTTTCGTCGTCAGAACTGGTTTCATCGTCCTCGCTCGTTTCATCGTCGGCGCTCGTTTCGTCGTCCGAACTCGTTTCATCGTCCTCTGCCGGAGCAGGATTTTCAAACTCGGCGATTTCATTTGCGAGCGAATTCGCAAACAAAACCATGTTTTCGTCTTTGAACGGCGAATCTTTGTACCCGTAATAGTCGGCAGACGCAATGCGTTCTTTGTCGAACCAGCCCGCAATCCAATCGCGCGTTCCGTAACCGTAAAGATTCGGCGCGGTGGGCGTTTCAAGACGGAAAATGTCGTCGCCCGTCACGCTCGCGTCGGCCGGCGCGTACGGATGACACGAAGCGCAGTGCTTCTTGAAGACTTCCGGCCCCGTCGGAATCGCAGCTTTTGCCGTCGGATCCGAAACGGACGACGCGTCGGAAATCATCGACAGAGCGCCTGTTTTACGGATTCCGCCGAACGCCTCAATCGCATTGTACACGGAAACGGCTTTGTCGTGCTCGGCCCGCATCGCAGTCTGATACGCGTCGCTTTTCTGGTCGCGGCTGTAAGACGCCATCGTGAGCGAAATCATCACGACCGCCATCACAAACGTGTACGCCAAATTGAAGTAATAACCGCCTGGAACCCGAACGGTGAACGGCATCAAGAAGAAAACCGCGATTAAAACCGCCGGAATGCAGAAAATCAGAATGAATTCCGGACACTTACTCGAGAAAAGCAGCGCGTATTCATACAACCCGCGGAACGTCCACTCCGGACGCGCCGTTTCGGAACTCGCCATCGGACTCGTGTCGGCCGGCGTCCCCAGTTCCACCCCCAAATACAGACCCGGTTTCACAACCGTCGGCGCCACTCGCGGTGCGTCTGTCTGCGTTTCAGCTTCCGCATTCGTTGCAGTTTCTGTACTCGTCGCATCTTCTACGGCTTTTGTATCTTCTGCAGTTTTTTCAGTTTCCGCATCGGCCGCAATTTCAACTTCCGCACCCGTTGCAGGCGCCGTCGGTGCAGGTTCCGCCGCAGGTGCAGGTTCCGCCGCAGGTGCAGGTTCCGCCGCCGGTGCAGGTTCCGTCACTGTTGCAGGTTCCGTCACTGCTGCAGGTTCCGCCGTTGCTGCAGGTTCCGCCGTTGCTGCAGGTTCCGCCACCGGTGCAGGTTCCGCCACCGGTACAGGTTCCGCCGTCGGTGCAGGTTCCGTCGTTGCTGCAGGTTCCGCCACCGGTGCAGGTTCCGTCACTGCTGCAGGTTCCGCCGTCGGTGCTTCAACCGCTTCGACCGTTTTTTCCAAATTTCCGTTCAGCGCCGCCGCAAATTTTGCCGCTTTGTACTCGGAAAGGTTCTGGAAAACCAGACCCAAAACGACCGCCATCGCCGCCGCACATCCCAACGAATTCACCGCCGCCTGGCAGACCCACCAACGCGCAATCCCCGTCGAACGACATCCGCCGCAGCTCGTCGGTTTCTGAGCCGGAACTTTCAGAGCGCCGGACGCCAGCTGTTCGTCGAGAATCTGCCGCTCGGCCCGCGCGTCACAAATCGCATGAAGAACGAGAAGCACAATGATTCCCGCAGCAAAAATCCCGACGTGAAGCGCAAAGAAATGCGTGAGCGTCAGATTGTTGATCGACGTTCCGCCGCAAGCAAGCTCGTAAAGCATCTGTCCGACGAGCGGAATCTGGGTGAGATATTTGACGCGCACCATCGTCGCACCGTACGCATTTTGCGTCCAGGGAAGCAGATCGCCGGTCAAACAGGCTCCCAACCCAAAGAAAAAGAGGAACATCGCGAGCCAAAATGTGACCTCCCGCGGTTTCCGATACATTCCGAACAGAATGATGCGCAAGATGTACAAAATAGCGACTCCGACGAACACTTGTGCGGAGAAATGATGCAATCCGCGAAGCAGCCACCCGCCCCAAAGATTGTACTGAATATTATACACACTTTCGTAAGCGGTCTGGGAACTGGGACTGTAATGCATCCAGAGGATGAAGCCCGTGATACATTGTACCACACAGAGGAAAAAGAGGATTGCGGGCCACATTTTCATATCCATGAGTGATTTCACCCATCGACGATTTCCAACAGCTTTCAACAGCGTGACGAAGCCCGTCCGAGCTTCAAGCCAGTCGATAAATTTTTTAATCATAATTTGATTCCGATTTCAGATGGATTTGTGTTTTCAAATAGGAAGGACGAAACGCGCATCGTTTCACGTCAGACCGGGATTTTTTCCGCACTGTCGCTCTTGAAGGAACAGAATTCAACGTAAATCAAACCGTCGTCGGCGATTCGGGCTTTAAGTTCGTCCATGTCGCGTTTGCAGGGGTTTTTGGCGCCGTTCACCTCAAGACGCTTTCCGTCGAGATCGAAATAGGCGGAATGACTGGGGCAGAAAAACTGCGTTTGATCCTTTTTGTACCCGACCGTGCTTCCCATATGCGGACACATGGTGTGGAGGACCAAAATCTGATTTTCACCGATTCGACGTGCAAAAATCGCACCGACGACGTTGATTTCTTTGGACCAGCCGTCCACAAGTTCGTCGCGAATCGAGACGAGCAGGGGAGTTCCGTCTTCCGGCAGTTCGGCAAAGGTTCCGACGGGATATTCTTTGATTTCACCGCCGGCTGCGTCTTTGCCGGACGCGTCGAAATGCTTCTTTACAGGCGTCAGAACCGTCGCCGCAGCCGCAAGAACCGCAGGAGAAATCGCCGCAGCCGCCAAAACCGCAGCTCCAGCCTGCGCGATGAAACAACGCCGACCGGTTGGAAGTTCCGACACACTGTGAGCCGCCGAACAGCCGCAGGATTTCGTTTCAGAAATTTCCTGAACTTCGATTTCCAAAGTTTCGACTTCCTGAACGTCCTGATTTTGAACGTTTTTCGAGGTTTTTTCTTTCATAAAATCTTTCCTTATAAACACATTCTACTTATTAATATTTATATAAAACGCCGAAGAATGCAGGCTGGAAACCTGCGTTCCCAGGGGGGCCTTAAAACTCGCGCTCCCAAGGACTCTCACAGCAAATCTATTTAAAACGCCAGTTCCGGCGACGCATTCAGCGTTTCGTTGAGCTTCGTACATAATTCATTGATGTATTCCCGACGCGCAAGGACTTCGATCCACTCCGCCGGAATCGCCTTCAAACCGTACGCCAGACCCGCAAGTCCGCCGGCAACCGCCCCCACCGTGTCGGTGTCCTCGCCGAGATTCACCGCTTTCAGCACCGCTTCCGCGTAATTTTCGGTGTTCCACAACGACCAAAGAGCCGCTTCGAGCGTCGCAACGACGTAACCGGAACTCCCGATTTCCGTTTTGGGAAAATTGAAAAACTCCGGGTCGTAAAGACGTGCGTACTGTTTGAATTCGGAACAATAATGAATATCGTTCTTCCCGTACGCGCCGTAACTGATTTCTGCACGTTTCAGACCTGCGGGAATCGCGTCTCGCAAGGGTTTTCCGCCGAGAAGTTCCAACGCAATGAAAATGTAAATTCCGCAACCGATACAGCTGCGCGGATGAGCGTGCGTGACGGAGGAAACTGCGTGTACGTATTTCAAAACAGACGCATCGTCTCCCGCGTTCCAGAAGGGTTCGAGCGCAAACGCCATCGGAAGAATGCGCATGAGTGAACCATTTCCGTTGCTAGAGGGGGTGTTTCCACCGCATTGCGCGGGCGGAAGATGTTCGTCGTAAAACCGTCTCAGAGCGGCAGACGTACTCATTCCCACGTCGAAAACCTCCCCGTGCGGCGTGTAGCGCCCCTCGCGGAGCCACATACAAAATCGTACAGCAATCCCTTCGAGCGTGCAGCGGTCGGCCAGCGCGTCCACGAGCGCCAGCGTCAGACTGGAATCGTCCGACCACGTTCCGCACGCTTGCTGGTAGGTTCCCGCCCCGCGCATTCCGACCACAGGATTTGCTTCCAAACTCGCTCGGCTTTGAAATTCCACCGGAACGCCCAGCGCGTCCGCAACCACCAAACCGAAAATACCCGACTGAATCGTTTCGAGGTTCATAAATTTCTCAATTTCTCTTAAAATTGTTGGTTTTACCCATCACACTTTAAAATTCCGTGAATCGTTACTGGTTTTTCGGCCTCGGTTTCACGCGCGATTCACCCTACGGGAGAATCTGGCTGCCCGTAAAGAATTTACGCTCGTGGGGAGTGGGGCTTTTTGCAAGCCGCCCCTCTCCCCAGACCCCTCGCCCGGAAAACTCCTAATATTTTGTTTATTTTTCTTTCTGCATCATTCTTTCTTTCAAAACATCCACGATCGTCTGAACACCCTCCTGAAACGAAAGAGCCTCAAACGTTCCTCCCGCCGCGTTTTTATGACCTCCGCCGCCGTACAAACGCGCAATTTCCGCCACATTGAGGGACCCGCGGCTTCGAAAATTAAGACGAATTTTCCCCTTTTCCGTTTCCGTAAAAAGTGCCGCAACCTCCACAGACCCCGTCATCATCATACAATTTACGAGATTCGTCGTGTCGTTGAGAGTCGCAGAAAGATGGACGAAATCTTCCTGCCGAAGCGTGGAATACGCAAGACGCCCGCCGCACTCCAACACCGATCGGTCCGCCGTCTGACCCAAAAGTTTGAGGCGCGCCGGAGAATAATTTTCGTACGCACACTGATACAAACGCGAGGTGGATGCGCCTTCCGCCATCAATTTTGCGGCCTGCATCATCGTGGAGGGCTGCGTCGCGGGGAAACGAAACCAGCCGGTGTCCGTCGCAATCGCTAAAAACAGAAAATCCGCGATGGAACAAGCGGAACCGCTCTCGCAAAGATTCAGCGGGACGCCCAAAAACTCAATCAGTTCCATCACGAGACTTCCGGCCGCCGGCTGCGATGCGTCTGCAAAAGTGTGAGGCGTCAGCGTGTCCGCAATTAAATGATGGTCGATCACGATCGTTTTCATTCCGGAATCCGCAATGTCCGCCATTTTTCGCAGCTGGGCGCGCGCCGAAGTATCGACGATGATGAGCGTGTCGTACGTCGCCGCCTCTTTGGGAGAGAGTTTTTTCGTACAGTTTTCGTTTTGTTTCGCCTCGGAACCGTCGTACATCCGAATGTCGGAAAAATCCTTCCCGATGAACTGAAAATTATCTGCCGGGAGGTCGGGATTCACCGCCGAGACGAAGAACCCCTTGTGACGCAGCGCCGCGGCGAGCGCCAGCTCGCTTCCCAGTGCGTCCCCGTCGCATTTTGCGTGAGTGGTCACGAGGATTCTCGATGAATTTTTCAGAAGTGTTTTGAGTTTATTCCAGTCCTGCATTCTATGAGGTTCCTGTTGAGGCGGGGAAAATCGGAAGTCGGATTCCCAAAAGGGGTCGAAAAATGGTCGAAAAAGTGTACTTTTCTTTTATCTTAACCCGAGAATTTAAATTTTCAAGGGGGAGACCCTGAAATTCGATATTTTTTTGGAATATGTTTGAAATTTTCTGTTTCGCAAAAGCGCGGGCGGCAGCGAAGCGGAACTTCAAAAAACGGGATATTTATACCCGATGCATTTTGAATTTTCGCTTCTCCGTCGTTACTCTATCGAGAAACGACTGCCGCAGTCGCCGCCCAAAGCGAAATTTTCAAGTGGAACGAGTATAAAAGTTTTTGCCCCGGAAGGAAATCCGCACGTTTTTGATTATCGTTCCTAAATCGACGAATTCTCCCGAGCGGCGGTCGGATGGTATTTTTTTATAAGCGCCTCAAAACAGTCGGTTATTTCTCGGAACGTCTCCCTTCCATCCTTCGGCCAAGCGTTCGAACCGTGCGATGAAAAGGAAAGCGATGCATCGGCGTAACTCACATCGAGTCCCCAAGAATCACCGTCCAGCACCTGAAATACGGGCTTGTACGACGCTTTGTACCGATACATTTTTCGGCTGTCGATGACGGATTGAAGCTCGGCGAAAATCGCGGCGTCGGCCGTGAAACGATACACATCCTCGTAAAGCCGGATTTCAACAAGAGCCGACTCGCCGTCGCGCGTGACGGAATACGACCGTCCGTACGCCTCCGTTCCCTGCCGGCTGTACGAAAATGAAAACAGTTCGTCGGCCCGACGCGGTTTTTCGTGTTCGTCGTTTGCCGCGCAGGAAAGAAAGCTGAAAACAGAAGCTGCGGAAAGCAGCACGAACATGAGGAACCCTCCTTTTCTCGCGAAAAAACCGAAATGACGGCCGAAACAAAACCGTGCGTTATTCATAACAATAGAATCCTTTTGAAAATTTCCCCAAATCGCTCCAATATTAAACAATGAATCAATTGTAACTTATTGTTATGAAAAATCAAGGGGGAAAATGGGGGGAAATCATTAATTATCGAAACGTAAAATCACGTTTAATGGACCCCTTAAAACGGTGAATTCATGAATGGCGAAACATAAATGTCCTGGCACGAATAACAAAATGTTACAATCCGAGTCGTCACTTGGTACAAAGAAACCATTCCCATGATGTAAACAGCCGCAGTCGCACAATGGAAACGATTTTTTGTAATTACATACAATGCTATACAAAATAACGGTAAAACTGCCCACGAAAAATAAGAAACGTACAAAGTCATTTCTTCTAAGACCGCCCCGAATCCCAGACCGGCTAAAATAAACAGTGAAACAAGAATCCACCCCAATGCCAGTTGAATAAACATCGACTTTCGATACATCCATGCGGAAAAAAGATCCATAATTCCTATAATTCCTCCGAACCAGAAATAACCTGTCGGCACCTGCGCAATCGGTGTAGTTTCAAGCTCCCCAACAGGATAAACGACGGACGGGAAAAAAAGATTGGATTCCATAAAATGCAGATATCGGTACATATTCTGCAATTCGAACAATTCCGTTGAGCTTTTATTCGAAGAAAATGTAAACGTTTCCTTCATGTCTCTTTGAAAATTTTTTATCTCGTTAAATGATAAAAAGAAAAAAGGAATGGCACAAAGAATCAACCATTTTCCAAGTTCCATAGTCGTGATACGAATATTTTTCCTGCAACATCCCTGAATAAATGCAATGGCCACAGCAGCTGCAGCGAGTACGGTCGCTCCCAATGCAGCCAGAGCCCAAATTAAATCAGAAGCTGTAATTCTGTTCGGATTCTCCTTTGGACGGTAATGACCGCGAAAAAAAACAAAGGCGACGAGCAGGAATACCGATAAAATGAACCGTTCAGGAATGAATACAAAAAGAAAAGGAAAGGAAAAAACATAGAAAAAAAAGACGGCAAACGAAAAAATCCGATCCGTAACATCCTCCACGAGGCGCCGAACCATCATCCCGCAGAGAACCCACAACAGAATCTGAAAAAATGCCATACTAAGGGACATCAGATAGCACCACTTTCCAAGATTTGCCGTCCATAGAACAGCTGTGATACCATAAACAATCGGAACTGTTAAAGATTTCGAAAGATTATAATAGGGATGGCGAAAGGTGTTAAGCGTGGCGGAACAATCGTGAATAACATCCAATCCAAACACACGGTCTATGACACGAAGACCATCTTCGTGTATTTTTGCATTCAAGAAATATAATTGGAGAGTCGCTCCGTTCGGAAAAGTTATACAGGAATCAATTTTAGCGTCGCTCGGAATATCTTCAAAAGAAGGAGCAATCAGAATTCTCGAAATAGAAGAACAATAAAATAACAATCCTGTCATGAAAATCGTTGCGACAATTGCAATCCACCGTTCTGCAACGGAAGTTTCCATGAAAAATCTTTTTGTCGGAGGCAAAACCTGTAAACAACACCAAATAAGCGCTTTATGCGCAATGGGTATCGCCGCAGCGCAAAGAATCAGAGGAAACACATAAACGCCTCTTTCATGAAGCCCATCAAGCCTCTGAAAAAGAAAATGCGTGTTTTCCAAAGCATACCCACGGGGATAGTATTCCTGCCAATTTTGCAGGAAAAAAGAAAAAAAGAAACATTCCGCCGTCAGAAGATACAAATTTCCCCATATTGGAAGTGAAGAAATATGTGTCTGAAAAAAGGCGTTGTGCGGGAATTTTCGAGCACAATAAAAAATGATACAAAATTCTAAAAAAACTAACATCAAGAGAAAAAAAGACGATATATTTAGAAAAGTTACCAAAAAAGCAGCAAACGAGCATGCAAGCGTCATCTGTGAAAAAAAAGGAATAACGTTGGTCGATGATTTCATTTGTTTTTGAGCTGAAGTGCTAAATTTTTCGTAAAAGTAACGCAAACTTTTATATGAATGATAAATTATAAGGAAGTTCTAAAAACCTCCGTTTTTGTTTCTGTTTTGGTTTCGTTTGG
>CAYTLK010000054.1:0-26043 GCA_964438515.1 uncultured Planctomycetaceae bacterium
GCGGGCGACGACGATACTGCTGCGGGCGACGATGACGACGATGCAGCTGGTGACGACGATGCAGCTGTCGGTGATGACGATGACACCGTGGTCGCTCCGAAAGAGGCAGACGAAGACGTTTTTGACGAATGAGAATCTGAAATCATGCAGAACATGAGTTCAATCGAAAAAATTGCTGCGATCCACGAATCGGTGAATCGCGGCTTTTTTGTTGTTACGGGCGGCGGGAGCGGCTTTCTAGCACAGCTTTTATCGGTTCCAGGCGCGTCCAACACGGTTCTGGAGGCGCTCATTCCGTACAGTCCCGCCGCGACGCAGGAGTTTTTACATCAGACTCCCGAACAGTACTGCAGCGAACCGACCGTCCGGCGTCTGGCCGCCGCGGCTCAGCAAAATGCGGTGAAATTTGCGGGAACCGGAGCGGAAAAAGATCCGTCGATTTTCGGATTTGCACTGAGCGCCACGCTCGCTACGAATCGTGAACATCACGGTCCGCATCGGGTTTTTGCCGCGTTTCAAACGTGTGAACGCACCGTCTCGTATGCGTTGGAACTCGAAAAAGGACGTCTTTCCCGAACGCAGGAGGAAGAACTCACGTCGCAGTGGGCGCTGAATATTCTGTCGCAATTTTGTAAAATCCCGTCCCGTGACGAATCCGCTCCGATCGTTCCCGTTCACGATTTTTACGCTCCGAAACTCTGGCAGAAAGTGTTTTCCGGCGAAATCCCGTTTTTGGAAGTCTCTCGCGACGGAACGATGTCGGAGGCGCTCTCCCCTGCAACGCTCGGAATTTTCCCAGGGTCCTACGACCCCATTCATGCGGGCCACTGCGGCATGCACGCGGCGGCGGAACGGATTCTCGGAGGCGATGTGGCACTCGAACTTGCAGTGCGGAACGCCGACAAACCGCCGCTCGATTACGTTTCCATCTCCGAGCGTCTCGAACGTATTTTTGCCGAGCCTGCGTTTCACGGACGCACCGTCCTTCTTTCCGGTCTTCCATACTTCGAGTGGAAGGCGCGGCATTTTCCGAACCGAACGTTTGTGCTGGGAATCGACACGCTCGAACGCGTCGCAAATGTTAAATATCATCACAATGAACCGTTTTTAATGGAAAAATCGCACGAACAGCTGGCGGCGTTGGGAGCCAAATTCCTCGTTTTCGGAAGAAAAGAATCGAACACTTTTCATTCATTTCACCCGGAAGACTTTCCGCCCACCCTCTCGGCGCTCTGTCGGAGCGTTCCAGAGTGTGATTTTCGCAGCGATTTTTCTTCGACAGGCATTCGACAAGCAGAACGGCTTTGCGAAACGGAATCCCCCCCCAAAGACCCTCAAAAGAAACTTTTTTGAGAAAAATCGAAAATTTTTTCTCTTTCCACCTCTGAATACTTGACACGCCTCCGAAATTCCGCTAAAATAAAAAGGTTGTTGGTTTTTCGGCAACATTCCTTTAAATAAAATATAAAATAGCATGAACGAAAGGATATAAAATGAACCTTCCACTTGGATTTATGGGAATTGGCACAAACGAGCTGCTGATTCTGGGCGTTATTGCGATTCTTCTTTTTGGAACGCGCCTCCCAGCCATCGCACGCTCATTCGGACAAAGCGTTACTGAATTCAAAAAGGGTATGAAAGAAATCAAAGAAGATGTGGGAGAAGATCAGGATTCCACAAAATCTGACAAGGAAAAAGACGCATAATGAGCGGGTTTTTGGCTGAAATAACTTGCATGGGACCTCTGGCGCTTTTCGACATGGGTTCCATGGTTTTGATTGGGCTTGCGGCTGTGCTTCTTTTTGGAGGAGACCTTCCACGTATGGGACGCAAATTCGGAAAAGTTTATTCCGAGTTTCAGCGCAGTGTGGGAGCCTTCAAAAAGGAAGTTTCTTCCGTAGTTTCCGACATTACGTCCGAAATCAACGATACGCCGACCCACAAAGCAGGAACGTCCGCCTCCCGCCGTTCTTCGGAAACATCGACAAAAAATGTAGATGAAGATTTGGAAGATTCCAGCGCGCCAAAATTTGAACCTCCGAAAAAGTAAAGAATAAAGGACGAGCCATGACGGCCAGAGTTATTCCTTTGCAGGGACGATGCTTTAATGAAAATTGGGTAGAAATGGCGGTGGACGCACTCCGAAACGAAGCGCTCGTCGTGCTTCCTACGGAAACCGTGTATGGAATTGCGGTCCGTGCCGACCGAACGGCCGTGGTGGAACATCTTTTGGCCGCAAAAAACCGGTCGGAGAAAAACCCTTTCACCCTTGCTTTTTCCGGGTTGAATCGCATTCAGACGTACGTCCCCGCGATGTCCGTGACGGCAGAACGTTTGGCCAGACGATGCTTTCCGGGTCCCATCACGCTCGTTTTGAACGCCGAAGCGCCTGAAAGTGCAATTTTCACGCTTCCTGAAGGGGTTCGACGATACATTATGCCCGATGATTCGATCGGAATTCGCGTCCCGCAGCATGCTTTCACGCTGGAAGTGCTGCGTCGTGCCGAGTTCCCGGTGGCTCTGACGAGCGCAAACCTTTCCGGTCAGGTGGACAGTACTTCCGGAAGCGACGTCGTTCGTGCAATCGGCGACAAAGTGGATCTGATTTTTGATGACGGCTTTGCGGCTCTGAAAAAACCATCAACGGTCCTTCTTTTTGCACGAAATTCAAACATCTTTCGTATTCTTCGGGAAGGTGCGATCCCAGCCAATCAGTTGGAACGGCTTTCGCAGCCTCTCATCCTCTTTGTTTGTTCTGGAAACACGTGCCGCAGTCCAATGGCCGAAGCGATTGCACGCGATATTCTGGCGCACAAACGCGGTACAAGCGTCGATGTTGTGGAAAGCGTCACAGGGATTCATTTTCTCTCTGCGGGCGTCGCGGCCAACGATTTTTCTACTGCGAGTCCTGAAGCCCGCCGCGTCATGGAGTCGATGGGTTTGGACCTTTCGACGCATATTTCTCGGCCCATTTCGCAACGCTTGCTGGAATATGCGGACCGAATTTATGCAATGACGCCCGAACACGCGAAGCAGCTGAAAAGCGTCATGCCGGAAATCGGG
This sequence comes from uncultured Planctomycetaceae bacterium, assembly GCA_964438515.1. Lineage (GTDB taxonomy): Bacteria > Planctomycetota > Planctomycetia > Pirellulales > Thermoguttaceae > RGIG3701. Next base: position 3,064 of record CAYTLK010000054.1, read on the forward strand.
TACAAAATTTTTACTCTTGCGGAAATGTCGGGAGGAATTTCGGACCCGTACGGCGGATCGTTTGAGGTGTATGAAACTTGTGCGCGGCAGATTCGTGAGGAACTTGAGATCGAATTATCGTCGCCGGGTTTCGCAAAGATCGCCTATTCTGACGACCTATAATGATATTTGGGCGAGAATCCACTGCGGATTCTTTTTTGTTTTTTCATTTCAGGAGAGAAAAACATGGATGATCATTATATTTTAGGGATTCATTCCCGCAATCGGCTTGCACAGTCGAGTATTGTTCAGAAACTTTTGACCGAGTACGGATGCAACATTCGTACAAGAATCGGTCTTCATGAGGTCCATGATGGGATTTGCGCCATGGACGGCGTGATTCTCCTTGAGCTTTACGGTTCGAAAACGATTTGTGAGGAGTTATTTACGAAACTCTCCGCGATTGAGGGGATTGAGGTGAAAAAAATGATTTTCTCTCATACTGCCTGAACCGTAAAGAGCAAAAGGCGCTTTCGAACGCAAATCCATCTCGGTTTACTATAGAAGCGTTCGACAAAAAACGAGTTGTGACCGACAGGCTGTTGAGGTGTAACAGACTGTCGGACTTACATCAAAAAATAATAAATCACACCTATGATTTTTGAACAATAAATACTCATAAAATTTCTTACCTTTTCATTAGATTGGATTACTTATCGAAAATATTTCCATTTTCAATAACGTACAGAATTATTTGTATGCAAGTAACATCTCACAAACACACACTTAACGCAACCATGATTTTAGTTTCAATTTTTAATTTCGCGTATTTTTAGAACATTTTTCAAAAAACTTCTAATTTTGGAAACTTTCGTCAAAAACGGGTCTAATTATTCCGATAAAACAAGTAATTGTGGTAAAGCAGCAAAACATATTGAATGAAAAATACAGAGGCATTCTAATGTATACAAAAAACAACACACAACGATTGAATATTTATTTATCGATAGCTTCCTTTTTGCTCGTCCTATTCGTTGCTGGAATTTTAGCACCGATCGGTATCGATTTTCACCATGACGGATTCGTGTACAAACCTGCGGAAGACTTACTGAATGGTAAAACGGGGTTTCGCGATACGTTCATTCTTCACGGTTATTTAACGACTTGGTTCCATTCGTGGTGTCTTTACATTATGGGACCGTCACTCGTGATGATTCGTTTCTCCGCAGTTCTCTTTTACGCACTCGGTGCAGGGCTGTTGTATTACGTATGGCGAAAATTTCTGCCTGCGTGGCTCACTTTCGTGTCGATTTTCCTCTATTTAGGACTGATGCCGATTTGGATTGGGCCGGGACTTTTTCCCTGGTCGTCTGTGTACATTATTCCAATGTACGCTATAATTTTATTGTGCGGCTATTCCTTACTGGAAAATCTTGAAAATCAACGTTATGCCAGCGGAATGGCATTTCTAATGGCGATTTGTTCCTTGATTCTGTGGCAGTTTCGTGAGCCGCCGGGAATTTTTAATTTTCTGTGCATTGCACTTTTCTGGCCGACAGCGGCGCTTGCAAGAATGATGCACTGGAAAGACGCCTTGCGCTACTTCGGAATTTTTGTGGGGGTTTCACTCCTTGGAATTGCGCTTTGGTTTGTGTATCTGGCGGCAAACGGTGCGCTGACGGACTGGTATTGCATGACAAAATCAGATGCCATCCGCGTTCACGTACGTGGTTTTGGCGGAAAACCGGGATTTCTGGGGACATTAACGCATATTTACAACTGCCTGATTGTCAACCAGAAAATTCCTTTTGCAATTATGGAACCCTTTTGGATTCTGTTTCCACTCGCGGGCGGCGGGTACGTACTTCGTGCGTTTCTGCCTTGTAAGGAATGTGCCGAGACCCCCGCTTCTGGAAGTGAAATTGGAAAGACGCAAAATGTGAAACCTCATCTGTTGCTTATGGCACTTGTTTTGTGCGGCTCCTGCATGCAGTACTATCCGGTTTGCTGTTTCGTCCATTGTTACTGGGGTGCCGCCATTGGAATTGGTTTGGTCGTTTATGCAATCTGGTGTGCAACTGGAAAATCATGCAATCGGCTCTCCACGTTGGCCTGCTTAGTCGTTTTGGCGTTCCTATTTTTCAAACCCATCGGTATTTGGCGCGTCCCGGAAGGAATCCATCGGCTGACCGTTGCGTATCAACAGGAACCGATGCGTTTCTCCCCAGTTTTTATGGGGATTCATCCTTCGGAGTATGACGACGTAAAATTACTGCCAATTTATTGGGCTTCCTCTCTGTATTTACAAAAATTCCCCGATTCGGAGGCGACCGCAATGGTACAAAGTCCCACCCAGTGGTACCTGTTGCCGAAATCCACGTGTCCCTCCAAGTATTTTACGTTTGATCGAGAGCTTAAAACTTATCATCCGGAGGAATATGACAAATTGACCGCCTTTTTAAGAGAAAAACGTCCTTTGGTACTTCTGGATGATGTGTTTGAATCCGATTTTCTCAAAATAGTTTCAGATTATGAAATTATTTATACTTCGGAAAAAGTTACAATGACGAAGGCTCCTCTGGTTCTGATGGCTCCGAAAGAACGTGCGGAGGTGATTTTGAAGGATCCTGCATGGAAATCTAAAAAGCCGAACGATGTTGAACAAGATGTAAAATAGGAAGAATTCGGAGGGAAACGATCGTGAACGAACGTTTCCCTCCTAAATTTCTGTTAAAACAAAATACGTTTGCTACTTTCGACACGCATCTTTCATCGATTTTACGTATTTGTAAACTTCCGGACCTGCGGCGGAGCCGTGCTGCGCGATGATTTTCACAATCGCAGAACCCACAATCACACCCTCCGCAAAAGACGAAATCGCCGCAGCTTGAGCAGGCGTGTTGATCCCAAATCCAACCGCAGCAGGAACGTCCGTTGTGCGCTTCACCACCTCAAGTATCGCAGGAAGATCTGTTTTGATTTCTGAACGAATTCCCGTCACGCCGAGTGACGAAACGACGTAAATGTACCCCGTCGCGGAGGCCGCAATCGTCGCGATGCGCTGTTCCGACGTCGGTGCAATGAGCGAAATGATATCGACATTGTGCGACTTTGCGATTTCCGCAATCTCCCCTTTTTCTTCAAACGGCAAATCCGGTATAATGAGTCCGTCAATTCCAACTTCCTCGCAGCGCGCGCAGAATCGGTCGTAACCATAATTGAACACAGGATTTACGTACGTTAAAAACACCATCGGAATATCCGTCTTTTTCCGCAGATTTTCAACCATCTGAAAGATTTTTTCGGGCGTGGTTCCTGAGGCGAGCGCACGAATGTCCGCTTCCTGAATCACAATTCCTTCCGCAATCGGATCGGAAAACGGGATTCCGATTTCAATGAGGTCGGCTCCCGCCCGCACCATTTCGAGGATGAATTCTTCCGTTTTTTCGAGATTGGGGTCGCCAGCCGTCAAGAAAGGAATGAAAGCTGGGCCGTTCGCGAACGCTTTTGCAATTTTAGTCATGAATATTTCCTCCTCGATAGCGTGCAATTGCCGCCACATCTTTATCGCCGCGTCCGGAGAGACAGCAAATGATGATTTCGTCTTTACGCATCGTTCCCGCGATTTTTTGAACGTACGCCACGGCGTGAGCGCTCTCGATTGCGGAAATAATTCCTTCGGTACGCGCAAGATATTCGAACGCGCAGACCGCCTCTTCGTCAGTGATTGGGACGTATTGCGCCCGACCGGAACTGTGAAGGAACGCGTGTTCCGGACCGATTCCCGGATAGTCGAGACCGGCGGAGATGGAATAAACCGGCGCGATTTGACCGTTTTCGTCCTGACAGAAAATCGATTTCATTCCGTGGAAGATTCCGAGCCGACCGCGAGCAATCGACGCAGCCGTTCGGTCCGTATCGACGCCGAGTCCCGCCGCTTCACAGCCGACGAGTTTTACGTCCGTATCGTTGATGAAGTTGTAAAACATCCCCATCGCGTTGCTTCCACCGCCGACGCAGGCGGTCACGAGAGACGGAAGTTTCCCCTCCCGTTCGAGAATCTGGGCGCGCGCCTCTTTCGAAATCACGCTTTGAAAATCGCGCACAATCATCGGAAACGGATGCGGCCCCATCACGGACCCAAGGACGTAATGCGTGTCGGAAATTCGGGACGTCCAATCGCGGAACGTTTCATTCACAGCGTCCTTGAGCGTCATCGTGCCGGAAGTCACAGCGTTTACTTTCGCGCCGAGGAGTTCCATTCGATAGACGTTGAGCGCCTGACGCACCGTGTCTTCTTTTCCCATAAAAATTTCACATTCGAGACCCAGCAGAGCCGCTGCGGTTGCGGTTGCGACACCGTGCTGACCCGCGCCGGTTTCCGCAATCACGCGAGTTTTTCCCATTTTTTTCGCTAAAAGACACTGTCCCAGCACATTATTAATTTTGTGCGAGCCGGTATGATTCAAATCTTCACGTTTCAAATAAATTTTGGCGCCGCCGAGGTCTTTCGTCATTTTCTCCGCAAAATAGAGGAGGGACGGACGCCCCGCGTACTCGCACAGTAGCCGATTCAGCTCCGCAACGAATTCCGGGTCATTTTTATAACGATTATATTCTTCCTCAAGATGGATGATTTCGTTCATCAGCGTCTCAGGAATGTATTGTCCGCCGAACATCCCGTAACGGGTGCCGATGCGTGTTTGTGGTTCAGTCATTATGAATTCTCCTGACGAGTTCTATCACTTTTTCTCGATCTTTGAAGCCGTCCGTTTCCGCTCCGCTGCTTAAATCAAGCGCGAACGCCGGTATTTGACGCGCTTCCTCGAGGTTTTGAAGGTTCAATCCCCCCGCGAGAAAAAATGGTTTTTGTATTTTGATTGAATGTTCGTTTTCTGCTTCTTTTTCGTCCGCTTTTCTTTCACAAAAGCTGTGCAAAAAATTCCAATTGAACGTTTCCCCCGTCCCTCCGGCGCCGTGGTCGAACAGCAGAAAATCTGCTGCCGAAGTCTGAGCCGTCCGAATGTCTTCTTCCGAACTCACTTTCAGCGCGCGAATGATGGGAAACTTTCCATCGGTGCGGGCACGAAGCTCCGCTATGTAATTTTCATCTTCAGCCCCATGGAGCTGGGGCCAGCGAACGATTCCATTTTCCAGAAGCCAAACGATGTTTTCGACGGGTTCATTTACAAAAACGCCAACTGGAATGATTTCATCAGCCAGATTTTCACGTAACTTTTCTGCTTGTTGGATGGAAATCTGTCGGCGGCTGCGCGCAAACACGAACCCGCAAAAGTCGGGACGTGCTTCATTCACGTAATCAATGTCGCAAAGGCGCGACAGGCCGCAGATTTTAATCTTCATTATTCTATCACCAAAACTCAATTGGTTTTCAGCTTCGGTCTCACGCGCGATTCACCCTGCGGGAGAATCACGCTGCCCGTAATGTCGTAACGGTCGTGAGAGGGAAACATTTTGAATGTTGTTTCCCTCTCAGACTCTCCTTTTAAAAACTTTTTAATGTTTCGTTTGAAATCCCTTTGAGCTTTCGAAGCGTTTCCTTCTTGTTTTCACTGCGCATAAACGTTTCACCAATCAACACCGCATCCACATGATTCTGTCGCAATTCCGCGATCTGTTCCGTCGTCTGAATTCCGCTTTCTGAAACAAAAACGCAATCCGCCGGAACGAGTTTTCTCAAACGCAAACTCGTCGTTACATCGACCTGAAACGTCTTCAAATCCCGATTATTCACACCGATGATTCTCGCACCAGAATTCAAAGCCTTCGAAACTTCCGCCTCGTCGTGCGCCTCGACGAGTGCCGAAAGACGCAGGGAATGCGCAATCTGGAGGAATTTCCGAATCGTTTCCTCGTCCAGCAGCGCACCAATCAGCAGGACGGCCGACGCGCCGAGCGTTTTCGCCTCGTAAATCTGGTACTCGTCGATCGTAAAATCTTTCCGAAGGACCGGAATTCGAACCGAAGCCGCAATTTCCTGCAAATACTCGTCACACCCCTGAAACCAATCCGGCTCGGTGAGGCACGAAATGGCGCTGGCTCCCGCCAATTCGTAATCCTGCGCAATCCGCAAATATGGAAAATCGGGCGCAATCACACCTTTTGACGGAGACGCTTTCTTAATTTCGCAAATGAACGAGACGTCCGGCGCTCTGAGTGCTTTTTCGAACGCAAATTCTGCGGGATTCCAAGCGTTTTCTGGTGAAAAAGCGGTGCAAACCGCCCCGTCAAACCCGGCGCGCGCCTCATCTTCCGCGAGCTGAAGCGCCGTTGCACGCACACACTCCAAAGGTTTTGCGGATTTCAAAGCTTCAATCCGTTCCCGACGTTTTTTCGCAATTTCAAACAAAATCATAATTCGACTCAAATTTGTGGGTTTCGTGAACCATTTCGGAAAGCAGTTTTTCGGCGGAACCGTCTGCGATGATGGAAAATGCAAGTGCAACACCATCCGCAATCGTGCTTACTTTTCCCGATAAATAAAGCGCTAAACCGGCATTCAACGCGACCACATCCCGCTTCGGACCCGTTTCTTTTCCCGAAAGAATCGCCCGCGTAATACGCGCATTCGTCTCCGCATCGCCGCCCTCTAAATCCTTCAAAGACGCTCGCGGAATTCCAAAATCTTCCGGCTGAATGATGCGGGTTTCGAAGGTTCCGTCTTCATGAACCTCACATATTTTGGTTTTATCCGTAATCGTCGCTTCATCCAGACCGTCAAAACCAAAAACCGTCATTCCGCGCTTAACGCCCAGATTTTTCAGCACCTGCGCCAACGGTTCGACGAGTTTTTCGCTGTAAACGCCCATCAATTCACGATTGGCGTTTGCAGGATTTGCAAGAGGGCCAAGGATATTGAAAACTGTACGCATTCCAAGAACGCGTCTAACCGCCGCATCCGCTTTACTCGCTGGATGATAGTTTTGCGCAAAAAGGAAGCAAAAATGATAATGTTTCAGCCACTCAAGCGAAATGTGAGGCGGCACATTAATATTCACGCCGAGCTTTTCAAGGAGGTCTGCCGCTCCGCTTTTACTCGAAACAGCCCGATTCCCATGTTTTGCGATGGGGACGCCGCCGGCGGCAACAACCAAACAGGCAGTCGTCGAAATATTGATGGTTCCGCGTCCGTCTCCTCCGGTTCCCACGATGTCCATCACGTCAAATGTCGGTGAAAATTTCCGAGCGTGTTCGCGCGTCACCTCCGCAAGGGCCGTAATTTCCTCGATCGTCTCGCCTTTCATCGCAAGTGTCGCCAGAAAAGCAGAAATTTGAATTTCGTTCACATACCCAGTCATGATTTCATTCATCACAGTTCGGGTCGTTTCTCGGTCGAGATCCCGCCCAGCGATCATTTCCTGAATCGCGCGTCGGGCAGTAAGAGATGTACTCATCGTTCGGGTCCTTTGAATTCGTAAAAGGATAAATCACAAAATTTGGAAAGTGGACGTTTTTCTTATTTCAATGCGCAAAAAGACAGGAAATTTTCCATGATTTTTTTTCCGTTTGGCGTTAAAATGGATTCTGGATGGAACTGCAGCCCAAAAACAGGGAATTTTTGGTGCTGAACGGCCATCACCTCGCCGTCGTCCGTGCGCGCAATCACCTGCAGCTCTTCGGGAATCGTCGATTCCACCGCTGCAAGCGAGTGGTAGCGCGCCACAGGCATTTTTTCAGGAAGTCCCTCGAAAATACGGCTCGAAGTATCTATCTGACAGACGGACTGTTTTCCGTGCATTAATTCTTTTGCGTACGTGACGGTCGCTCCGAACGTCTCGCAAATGGCCTGATGACCGAGACAGACGCCGAAAATCGGAATTTTTCCCGTAAAATAACGCACCGCATCCTCGCAAACGCCCGCATCGCACGGTTTTCCAGGCCCCGGCGACAAAATGACGGCGGAAGGGGAAAGCGCCTCAATCTCCGAAATCGACAGTTCGTCGTTGCGAACCACCTGAATGTCGGGCTGAATCGAACCAATCAGCTGGTAAAGATTGAAGGAAAAACTGTCGTAATTGTCGATAAGCAAAATCATGGGAAAAGTCCTATTCGATTTCTTGAGTAGAAAACTGAATCGCATTCACAACGGCCTGCGCCTTGTTGATGCATTCCTGGAATTCCCGCTCGGGCACGCTGTCCGCGACGATTCCCGCACCGGAACGAATGAAAATTTTGCCGTTCTTGCGAAAAACAAGACGAATCGCAATGCAGACGTCGAGATTTCCGGTAAAATCAATGTACCCAATCGCGCCGCCGTAAATACCGCGTTTGTTGTTTTCAAGCTCGTTGATGATTTCACACGCACGAATTTTCGGAGCACCGGAAAGTGTGCCGGCCGGAAGAACCGCATCAATCGCGTCGAGCGCCGTTTTGTCTTTCCGAATCGTTCCGCGAACCGTCGAACCAATATGCATAATGTGCGAAAATCGTAAAACGTCCATATAACGTTCCACTTCGACGGAACCAAACTCGCTGATTTTCCCTAAATCGTTGCGTCCCAAATCCACCAGCATGTTGTGCTCGGAACATTCTTTTGCATCGGCCAAAAGCTCCTTTTCGAGCGCTTCGTCCTCCGCCGGCGTCTTTCCGCGAGGCCGTGAACCCGCAAGCGGAAACGTGTAAAGCGTTCCGTCCGTCAGACGTACGAGCGTTTCAGGAGACGCACCCGTAATTTCTGCCGAGTCGCTGCTGAAATAGAACATATACGGCGACGGATTCGTCGTGCGAAACACGCGGTACGCATTCAGAAGACTCCCCTCAAAATCCGCCTCCATACGATTCGAAAGCACGACCTGAAAAATATCCCCCTCATAGATATAATGTCTCGCACGCTCCACAATCGCGCAGTATTCTTCCTTATTGAATAACGGGCGAAATTCTGACTTCAGTTTTGCAGGCGGAAACTCTTTGCTGACCCCGTGTTTTACGAGATTTACAAGATTTTCAAGTTCCATCTCCGCGTGACGGTACGCCGTCTCGAGGTCGTCGTCCGTGTGCAAATTCGTGATGAGGTAAATTTTCTGTTTCAGATTATCGAACGCAATTACTTTGTCGAACAGCATGAGATCGACGTCCTGGAACCCTTCCGCATCTTCTGCGTCCAGATTCAGCGTCGGCTCGCTGTATTTTATATAATCGTACGAAAAATATCCTACCAGTCCGCCCGTGAACGGCGGCAAACCTTCGATTTTCGGACTTTTATTTTCATTCAGGATTTTTTCAATCGTTTCGCGCGGATGTTTCGTTTCAAACGTCACCGTTGTGCCGGTCGTGATTTTCATTTGGCCGTTCGTACAGGTGATTTCAAGAGTGGGATCAAATCCCAAAAAGGTGTAACGTCCCCAATTTCTGGGACTTTCGAGACTCTCAAGAATAAAACAATGCCGACTGACGGTTTTCAAAATCTTCAAAACCTCAATCGGCGTTTTCGTATCTGAGTAAATTTCGCGGCAAACTGGAATGCAGCGAAAATCCGGCGCCAGTTTTTTCACCTCTTGGAGAGTGGGACGAATCATTGGAAAAGCTCCCTATGGGAAAATTCGTAAGGATGAGGAACAGTGGACGGTGAACCGTGCGCAAAAACGTACGATTACGCAAAATCACACAAAGTCTCGCAAAAAACAAGAATCCAGAGGAATTCAATGATTTTCATACGAAATTTTGTCTCTTTTTATGCTCAAAATTCCCGTTTCGGACAGTTGCTGCCGCACATCATCCATCGAACGTGAATCGGGCAAAAAAACAGGAACTCCTTGCAGATCGGAACCTGCATAAAAAATTTCCAATATTATACCACAATTTAAGACGCTTCCAAGGGGGGATGTTCCTGTTTTGGGAGTTTCCAGATCGAAAAAAGGGAAATTTTCGGTCTAAAATTTTAAGGAAAATTCAAAAAGAACTCATGTTCAAGTTTCTTTTCACTTTTTCTCCCCCTCCCTTGACACCCAGGAAGAATCTGTTATAATTATATCTTCCATAATTAACCACCGGTATATAGAAACCTTGGTCGTTTCTCCACCTTCGCCACGTCACGGCAAAGGGGTGGCGGCTCGCGATTCTCACTCGTTTTGCGGGTTTATGGAACACAGAAAACATATTTTGTTTACGAAAGGTATTTTTCCATGGCTCATTACGTTGGACCTAAAGCGCGCATCAACCGTCGTTTCGTTGTGAAAAGCAATGATGAAGACAAAAGTAACGTCATTGGTATTTTCGAGAGCGCCGGCGCTCTGCGTGCCACCAAAAAACGTCCGGTCGGCCCCGGTATGGCGCGCCCCCGCGGTCGTAAGTCCGTGTACGGTCAGTCTTTGGCTGAAAAACAGAAAATCAAATATGCTTATGGAATCAGCGAACGCCAGCTTCGTAAACTCTATGAGACTGCAAAACGTCAGCAGGGAAACACGGGAGAAAACCTTCAGGTCCTGTGCGAACGCCGCCTCGACAATGTGATTCGCCGCGCGGGTCTTTGCAAAACGCGTCCGCAGGCTCGTCAGGGCGTTGCTCATCGTCATTTCCTCGTCAATGGTGTTCCGACGACCAGTGCGTCTTTTGCCGTTCGTCCCGGCGACGTCATCACCGTCTGCAAAAACGAGAAACTGCGCGAAATGTACAAGGGAATTTTTGCTGAAATGTCCACCGTTTCCGCAAGTGCGTGGCTGATTGTCGATGCGGAATCGCTGACGATCACCGTCACCAGCATGCCGATGGCCGCCGACTTCTCGCTGCCGGTCGAGATTGAACTCGTGGTCGAATTCCTCGCTCGATAGTATTATGAAATTAAAGCAGAGTGTGCAAAACGCTCTCTTTCTTTCACGCAAAAACCCCTCTTTTTGGAGGGGTTTTTTCTTAGAATGAAAACGTTTTACATACGAGAACGTTTATTCTTTTTTTTATTGATTTTCGTTTCGATGATTATTCCCGAATTCCCAGCGCAGAAACGACGAATGAATCTTTGCCCGTCGGAACGTCCTCAACGCCCTTAAACTGCGGAAGCAGCCAGAACCATTGGTATGATTTTCCAATGTTGGGGAGTTTCACCTCAACCATGATTTCCGCGTAATTCGTGAGGGGGGTTGCGGTCGAAATATACATCCACTGGGTGTCGGTAAGAGCACTTTTACCTAAAACGCGAAAACGTACACTATTCGTATCTGTCGCGTTCCAAGCGGTTGCATCCGTACATGGAGTCAGAGCCGCAGCGGGTTCATAATACCAGTGGGTCGTTCCGCGTTTCACGACTTCCGTAATTTCGTCGAGTGTCGAAGCGGTCGAGGAGGCGGCGGCAGCGTGCGAAGCGGTCGTTTGAAGCGAGTGATACGTCAAAAGCATCACCGAAACCTGATAAAACAGGAAAAAAAGAAGCATTAAAATCGGAAAAATCAAAATCATTTCCATCGTCAGCGCGCCGCGGCGTTTCGAAACGCACTTCGGATGACGTTTCGAACAACGTTTCGAACGACAAAAAAAGGTTGAAACACACTTCACGATGTTGTTTAATTTTTGATTTTCCATGATTTTTATTTCAAGACTCTGCCTTTTGTTGTAACCTGAGAAAGAACCATCGTCTCGCTTTTTACCGCATCGACGCCGATAAAATGCGCAAGAATCCAGTATCCCGGAAAGGCGTCGTCCGCATTCTCGAGTTTCAGTTCCACCGCAATAAATCTGCCGAAAGGAATCTCAGCAGGAGTCGCCGCAGTCGGGTCGTAATACGTCCAGCTTGCGCCGTCGTCGGCCGAGGTCAAAAGCCGATATTTCACGACGTAAGCCGTGCTGGCTGCGTCCGTCGTCCAGCCGGAAGTTCCGGTGCTCGAAGTCGCGCAGGTGACGGCCGTCGGAGAGCCGAAATAGTAATTCGCGATGGATGTGGAAATCGCGTTTTCAACGTTCGTCTTAATGTAGCTCGTGTCGGCCTTCGAAAAGGCCATAGAGGCGTTAAACGTCGTCGTACGCAGCGCCTGATACGTCGTCATCATGATGGAAACTTGATACAGAATCATCAGCACCAGCAGTATAATCGGCAAAATCAGCACAAGTTCCAGCACATACACTCCCCGACGGGAACGGTGCGGAACCCTTGTTACACGATTTGTTTTGTTTTTTATTCTAAAATCATTCATGGCGGTCTTTCGTTTTTCATGCGTCTGCCGCAAGACAGTCCGTATATCAATTTTCGGCAGTTTTTCGTCTCTTATTCAGTCTTATTCGCTAAAATCAAAAAAACTGGCAAAATTAATAAAAGGAAATTCTAAAAACACAATACGAAACAAGTATCTGTATGAAAATCTGCAAAAAAGACAAAAAATCAATAAACAGAATGGCATGAAAAACCGATACATTCCATAAGATACATTCCCGAATCAGGAAAACGGAACGACAGGAACAGAAAACCAGGACGATCATGAATTCGCAAAACCCCTTGAAAACACGGAACGAAACGCTTTTCGACGCGATGAGTCTTCGGAAACCTTTCGCGAAAAACCGACGACGGGCGCGCTCTGGATTCATGACGCTTGGATTGATTTTATGCCTTATTCTAATTTTAACGGTCGCGGCAGTTCTATGGAGCTATCAGTATTTAACGATTCAAAACCTCGAACTCGAGTGTGCGGCTCGTTCGGCGCTTCATGCGGCTAAAAATGTTACAACCGCGACGATTGTAAATAATGCGATTGTTTCGGACTCAAAACTTCAAAAAGTTTTGAACGCGAATACCGCACAGCAGTCGCGCAATAAGAATATTACGGTTTCGATTTCCGGTACTCCGACCGACACAACCGCCGTCCTCGCATTCAGCCAGCCGCGCGTTCTCGGTGTTTTTCGGAACGTTTTTTCGACCGAAAAGATTCAGGACGTAGAAGGAACCAGTGCAGAACCGAAAAGTTTCACACAATATTACAGTGTGACGTTTGATACAAACGGCGTCATCACGGGATACACAAAAACGTATCAATAAACAAAAAACAATCATACAATCGCTGTACGTAAATCATAAGTCCAAAAAATTCGCCTTTTTTGAGGTTTCACTTCATTAACCTTCAGGTTTCGACATGAGTAACGACAAAACGCCCCGAGCAGATTCCCCAATGGATTTCGAGAAAACGATGGTTTTCGATAATTCCACGCATTTTCAAAACGGTGCAAAACTCAATACGGGGGTGTACGAGCCGACGTTGAAATCGGCTGCAGGATTCGGTTCCAACGCAGACGCCGCCAATGAGGAGCTTTCGCGTCAGGAAGTGGAGTTTCAGCGCGCCAAAACGACGATTCATCGTGAAATATTGAACGCGATGGACCTCGGCCGCGTGAGCGACATGAACGACGAGCAGCTCATCGCGCACATTCAGCGAATTGCGCAAAAAGTTCTGAACGCTAAGAAAGACGAGTACAAAAGTATTGATCACGAGCGTCTCGTCCGAGAACTTGTGGCGGAATCTTTCGGTCTCGGCCCGCTTGAATGCTTTATGCAGGACCCCGAAATCACCGATATTCTGGTGAACGGGCCGGAAGAGGTGTACATCGAAAAAGGCGGTATTCTGCATTCGACGAACGTAAAGTTTGCGGATGAAACGCACTTGATTCAAATTATTCAGCGCGTTGTGGCGAAAGTGGGACGTCGTGTGGACGAACAAACGCCGATGGTCGACGCGCGTCTGTCCGACGGAAGCCGAGTAAACGCGATTATTCGTCCGCTGGCGATTGCGGGACCGATTCTTTCAATTCGTCGTTTCGGAAACACGCCGCTTGCGATTGAGGATCTGATTGCGTTCGGGTCCGTACCGCAGCCCATTGTGAAACTCATCAAAGCAGCGGTCGAAGGAAAAATCAACATCATGATCAGCGGCGGAACCGGTTCCGGAAAAACGACGCTTTTGAACTGTGTTTCAAAATTCATTCCCGCAGGTGAACGTATTGTAACGATTGAAGATTCAGCCGAGTTGAAACTTCAGCGGAAGCACGTCGTTTCACTGGAATCTCGAATGCCGAACAACGAAGGGCTGGGAGCCGTGACGCTGCGCGACTTGGTGCGCAACTCCCTGCGTATGCGCCCTGACCGAATTATTCTCGGCGAGGTCCGCGGTCCGGAAGCGCTCGACATGCTTCAGGCGATGAATACCGGTCACGAAGGATCGCTCACAACGATTCACGCAAACGGTGTACTGGATTCCCTCTCCCGTCTTGAAGTGATGGTGAGTATGACGGGTCTCGAAATTCCCGTCTCGGTGATTCGTCGTTACATCAGTTCCGCCATTACGCTCGTGGTTCAGCTCTCGCGTCTGCGAGGCGGTGTGCGGCGTGTGATGAACGTCTCGGAAATCATCGGTTTCGAAGGCGAAAGATACAAAATGAATGAACTTTTCTACTTCAAACAGCATGGGGCGGACCTCTCGGGACGCGCCGTCGGGAAATATTACGCTACGGGAAACAAACCGCAGTTCCTCACTCGTCTTGAGGAACAGGGCGTTCCGATTCCTGCCGACCTGTTTGAAGCTCGCGAATTTTAACTCACGGAGACCTGATGATGAATGCAAATCTTCGTGTTTTTGACCACTTAATGAGAGCGCTTCCTCCCGAAGTTCTGCCGCTGCTTGTGTTTTTAGCGATCATGAGCATCGCGGTTGGTTTCTGGACGTTAATGCGCGCTTTTCGTCGAAAACTGACGGTAGAAGAAGAGAAAAAGCGGGATGTTGAACTCGCGGAACTCGAAACGGTTTCCAAACTGACGACGACGGACAATCGAAACACGTTCGACCGCTGGTTTTCTGCGATCCTTGAAGAAAGCAATTCGAAACTCCTCCCTGGAACTGCTGCGCTCATTATGCTTGCGGCTTTCCTTGCAACGGGAGGACTCGTATTTGTTGTTTCCGACAATATTCCTTTGGCGATTGGAACCGGTTTGGTTTGCGTGGTTCTTCCTCTTTGTTACTGGATGTTCCGACGTTCATGGCGAATTGGAAGCATGCGGCGTCACCTCCCCGAAACTCTTGAGGCCGTCGGCGACGCGATTCGCAGCGGGATGAATCTCGAATCCGCCATCGAAATGACGTCCGAACAAATAGAGGAACCGCTTAAAGCTGAATTTCAGTACGCAAATCGACAGCTTTCGATGGGACAGACGCCACAGCTCGTCATGGAACGCATGGCGCGCCGCATCCCCATTCCAGAGTTCCGTATTTTCACGACAGCCGTCCTTGTGCATCGAAGTACAGGCGGTAATCTCGCGCTTTTGGCCGAGCGTCTTGCACGTTCGGCTCGTGACCGCGCGGAATTTCAGGGTCATTTGACCGCAATCTCTGCCGGAAGTCGAATGTCGATCGGCGGACTGGTCATCGTGACGGCTCTGGCGATGCTCATCCTGAGCGGGCTGGACGTGACGTACCTGTACAAATTCATTATGAATCCCTACGGTCCGATGCTGCTCGGAATCACGCTGGGACTTTTCCTCGTAGGCGGATTCTGGGCGTGGAACATCATGAAAGTGCGTTATTAAACGGCTTCCAGAAACGTTCGAACCCCCTTAAAACCGCGATTAAAACAGTAGTTGAAACAGAAATTGAAAAAGCAGTATTTTTTAAAAAGAATAATGCACGATAACTAAAGGTTGAACCATGACGATGACATTTATTCCCAATTTCCTTTTGTCACAAGTCCCTGGGGCGTCTGCCGACAATACGGTTTTGTACCTCATGATCGGAGTCGGAGTGGGAACGACCCTCGTTTTCTTCCTTCTTTTTTATATTTTCATGCGGAAACCCGCCTCATCCGGAAACGACGAGGAATTTCTGGATGATTACGGACTTTTCGGCGGCTTGACCCCCGGCCTTGCAAACCTGATTCCTGAAGGTGAAAAGGAAAACAAAGACTTCCGCCTCCTGCTTCGTCAGGCGGGTTTTTACAGTTTCAGCGCACGTAACTCCATTTACGCGATGCGTCTTGTTCTGTTCCTCCTCCCGCTGTTTTTTGGCGTGTATCTCGGCATCCTTTTCCCGGATTTCATGGTTCATTATGCGTGCTTGGGGCTTTTCGTCGGCGCAACGCTCTCCGTTTTTCCCCGTTTGTACGTTTACTGGGTCCGAAAACATCGTATTCAGCAAATTCGTGCAGGAATTGCCGACACGATGGATATGTTCGGAATGTGCGCAAGCGGCGGAATGACGATGAGCGAAAGTCTCGAACATATTTCCGACCAGTTGAACGAATACCCGGAACTGACGCGGGAACTGCGAATTTTACGGCGTCAAATTGATGTTGGATCGCTCGAACAAGCCTGTGCCGACCTCATTGAACGTGTAAATATTCCTGAAATGCGGCAATTCAGCTACCTCCTGCTTCGCGGTGCGCGCCTCGGAAACCAAATGACCGGCTCGCTGAATGAACAGGCGGACCATCTTCGGGCGATGCGGCGTCATCACGCAATGGCGCAGGCGAACAAAACGCCGACGAAGCTCGTTTTTCCGCTCATGTTCTGTTTTGCGCCGGGAGCGTTGATTCTGCTTCTGTCGCCGTCACTTATGACGATTTACGATTTCATGATTTCGAAAGAAGGCCGCAACGTGGTGGAAGGAACCGAGATGATTACGAGTCAGCAAGCGACGGAAAATCCGGGAATCAGCCTCAATAATAATTCGAATACGAATCCCTAAAGAAAACAGCTTCCGCATTCCGCAAAGCTTTGTTTATCGTACACTAAATGCGCTGTTCGCGTCGAATTCCCCTCTTAAAAAACGGGAATTGGAAGGGAGTAGCGCATTTTTTCCATTCCGCCTAAGAATTCAAATGCGTCGGGGATAAAAGTTCCTTCTATTTTGAACGAATGGCGTCGATTCTTTCGCGTGCCGCGCGGGCGTTTGCAGTGATGGCGGCCCAATCCTGTTTCTGAATCAAATCACGTTTCGCAATCCACGACCCGCCCAGCGCCAAAATCAGCGGACTCTCCACGTACGCATCCATATTTTCGAGGGAAAGACCTCCCAGCGGCAAATATCGCAGCCCGAGATGATTGTACGGCGCCGCCACACTTTTAATGTACTTCATTCCTCCGCACGGCTCGGCCGGAAACAGTTTCAGTTCGCGGCATCCGAGCGCCACGCCTTTTTCGATCTCGCTCGGCGTCATGATTCCCGGCGCAAATGGAAGTCCCGCAACCTGCGCAGCCCGCACAACCTCTTCATTGAGTCCCGGCGCCACACCGAAATCCGCTTTGGCTTCTGCCGCCTGTTTCGCCTGTTCTGCCGTCAAAATCGTTCCGACCCCTGCAAACATTTCGGGAATTTCACGACGAATATTTGCGAGCGCTTCGAGAGCGGCAGGGGTGCGCAGCGTCAGTTCCATCGCGGAAATTCCGCCGTCAAGAAGTGCTTTTGCCGCAGGAACCGCATTGGCGGCGTCATCAATCACGAGGACCGCAATCGCGCCGCAAGTGTGCATTTTTGCGAGAGATTCTTCTGAAAATTGAGATTGCATATTTTGTTCCTTTTTCTGAAAAAAGTGGGATGATACAGGATTTAATGTCTTTATTTTATCACAAACTGAAAATATTGGAATATACACCCCAAGAAAAAACAGCCTCTTGATTTTTTCGGAGGAATGAAGTATAATAGGAATGTGGATTCATTTTCATCCGTTTGTAGAAACAATAAGAGGTTTTTTATGACGATATTCAAAAAAATTATCGATAAAGAAATACCGGCAAATATCGTGTACGAGGACGAACAGTGTCTCGCATTTCGCGACATTTCGCCGCAGGCGCCGACGCATATTCTGGTGATTCCGAAAAAAGAAATTCGGGCGATCGACTCGCTGGAGCCGGAAGATCAGGCGCTCGTAGGTCACATTTTCCTTGTGATTCAAAAACTCGCAAAGGACGAAGGACTTATGGAGGGTTTTCGTGTCGTTGCAAATAACGGCCTGATGGCGGGACAGACGGTTCCGCACCTTCATTTTCATCTTTTGGGCGGACGTCCCTTCGGCTGGCCGCCGGGGTGAACCCTGGGAGTCCTGGAAGTCCTGGGAGCGCGGGCGTCGCGCCCGCAGAATTCCTCAACAGAACGTAATACTTACTGATTTCACTTGAAAATTCGGTATTAAATCTGAATTTTCAAGTGAAATTCACGTAACAACGTAAAATCTATCGAAACAGTTCCGCAATTTCCATAGGTTTATGTACAATATACTGTGCGTGATTTTCGTGCAATTCTTTTTCATCTCGGAAGCCCCACGTAACGCCGACTGCGTAAAACCCAGCGTTTCGGGCCGTCATCATGTCGGTTTTCGTGTCGCCGCAGTACAAAATCTCATCGGGCTTCATCCCCCACTGATTCATAATGTACAATCCGCCGGTCGGGTCGGGTTTTTTGGGAATCACACCGTCTTTTTGCCCCACGACTTCATCGAACGTCCACTGGGAAAGCAGCGTCGCGACGCACCGTTCGGTACACGGAGCGGGTTTGTTCGAAAAAACCGCCTTTTTTAATCCAAAACGATCAATCGCGTCCAAGAGTTCCGGAATGCCCGCATAAGGACGTGTTTTACGGTCCCAACCTTGCATATAAAGGTCGGAATAGCGTTTCAGACACTCGTCAAAAATCGATTCATCCGTTCGCAACGCTTCGGGAAGAATGCGTTTGATGAGCAATTTCACTCCATCGCCGACATAGTATCGATAATTTTCTACCGAATGGAGCGGAAATCCCATTTGACGCAGCGCCTCATTGGCGGCATCCGCAATGTCGTCGAGCGAGTTCAGCAGTGTGCCGTCCAAATCAAAAATGATTCCACGATACTTACTCATTTTACCCTTCTTTCCTATTTTTATATTCATTTTTCTTCCCTAATTTCTCTGAACGATACGACCCGCAGGGAGCCGCGGACGTGAAACGTGGGAGTTTTGTTTATTATAGCACATTTTTAGCGTTTGAACACCACACGAGACGGTGAAAAAGACAAAATTTCTGAAATATTCTCGTTGATTCCCGTTGACACGCCGCGCGATTTTCATTATTCTAATAATATATGGGAGTTCCATACTCATTCCATTTAAAAAATCCAAATCATGCTTCAATGTTGTTTTAGTAAATCCTTATCGATACTTTTTTATCGCTGGACGATTTTATGAACGAAAACCTGAATGAATCGCAGAGTTTAATATTGCAAAGAAACGAAAAGCGGGAGTTTTTCTCTTCGTGGATTATTTCGCTGCTTTTTCATGGAATCGTGTTTGTGATTCTGATGTTTACAATTACGCAAATTACGCCGCCGGCGCCGGGGGTTTCGGAGGAACCGACCGCAAATGTGGGGATTGCGTTCAGAAAAATGGATAAAAATCAAAAAACGCTGTATGAGTCGGCCGAAGATGCAATGGAAGAGGATTCCGAAAGCCGCGGAGACGAAAGCGCAAACGAAGATACTTCCCAAAAAACCGAATCGGAAACAATCGCGGCTCTTTCTTCTGCAATCGCAGTCGCGGAGAGTCCGAATATTCCAGACGTTGGAAGCCGAGCGCCGGGGCTTGCGCCGTCGGAAGGGGACGGAAGCACGGGCCTCGACCGCGTTTCGGATGGTTTGGGAGACGTTCCGGGTTTGGGGTCTGGGACGTTTGAGGGGTTTGGGAAAGGTAAAATTTCCTGCTTTGGGACGAGCGGCGAAGGAAATACGTTCATTTTTGTTTTTGACCGTTCCGAAAGTATGGGATTTCACCCGTCGGGGACTTCCAGAACGTCGATGAGTGCGGCAAAAAACGAGCTGCGGCGCAGTTTGAGGATGCTTCAGCCGAATCAGCAGTTTCAGATCCTTTTTTATAACGGGCTGGAAGAGACGCTTTTGCAGTTTGAAAACGATCGGATGCTTTTCGCGACGAAGGAAAATGTGGCGAGTGCCGAGCGATTTTTGACGGATATTGCGCCGGAAGGCGGAACGGACCACAAAACGGCGCTCTCGCACGCGCTTCTACGGCATCCGGACGTCATTTTTTTTCTGACGGATGCGGATGAAAACGAAACGACGCTGACGGCTTCCGACCTCGAACGAATTCGGAAAAATGCGGTAAAAACGCAAATCAATGCGATTCAGTTTGGAAACGGTCCCAATCCGAACGCCTCGAACTGGCTTGCACAGCTTGCGCAGCAGAACGGGGGACAGTATATGTACATCGACGTCAATCGGCTGGATAAATAGCGAGAATGGGAAAAATGAGTAGAATAAACAACCTAAAAAGAACAAGGACGCGTGGTGAGTAAAGTGCTTCAAATCCGAAATATTCCGTTCCTTTTTTCTGTGATTCTGCTTTCACTTTTTCAAAACGTCACAGCAGACGAAACGGTAGATATTCCGCGCGGGCGGGAGGTGGTGGAGGTGCGAAATCGTGACGACGAACGGGGGTTCATGCGTTACGTGGGGGTGATTCAGTCGTTTGACCGCAAGGGACTTGTGCTGGAAACGACAGAAGGTTCCAAAACCATTTCCGCCCGCAGCGTGGCGCAGATTCACTACCGAAAATCGGACGAGCAGCAGCTGGGCGACCAGCATTTTCAGCAGAAAAACTATCGCGATGCATTGAAACACTACAAACAGGCGCTTCAAACGTGTGACCGACGCTGGATGGAAGTGGAGCTTTCCGCACGAATCATCCGTTGCGAGACGGCCCTCGGTTTTTGGCCGCAGGCGATTACGGATTTTTGTGCGTTAAACGAATTGGAACCTGAAATGACGGATGAAACGTTTTCGTGTATTCCGCTTGCGTGGCAGACGCTTCCGGGTGAGGTTCCGACGGAGGAAACGGCGCTGAAACTTTTGCGTTCCCGTTCGAATGCGGCCCCGGCGCAGGTGATTTTGTGCGGGAGCTACCTCCTGTTTTCGCCGAAAGCAAAAGAAGTTCCACAGCGTTTGAAGACGTTTTCGACGCACCGCGACGCGCGTGCGGCGCAAATGGCGGAAGCTCAAACGTGGCGGCTCGAACTTGTGAGTGTGACTCCCGAAAAGGCGGAACGGTGGCGTGATCGAATCGAAGAATTTCCTCCGGAGCTGCGCGGCGGACCGACGTTCATTCTCGGTCAGGCGTACTTTCGGCTTCAGAAATACGATGCGGCGGCGCTTGCGTTTTTGAAGACGGCACTCGTATACGACCAGAATCCCATTTTGGCGGAGGAAGCTCGAAAACAGGCTCAAAAGGCGCTTCAGCTCGGCGGGCACGAAGAAGAAGCGAAAGCGTTTCAGACGCCGTAATTCCCCCAATTTAACGAACACAAACGTTTTCAGTTCGACTCATTTTACCGGGAAAGCCGGTTTATACTAACACTATTTTGAAATTCAGTTTTCCCGTCTGTCGTTGGAGCTGCGCACCACGGCTCTTACAGTCTTTGTGAAAACTGAATTTCATTGTGGAACCAGCATAGGAATTCAAAATATGTTTGAAATCATTGCGTCCGGCGGACTCGTCGGTCTTGTTATTTGTTTGCTTTCTGTAACGGCTGCGGCCTTTGCGGTCAAGTACTTTCTGGATCTGCGCCGAGAGAAAATTTTGCCGGAAAAACTCGCATCGGACTTGCGTGAACTTCTTGCAAACGGACAGTTGCAGAGTGCGAATGCAATGTGTATCGCGAATCCGTCGCCCCTTTCGACGGTCGTGAGTCTCGGACTGCTGGAAAATGACGGCGACTGGGACGACATCGAAAAGACGCTTGAAGACGCGATTGCGGAACAGGCGTCGCGCATGTTTCGTAAAATCGAGATTCTTTCCGTCATTGGAAACATTGCACCGATGTTGGGTCTTTTGGGGACCGTCCTTGGAATGATTACGGCTTTTCAGCAAATCGCGATGACGCAGGGATCGGCACAGGGGCCGGAACTCGCGCGCGGAATTTATCAGGCACTCGTCACGACGGTGGAAGGACTGGTGGTTGCGATTCCATGTATCGGTATTTTCGCGTTTTTCAGGAACCGAATCGACCAATTTATGGCCGAACTTACGATGCAGGTTCAGACGATTTTTCTTCCTCTGAAACGCTATCGCCGCCGAATGTCCGTTGGAAACGCTCCGAACTCGCGCAATGTTCCGCAACAGCCGCGGAATACGGCTTCGAAAACGTCTGCGGGGGCTGAAACATGAAAGTTCCGGTCCGGAAAACGCATTCTGCGGGAATTAATATGACGCCGATGATTGATGTGGTGTTTTTACTCATCATTTTTTTCCTCGTCGCGAGTCACTTCACGAATCAGGAAAATGCGGTCGAAGTGGAACTTCCGAAAGCGCAGGACGCCAATGAAATCAAACAGGATGACGCGAATCGTCTGACGATTTCCATCCCGGAATCAGGAAAAATGTATATCGGAACAAAAATCATTACGGAGTCGGAGCTGCGCGAGCGGTTTCGACGGGAACACGAGAGCGCGAAAGATGCGTTTCAGCTGCGGATTCGTGCGGGACGTCAGGTTCCGTATTCGGAGGTGGAACCTCTGTTGCTCGCGGCGGCAGAGTCGGGAATTTACGACGTGCAGTTTGCCGTCATTCAGGAATGAGAAATGAAATACCGCAACGTTTATTCCGAAGGAAATTCGATGGAGCTTCAAATGACGCCGATGATCGACGTGATTTTTCAGCTTCTGATTTTTTTCATCTGTACGTCGTCGTTTCAGCTTCCGGAACAGCTGCTTCCCACACCGATTCAGGCGTTTGTGGGGAATGGACCGTCGGAAAGTACGGAACCGGTGACGCTGCCGCCGGAAATTCAGGATTTCGAGGAGGTGGTTGTTCTGATTCACTACGACACGCAGGCGTGGTGGGAGATTTACGGAAACCGAATTGAAACATTTTCGCAGCTGAACGCGCTGCTTCGAACGCTTGCGGAGGACTGTCCCGCCGTGCCGCTGATTTTGGATGTGGATCCGAATGTCCCGATTGAAAGCGTCATACAGCTTTACGATTTTGCGCGGCGCAGTGGTTTCGAAAAGATTCAGTTTGCGATCGACCCAGGTAAAAATACATAA
>CAYTLK010000055.1:0-25880 GCA_964438515.1 uncultured Planctomycetaceae bacterium
GACGCGCCTTGGACCGTCAAAAATCGAATGCGACGAAAGACCGAACCGCCGGGGGTGCGCCTCGGACCGTTAAAAATCGAATCCAAAGAAAGACCGAACCGCCGGGGGGGTGAGTCCACGGAAAATAAGGATTAAACCTTAAACTCAACCTATCTCCCCGAATCGTTCGGACTCCGGCTCTCTTGAAACGTTGGGAACTCCGTTTTTTCACTTTTTTTGCAAAAAGACATCAAATTTTACGCTAAAAGACATGAAATTCTGAAAAGTCGGTGTATAATGGTATATCATTTGTATACATTTAACGTGAAGGTTTCTTCACTTTATAATTAATAAAGGAGTCCGTGATGACCGCTATGAATTTTGTCCAATTGCAGAATCGTCATTTTGGAATGTTTATCTTGCTGAGTGTGCTGTTTCTCGCGGGACAGGGACGGGCTGACGACTTCACGTCGAACGGCGTGATGAAACTTTGGCTCGACGCAAACGACACCGCAACCGTCACGGTCGATGCCGACAATCGCGTCACCGCCTGGGGGGACAAGTCGGGGAACGGTTATTCCGCAACAGGTTCCGCAAACGACAGCGTCAAACTGCTGACCGACGCGAATCTCAATAACAAATCCGCCGTTTCGTTTACGGCAGCTCAGCCGGGTTTGAACATTTCCGGAGGAATCGACGTCACGGGCGCACGGTCTATTTTTATCGCATACAACAATCAAAGCTCAGCGGGTTTCAACTCCGAAATCATTGGAACTGCAACAGGCGCGATGATTGATACGGCGATTGGACGTACTTATTCAGGTCACGGCGACGGAATTCGTTTTCGAAACGGCAATTCAAACGGTCACCCTTTTCCAAGTGACTTTCCCAACGGCGGTGCACTCCTGACGGCAACGCAGTCGTTGGATACATCCACAAACACTGGGACGCTGAATGCGGCTCTGTCGCAAGGGACTACCGTCTCAACGGGGACCGTCGATTCTACGAATGCTTTCTTGTGGACGATGAAAGATACTTTGGGAATCGGCTGGGGGAAGTTCGAAGGTCGCGCATTCACCGGGAATCTGTCGGAAATGCTCGTTTTTAACCGAGTGCTGGACGCGAAAGAGTCGGCCGTGGTCAGCACGTATCTGTCTGATAAATACGGAATGGCAAACACGGCTGCGGCGGACACGTACCTGTGGAACACTTCGGTCGATTCCGGAGTTTGGACGGCCGACACAAGCTGGGCGTATGGTTCGAAACCGTCGGGACCTTCTGCGGTCTGGTTCAGCAATCCCGACACGGCGACCGCCCGAGCGATTGCAGTCGATTTGACCGGCGCGAGTCTTACGGCTGCGGCGGGAGAAACGTGGACGTTCGACGTGGACGCCAACACGACTGCGACGCTTTCGAACGGCGGAATCAGCGGAGCCGGCGCTCTTGCGAAAACGGGTGCCGGCACACTGACGCTCACAGCCGCAAGCTCGTACACAGGAACGACGACCGTGGACGGCGGAACGCTGAAATTCGAAAAGCCTTCAGGAAGCGGAACTTGGTATTTGTACACCAGTGAATTCAAAATCAACAACGGTGCAACGCTTCAATTCATCAAAGACACCGGGGCAAATGACCAAATCTGGTTTCAGACGGCAGCCGGGAACAAATTCACGTTCGACAGCAACGGCGGCGGAACGATTGATACCGGAAGCGGGTTCAATATGGTGATTGATAAAGCGACGACCGTGACGACCAACGGCGGCGCGAAGAACTGGATTACCGGCGCAAGCGGCTTCAACCTGAACGCGAACAGCACGTTTACGTTCGACGTGGCCGCTGGAACCGACGCGAGCGGTGAAGACCTTGAGGTTTCCACTCGATTATGGAACGGGAACGATTCCTTGGTTAAAACCGGCGCGGGAACGCTGGTTCTTTCGGGTGCGAACACGTACACGAAAAGCACGACAATCGACGGCGGAAAATTGAGTATCAGAATAAATCAAAACAGTAATCTGGATATCACCACCAGCGAATTCAAAATCAACAATGGTTCGACCCTTCAATTTCTCCGAGGAACGGGAACGTCCAACCAAATCTGGTTTCAGATGACAGACGGGAACCAATTCACCTTCGACAGCAACGGAGGCGGCACGATTGATACGGGAAGCAATCTGAATCTGGTTCTGGCGAAAGCAACGACATTCACGACCAACGGCGGCGCGAAGAATGTGATTACCGGCTCAAGCGGGTTCAACATGCACGTGTCCGATGCGATTACGTTTGACGTGGCCAAAGGAACCGACGCGGGAGGCGTAGACCTCGACGTTTCGGCACCCTTGTGGAATAACGGAGGAACCGTGGTCAAAACCGGTGCGGGAACGATGGTTCTGTCCGGCGCAAACACGTACACGAAAGGCACGACGATTTCCGAAGGAAAACTCATCATCACCGGCAATACCGCGTCCTCCTCATTTGACATCGCCAGCGGCGCAACACTCGAAATTGCCAAATACCAAACCCTGTCGCGGACCTTTTCCGGCACTGGAACATTGAAATTGACCGGAAATGGAACGTCCGTCTCTCACTTCAATATTTCGGGTGCGACGATTGCCGATTTTTCGGGTCTGACCCGCATTGAAGGCGCACGGGTTCACGTTCAAAATACCACCAAAACGTTCCCGGGCAAAGTTGCTGTTTCGAACAATGGACAGCTTTACGTACAGGATGGAACGGTGGACGCTGCACTCACCATTGCCGGGATTGGAACGCATGAAGTTGAAGGCGACCTGGGAGCGGTTCGGCTCCAGAACGGAACGCTCAACGGCTCCATCACGCTTTCCGACAACGCTTCGATGATGGCGTATGCCGGAACTGGAACCGTGAATTCCACGATCGATTTGGCCGGACATACGCTGAGCATTTCCCAAGGGAATGTCGATAGCAATCGGAGGAATTTCGCTCTCAACGGCATCATTTCCGACAGTTCGGAAGGAAAAACCGGGATGCTTGTGCTGGACTTAAACAAGACGACGACAATTAACGGCGCAAACACGTACTCCGGCGGAACGACGCTGAAACAGGGAACCGTCATTTTCTCTAACGACAGCGCGTTTGGAACGGGACTCATCACCCTCAAAGGCGGAAATTTCCAGCAGTCGGGTGCGCGTACGCTCGCAAACGATATTACCGTGACCGGAACCGTTGCCATTGCGTTAGGCAGTGGTGCTGACATGAGATTGAACGGCAATCTTTCTGGCAATGGAATCATCAACCGATCTGGAAACAACACGCTTTGGCTTTCCGGTGACAGTTCCGCATTTTCTGGCACACTGAATGCGAACGAAGGAAATACCTACCTTCATAAAACCACGGCAGGAAGTGCCTCGGCAACGTGGAATATCGCATCAACGGTCTCTGCGTGTCTGGACAATACCACGGCAGCTTCCATCGATCACATTTCTTTAGGAGCCATTATCGGTTCCGGAACGTTGCGCAACGATAGAGCGGGGTTGGTCATTTACGACATCGGCGGGTTGAACCTGTCGGGCGCCGCCGCGCCGACTTTCTCCGGGACGATTACCGACGGTTACAACGGCACCATTGGCCTCAACAAAGTCGGAACCGGCACACAGATTCTATCGGGGACGCTTTCCTATTCCGGTCCCACGACGATTTCTGTCGGCAATCTGGAGCTGGCGCCGAACGCGAATGCGTACAATCTGAATCAGCTGACCATCGCAAAAGACGCATCGCTGGTGCTTGATATTGCGGGCGATACGGATTTCGCGAAGATTCATCTCGACGATGTGCCGACGTACGACGCCGCAGGATTTTTGGATTTGGCGTTCGTCGGAGGTTACACTCCCAGCTCGACGAGCCAGTCGTACAATTTGATCGGCGGCGCGCTCGGAACGGAAGACCTGAATCTGACCGACTGGCTGCTTCCCAACCTTCGTTACGAGTGGGGCTTGAACTGGTACGCAGGAACGAACAGTTTGATTCTTCAGCGCGACGCGAATGCGATTCCAGAGCCTTCGACGTGCATTCTCCTTCTTCTCGGCGCGTTCGGCCTGATTCGTCTGCGCCGCAAAAACGCAAGCAGGTAAAGAATGTAGAAACCTGATTTTCACCCTCACCCCGCAGCGGATATTGAACCCTCTGCGGGGTTTTTCTTTGAATTTTGCCCACTTTTTACCGTTTTGCGCAAAAAGACATCGCGTTTTGCGCAAAAATGACTTGCTATTCAGAAAGGGCGGTGTATAATTTAACCTATAATAAAATAGAGTTTAAAGGGGAACCAATTTCTGAAAGGGAATGACAAATGCAACTGAACGTTTTACAGAGTTTCGTCCTGCGGCTTTTCACATTGTCGGCGGTCCTCACGATGGCGGGAACATCCTCCCTGGCGGAAGTTGTCGTCAATACAACGGCAGGAACAATCACGGGCGACGGCGCGTACGCTGACGCCATCGCGCTGACCGCAAACACCACCGTCACACCCTCTTCCGGGAATACAATCACCCTGAACGGCGCGCTTTCCGGCGCTTTCGGTCTGACGCTGGCATCCGACAATCTGACGCTGGCTGCCGCCAACTCCTATTCCGGCGGAACGACGATTACCGCTGGAACGCTGAAAATCACCCATGCCAACGCGTTGGGCGGAGGCGCAGTGACCCTCAACGGCGGAACGCTGGAAATCGGGGCGAATCTTACGGTAGCGAACAATATCGTTGCGGCGGCGAATACCTCAAGCACGATTTATCGCGATGGCGAACTAACTCTTTCCGGCAAATTTTCTGGTTCCGGGACAATAACCACCGCAGGAACGGGAAATAACTCCACACGCCTGTCGGGTGATAACAGCGGGTTTTCTGGAACGTTCAACTCCAGTTTTGTGAATACTATTTTTACTTCGGCGGATGCAGGAAGTTCCAGTGCGACTTGGAATATCACCACAGGAACATTGTCTACGCAGAATATTGCAGCGGATTCGTTCATCAAATTGGGTGCACTTTCCGGCTCTGGCGAGCTGTTCAACGATTCGACGGGGCTGAATACCTTCGTAATCGGCGAAAAATTGGTCAATGCTACGGATTCCGCAACTTTTTCAGGTAAAATTCAGAACAACTATAACAATGCCGCGGACAACAGAATAGTCGCCATCACCAAAGTCGGAACGGGCACACAGACTTTGTCTGGAAATAGTACATACACTGGTGTCACGACGATTGACGGTGGCACGCTGAAGTTCCAAAGAATGGCGGGAAGTGGAAACGGGTATCTGAATACCAGTGAATTTAAAATTAACAACGGTTCCACCCTTCAATTCGGCAAAGAAACGGGTGCTGGAAACCAAATCTGGTTTCAGGCCGCCGGTGGTAACAAATTCACCTTCGACAGCAACGGCGGCGGCACGATTGATACCGGGACCGGCATGAATTTAGTTCTCAATGCGGCAACGACGACTTTTACCACCAATGGCGGTGCGAAGAATCTGATTACCGGCACCAGTGGATTCAATTTCAATTACGCAGATGCCGTGATTACGTTTAACGTAGCCAAAGGAACCGACGCGGGAGGCGTAGACCTCGACGTTTCGGCACCCTTGTGGAATAACGGAGGAACCGTGGTCAAAACCGGTGCGGGAACGATGGTTCTGTCCGGCGCAAACACGTACACGAAAGGCACGACGATTTCCGAAGGTACGCTGAAAATTATCGGAACGGCGAAAACCTCCGGGTTCGATATTGCGGAAGGTGCGACGCTCATAATCGATACGACGGCAGGCAATCGCGATTTCGGCGCAAGTCAAACCTTTACCGGGTCCGGTACGTTTATCAAAACCGGGGCAAATAACTTACGATGGGGCGGCGCTGTCGCAACGTTCGCGATGACGGGCGGCGAAATTCGCGTCGAAGGCGGAACGCTTACAGGCGGTTCAAACAATAATGAAATATGGACAAATAACAAATCCTCGCTGTACGTTGCAAGCGGCGCAACGTTTGCCGGCGTGGAAGCAAATGTCCGCGTGGACGCGCTCACTGGAAGCGGAACGATTTCAACGGGATACACTCCCTCAGGTACCAGTTATAGAAACTTTACTTTCGGCGTGAATAACGGGTCAGGCACGTTCTCTGGAACGCTCTCCAACGGCAACGCAACTGGAAACGTCGTCAAAGAAGGAACCGGAACGCAGACGTTTACCGGAACGCTTTCCTACACTGGAACGACGACGATTTCTGCCGGAACGATTTCAATTGATGGTACCGCAAAAATCGGCACCGGAGCGATTACGGTCAACGGAACCCTCGCGCTGAACGACACGACCCAAACGCTGACCAATCTGTCCGGGTCGGGAACTGTTACGGGAACACAAAATCTGACGCTGAAAGTCACTGGAAACGACACGTGCGATTACACGGGCAATATTCAAATCGGATCCGCAACGCTGATTAAAACGGACACGGGACGAACTCGATTGGGAAAGACCGGAGGAGCAAGTTCGACGATCGGCGCCTATCGGATTCAAGGCGGGTACCTCTGCTTGCCTTCATCACTTAGCAGTAACACCTCAAGCATTACTTTAGACGGTGGAGTTCTTCAGAAAAATGGCGACACAAGAACCGCGGATGGCGATGCAAGCGATACCACGCTTGCGAACCCGATTTTCGTAACGTCAAACGGCGGCGGACTGATGGCGGGCTGGCACAGCAACCTCGTTCTGACCGGCAGCATTTCCGACGAGGAAGGACAGACCGGCGGCACGCTGAGAATCGTTGCGGATTCGGGAAGTGTCGTGCTTTCGGGTGCCGGAGTGGTGAATCTTACGGGTTTTCTGGACGTGAATTCCGCTTTGACCCTCAGCAAAAACACAACGTTCGGCGGCCTGACGGGTTCGAGTAACGTGCAAAATAACGGCGTCCTGACGCTCAACGTCGCGGCTGGAGCAACTCCGAACTTTGCGGGCACTTTGAGCGGTTCCGGCTCGCTGATTAAAACGGGGGACGGCGTTCAAACGTTTTCCAATTCGACCAACCCCATCGGTCCGATGACGATTTCTGCCGGGTCGATTGAGCTGGCGCCGAACGCGAACGCGTACAATCTGAACCAGCTGACCATCGCAAAAGACGCAACGCTGGTGCTTGATATTGCGAGCGACACGGATTTCGCGAAGATTCATCTCGACGATGTGCCGACGTACGAAGACGCCGCAGGATTTTTGGATTTGGCGTTCGTCGGAGGTTACACTCCCAGCTCGACGAGCCAGTCGTACAATTTGATCGGCGGCGCGCTCGGAACGGAAGACCTGAATCTGACCGACTGGCTGCTTCCCAACCTTCGTTACGAGTGGGGCTTGAACTGGTACGCAGGAACGAACAGTTTGATTCTTCAGCGCGACGCGAATGCGGTTCCGGAACCTTCGACGTGCATCCTTCTGCTTCTCGGCGCGTTCGGCCTGATTCGTCTGCGCCGCAAAAACTTTTGAAACTAAATTACAAAAATCATACAAAAAGCACAAAATTCAAACATTGTGCTTTCTTCATGTTCTCAAAAGACGGCGGCGCGGCGGCGTTCGGGAAGTTTTGGAATTTCTTTTGGAAGTTCTGCCGAGTCCCCCCTTTTCTTTCCCTGAAAATGTGTTACACTTATACTTGATTGCGCGCGCCTCCTATCCAAACTGAAGACGGGGCGCGGCGGCAAGGTTTTGAGAATTCTCTATTATTTGTCCGATGGATTTAGTTTTTAGAAAGTAGTTTGTATTTCATGAAGGAAAATGTCCGTTCTGTTGTAACACCGCTGCCGATGTCCGTAGAAGAAGTTTCCGCGCGCGGTTGGGACCAAGTTGATGTTGTGTTTGTGTCTGGCGACGGGTATGTGGATCATCCGTCTTTTGCGACCGCTTTGCTCGGTCGATGGCTCGAATCGAATGGTTTTCGCGTTGCGATTCTGGCTCAGCCGGACTGGAAGTCGTGCGACGCTTGGACGAAATTGGGCCGTCCGCGTCTTTGTTTCGCAATCAGCGCTGGAAATATGGATTCCATGGTGAATCATTACACGTCCAATCGCAAAGTTCGTAATGTGGACGCATACACCCCAGGCGGTCGAATCGGGCTGCGTCCCGACCGAGCCTCTGCCGTTTACTGCCAGCGCGCCCGCGAGGCGTTTCCTGGCGTTCCGGTGCTCGTCGGAGGGGTGGAAGCGAGTCTGCGCCGTGTCGCACATTATGATTATTGGAGCGATAAAGTCCGCCGAAGCGTTCTGTTGGATTCGAAAGCCGACATTTTGTCGTTCGGGATGGGAGAGCGCTCGCTGCTCGAAATCGTGAAGCGTCTCGACGCCGGGGTTCCTGTTTCGGAAATCCACGATATTCCCGGAACGGCGTACCGTCTGGGCGCGTCGGAGTTCATGCTGAAGAACGAGGAAGGCGAAGCATCGATTGATGCGTCGAAACTGCCGGAAAATATCGTAATGCTTCCTTCGACGGAGGCCGTGATGGAGGACAAAAAGCTGTTTGCCGACATGACGAAGACGATTTATGAAGAGATGAATCCCTTCAGCGGACGTCCTCTCTTTCAGCAGAGCGGAACGGAAGCGGTGATTGTGAATCCGCCTTCCAAACCGCTTTCGACTGAGGAAATGGATACGATTTACGGTCTTCCGTTCACTCGCTGCGAGCATCCGAGTTACGGCGACGCGAAAATTCCCGCTCTGCAAACCGTACGAGATTCCATTCAGGCGGTGCGAGGCTGTTACGGCGGATGTACGTTCTGTTCCATCGGCGCGCACGAGGGGAAAGTCATTCAGTTCCGCTCGAAAGAGTCGATTTTGGACGAAGAAAAACGAATGACCGAGGACGTGCATTTTACTGGAACCATTTCCGACATCGGAGGCCCGACGGCCAACATGTACGGTACGGGATGCACGAATCCGGACGCGCAAAAGGTCTGCAAACGGACCAGCTGTCTCTATCCTGAAATTTGTACGAATCTCAACACGAGTCACCGTGCGTACTTGGACGTTCTGACTGCGGCTCGCGAGGTCGAGGGAGTGAAAAACGTGTTCATTGCGTCGGGAATTCGTACGGATTTGGCGCAGCACGCCCCGGAATATCGTGAATTCATGGACGCACTGGTCGGTTTCCACACTGGAGGACATTTGAGTGCCGCGCCGGAACACATTTCGAGCGACGTTCTTCGCTGCATGCACAAGCCGAACATTGAGGAATTCGACCAATTCGTCACGGATTTTGAAGAAACGACGGACCGTCTGGAAAAGAATTACTATACGGTTCCGTACTTTATTTCGTCGCATCCCGGCTGCACGCTCGACGATATGGTGAAACTGGCGGAATACATTCATCAGAACGGTTACCGCCCCCAGCAGGTGCAGGATTTTTATCCCACTCCGTTTTCGATCGCAACGTGCATGTATTACACGGGTCTCGATCCGATGACGGGCGAGGAAGTGTATTGCGCTCATGGAGACCGTCAGCGCCGTATGCAGAGAGCGATGCTGCAGTATTTCAAACCCGAAAATTACTACGTCGTACGCGATGTTTTACGTGAAACGGGACGAACGGACCTCATTGGAAACGATTCGCGTTGTTTGATTCCCACGCGTGCGCCTGAAAGAACCGAGACGGTGGAACGTGCGGACGCGGAAGGCGGCGGATATCGTCAGCGCTCCCGTGATGAAAATGAGGCGCAGGAACAGCGCGCGTATCAGCAGGCGAGCAAAGAAGAGGGGGCGACGGGCTTCGACTCTCGGCGCGACCGGGACGGCGGCGGACGTTTCGGCGATCGTGACGGCGGAAGACGCTTTGAAGACCGCGACCGTGGCGGACGTTTCGGCGATCGTGACCGTGGCGGACGTTTCGGCGACCGCGACCGTGGAGGACGTTTTGGCGACCGCGACCGTGGAGGACGTTTTGGCGACCGGGACGGCGGAAGACGCTTTGAAGACCGCGACCGCGGCGGACGTTTCGGAGACCGGGACGGCGGTGGACGTTTCGGAGACCGGGACGGCGGAAGACGCTTTGAAGACCGCGACCGAGGCGGACGTTTCGGAGACCGGGACGGCGGAAGACGTTTTGATGACCGTTTCTCCGGACGCGGCGAGCGTTCCGAGCGTGCTGGACGTTTCGGAGACCGTTTTTCAGACCGATACTCTCGTTCTTCACAGAATGAAGAGGGCGTCGAGAATCAGAAACCCGAACAGATTGCGGGACAGAACGTCGGACAGAATGTCGAACAGAACGTCGGACAGAATCCAGAACAGAATATTGAACAGAAACCCAACTTCGAACGTCGCGATCGTGATTTCGGCGGCGAGCGTCGTGAGGGCGGTTTCGGCGGACGGCGTGAAGGCGGGTTCGGCGGTGAACGTCGCGAACGTTTTGGCCGAAACGACCAGCGGGATTCGTGGCGGCGTCAGCGCGGAGCCAAACCGAAGTTCCGTCCGGACGAAGATGTAGAAACTTGGAAGCCGGAAGACCAAATTCTGGCAGATAATGGGATTCCGGTCGAGAAATCCGAAGGCGAAAAGACGGAAGAACGTTCCGACCGAGGCGGATTCCGCAGCGACCGTCGTGAAGGCGGATTCCGCGGTGACCGTCGTGAAGGCGGATTCCGCGGCGACCGTCGTGAAGGCGGATTCCGCAGCGACCGTCGTGAAGGCGGGTTCCGCGGCGACCGTCGTGAAGGCGGGTTCCGCGGCGACCGTCGTGAAGGCGGGTTCGGCGGACGACGTGAAGGCGGGTTCGGCGGACGACGTGAAGGCGGATTCGGCGGCGACCGTCGCGAAGGCGGATTCGGCGGACGACGTGAAGGCGGATTCGGCGGACGACGCGAAGGCTGGTTCGGCGGCGACCGTCGCGAAGGCGGATTCGGCGGACGACGCGAAGGCGGGTTCGGCGGCGACCGTCGCGAAGGCGGTTACGGCGGACGGCGTGAAGGCGGTTACGGCGGACGGCGCGAAGGCGGTTACGGCGGACGTCGTGAAGGCGGATTCGGCGGACGGCGTGAAGGCGGTTACGGGGAACGTCGTGAAGGCGGGTTCCGCAGTCGTCGTGAGGAAGGCGGCTCTGAATCCCAGGGCGATTCGCAGGAATAAAACCTTCTGAAACTTAAGCAAAATTCAGCGGCGAAGCCGATTCGAAGGTTTCGCTGCTGATGTTTTTTGAAAAATGCGAGCTATTTCCATGAATCTTAAACTTGTAAGCTACAATTTGGGAATCATCACCCTTTTAATAGCGTGCGCCATGGTTTTTGGGATGCTCTGGGCGTTTCCCTGTTTCGGAGGCGTCTGGGCGAACGAGGCTCGCGGTGTTTACGGCCTCTCCCTTGCGATTCTTTTTACCGGCACTCTTAGCGGACTGTTCTTCTATTTTGGAAAAACGTCCAGAAAACAGATCGTCTTTCGGCGTGAAGCGATTGTGATTGTGGGTGTAGGCTGGATTCTCGCAACGCTTTGTTCCGCTCTCCCGTATTACATCAGCCGCACGCCGCGTTTAATTCTGGAGGATGGTACACGCATTTCGATGTCGGCGGCTGACTCCTTTTTCGAGTCGGCGTCCGGACTCACCACAACAGGTGCAACGGTTTTTTCCGAACTGGAAAACCCGGCGATTATGCCGCGCACGATCCTTTTTTGGCGTTCAATGACCCACTTTATCGGCGGCGTGGGAATCGTGGTTCTTCTCGTTGCGCTTCTCGATACCGGAATGGCCGGAAAACTCCTCGTTCAGCGAGAAATTACAGGCCCAAAAACGATGCAAACGTATTCGCGCACCCAGTTGATTATGCGTCGGACCCTCTCCGTCTATCTGTCGCTGAATTTCCTTCTTTTTCTGCTTCTTCTCGCCTGCGGACTCTCGTTTTTTGACGCAATCTGTCACGCATTCGGAACGATTGCAACGGGAGGAATGGGAACCTACAACGACAGCTTCCGCCATTTTCGTTCTGTTGCGACCGTTCATTATGCGGCAGCCGAATGGATTATGGGGATTTTTATGTTTTTGGCGGGAATGAACCTCATATCGCTCTACTATTTTGCCGTCCGTCAGTGGGCGTCGCTCCTGAAAAACAGAGAGTGGCAGATTTACGTCGCACTGGTGTTTGCCGCCGCTTTCGGAGTGTTTTTCCTGCAAAATCACGCTTCAGGTGCACCAGAAACTGCGCTCCGCGACAGCTTTTTTCAAACCGCCTCCATCATCACGACAACGGGTTACGCAACCTGCGATTACACCTTTTGGACCCCCGCCGCCCAAACGATTCTGATTCTTTTGATGCTCGTCACTTCCTGTTCGGGAAGCACGGCCGGCGGTGTGAAAGTCGTTCGGTACATCCTTCTTTTCAAGTTTCTTCATCTGGAAATCGAAAAAGTTTATCGTCCGCAAATCGTCCGGCCTTTAACCTACAACGGCGAGCGCCTCACGGACCCATCAATCGCGAACGGCGTGTTTTTGTACCTTGCGATGGCGGCTCTTTCGGTGCTTTTCGTCTGGGTGACGCTCATGTTCATCGAACCCGACACGTTGTGGCTGGGTCAGCCGCAGCTGGTTGAGGCGAAAGGGGCCGACCTTTTGGTGACCACGCTTTCCCATTACGCAAATGTCGGTCCGGGAATCGGCGTTTTTGGACCCATGAACAATTTCGGTTTGATGACGGATGCGTCGAAATATCTTCTTTCAAGCCTTATGATTCTTGGACGATTGGATTTTTTTGCCGTTCTTCTTCTGTTTTCACCGTCATTTTGGAAAAATTGAGGAGTTTCAAGCGCTTTTACGTTTTTGTACGATTAATACATGGGTGAATCCCGCCGATTCCGACGAGACGCATCCACTGTACATGTTTCGTAATTTGGAATACGTACGCCTGTAGAATTCATTCACAAAAATCTATCATCGGTCGCGGCCGACCCGAAAACGATACGCGAGCCAGCGTGCGTCGCGCAGCTTCAGAGAGTCCCAACAACAAAGAATCTCGTCGTCGGAATCGAGAAACTCCAGCTCGCAGTTTTCCGGCTCACCGCAGATTTGAATTTTGCACACATCGGAAACATCCCACTTTTTGCGGAATTTGAAGCACAAAACCTGTTCTGCGTTCCGAATTTCATTCCTTTCGAACGTCCACGAAATGCGCACCCAGCGCGCCGCCGTCGTTCGGACGAGTGCACACGTCAAAACCACCCCGATGAACTCGAACGGCAAAAGAAATACGAACATGAACCACCACACCCAGCCCGCCGGCGGATTCTCGTAGGGAAGGAACCCCCAAAGATTCAGTACAAAAATCGAAACAACTCCGTTCCAAAAGAGAAAGAAAACCAACGTTTGAAAAAATTTCGACCTTGAAAACTTTTCGTAACGATAAACTTCAAAGGGCGCAAATTGCTCGACGCGCGTCCAGTCGCTCTCAAACGGCTGGTCGGCGTACGTTATTCTGTCGGAAATCAAAAACTCTTCCAAAACCTGCGACTCTGTATCGGAATCCGAGTCGGCGTTTAAATTCATGTTTGAATTTGTGTACGAATCTGCTTTTGAATTTACATTCAAATTTGTTTCAAAATTCAAACTTTGAGCGGCAAACGACGCTGAGAGGCCGTTCTGACGCTTCAAAAAGGCGTTTCCCTCCCGAACGATCCACTCGATGGTTTTCGCAGAGATTCCCCGCGTCGCCTCCAAAACCATTTTAGACCCGTTTTTTCTCCGAACTTCCACGCACAGGCCGACATTTTCCTCTGTTTCTTTTGCGGAATTCAGCAGAAACTTCGAGAGTTCGTCCCGCGGAATGAAGATGTTTTTGGGACGCAAACCCGTCTCGGTGTACGTGAGTCCCTCGAAGTTCAGTACCATTTTTGCACGAAAAAGAAAGAGTTTCAAAAGCTGGTATCCGACGAAGATTTCAGCAGTCCAAAAAGGGATTCCGAAGAGCCAAAAGAACGCCTCGCCGTCGAGTGCTTTGAGGAGCAAAAGGACGCATCCGATGGTCCAAAACGACAGCCAGACGCCGAGAAACGCGCAGGTTCCCAGTCCCGTGAGCGTCGTGAGAGCACGAATTTTAAAGACGATTTCTTCATCATTTTGCTTACAAAAACGGGGAGGATGCATAACGTTGAGCCTTTCGAAAAATTGCACCTTGTTTTTTCTGTATTATAATCGGAACGCGGCCGTTTGTCAATCATTTTCAGTAAAAAATTTTTTCGGGGGGGGTTGCACCTTCCAACAATTCTCGTATGATAGAAGAAATCGGAATGAAATATTCATAATAAGTCCTAAAAACACAATATTAAAAAGTTTTTGAAAATGGGGTCTGGGGAAAAAACAACATTCAAAATGTTTTTTCCCCACGACCGAAACGACAGTACGGGAGCGTTTTGTTTCCTCCCGTTAGGGTGGAAACACCGCCGCGGTGCAAAAAAGCCCTTTAAACACGAGTCGTATTTTTACAAGAATTTTAAATTTGAGGGTTTTTAGAACTTCTTTCATTTCTTTTTTCATTACTTTCGTTTTTTACGTTTTTTACTTTATGGAACCCATTTTATGAAACACACACGCCTTCCGTTCTCGCCGTTTCGTTTCCGTGTTTATTTTTTTCTGACACTTTTTG
The DNA here is from genome assembly GCA_964438515.1 of uncultured Planctomycetaceae bacterium. Lineage (GTDB taxonomy): Bacteria > Planctomycetota > Planctomycetia > Pirellulales > Thermoguttaceae > RGIG3701. Next base: position 14,589 of record CAYTLK010000055.1, read on the forward strand.
CCGCTGCGTCGTCTTCGACCGTTTTTTCGGGGGAGTTTTTCGTCTCGCCCAACGGAAATGACGCAAATGACGGAACCGCCGCCGCTCCGTTTGCGACGCTCGAACACGCCCGCGACGCCGTTCGAGCCGCCCGTCAGAACGATCCGACCGCAAAAAAGGCTGCGGAACCGTGGGTCGTGACGTTTGCAGAGGGAGAATACACGCTTGAGCGTCCCGTCGTTTTTACTCCAGAAGATTCCGGCTCGCCCGAGTCGCCGACCGTGTACCGCGCTTCCGGAAACGTCGTTTTTTCAGGCGGAATCAAGATCGAAAACTGGAAAGATTTGGGGGACGGAACGTGGTGCGCCGACCTTCCTGATTTTGAGGGAAATCCCCTTTATTTCGAACAAATGTGGGTGAATGCACGTCGTGCGCCGCGTTCACGCTTCCCGAATGAAGGGTTCCTCAATGTCGAATCCATCCGCGAAGAATTTCCGTCCGACCGTACGACACGGCAAGCCGAAAAGCCTCAAACGCTCCAGTGGGTGACGGGAAAAACCGGCGATTTCGACTTTCTGAAAGACGTTCCCGCCGCGGAACTGCGTTGGGGACAGATGGTCGTTCATCATAATTGGGACACGACGCGCCGAATTCTGCTCGGGTTCGATCCGACGACGAACACGGTCGAAATGAAGGGCGGAAACATGAAATCCTGGAACCCCTGGCGCACCTCGTCGCTCTATTATTTCGAAAACGTCCGCACCGCTTTCGACGCGCCCGGAGAATGGTTCTACGATGGAAACGCGAGGAAGGTTTTTTACCGTCCTCTAGAGGGTCAAACGCTCGAAAACACGCAGTTTTATGCGCCCCGACCGGGTCTCGTACAGTTTTTGATTTTTCAGGGAAATTCGCCGGAAGAACCAATTACAGATATTCGTTTTGAGAATCTAAAATTCTGTTATTCCGACACGCCGCGCGTGCTGGGAGTGATGCAGAACGCGCAGATTGATGTTTCCGTGACGGGCGACCTGCAGAAACCGGGGCCGTCGCAGTTCGAACCGACGCAGGCGGCGGCACACACTTCAGCGGTCATTCTGGCGGACGAAGCGCAGCGAATTGCGTTTTTCGGCTGTGAATTCTCGCACCTCGGTGAATACGGACTCTGGTTCAAGAACGCGTCTGAATGCGAGTTCCGAAACGGACGTCTTTCCGACCTCGGCGCAGGCGCAATCCGTATCGGCGGCGGACGAGCAAGCGAGCCGGGAAAGAACGTTCGATGCGCTGAAAAGAACGTCGTAAGCAACAACTATTTGACCGAAGGCGGACGTTTCCACGCGAGTGCCGTCGGCGTCTGGATCGGAAATAACACGATCGAAAACGAACTGACGCACAACGAAATCGCCGATTTTTACTACACGGGCGTCTCGGTCGGCTGGAACTGGGGTTATGCGGGCGTCTCGTTCCGAAACCGCATCGAATTCAATCGAATTCACGACATCGGTCAGGGCGCGCTCGCCGACATGGGAGGCGTTTACACCCTCGGAACCCAAACGGGAACCCGCGTCTGCAACAACGTCATTTTTAACGTAAAGTCTTTTGGTTACGGAGGATGGGGGCTTTATCCGGATGAAGGCTCGGAGGGTCTGACGATGGAAAACAACCTCGTTTACGACACGATGGACGGTTCCTTCCACCAGCATTACGGAAAAGACAATGTGATTCGGAACAATATTTTTGCACGCAATCTGCCGAATCCGATGAAGGACGCGCCTGCGCATCAGGTCGCAATTACGCGCATTGAGGACCATCGCAGCATCGTCTTCGAAAACAACATCATTTACTGGAAAGACGGAACGTCCGTGGGTTACAATTTCGACAAAGCGCGGACGGACATTCAGAAAAATCTCTGGTGGAAAGACGGCGGTGAGGTTGAATTCCGAGGACTTACGCACGATCAGTGGGTCGAGTCGGGCAAAGACGCCGGCGGAATTGTGGCGGACCCGATGTTTGTCGATCCCGAACACAATGATTTTCATTTGAAACCTGGGTCTCCTGCTGAAAAAATCGGCTTTAAGCCCTTCGATTACACGCAGGCCGGCCCGACCCGCGAGTAAATTAATAATTAAAATATTAAAAAGTTTTTGAAAGGAGAGTCTGAGAGGGAAACAACATTCAAAATGTTTCCCTCTCACGACCGAAACGACAGTACGGGAGCGCTCTTGTTTCCTCCCGCAAGGGTGGAAACACCGCCGCGGTGCAAAAAAGACCCCTGAATCACAACGTTCATCATATGATTTTTGCACAACAATTTTAAATCGGATGTTTTTGAACTTCCTTAAGTATCTTTCGAAAAAAATCAAAGAATTATGAAAAGTTTCGTACAATTAAAGTACTTTCCGTTTTTCCTCCTCGCCGTCGCGATACTTTGTACCATCTTTCCGTGCGAAGCGTCGGCAAAAAGCGATAAAACCGTAAAATCCGTCCCGAAAATGGGAATCAACTTTGCGGGCCTCGCCGACTGGAACACGGAATTAGCGTTCGTAAACGTCTTTCGTGAATCGCGGGAGTGGATCAGCCAGCGAAAAGGCTCCGACTGGGGAAAAGGTCCGGCCCTGGAACTCGATTCTCACGGCTGGGTGCGTCGGCTCGAACCCGGCTGCTTCGCGGAGACGCCGCTCTGTACGATCGAAGGCGGTCACTACCCCTCCGGAATTTACACCGTTTTTTACTCCGGAACGGGAAAACTCGAATTCGGAAATGCATCCGTCGTGAAAGAGGAACCCGGAAAAATCGAGATTCAGGTCGACAGCTCGCACGGTGCGTTTTGGGTTCGAATTCTCGAAACCGACCCGAACGACTATCTGCGCGACATTCGCGTCTTTCTTCCCGGTTTCACCTCCGAGGCGTGGAATCCTGCGTTTCTCGCACGCTGGCGCGGCGTCGATACGGTGCGTTTCATGGACATGCAGCGCACGAACGGCTCGAAACTCGAAAAATGGGACGGTCGTCCGACCCCCGAAGACGCATCCTACGCCCGCAGCGGCGCGCCGATTGAGGTGCTGTGCAGCCTCGCGAACGAATTGGGCGCAAACGCCTGGTTCTGCGTCCCGCACCGAGCCGACGACGAATTCGTACGAAAAATGGCCGAGACGATTCGCACACACTTGCGTCCCGACCTGAAGGCGTACATCGAGTATTCCAACGAGGTTTGGAACGGTCAATTCGAGCAGTGCCGTTACGCCTGCGAGCAAGGAAAGACGCTTCTTCCGGACGCTTCCCCCTGGGAGTGCGGCTGGGCGTGGACCGGGAGGCGTTCGACGGAGATTTTTCGCATTTTTGACGACGTTTTCGGAAAAGAAAGCCGAAAAAGAGTCGTGCGCGTTCTGGCGTCGCAGGCCGCAAATCCATACGTGTCGGAACAGATTTTGAAGCAGGACGACTGCTGGAAGTCGACCGACGTGCTTGCAATTGCGCCGTATATGGGAATGTCGATTCCGAAAGAAAATGCGGACGAATTCGTCGCGCTGGGACTTAACGGAGTCCTCGACAAACTCGAAAATGAGGCCCTTCCGCAGGCGGTCGATGCGATGCAGAAACAGCAGGAACTCGCGCGAAAATACGGACTCAAACTCGTTTGTTACGAAGCGGGTCAGCACATCGTCGGACTGTGGGGCGCCAATGATCGCGACGAACTGAACGCACTCTGCCGGGAGGCGAATCGCTCGGAACGGATGGGTAAAATTTACGACAAATACTTCACCGCGTGGGAAAATGCCGGCGGCGATTTACTCTGTCATTTTTCCTCGACGGGCCAGTGGTCCAAGTGGGGGTCGTGGGGACTGCTGCAGTTTTCGGACGAAAATCCTAAAGACTCGCCCAAATATCAAGCATTCGAGCGTGCTTTGAATCGGTGGACGCACAATTCGGGAAAACGAAAAAAGTGACCGGCGGGAGAGTCTCCGAAAATCTCCCCAAATTCCTCAAAGAAGCAGGGAGGAGTGAGTGTGAAAAATTTTACCCTCTCTGCGTATTTTGCGTATCTTATCGCTCATTGTTAAAAAGTTCGTCAAAATCAGGAAAAATTTCTGAGAAAATGGGAAAAAATTGGGCGTTTTTTCTCCCAGCCACTTGACAAAAGTGCGTTGTGCAGTTAATCTATAGTGTGATACATAGTGGAAGAATTTGGGGATTCTTCGCACCGCAGCGTTTTTTCGGTCTGAAAGTCCCCCGATTTCTTATTTTTGCAGGGGGAATCGCCGATGAACTTAATAAAATCCATCGGTTTCTGCGAAAATCATCGGGGGTTCCTGTCGGCAAACGGAGTGTCTCTGTTTCCGATTCCATTTCATTCACGAAACCGAAACAACACAAAAAGCGGGAATGACGCTTGAATTTTCACCAATTCGCGCGTCACTAAAACAACAACCATACAGACCGGTGCATCCGGACATTTGAGACCGAGGACTTTCTTCATGGCAAAACGTCGTAATTTTGCAGCAATTCTGGTTAAATGCGGACTTATCAGTCAGGAACAGCTCGAAGAGGCGCAGGTGCTTGCGAACACGCAAAAACTGAAGCTCGGGGACGCTTTGGTGCAAATGGGCTGCGTTTCCGCAAACAACGTCATGAGGGCGATGGCGGAAGAATATGGTACTAAATTCGTAAAGCTCTCAAACGTCAAAATCGACCCGGAGACGGTCGCGCTGATGCCGGAACACATCGCGAGGGAGTACAACGTCGTTCCGCTTTCTTCCGACGAGGGGGAACTGACGATTGTGACGAGCGAGCCGCAGGATTTCAACGCAGTGGATAAACTGACGTTCCTCCTGAATCGACGCATCAAAATCACGCTTTCGCCGAAAGAAGCCATTCAAAAGACGCTCAACACGATTTACGGTCAGCAGAGCGCGGCGGACGCTGTGCCGATTATGCAGGAGGTCGGCGGCAAGCAAGTTGCGGCAAACATCGACTTTTCGGGCGACATTTACGCTTCGGACAGTGAGACGGACGAAGAAAATCTGACCGAATCAAGCGCGCCGATCGTGCGTTTGACGCAGCTCATCATCACCGAAGCCGTGCAGCTGAAAGCGTCCGATATTCATATCGAACCGTTTGAGGACCGAATTCGCGTACGATACCGCATCGACGGCGTGCTGGTGGAACGCGAAAGTCCCCCGCGTCGGCTGCTGGGCGCGCTTCTTTCCCGAATCAAAATTCTTTCGAAGCTCGACATTGCGGAACGGCGCCGTACGCAGGACGGTCGTATTAAAGTGACGGTCGGCGAGAAAGAGCTGGATTTGCGCGTGAGTATCATCCCGACGAACCACGGACAGTCCGTTGTGATGCGTATTCTTGATAAAGACAACATTAAAATCGGTCTGCGTCAGCTGGGGTTTGCGGAAGACGACTTCACGCTCTTCAACACCCTCATTCGTCGTCCGAACGGAATCATCCTCGTCACGGGTCCGACGGGTTCCGGCAAAACGACGTCCCTGTACGCCGCACTCAACGCGCTCAACACGCCCGACCGAAAAATCATCACCGCCGAAGACCCCGTCGAGTACTATTTGGCCGGTATTAATCAGGTCGAAATCAAACACTCTATCGGTTTGGACTTCGCGAGCGTCATTCGTTCGATGCTGCGGCAGGCGCCGAACATCATTCTCGTCGGTGAAATGCGAGACCTTGAAACGGCACAGATGGGTATTCAGGCGTCTCTGACGGGGCACTTGGTATTTAGTACCCTCCATACGAACGATGCACCTTCGGCAGTCACGCGTCTTGCGGATATGGGCGTCCCGTCGTACCTCATTGCAAGCTCGGTCATCGCGATTATGGCGCAGCGTCTCGTACGTACGATCTGCAAAAAATGCCGCGAACCGTTCCAGCCGGCACAGTCGCTGATTGAGTCGTGCGGATTCCCGCCTGCAATGCTTGAAAACCCGCACTTCATGCACGGCCGCGGCTGCAGCAACTGCAACATGAAGGGGTACAAAGGCCGTTTGGGGATTTACGAACTCATGAAAATGTCGAGCAAAATCCGTGAACTGACGTTTGCGGAAGCTCCGTCAGCGCAGATTCGTCAGGCCGCAATTACAGAAGGAATGAAGACGCTGTACATGGACGGACTCATGAAAGTCGTCAAAGGAGTCACGACGATTGAAGAGGTTCTTCGTGTCGCAAAAGTGTCGGAAGACGACGCGTAATTCGGTGCGAATTTTAAAAATATTCGTGCACTAAACATATATAAAGCGTACGTTAATTCACGTAAAACATAAATAATCCTATAAGTTGAACTCATAAAAACACACAGAGGTTTTGAATTATGGCTGTTCTTATCGATAAACTGCTTCAGACGGTGGTAAAACAGGGGATTTCCGACTTGCACATCACGACGGGTCAGCCGCCGGTTGTGCGTCTGCACGGACGTCTTGTTCGTCTCGAAACGGACGATTTGACTCCAGACGACACGATGGCGCTTATGAAAAGCATCACGCCTTCGCGCTGCCAGCAGGAGCTTCAGGAAGTTGGAGGTTCCGACTTCGGTTTTTCGTTCGGCGACGCGGCCCGATTCCGTGTGTCCGTCTTCCGTCAGCGTGGAAACGTCGCGATGGTTTTGCGTCAGATTCCGAATAAAATGCTGTCGATGGACGAACTTCACACGCCCCTCATCTGCAAGGAACTGATTCAGCGTCCGCGTGGTTTGCTGCTCGTCACAGGACCTACAGGTTCCGGTAAAACGACGACTTTGGCCGCCATGATTAAGTGGATCAACGAAAATCTCGACCACCACATCATCACGATTGAGGACCCGATCGAATTTTATCATCCGAATATCAAATGCACGATCAACCAGCGTGAAATCGGCGTCGATGTTCCGTCTTTTGCCGAGGCGATTCGACGCGCGCTGCGTCAGGACCCGGACGTGATTCTCGTCGGTGAAATGCGAGACTTGGAAACTATCGAAACCGCAATCACCGCCGCCGAAACCGGTCACGTCGTGTTCGGAACCCTTCATACAAGTTCCGCAGCCGGAACCATCAACCGTATTATTGACGTTTTCCCGACGACCCAGCAGGATCAGATTCGTACGCAGCTCGCAACGTCCATTTTGGGCGTCCTCTGCCAGACCCTTCTGCCGAGAATCAAGGGCGGTCGTGTCGCCGCTTACGAAATGCTCGTCGTGGACTCCGCAACCGCAAACCTGATTCGCGAAAACAAAATCTTCCGAATTACGTCTGTTATTCAGACGGGCGCCAAAAAAGGGATGATGCTCCTCGACGACCATCTTTTCAAACTCTGGAGAGACGGCGAGGTCACGCTCGAAGACGCGCTGGGAAAGGCAAACAGTCAAGACGACTTGCTGAAACGTGTTGCAGAATTCAAAGCCGGCAAACTGGTGGACGTTGAGTAACCGTTCAGCTGTAAAAACGTTCCGCTGTAAAACGTCGGACGATAAAAAACGAAGGAGCGTTGGGGTGCGTCTCCTTCAAAAAATTTGATTGGACATCCAAAATCATAAAATATCAAAAAGGCACGAATTCATGGCACTACGTCGTTTGGGACAGGTTCTTGTTGAATTAAAATACATTACGGAAGCGCAGCTGGAAGACCTGCGCGAGCAGAAGCAGCGCCGACCTGGGGAACTTCTCGGTCAGCTTGCGATCGGAATGGGTCTCATCAATGATGATCAGCTGGCGGCCGCGCTCGGAAAGCAGCTCGGAATGGATACGATCATGCTTTCGCAGGTTGCGTTTGATGCAAACATCATTTCGCTTCTGACGGAGGACATGGCGCAGAACTACAAAGTGATTCCGATTGCGCTCGACAAGGCAAACAACGAGCTGAAAATTGCAATGAGTCAGCCGCAGAATTTGTACGTCTGTGACGAACTGCGAAACTTCCTCGGATACAATATTGTTCCGCTCGTCGCAACGGACGCTGAAATCAACAAGGCGCTGGAAAAGTACTACACGCCGGGAAACGAAAGCGTCGAGAAGATGATTGAGGAGATGAAGGCCGATGCCGACCTGAACGACCTCGCGAAGCAGGCGGACGTGGATTCGCAGGCGATTGACCTCACGGGACTCGAAGCAATGGCCGATGCGGCTCCGGTGCGAAAACTCCTCAACATGGTGATTTTGATGGCGATTCGTGACCGTGCGTCCGACATCCATCTGGAACCGTTTGAAACTGAGTTCAAAATTCGTATTCGTGCCGATGGACAGCTTTATGAGCTGGTGCCGCCGCCGAAGCATTTGGCGTTTGCGATTACGACGCGCGTCAAAGTGATGGCGAACCTCGATATTGCGGAACGGCGGCTTCCTCAGGACGGTCGAATTGAGCTGACGGTCGGCGGACACCCCGTCGATTTGCGTGTGAGTGTGCTTCCGACTCTGTTCGGCGAAAGCGTCGTTATGCGTGTGCTGGACCGTTCGGTCGTGATGCTCGATCTCGACAAAATCGGAATGGACGAAGAGATTCTGGGAAACTTCCGAACGATTATGCGCCGTCCGAACGGAATCGTCCTTGTGACGGGGCCGACGGGTTCCGGAAAAACCACCACGCTTTATGCGGCTCTCTCCGAGATGAATACAATCGAGGACAAACTCATTACAACCGAGGACCCCGTCGAATACGATATTGATGGAATCGTACAAATTCCAATCGATGCGAGTATCGGAAACACGTTCGCACAGTGTCTGCGTTCGATTTTGCGACAGGACCCCGACCGAATCCTCGTGGGGGAGATTCGAGACCTCGAAACCGCCGAAATTGCAATTCAAGCCGCCCTGACGGGGCACATGGTGTTCAGCACGCTGCATACGAACGATGCGCCCAGCACGATTACACGTCTGCGCGATATGGGTATTCAGCCGTTTTTGATTACCGCAACGCTTGAAGCGGTGCTTGCGCAGCGTCTTGTACGCCGAATTTGTACCGAATGTAAAGAGGAAACGATGCCGAACACAGGTCTTTTGGCCGACATGGATATGACGCCGGACGACGTGATGGGCAAAAAGTTTTACCGCGGCCGCGGCTGTCCCGTCTGCAACAATACGGGTCTGAAAGGACGTACCGGTCTGCACGAACTCCTTGTGCTGAACGACCGGCTCCGCGACCTCATCAACCAAGGCTGTTCCACGGAAAAACTTCGTGACGCGGCTCTCCAGGGCGGTTTGACCCCTCTGCGAAAGTCCGGCATGAAAAAAGTCTTTTCCGGTGAAACGACGCTCGATGAAGTCGTTCGTGAAACCGTCGCGGAATAACGTACAAATACAATGAACTCAACCAAAGAATAAACAGGCAGTTTTTTCAAAATCGTACTAAAAGGAAATCGAAATGCCTACTTATCAATTCGAGGCGATGGACTCCTCCGGTAAGGAAATTAAGGACGTCATCGACGCTCTCAATGAAGAAGAAGCACAGGCTACCATCCGGCAGATGGGGTACTTCGTCACGAAACTTGCGATCAAACGCGACCGTAAGAACAAGACGAGCGCCTCCTCCGGACGCAAGGGCAAAACCTTTGCACTGGGCAGAGTAAAATCGAAGATTCTGACGACTTTTACGCGTCAGCTGTCGATTCTTCAGGATGCGGGGCTTCCGATTCTTCGCAGTTTGAAGATCCTTCAGGAACAGTCCAAACCGGGCGCGCTGAAAAACAGTCTGATTGACGTTTGCGACGACATCGAAAGCGGTCTGACGCTCTCCGAAGCAATGGCGAAATCGCCCAAAGCGTTCGACCGACTGTACGTCAACATGATTAAAGCCGGTGAAGCAGGCGGTGCGCTCGAAATCATTCTTCAGCGTCTGGCCGACTTCCGCGAACGAAGCGACGCACTGAAACGTAAAATCAAAGGCGCTTTGACCTACCCGGTCGCCGTCATTGGTTTCGCAATCTTGATTTTGGTTTTCATCATGATTATGATTGTGCCTGCATTTATCAAAATCTTCGACGATTTCGGTACCGAACTGCCGGTGATGACGAAAATGCTCATTGCGATGTCGAACGGCGTCAAAGTTTATTGGTGGACGATTCCGGCTGTCCCCTTTGCAATCGTGATGTTCGTCAAAACAACGTGTAAATTCAAACCCGGAAAGACGGGCTGGGACCTTTTCACGATCAAAATGCCCATTTTCGGTCAGCTGGTTGAAAAGACGATTGTTGCGCGAACGATGCGTACGCTCGGAACGCTCGTTGCGTCTGGCGTTCCGATTATTGAAGCGTTCACCATCACGCGAGAGACTGCGGGAAACGCCATCTTTGAAAACCTGTTCGATAAAATCCTCGCCGCAATCAAAGAGGGGGAGTCGATTGCGATTCCGATGCGTGCGAACTGTACGCCGCCCTTCCATCCCGTCGCGGCTTTCTGGTGGGCCTTTTTCATCGTCGGACCCATCGGTCTGTTGTGGTACATGGTGAAAATGAAGCAGCGCATCCTCGACGACATGGTGATTAATATGGTCGACGTGGGTGAAGAAACGGGTGAACTCGACAAAATGCTTTACAAAGTCGCTGACGTGTTCGACGAGGAGGTTTCCGTCCTCACCGACAGTCTCATGAGTTTGATGGAACCTTTGATCATTATTTGCCTCGGTGTGATGGTCGGATTCATCGTCATTTCGCTCTTTATGCCGTTGATCTCCTTGATTCAGAACCTTTCGTCCTGAAATCGGAACAAAATTTACGTTCCTTCGCAAAAGCACGAACCAACTTTAACGAAGGAACGTATTACATAAGCGCGAACAACTGCACGTGAAACCGACGCGGAAAAATGAAAACACTTCCAGGAAGTCCTAAAAACTCAATATTAAAAAGTTTTTGAAAAAGGGGTCTGGGGAAAAAACAACATTCAAAATGTTTTTTCCCCACGACCGTTACGACAGTACGGGAGCGTTTTGTTTCCTCCCGCTAGGGTGGAAACACCGCCACGGTGCAAAAAAATCCTTGAAACACAACGTTCAATGTACGATTTTTGCACAATATTGTTTTTTTGTAAAAATTTCAAATCTGAGGTTTTTCGAACATCCTTTCCGTGTATTTTATGAATATAACGAGTATAAATCAGAAATAGAAAACAAGGACAGAAAATGAAACGCAGCATCTCGCACCGTCAGGGTTTTACGCTCGTAGAGCTTCTAACGGTCATCATCATTATTGGTTTTTTGGCCGCCATGATCGCAGGCGTTGCACCTGCGGTGATGAAGTCGGTCAAAGAAACGGCTATCCGTGCAGAAATCGAAAACCTCGCCTTGGCGCTTGAGGCCTACAAAGCGGAATACGGGGAATATCCGCCGGACGGCACCGAC
>CAYTLK010000056.1:0-25865 GCA_964438515.1 uncultured Planctomycetaceae bacterium
CATTATACCCGATTTTGATTTTTTGTAAATCGGAGGGGTTTTTGGAACTTCCTAATATTATAAAGTTTTTAAGCCGGTACGACCGGGAGCGAGTAACTGGGGGAAAAACAACATTCAAAATGTTTTTTCTCCACGACAGTACAGAAACATCGCCACGGTGGAAAAAGACCCTTGAAGCACAACGTTCGTTGTATGATTTTCGTACAGTAATGTTTGTAAAAATTTCTTACCTGAGTTTTTTGGACTTCTTCGTATCAAAAAAGGACGAAAAATGAAAAATGTACAGTCAAAATTTCATCGTCGTCAATTTTTCAAAATGTCTGCGTTTCTGACGGCAGTCGGAACGTTCTTTCGCCCTGTGACGGCGGCGGCAGCAGAAAACAAGACTGAAAAACCGCTTACGGATGCGTCTTTTACGGACTCTGACGGGAAAAAATGGTTTCGCGGAAATACACATATGCACTCTTTTCGCAGCGACGGAACCGCATTCCCCGACGAAGCGGCGGCGCTGTACAAACGTCTTGGTTACAATTTCGTCGTTCTGACCGACCACAATTCCACCCACGAATCCTCTGACCGCTGGGTTCAGCTCGGAACACGGCGACTCACGACGGAGATTCTGGAACGACTGGAAAAGAATTTTCCCAATTTGATGCCGGAAAAACGCGTAAACAGCGACGGAATTCCTTCGTATCGGCTGCGAACGTTCGACGAAATGAGCGAAAAACTCAACGAATCGGAACGTTTTTTACTCATAAGCGGAAACGAAGTGAGCGTCGCGTCGAAAAACGGCGACGATTTACACTGCAACGTCATTAATACGCGCAAAGAATGCAGGGCGCAATCGCTCGCAAATACGACTGAAAATCTCGATTGGACCCTAAAAATACGGGACGAAATGATCGGCGCCGAAAATCAGGAAGCGATGTTTACGGTGAACCATCCTTTGTGGAAGTACTTCGATGTGGATCCGATGGACGTTGCACGTCGACCCTCGATTCGTTTTTTCGAGGTCGCAAACGTCGAAGCACGTCCGCTTTTTCCGGTTCCGGAAGAGGCTTGGACCCACGACAAATTTTGGGACATCGTGAACGCATACCGCGCGTCCCGGAACGAACCGCTGCTGTTCGGCATCGCGTCCGACGACACGCATAATTACAATATGTTCTACGAAACGCCGCTTTTTCTCGGTTACAACATGGTTCAGGCGGAGTCGCTCACACTTTCGAATCTCATGCACGCTTTTCATACAGGGAATTATTACGCCTCCACCGGTTTGACCCTCGAAAAACTCGAGTTCGACGCATCTTCCGGAACGCTGAAACTTGCGGTCCATCCAGAACCAGGATTCAAATACACAATTCAGTTCATCGGAACGCGCCGCGGATTCGACCCGAAAGTGCAAAAAATACTGGAACATCAGGCGGAAGGAGAGATTCCGCCGTGGCTGATTCAGTCGGGCTTCCGTCCCAAACGTCAAATTCCGGTTTATTCTTCGGAAATCGGGGAGGTTTTTCAAGAGATTCAGGGCTTGGAAGGTTCGTACACAATTCAATCAGAGGATTTGTACGTCCGTGCGAAAATTTTCACACAAAAAATGACGCAGAAAGAAAACGAACATCCTTCTACGCCGATTGCATGGACGCAGCCAGTGCGCCGATATAAATAGTGTACATTAAACCGTTACAGCACCAACTATCGTACAAAATTTAAAATCAGGTTTTACGACTTCCTTTTAGTTTTGAGTTTTTAGATCGAGACGCCACACAGCCCCCTGTTTTTCCGCAATCTTCTTTTCACGATCCGGATTCGGCTCGTAGTCGGGCCCCTTGTTTCCCAACACATAATCACGCATCGTCAGCGTAAAAGATGCGGCAGATTCTGATATTCGTGCGTTTACGTATCCAATGTCGCCCCAGTGTCCGGCCGATGGAAGGGTCAGCGAACGAATTCCCTCGAACTCGCTCGTTTTCCAATAGTGATTGTGACCGTGTATGTACCCCGCCACACAGGAATGCGCGCCGAGAACGTCCGCAATTTTCGTCTCGTCCAAACCGTGATGCGCCCCGACGATCACCGATTTCGTCTGCGTTTTCAGAGCGGCATCGAGCCACTCCTTCTGTTCGGGAAGAATCTCGCCGGGCGTAATCCATCGACTCGAATCTTTCCACTGAATGAGTGAATCCAACATCAAAAAATCAACCAACGGCGTCTCCACACGGAATACGAGCCGATCGGAGAGGAGCGATTTTGCCGCATGTTCAGGAAAAACTTCCGCAAAAGTGTCGCGCCGATCGTGATTTCCCATACACGTCGTCCACGGAATGTTGGCGGCGTCCAGCGGATTCAGCAATTCTTTCAGCAGGACGTAATCCTCTTTTTTTCCGTACAAAAAGGCGAAATCGCCGTAAATCAGCACGTGTGCCGGCCGAGGATTGAGAGAAAGAATGTATGCGACATTTTGACGCATAAAATCCAGCTGGTGACGACACGTCGGACTGCAATGCGTGTCGGAAAGAATCACAAGATGATTCGGATCGACAGAAATTTCGGAATTTTGTGCAAACAAAAGACTCGGAACCGTCACCGCAGCGGCAGACGCGACGCCCAAAGCGGCAAAAAACTGACGACGATTCATATTCGTGTTTTGATTTGCGTTCTGATTCGTATTTGCGTTCTGATTCATATTCTGATTTCTTAAGAAATTCATAAGACTTCTTTCGAATAGGAAGGATGGGGGAATTGGGTAGGGAAAATTCAAGTGAGGGACGGAAGGTTCAGGGACGTTTATGGAAAATAAAAGCGTACTTCCCCCCCGTTACAGGCGGCAAATACGCTCTGAATACAATATAAGAAGAGACTCCGCGGAAGGTGCAACACGCATCCGCGCAATTTTCATGCGGCAGTGGCCGACGCATCCGGAACGGACGACGGAGCCTCGGAATCCGCAGTGTCATTTACCTGCACAGATTCCAACAGGTTCCAGTTTTTACGATCATAAAACTCAACCGTCTCACAACCGGAACGCCAAATAACAAACGTATTCTCGGATTTGTAGGATAAACCTAAATAGTATCCATTACGCACGATGGCCGCCATGGATAAATCTTTATAATCTACGGTTTTCCCCTCAATCCTTGAGAGTACATTTACGACGAGATTCAAAATCGGATCGTATAATAACGCAGTGCTCATTTTAGTTTTCCTCTTCCCAGCAATTATGAGTTTGGAACGAACTGCACACCGAACGATTCTGGACCGAAGTCCAGCCCAAACGACCGGGGCGCTTCCACACTCCTCCTGAAAACGCTTTCCGGCTCATAAGTTCTTATCGACACACCTTAAAAAAAACATCGAAAGATTTATACAAGCCGTAATTATTTGAGGAAAAAGAAAACTCTAATCAAATCACGCATTTATCGTAAATTTAACATTTTTCCCATTTTATAGAAATAGGGAGATAAACGGGGGTTCAACCACGGTCACGGTACGTGATTCTTCCTTTCGTGAAGTCGTAGGGACTGACTTCCACCGTCACGTGGTCGCCCGGAACGACACGAATGTAATTTTTACGCATTTTTCCGCCAAGGTGACAAAGTACAATATGTTCGCTGTTTTCGAGCTGCACGCGGAACGCGCCGCGCACGGCTTCACGAACGATACCATTTACTTCAATCGCTTCTTCTTTATCGTTTGATTCACTCATAAAAAACTCCTTTTAAAAACCCTTATTTTCATTAAACACAAAATTATATTCACACTGTTTTGAATTTCAGTTTTTCCGTCCGCCATCGGAGCTGCACACCACAGTTCCTGCAGTCTTTGTGAAAACTGAATTTCATTGTGGAACCAGCATGAATCCGCCCCTTTTCCGGAGGATAAAAAAACTTTCGTACTATTATACCCGATGAAGCAGTAAAAATCAAGAGGGGGGATTTTAAAAAATGAAATATTTTCCGGAAATATTCTTCACAAGTGGTATAGCGTAAAACACGATTTTCTGGTACAATAGGAAACATTCGTTATATACTTGACGTATTATTCACATCCCTTTCCTTATTTTTCCTATATTTAGTCCCATGTTATACCCGCTCAGAGTCACTCCCATTTACAAAACCGCCATTTGGGGTGGACGCAAAATCGCTCACCTCCTGAATCGGGAACTTCCTGACGGAAATCACTTTGCGGAGTCTTGGGACGTTTCCGGACATCCGGCAGGATTAAGCATCGTCGAAAACGGTCCCCTTGCGGGAATGTCGATTCAGGACGTACTCGAAAATTATCGCGACGAATTATTAGGCTCGCATGCGGCCCTCCATTTTGAACGTTTTCCGCTCATGATTAAATTTTTGGACGCGAACAAACAGCTTTCCGTTCAGGTGCATCCCAACGAGGAATACGTCCGCGAAAACGATCTGTCCGACAACGCAAAAGCAGAAGCCTGGGTCGTTCTGGACGTTGTGCCCGGAAGCCGAATGACGCTGGGTTTTCGCAAACCTGTGACGCGGAATGAAGTCGCAAACGCCCTGAAAAACGACACTCTTGAAGAAATTTTGTTCAAGCGCGAACCGAAACCAGGGGAGTGCTACTTTCTGCCCGCCGGAACCGTGCACTCACTCGGCGCAGGAATATTCTTGTACGAAATTCAACAGTGCAGCAATCTCACGTTTCGATTATACGACTGGAATCGCGAGGACGAGTACGGACGCCGCCGCGAGCTGCATATTGAACGGGCGCTCGACACACTCAAGCCGGAACACTGGAACTCGGAACCTGTAACGCCTCGAAAAGTGACTGCGGGACGCGAAATGCTCGTCGAATCCGACGCTTTCTGTCTCGAACGTCTTTATTTTGACAAAAACGACACTCGGCGCACACTCGACTGCGACAAAAGCTGCCGGGTTTTGACCCTCCTCGACGGTACACTGTCGGTCGAAGGGCTGAAAGAACCGCTCGAAAAAGGAGATTCCGTCATTTTGCCGGCACAATTGGGAGTTGCGGCGCTCGAAAGTTCAGATGCGGTGGTTCTCGATGCGTTTTTGCCGTACGAACTGTGCAGAAAGAACGAAAATAAATGAAATTTGGAATCGTGAAGACAAAAATCACAAGCGTCGGAATATTGTGCAACTTTCTATATGTCGTTCTTATCGTCGTTCTTATTTGCGGATGCGCCCACCGTCAGTTCGGCAGTCCGCGCATGGAACCCGCACCGCTGAACATCCAGCAACAACGCGCCGCTCGTTTCGACCCGTATCCCGACCCGAATATCGGTCCCGAAATTCCCGGTGCCCGACCGAGCGGATTCGAGACGCCGTCTCCCGAACGCTGCACCCCCACAAAAATATCAACCGCCCCTCAACCCTGATTTAATAACGCAAAAGACCCAGTTTCTGTAGAAATTTATACGTTAAATAGCCGACGATTCCGAAGAAGATGAAGAGGAAGGGATACGCGATTCCCATCGGCAAATGCAGGTAGGTTTCGCTGAAAACGGTAAATTCCGACATTCCTCCGATTCCGGCGATGAGATTCATCGGCATCATTACGAGCGAAATAATCGTCAGACGTTTCATGAGGACGCTCAGGTTGTTTCCCATCAGCGAGACCCGCGCATCCGTCATTTTCGTCATAATCGTCGTTGTAATCTGCGCTTCCTGACAGCACTGCGCACTGTCCAACCGAATGTCGTCCAGAATTTCTTTCTGATTCTCGTTGAACCCCAGTTTCGTCGTGTTGTTGTAAATCCGTTCGATGAGCGCGTGGTTTCCGTTGAGCGCACTCACGTAATACGTCATGCTTTTTCCGAGATTAAAAAGCGTCATCAACTGGCGGGTCGAGGCGGTTTCAATCACCTCTTCCTCAATCTGTTCCATTCCGAGACTGATGCACCGCAAATGTTCGTGGAAATGCAGAGTCGTTCGATGAAGTACGTTAATCAAAACGTCCCGAATGTCTTCGACACGCATCGGCAAAAAAAGAAACTCGCGCAACGAAATGGGTTCGTCGAAAACGAAAAGCAGGCGTTCTTCGTAAATGACGGCACCAAGCGACATTACGTTAAATTCCATGTTTTTGTCCATGGGTCCGATGTGCATTGGATGCTTGCAAATAATGACGATTTTATCGTCGCGGCTCTCGATTCGAGGAAGTTCGTTCGCGTCGAGCACAGAAGCGAGCGTGTGCATTCCCAGATTGAACTCCGTCTGAATCATCATTTTTTCCATCTGATCCGGCTCGGTACATATTAAAACGGGCGCAACCATCTGCTCATCTGCTTCAACGAGTCTTCCATTCTCGAATACATAGCCTGAAATCATAGATTTACCCCCATTTATCCCCGACGCATTTTGGATTTTCACTTCTCCGCCGTTTCACTGTCGCGAAACGACGGCTTCCGTAACCGCCCAAAGCCGGTATTTTTACGTGGAATTGGTATAAGTTCGTACCGGAACGTTCCAAGGCGGTCTTTTATACCCGATGCATTTTGAAATTTCGCTTCTCCATCGTTACTCTATCGAGAAACGACTGCCGCAGCCGCAGCCCAATGCGAAATTTTCAAGTGGAACGAGTATATGACTCTCAGTCTCAGAACGTCATCCGATTTCTCTCTCATTCAAAAATTCAAAAATCTTTACGTTCCTCTCAGTCGGCAGACTTGATTTCGTCCCAGATTTTCGTGTACTTTTTCAGACCCGCTTCGTCGAGGTTCTGAATAACGTGCAAAGTTTCTAAAACGTCTGGCGTAATCATAAAACCGGGCATTTTCTTCGTTTCTTCAGAAACCGCATCCATCGCCCCGTCAATATTCACCATGTATTTCGTGAATTCCATGTTTCGACCGGCATTTTTGGGGTCGCACATGAAATTGATGAACTTCTGCGCCAGTTCCGGATTGTTCGCATTTGCAGGAATGACAAAATTATCGAAATTCACAATCGCACCCTCTTTCGGAACGATGAATTGAATATTATTGTCCTCTGCCGACATTTGGAGGATGTCGCCGCCGTAACCATGAATGATGTAATTCGCACCGGAATTCAGATCCTGTTTAACGTCATCGACGCCGAATTTTGCGAGGTTCGCGCGCCATTTAATCACAACCTGTTTGGCCTCTTCCAGCTGTTTGTCGTCCGTCGTATTCACGTCGTACCCCAAATAAATCAGCGCGGCTCCAATCGTCTCGCGCATATCGTCCAGAAGAGCGATTCTTTTTCGATACTTTTCGATGTCGCCGTTGTAAACGCCCCAAGAGTCAGGAATTTCCGGACACTCATTGGCGAGGTACCCCAACCCGGTGATTCCGCCGTAGTAAGGAACACGATACTCAAGATTCGGATCGCCGTTTTTCTCGGCGGTGGTTTTGTCGAGATATTTGTGCGCATTGGAGATTTTTTCAGGATCCAGCTTCATCAGCAGACCGTCCCGAACCATAATATCCACAATGTACGTCGTCGGCAGAATCACATCGTAACGGACGCCGCCCGTACGAACTTTCGCCAGCATGTCCTCGTTGCTTTCGAACGTTTCAATCAGGACGCGGCAATTATTTTGTTCTTCAAATTCCTTCACAACGGCGGGGTCGATATAATCTTCCCAAGTGTAAAAATAGAGCGTCGGTTTGGCCGGACCGCAGCCCAACGTCAGCAACAGCGCCGTCATCGAAAAACAAACAACAAACGAACGCAGCGCGATCGCCAAGAAACCCAAGGTTTTTTTCATCAAAGTATCTCCACTTCTGAAAAAAAGGTTGAAATCACTCGTACGAGAAAAAGTACGACCCAAAAACATCACCCAACAAGGGAATTTCAAATATACTCGTTCCACTTAAAAATTTCGCATTGGGCGGCGGCCGTCGTTTCTCGACAGAGCAACGACGGAGAAGCGAAAATTCAAAATGCGTCGGGTACAAAAATCCACGCCGTGAATTTATACGAACAATATTTTGAATTTCAGTTTTCCCGTCCGCCGTTGGAGCTGCGCACCACGGCCCTCCAGTCTTTTGTGAAAACTGAATTTCATTGTAGAACCAGCATATACGACGAATTTACTCTTTAAGGAAGTTCTAAAAACCTCAGATTTGAAATTTTTACAAAAAACATTATGGTACAAAATCGTACAATAAACGTTGTGATTCAAGGGGCTTTTTCGCACCGTGGCGGTGTTTCCACCCTAACGGGAGGAAACAGAGCGCTCCCGTAATGTGGTTTCGACCGTGGGGAAAAAACATTTTGAATGTGTTTATTGCTCGCGATTTCGCCCCAGCGAGGGCGTCACTTGTGCGGCAGCACTATCGCCCGTCGCGGCTCGCGACCCCAGACCCCTTTTTCAAAAACTTCTTGATATTGAGTTTTTAGGACTTCCTTTTATTCTTTATCGTCACTCTTTGTCTTCGCCCATCTCCATCAGCTGATCTCTGCTGAAAATCAGACTGAGCGTCACAAGGAGAAAAGTAACCGCAAGGAGCGCCGAGGAAAGCGCATACAACCCCGGAACTTTTCCATGCTTCAACGAATTGTAAATGTATACCGGCAAAGTGGTTCCGCCGTGACCGGATACGAAAAACGTTACGATAAAATCATCGAGCGACAGCGTAAATGCAAGGAGCGCGCCCGCACAAATCGCAGGACGAAGGAGCGGAAAAATGACTTTCCGAAAGGTCTGAAAGTACGTGGCTCCAAGGTCGCGAGACGCTTCCACAAGCGTAAAATCGAAACCGTCGAGGCTCGACGCAATCACAATCGTGACGTAACTCGTACAAAACGCGACGTGTGCCGCGATGACCGTCCCGCGCCCAAATGGAAGGGACATTCCCGAAAAAAAGATGAGGAGGCTCAACCCCATGATGATTTCAGGAAGCACGAGCGGAATGTACATTAATCCTTTATGCAGTTCCTGCAGTTTTCCGTTGTATTTGTAAATCGCAAGGGCGCTGAGCGTCCCCAGAACGGTCGAAATGACGGATGCGGACAGCCCGACAATCACTGTATTATACACCGCGATCAACACTTCCGGCTTGTGAAACACCTGATCGTACCACTTGAGCGTCCACTCGTACCCGCCGCCGTTCACCTTTCCGAGAAAGGACTGAAGCACCATCCAAACGAGCGGAAAGTAAAAAAACAGCAACACCAGAATCGTCGTTACGATCGGAATTCTTGACGTTTTCATTTTCGTACACCCTCCGTTTCTCCGCGCAAAGTTCCTTCCTCACGCTCCTTCCGAAGCGTGTGCACCCGATAAATCACCCATGGAATAAACATCGCAAGGAGTAAAAACAGCGACAAAGCGGCTGCAATCGGAATGTTGTGACTTTGCGTCGAGGTGTATTCATAAATCTTGTTCGAATACAGCACATCGCAGCCCGGCCCGCCGACCAACTGGGGGATGATGTAACAGCCGAATACTGGTACAAAAACCAAAACGATTGCGGACAAAATTCCGTTGCGAATTCCAGGCAGAAAAACGCGAAAAAACGTCTGTCTTGCGGTGGCTCCCAAGTCGCGGGCCGACTCAAGAAGACGAAAATCGAATTTTTCAATGGACGCATACAGCGGAATAATCGCAAACGGCAAAAAAATGTAAACGAACAGCAAAAGCACCGCTGCGGGAGTGTTCCACAGAAGCTGCTTTTCATCAATGAGCCTCAAAAAAACCAGTAAATCGTGCAAAAAACCGTCGGGATGCATCACGATTTTCCACGCGGCGATATGCACCACCATATTCGTCCAAAACGGGATGAAAACCGAAAGCAGCAGCAAATGGCGCAACCGCCCCCGACTCTGCGCGATGGCGTACGCCACTGGGAGCCCAATCAAAACGGATAAAAAAGTCGCAAGCGTCGTGTAAATCAGCGTTTCGACCGTGATTTCGAGGTAGCGCCACGTGAAAATCTCACGAAACGCATGAAGCGAGAGTCCCTGACTCAGCGTGCCGTACGGATCTTTGCAAAAAGCAGCCGTAATCACAATCAAAGTCGGAACTCCGACGAGAACAATCAGCATCAGGAGGGAGGGAGACGTCAAAAACAATTCGCCCAATCGGTTCCGAAGTCTGCTTCCCAACCGATTTCCCAAGCGATTCCCCGATGCGGGACGAGGCGATTTCTGCGTGATTTGGCCGCTCATGCACCAACCTCCTCGTCGCCCGTGAAGAGTTCCGCACCAATGACCTCCGGCGCATTCGCGTCGAGCGGCAGAATCAAACAATCACGAACGTGCCAGGAAAGCTGCACGTTCTGTCCCAGTTCAAGGTCCTGTTCGAGCGGATTGTCGCGGGACGCAACCCCTCGTGAATGAATCAGACGAATCGCCATCACGGAATATTCACCCACATCGACGAAGAAACGCGACTCACTTCCGTAATAAATCTCGCGTTCCAGCACACCGTTCATCAGATTCTGAAATATTTCCGTATTGTATCCCGGTTTAAAACTGTCGTTGGACCCGGAACGAATCAGGAATTTTTCGGGACGAACGCACAGCAGCACCGTCTGTCCCACCTTGATACTTCCTCCGAAAGACGGAAGCATGGCGGCCGAAGGCTTGCTGACGATGAACTCCGCATCGGAATTCTCGCCCGTGTCGGAAACTTTCACCACCAGATTGTCGTCGGGAAGGATTTTTTTGATTTCTGCTTCAAAAAAGTTCATTCGTCCGACAAACGACGCGACGAATCGACTCTTCGGATTCTCGTAAATGCCGTCGGAGGTTCCATACTGTTCGATTTTTCCCTTGTTCATCACCGCAATTCGGTCGGAAATTCCCAGCGCCTCTTCCTGGTCGTGCGTGACGTAAAGAAACGTAATTCCCACCTCATCATGAATCCAGTCGAGCTCCGCCAGCATCCTCTGCCGCAGTTTCAAATCGAGCGCCGCAAGAGGCTCATCAAGCAGCAAAACCTGCGGCCGATTCACGAGCGCTCGCGCAATTGCGACCCGCTGACGCTGCCCGCCCGAGAGTTTTGTGGGTTTTTTCCCAGCATGGTCGAGCAGCTCCGTCATGTCGAGCATTTTCGCAACTTCACGTTCGACTTCCGCACTCGCAACGCCCCTCAAACGGAGAGGAAACGCGATGTTTTCATAAACGGAAAGGTGCGGAAACAACGCATACTGCTGAAAAACCGTGTGTACCGGTCGTTTTTCAGGCGGAAGGTCCGTAATATCCACACCATCAATATAAATTCGACCAGCATCCGGCCTTTCGAATCCCGCACATAAACGCAAAAGGGTCGTTTTTCCGCAACCGCTTGGCCCCAAAAGAGAAAAAACTTCCCCGCGTCGAATCGACAGGGAAACACCATCTACAGCACGATTTGTACCAAATGATTTAACAACGTTTTCAAAACGTAAGAAATTCTCCACGAACCGCTCTCCATTTTCAACAGGGAATATCGAAAAACGGTTCCTCCAATCGCACAATATCATCAGAAAGCGACTGGAAACTCAACCTCCGCAGAGTTCACAAGTGCTTCACAACGATTTTGTACGGCTCAAATTCACTGAAAACGATATTCTAAGAGTGAAACGACTAAAATCCGAACACACAAAACTACCAGATGTCCACCATTTGCACCCGCAAATAACGGAATCAAATCCAGCAATCCTCCTCTCCATTAGGGGTCTTTGCTTCCTCGTGAACTCTCATCCACGAAACAGAGGGACATTATACACCGATTGACGGAAATTGCAAGTAGGGGGAAGGAAAATCAGGGAAATTTCTCAAATTTTTCCTAAATTTCACCGAAAAACATTCCTCCCCGACTTCAGATGCACCTTCAATTGCGCCTTGCACACGCCTTACATCGTCCCTTTGAACCGCGTCCGGGACCGCGCCTCATTCGTCTCATTCTTCTTTCGTCTTCAATAAGTAACGCTCCTCCCGCTCGCGAATCGGTTTCTGCGCATTGTACGACGCCTTTTCTTTCTGAAGATCCTCGGTTAATTTCGGGTCTCCATTTGCGGTTTTCAACGCTTGGTCGATGATTTTTTTCGCATTTTCAAAATCGCCTAACTCTGCAAACGCCGCCGCCTGCGTGCTGAGACTGCTTGCGTCGGGGTTCCGTTCCACTGCTTGTTTTGCGAGTTCTGCCGCTCGCGCACCATTCCGCAGCGCATCATCCGGCGATGTCGCATACACCCACGCCAGATTGTTGAAAATCAAAGCGTCCGTCGCTCCCATTTTCATACATTTTTCATACGATTGAACGGATTCCGCATGCATTCCCGCCATAAGATAGAAATTCCCAAGGAAAGAGTAAACCGCAACGCAGGAATCTTTCAGCGCCGAAGAACTATCATCCTCGATCGTTTTTCCGTCTTTTTCCAGAGCCGCCGCTTCATCATCCACGATCTTTTTCGCGTGCAGCGCCGATTCCAACGCCTGGGCGTACGACGCCGTTTCCACGCAAAGAATCGACTGACGAAGCAGCATCGGCACATCGTCCGGATTCTTCTTAAGCGGCTCTTCCAGCATCTTCTGCGCTTCCTCAAAACGTTTCAAGTCGCACAAGACGCCGAACTTCAATTCCCACGCTGTTTCGTCGTCCCCTTCGAGCACAAGCGCCTCGGAAAAATCTTTCAGCGCCTCTTCCAAATGCAGACCGGAAAAATACTGCAAACGCCCGCGCATGAGGTACAGACGCGCGTCCAGCGGATTTTCCTCAATCAAAACATTCAGAACCTCCACACTTTCCGGGAATTTTTCGAGCGACACAAGAATCTGAACCTTCTGAATCAGCAATCCCGAATCTTGCGGCGACTCTTTCAGCAAACCGTCCGCCTCCGCGAGCGCATCCGTCCAGCGTTCCAGTTCCATCAGAAGCTGAAGACGAATCTGATGAAGTTTTGCCGCTTTTTTCTCGTCCAAAGTCGTTGGTGCTTCCGCAGAAGTTGGTGCTTCCGCAGAAGTTGGTGCTTCCGCCGGAGTTTGAGTTTCTGCTGGAGTTTGAGTTTCTGCCGGAGTTTGAGTTTCTGCCGGAGTTTGAGTTTCCGCCTGCTGCTTGTATTCCGCAAGACGTTCATCCAACGCGCTCAACGCTTTTTCGTACTGTTTAGAACTAATGTAAATCATGATTTTTGATTCATTTACGTTCAAATTCAAAGAAGGATCCAGACCGGCCGCACGCTCCACGTCTTTCACTGCATCCTCCGGATGGTCCGCAATGAGCCAGTCCGCACGCGCCATCAGCGACTTTGCAAGAAGCGGATTCCGATCGTAATCGGCTCCCGCCTTCAACGCCGTTTCGATTCCAGCGTTTATTTCCTTCCGCGCCTCCGGCTCACGAAAACCGTTATTTGACGACTCCGCCTCCGTATTTTGCACATTTTGCGCATTTTCCGTTTTTTTCTCCTTTTCAGCGTCTCCGATTTCTGTGTAATGAATCATCCATCCATGCATCATTCGAAGCGTTGCATCGTTCGCGAACCAGGGAAGAACTCGTTCCACATTCTCGCGCATCGGCCGCGTAATCGGTAAAAGCGCCTTCAAATCCGAAGCGCTCAAATCTCCAAGCCGATCCAAAAGAACCGAGACGTGCTGCTGAACCGCTTTGGAAATCATCATACGTACAAAATCGCGTTCTTTTCCATCGTTCAAACGTTCGTCAACCGCAAAACCAAGCTGAATGAACATCTGAAGCTGATCAAACGTCGTGGCGTTTAAACGTGCAAGAATCAATTCTTCCATATAATCGATCGGCTCGCCCTTTTTAAGACGGTTCATCGTCGCGGTCCACTCGTAACCCGTTTTTGAGTTCCAGTTGACCGACGGCTTTTTCGGAACCAGCGAATCAAGGGACTTCAAAAGTGCGTCTGCATTCGAGTCTGAATTTTCGGACGATTTTCCGAAAACGACACAGACGGGCGAAACGGGAAGGGAAATTTCCGAAACAAACGTAAGTTTTCCGCTGTCGGGATGAATGCTGAAAAGCGTTACATTATCGCTTTCCTGATTGGCCGCCGCGAGGAATTTTCCAGACGGAGAAATCGCAAAATGACGCGGACATTTTCCGTGAACTGGAACGACTTCACGCAAAACCAAAGTTCCATCCAGCACGATTTTGAAACACGCAATCGAATCGTTCCCGCGGTTTGAAACGTATAAAAATCTTCCGTTCGGTGTACACGCAACCTCCGCCGTACTGTTTTTTTCGGCTTCCTCTTTCGAAAGCTCCTCTGGAAGGGTGGAAAGGGTCTGCAAATGTTTAAGCGCGCCGTCCGAACGCACTTCAAAAGCGGAAACGGTGCTGGAAAGCTCGTTCGCAACGTACGCAAAACGTTCCTGAGGCACAAAACAGATGTGACGCGGCCCGCTTCCTGGTTCCACTTCCGCATACGGCGGGTCGTGCGGCGCAAACGTATGTTTTTCCGCATTTAAATCATAAATCATGATTTTGTCCGTCCCCAAATCCGGCACATAAAAGCAGCCGGTCGGACCGAATTTCACACTGTGCGGATGGGAGGCCGACTGACGCGGAACGTTCGGACCGCTTCCTTCAAGCGTTTGACGCTGCGTCTCGCGATCAATGGATTTATCCGCAGATTTCAACGCAAAAAGCGCAAATTCCGCAGAACCATAGTGGGCCGTCAGGAGATTTTCGCCGGAAGGGTCGAGCGTCACAAAACAGACCGACTGTCCGAGATTCGTGAGCCGATTCAGTTCCCGAAGTTTCACCGAATCCGTCACTTTTGCTGAATCCGTCACTTTTGCTGAATCCGCCGCATTTTCCGAACGGTTTTCCACCTGAAAAGCCGCAACGGAGTCTTTTTTCTCGCCGCAGACCGCATAGAGTTGCTGAAAATCTTGTGAAAACGTCAAAAATCC
This sequence comes from uncultured Planctomycetaceae bacterium, assembly GCA_964438515.1. Lineage (GTDB taxonomy): Bacteria > Planctomycetota > Planctomycetia > Pirellulales > Thermoguttaceae > RGIG3701. The sequence continues at coordinate 14,820 of CAYTLK010000056.1, forward strand.
CGGATTATCCGCCTCCGCAACACGTTCCGGGACGGAAAGCGCCGCATTTTCTTCATCCAAAACCGCAGAATAGATGCCGCTTGAAGCCGCATCCCGATTGTAGGACCCGAAAAAGATCCGAATATTCTGCGCCGTAAGAGGGGTTGAAAGCATCGTAACGGTCCCAAAAAGGATCCACAAAACCAATAATCCTGAACGTTTCATTATATTTTAGTCTCCAAACGGAAAAAAGGCTCCAGAAAAACGGTGTTTCAATCAACAATATTCGTACAAAATCTTTTTGGAGTTTTCTTGTTTTATATTGCTTCCAGTTTTATGCTGATTTCACTTGAAAATTTCAGCTTTTTGGGTTCCAACGGCGCCGCTTCGCAACTGCACAACGACGGCGCAGCGAAAATCCAAAATCGTGTGAGTATAACATTCTATTATAATAGATTCGAATCCAAAATGCAATACCCGAAACGGAAAAAAGATTAAAATAGGAAAGATTTTTGAAAATAGAAACACTCCGTGCGAAAAACAAACTCCGCACGGAGAAAAATGAACACCCAGGAATGTACGTTCAACTCACGCTAAATCTCGGTCTTCGAACAAAATCAACGCGGCCAAAAGCGCCACGAGCGAGTAAAGGAAGCAATACGCCCCCGCCCCCAGCAAAAACGCGCCCGAAATGGTTCCGCCGCCCCCCGCCGTGGTTTCCTGACTGAAATACGTCAAAACAGGAAGCACCGCCGAAAGCAGGTTCCCGACAAATCCCACAATGGGAAACTGCCCGATCGACGACTTCACCATGAGCGGAATCAAATGTCCCAACGCATAAATCGTCGTGCAAAGCGTCAGATTCGGAACCATCGGTAAACGCGTTGCAATCGCTACCGTCACGGACGTCATAATGACGATTTCCATAAACGAAAGCGCCAGACCCGGCACAACCGTCTCCATCGACTCCATACAAACCGCAGTTTCCGGCTCCACCTCGCACTTTTCGCGCGCGTCGTACACCATTTTGAAGGCACACGTCGGCATAAACGCCGTGCTGATTATTGTAAAGAAAATCGAAACTCCCAAAATAATTCCGAAAAACTTTCCGACGAGCAGCTGACGGCGGCTAATCGGTTTCGAAAGAAGCGTCAGCGCCGTTTTTTCCTCGATTTCCTCCGTAATAGCCGTCCCGGCAGACCAAACCGCCAGCAAAATTCCCAGGAGTTTAATCACCGTGAGACTCTGCGACTTCATGATTTTCACATCTTCACCCAGCGTGTTGTACGGCACAAGCGGAAAAATCAGCACCGCCAGAACCCCAAAAACCGCCAAAATGAAGAAAATCGGCTGTTTCATCACACTGCGGGCGGTATTTCCTGCAATCGCGGAAAGGCCCGGCATAAATCGCGGGAACGGAAGTTTCAGAAGCAGCCAGAGCGTAAACGGAAACGCAAGTGCGCCCAGTGCGTAAAGCAGCACAAAAGACATCGTTTGAATGTTGAACCAGATGCGCGGGTCGCTGGCTAAAACAGGCGAAATGCTTAAATCCATCATTTTCTTTTTTTATCGATTCTTTCAGATTTGATTTCAAACACCAAAAATTTAGGGGTGCGGCTTCCTTTTTTCGGAAGCTCCCTCTATTATACTCCCTTTATTATACACTTAATGGGGGGGTTCTGCAAGGAGGAATTTTCACTATTGACAAAAATTTTCAATAAAAGTATAATTCTCATTGTAAATTCGTCCAAATGTTTCCTTTTCGACTGGTTTTCCCATGAAAAAATTCCCCCGAACGACTGTATTTCGTCCTGTTTTGCTCTCTGCGCAACATTTGACGCTAGGTTTTTTCGCCTTCGTTTTCGGCGTCTTCCTTTTCGAAGAAAACTGTACGAATGTTTCCGCAGTTTTCGCGCAGGACGCACCCGAACCCGCCTCCTCAACTGCACCCGTCTCCGCGAGTCTGAATGACCGATACATCGTGATGCGAAACGGATCTATACTGTACGGAAATCTAAAACTCATCGGCGACGAGTACGAAATTACGAACGAAACCGGAACGCTCATTCTTCCGCAGACGAATGTGGTTCAGATTGCGATAAATCTTCAGCAAATTTATACGTACCGCGCGTCGAATGTGTTCGCAAACGACGTAAACGGACGGTGCGAACTGGTGCGATGGTGTCTCCAGTACGAACTTTTGGCCGAGGCGGAAGAACAAATCGAACTCTTACGAAAATATTTACCGACGCACCCGCTGCTGGACGTCTTCGAACGACGTATCGCGTTTTTAAAGGAACAGAAAGAGGCTCAAGTCGCTGGAACTGTCGAAAACGCACCCAACGGATCGGAATTTCAGAGCCAAACAATCGTACAAGATTCAAATTTAAATCTTTCTGATTCGGTACACCGTCCGATTGGCCCTTCTGCCGCCGAGTTGGACCGCATGGCCGGCACACTTCCGGCAGAGTCGCTCGAAATTTTTCGGAAAAGGATTCAGCCGGTTCTTCAAAAAAACTGCATGACGCTCGGATGTCACGGTCCGGACGCACAGACGCAATTTCGGCTCCTGCGAATTTCTCCGACGATGGCGCGCGGGGAGCTGCTTCAAAACCTTTATTCTGCGCTTCAGCAAATTGATTTGACGCATCCGGAACAAAGTCCGTTTCTGCGCAAACCGGTGACGCCGCACACGAATGACGGACGCATTGTTTTCGCGAATCCCGATTACGCAACGTATCAGCTCCTGATCGGCTGGACGTATCTCGTCGCACAAAATCGGTACGTCATTCCTCGCGAGCGTCTGATTCCCTCGACGCACGGTGTCCCGTCCTACACGCCGACCGCGCGGGGACTTCAACGGGTTTCCAGCACCAGTTCCGGTTTGGGAAGCGGTCCGTGCATGATGTACGGAGTGTCCGAGAGTCTGTATCCGCAGGCCCTTTATCCGCAGGAATACGCGCAGAGACCCACCGTCACCGTTCCGCAAACAGTTCAAAATCCCGTTCAAAATCCCGTTCTGAATCCCGAAACGAATGCGCCCTGCCCAATCGTGGACGGAACCCGTAATATGCCGCCGATGAAGCTGGTTTTACCTGTGGTACACGCAGCGGAAGAGCCTGAAAATTTGGAAAATTCGAACGAAAACACCGTCATTCCCGCCTCGGGAGAGATGGAGGGAGACGCCTCGGACGGTCCGATCTTCCCCGTTTCCGGCGAAGAAATTGAAAAGGCGTCTGCGCCCGTCCCAGTCCCCGTCCCCGTCCCTACAGAGGATGTAGAAGACATGGAGATTCGTGATTGGAGTACGTTCGATTCCTCGAAAAGCGAGCGTTCCGATATGCCGAAAAACGAAACTTTAACGCCTTCGACGCCATTGACGCCGGAAGCTCCTCCGACGGTTTATGCGCCGGGTCAGCACAGCTTCGAAGGGCCGATTTACGCACCGGGTCAAAATTCGATTAACGGACGAATTTACGCACCGGGAGAGTCGAGTGCCGACAATTTGCGCCGCGCAAATCCGCAAGCAGGAGTTGCGGCGTCCCCCTCCCCGATTCCTGCGCCGCAGTCGCCTGCACAGCTCATGTACGGACGGGACTCCGTCGAACGAAGCAGCAATTCAGGCGCGTACCAGTACAATGCGTCTTCCGCTTCAGGAACGGGAAACTCCGGCTCAAACGGCGTTTTGCTCTGGGAACAAATGCTTGAAATGCAGGGTGGACTCCCCGCACAGAACAACAAATAGGAACGTATATGAATATCGAACAAAGAAAATTGATTTATGGTTTACTGATTTGTATCTCGCTCGGTCTGATTATCGGACGGATTTTTGCCGTCGATACGGTGAACAAACGCGATTTGCAGATCTATAAAATAAATCAAATTCCAAAACAGCTCGCCGACAAAGAAAAACGGCTGCTCGATAAAGGATTGACGTCCGAACAAGTCGCAGAAGAACTCGAAAAAACCGAAGCAAAACTGTATAATGAGGCGCAAATTTGTGTCCCGTTTTTCAGCGCAAACGATCGAAGCCGCTGGTGCACCCTGCGGGCACTCGTCGATCCGGAAATGCAGGTGGACGGCGCGCCTTACGCAATCGATAAAGTCCGACTTCTGAAAGGATGGGACACAATCGACATGGTGAAACACGACGGTCACTACTATTCCAGCAAGCCGCCGCTCTTTCCCACCCTTATGGCCGGCGTGTACTGGGTGTTGCTCCACGTTTTCGGACTCAGTTTTGCGGAAAATTTGTATCTCGTCTGCATTCTGATTCTGCTGTGCGTCAATCTTCCGTTTATGCTGCTGTTTTTGGGTTCTTCCATTCGATTGGCGGAACTTTTCGGAAAGACGGACCTTACAAAAATTTTCATGGTTGCGGCCGCCTGTTTCGCAACGTTCCTCTCGACGTTTTGCGTGACGATCAACAACCACCTTCCCGCCGCCGCATGCACCGCTGCCGTCCTGTACCTCGCAATGAGTATGATTCTCACCGGAAAATTCCGACTCGAAAACACTTTCCTGATCGGCCTCCTCAGCATGTTTACCGTCATTAATGAGCTTCCGTCCCTCAGTTTTTTGTGCTGTATTTTCGTCGCAATCCTGCTTTATTTGCCGTGGAAAACCGACTTCCGACACTGCGTTCAGCACCTCCTTCTGTACGGGTTCGGCCTCCTCGTCACTTTAACCCCTGTTTTAGGTACAAATTTCATTGCTCATCATTCCTTCCGCCCGCCCTACATGCACCGCAGCCCCGGCGACAACTGGTACGAATACACCTACACCACCGCAAACGGTCGTGAGGTCCAAAGTTACTGGCAGGATCCGAAGGGCCTCGACGTCGGCGAGCCGGACCGACTGCGTTACGCGTTCCACCTCACGCTGGGTCATCACGGCGTATTTTCGCTCACGCCCCTCTGGATTCTTTCCATTCTCGGCGCGTTCCGTCTTCTTCGTGAGCCGAACCGTCCGCTGAAATTGTACGCGCTGATGGTTCTCGGACTGACGGTGCTCATCCTCGCGTTTTACATCATGAGGCCGCTGGGAGACCGAAATTACGGCGGAAATACGTGCGGACTGCGCTGGACGTTCTGGCTCATTCCGCTGTGGCTCACGACCCTTTTTCCCGTGCTTGAGTGGTGTGAAAAACGTCCATTTTTCTGGAAACTGGCGCTTTTGCTGCTGATTTTCTCCATCATTTCCGTTTCGTATCCGATTTGGAATCCGTGGACGCATCCGTGGCTGTACAATATTTAAAACACCCCAATATTAAAATATTAAAAGTTTTCCAGGTGAGGGGTCTGGGGAGAGGGGCGGCTTTCAAAAAGCCCCTCTTCCCACGACGTTTGAAGTCTTAACGGGCAGCCAGATTCTCCCGCAGGGTGAATCGCGCGTGAAAACGAAGCCGAAAAACTTTTTCCCGTTATGTTGTTCCCCCAGCCCCCTTTTCAAAAACTTTTTAATATTGTGTTTCTGGGGAGAGGGGCATCCGAAAATTTCAAGTGAAACGAGTATAAAACCATGAACGACCCCGTTATTTCCAACGCGATTCAGTTCGCGCGCGAATCTTTTCAGAACGACTGCAGCGGTCACGATTTTTCGCATACGTACCGCGTCTTTCGTCTCGCCGAAACGCTTGCGATACAGGAAAACGCCGACTTGCGCACCGTTCAGCTCGCCGCCCTGCTTCATGATGTGGACGATTTCAAACTCTTCGGCGGCACTTTCGGTCAGTACGCACGTGCGGAACGATTCCTGAAAGAAAAAGGGCTAGACGACAAAGAAATCAAAAGAATCTGTACGATTATCTCCGAAATCTCTTTTAAAGGGACAGAAACCAAAACGCCCACGACGATCGAGGGAAAAGTCGTTCAGGATGCGGACCGACTCGACGCAATCGGCGCGATCGGAATTGGCCGCGCGTTCGCATTCGGCGGGTCACGAAACCGAAGCATGTACGACCCGGAAAATCCTCCCAAATCAGGAATGAATGCCGACGAATATGCGAAAAATCAAGGCTCAACGATCAATCATTTTTACGAGAAACTGCTTCTTTTACGCAATCTGATGAACACACCGTCCGCTCGCCGACTGGCAGAAGAACGCCATGCGTTTATGGAAGAATTTCTGAAAGAGTTTTTTGAGGAGTGGGAAGGAAAACGATAAAAAAAGGGGAGAAAACAACATTCAAGCCGTTTTCCTCCCAGAATTTTTATTCAGTAAATCTCAACCAAACATCTTTTTCGCAAGCAGTTCGCCAATCTGGACGGCATTCGTCGCGGCGCCTTTGCGGAGGTTGTCGCTCACGCACCAGAACGTCAGACCGTTTTCGCGAGAAACGTCTTCACGAATACGTCCGAGGAACGTGTCGTTGCTTCCCGTGCAGATGCTCGGCATCGGATAGACGTGATTCGCCACATCGTCCATCACGACGAGACCCGGCGTGTTTTTCCAGAGTTCAATCGCCTGCTCGCGCGTAATTTTCTTCTCAGTTTCGACCGTCACAACTTCACTGTGGCAGTTTTCAACCGGAACGCGCACGCACGTCGCAGAGATTTTGATGGAGGAATCACCCAGCATCTTCCAAGTTTCACGAATCATTTTCACTTCTTCACTCGTGTAGCCGGGGAAATGAACGGGGTCTTTCGGGCTGCCGATCTGCGGAATGACGTTGAACGCGATGGGGAACTGGAAGGTTTTCGCCTGAAAATCTTCGCCCGCCAGATGCGCTTTAGAAGACTCAATGAGTTCGCGCTGTCCGCCCACACCGGCACCGGAAGTCGCCTGATACGTCGCGACGTTCACGTGCATCAGTTTTCCGAACGCGTGCAGCGGCTGAAGCGCCTGAACCATCTGCGTCGTCGAACAGTTCGGACTCGAAATAATTCCCTTGTGCTTCATCACATCGTCGGGATTCACTTCCGGAATCACGAGCGGAACATCATCGTGCATTCTGAAAAAAGCGCTTTCATCCACAACGACACAGCCGTGCTGAACCGCCACGGGAACCCACTCGGCTGCCGTTTCGTCCGGGGTCGAGCTGATGACGAGATCCACACCGTCAAACGCTTCGGGGCAGACTTCTTCCACCACCACATCGCGGCCCGCATATTTAAGGACTTTGCCCGCCGAACGCGCCGTTGCGAGGAATTTAATGTTCTTCGTCGGGAAGTTGCGTTCTTCCATAAGTGCTCGAATAATGGAACCCACAGCGCCGGTAGCGCCCAAAACAGCGGTCATATTAAACACGGTATTTCTCCTGAAAGAAAGAAAACAAAATACGTATGCTAAAAATCAAGATTCCATCCGTCAAAACACCCCGCAAAGGTACATCGTGGATGAAACCCAATTTCTATAAATCCGTACTATTATACACCGACTTTTTTTTCTGGGAAGGAGGACCTCCGGAATAATCCGCAAAATTTCACCCTCTTGAAGAAAAAAACCCTCCGCACTCAAAAAAGCACGGAGGGTTCAACTCATTTCAGAACGATTTCTTCAAAATTCATTCCTCATTCATTCCTCGTCGCCGAAAAGTCCGTCCAAAACATTCTTCCGAACCGTGAGGTCGAGGCCGCAAAGGTCTTCGAGCCACGCATCGTCGTTCGTCACAGTACTTTCCGCAAAGAGCGCATCGCAGACGTTCTCGACGCTCGTCGCAGCCATCGGTGCAGGAATCGCCGCTTCTGCCGGAGTTTCGAGCGCCGCTTCGACTTTCGCTTCCGCAACGCCGACACTCTCGATCGACTCAAGTGCCGCAGCCGTCGGAATTTCCGTCACCGAAACTTCTGCTGGTGCAATCGTTTCGACAGGCGCAATCGTTTCGGCAGGAGCCGCAACAGGAGTTGAAGACTTCTTTTCCATTCCGTAGTGCTTCGCGAACAGGATGAGGTCGCTGATGTTCACCTTTCCGTCGCCGTTGAAGTCGGCATCCGTCGAAGTCGAGTTGTACTGCTTGGCGAACTGGATGAGGTCGCCGATGTTGACCTTTCCGTCCGTATTCATATCGTACGACATCTTCTCAACGGTGGCGCCGAGGAGTTCCTGCGTTTCCGCAAGTCCCGTTTCCGCAGCGGTGAACTGGATGTTTCCGAGAACGAGCGTTTCGCCGTCGGCCGGAGTCAAACTTTCTGCAATCGTCAGGATGAGATTGACGATCGTAGAACCGTCTTCAGCCGTTTCCGTTTGAATCTCACCCGTGACGCCTGCGGCAGTCTGGAGCGATGCGGTGTTGAGCGTGAACGCGCTGGAATCGAAACTCATCGTCTGCGTAATCGTCTGACCCGCAGAAACGCCCTCTTCCAAACGCACTTCCGCATACACATCATCCCATTCCGTAAACTTCGTCTTTTCCGTTGTCACAGAACCCACAACGCCCAAGTTGCTCGGCGTACCGACAAGCGTGATGGCGCTCGTGGTCGGAACGGTAAACGGCTGGTCTTTGTACGCAACTGCGACACCAGCTTTTCCGAGGTTCGCAAGCGGCGAAGTATATCCCTTCATGTCGCTGCGGACATTTCCGGAATTGTCGGCATCTCCGACCCAGTAGTTATCGTACTGGTGCTGGGAAACTCCTGTGGAGAAGTTAGCCGTGGTTGCTTTTCCAGTCGGTTTGGTTCCAGGATCCGTAGCGGCCCAGATTGCGCCGCCGTTGGTCGCCCAGTTCTCCGTGTAAGTTGCCGTTACGTTTGCGTCACCCGCAGCGTAAAGTCCGCCGCCCAGTCCAGTGGCTTTGTTCTGACGAATCACGCTGGTGTTATCCACCGTCAGGGTCGTGTTTTCCGCTGCGTAAATCGCGCCGCCGTTGGTTCCCAAGTTGCGTTCGAAGAGCGCATTGTCGATTACGGCCGCCGCACCTCTGCGAACTTCAACCGCACCGCCAAGTCCCGCTTCGTTGCAGACAAACTCTGTGCCAAATCCGCCGATAGCAGTTACACCGCCTTCGTACAACACTCGACCAGCCGTCGTCGTTTTATCAGCATTCAACGTTGCGGTACCGCTTACGACCTGGAGGGCGCCGCCGTTGCCGTTCGTGGAGTAGTTCCCTGCAAAGACGACGTTTCCATTGGAAGTGAGCGTTCCGCCGGCAACCGAAATCGCACCGCCGGAGACAGCCGAGTGGTTTCCGAGGAAGTCCACGTTTTCGAGGGTCGTCACACCGCTTCGGACGCAGATGGCACCGCCGCTGAAGTTATTCGTGACGTTTTGGCTCGGAATGTTGTTTCCGATGAACGTCGCGTTCGTGATGTTGGTCGTGCCCGTTGCGTACACCGCACCGCCGAGTTCCGAAGCCTTGTTGTTGATGAACTGCACACTGTACTGTTCCACAAACTTACTGCCAGTATTGAACTCGGTCGTATTCGTGTTGATGTTTCCCCAAGTGTCTTTGTCCATATACTTGACCGTGGACAAATCCACACCCGTGACGGTCAGACCCGCAGAGTACTCGACGCCGCCGATAGTCGTTTTTTTGGCTGCCGTGGTAGTCGTATTGTCGCTGTAGAGCGCACCGCCGTACAGTTTGGCCGTATTGCCGGTGAAGGCCGAAAGTTTGACCAAATTGGCTTCTGGCGTTGCAGTTGCAGCCGTTCCGGTACCAGTAACATAACCGTCAGCGGTTTTGTTGCCGTACACGTTGATGATGGCTTCGGGTCCGCCGTAGACGGTTCCTGCACCTTCGCAGCCTGTGAACGACATACCGTAGAGGTTGACGACGCTCTTGGTTCCGACATTGACAGCCGCACCGTAAGACAAACTGTCGGATTTCGCGTTTGCAATCGTGAGACCGTACATGTTGACGATACTGTCGTTGTTAATGACACGGAACAGACCGCTCTTGCTTTCGGAATCCAGCGTAACGTTCATCCAGTAGTACTTACCGGCATCATCCTGATAGCGTCCGTCGATGAGGATGTCTTCACGAATGAACATCCAGCTCGGAGTTTCTCCTGCGTCCCACTTAAACGTGTTATTGTTGCAGGAGATGTCGAACTTCACTGCGCCGCCCAGACCGATGGACACGACCGTATTGACCGCATCCCGGATGTCTCCCAAGCTGTCGCCGTCCGTAATCCACGCGATTGGGCACTCGAACGCACCGAGGTCCACCGCTTTGTACAGAACACGCTGGTGACCGCCCAAATCGGAAGCAATCTTGGTGCCATTCGTATAAACCGCAGCATCGTCCACTCCCGTATTGATCGCTTTGGACGTTGCACCCAAGGTGTACTTGTTCCCAAGAGCGTCCGCCTGGAAGTTGTACTCCGTATACGCTTTTGTACCAACGCTTCCCGTACTGTTATCAGATGTAACCGTACTGTTTGTCGCGATGGAGTTCACGAGATCCACCGTACCGCCATTCTTCGTCACCGAAGCGGCCGTAGTTGCAGCAGAGCTTGCAATCGTCGTGTTCGTGAAGGTCACGGTACCCGCACCGACGGTTACACCGTTGGTCCAGTCGGTAATCACCGTATTCGCGGTATTTACCTCGGTTGCGGTTCCCGAAACCTTCATGGCAGTCGTGTTGGCTTCCATCCGAACATCGTTCAGATTGACCGCTCCGCCGTCCACGATGAGACCCGTACCGTTTCCAGAGATTCGAACCGTGTCGAGGACTTTGTAATCTTCGTAACGAACGTTCGTACCGCTGGATTTGTACATGTTGTAGTACTTCGCGTACACGGTGGCCGGATCGACCGTCAGCATACCGCTGGTAACCGTCACGCCGTAGCCCGTGTTTCCAACAAAGTCATCTTCATTGTAGAAGTTGTATGCCGAGGTGGCAGAAAGTTTCTGATCTTTACCGATTTCCGTACCCTTATCAACAAGGACCGTACCGCCCTCAACGAGAAGACCATTGGTATTGCCGAAGATCTTCATGTTGTGGAGCTGCATCGTACCTTCACCGCCGTTGGCGATGGCCGTCCCGTCTTGATAGGCGACGAACATCGAGAACGTTTTGTTGGAAAGGGTGTTATTGGGGATTTTGGTTCCGTCGGTCTTTTCGGCAGAACCGGCATAGAAGTCTTCGTACCCGTAAACCGTATTGGAGACGGTACCCACGTTGTA
>CAYTLK010000057.1:0-15567 GCA_964438515.1 uncultured Planctomycetaceae bacterium
GGGTAATTTCATGGGCTTTCAAGGCGGAAAATCCGTCGTAAAGCGAGCCGTAAATGTGGGTGTTGAGATTGTCGCAGACAAGAATTATTCTCTCGGAATCTGGGTAGATTTTCGTGAGAGAATCCACCTCTTCCACCCAATGTGCCAGCCGGTCATTTTCGTTTTTTAAAAGTTTATGCAGCGTCTGATGGCTCACGGTTTCGACGATTTTTGCCGTCCAAAACTCTTCCTCTCGGCTTGCGCGGCAGGCCGTCCATGGTTTTCTGTAACCCACGCTCAGCAAAGTGTTTAACGAGCGCAACGCATCGGATTGTACATTTCAACCCGCATTCCCTTTAAGCAGAATCGTCGCCCTTCTCTCGCCTTGATTTCCCGCAAAAGCGACATTTTTTCATCTTCCGTCAACGTCACAATATATTTTTTCATAAAACCCTCCAAATGATTGACTGCCTCATTTATCGGATTTTTAAGGATAAAAATGAAGGAATTTATGATATTTATGGAACACTGGCAGCGCGGGCGTCTCGCCCGCATAATCCCATGAACGAACGTTCCTTTGAGGAATCATGCGGGCAGAATGCCTGCGCTCCCAGGGGGGATGAATCCAGTCGAAAAATCCGTCTTTCAGGAATGTACAAAACTCATTTTTCAACGGAAATCCGGAAGAAAAGGGAGTAAAGTACCGGAACGACGAATAATGTTAAAATCGTAGCGAAAATCAGTCCGAACATCATCGCAGCCGCCATCGAGTCGAACATGACGTCGCTTAAAAGCGGAACCATCCCAACGACCACCGTGGTCGCGGCGACGACGACAGGCCGCATTCGTTCGACGGATGCGACAACAACCGCCTGAAATCGCGACTCGCCAGTCTCTTTGGCGTGCTGAATTTCCTCGTCGATTTGGTCCATCAGAACCACACCGTTTCGAATCACCATTCCCAGGAGTCCCATGATTCCCAGGAGCGCCATGAATCCAAACGATTTGTTCATGAGGAGCATTCCCACCGTAATTCCAATCATCGCCAGCGGCACAGTAAGTACGATAATCAACGGCTGCCGCCAATCGTCGAACAGGAAGATGAGAATCACGAGCATCACGATTCCAATCGGCGGGAACCAGTGCGCCAGACTGTTCGAAGCCTTTTGCGACTCCTCGGCCTGACCGCCCCATTCGAGGGAGTAACCGTCTGGAATGACGATCGCATCGACCTTTTTCTGAATATCGTTCTTTAAAACCATCCACGACGTACGAAAAGCATCGGCGCCAATGACGACCGTCGGAACGCGATTGTATCGGTAAATCGACGCATCTTCCCAGACGTAATCCATTCGGGACGTCAATTCTCCGAGCGATGCGCTTTCGGGCGTCAGACTCCAAATCGGGATGTTCTCGACGTTTGCCAAATCGTTCCGTTCGGTTTGAGTTCCGCGCACAAAAATGGGGATGTTTTTCTCGTTTTCCGAGTAAACGCCGACCGGAATTCCTTTCGTCGCGCAGAGCAAAGAAAGATTCAGGTTCAGACGGGCCAAACCCATCCGCTGACCGCGCGCCTGCGAGTATTGCGGAGCGGCCGTCAGGACTTTCTGCCGCCAATTCTCGTTTACGTCCTTGGAATAAGGGCTTTCGCGCAAGATTTTCTCTGCCTGCGCCCCCAATTGAGCTAAGACGATCGGGTCGGGTCCGCGAAATCGAAGTTCCACCTCATACGGCGTCGGAATTCCCAGTGCGAAACGCTGTACCCGAATTCTCGCCTGCGGGAATTGATTTTTGAGTTGTTTTTCAATCGGTTCCATCAACGTGTTCAGCTGATCGATGCATTCGACATTTACGACCATGTGACCGTACGCCGGGTTCATGAGCTGCGGCTCGTACGGCAGGTAGAAACGCGGCGGACCGCTTCCGATGAAGGATGCGACGGAGACGACGCCTTTCTGCTTCATGATGAAGTCTTCCGCGCCTCGCAGGTCCGCTTCGACATCGTGAATTGAGGACCCTTCGTCCAGCCAGTAATCGACCCAGAACTGCGTTCTTTGAGCGCGCGGGAAGAACGTTTTGTCCACGTGCTGGAAGGCGTATGCGGCTGCGAAACAGAGCAGCACAATGAATCCGAGCGTCAGAATTCTGTGCCTCAGCGTCCACTCGAGCATGTGACGATACGCGCGGAATACCGGGCCGGAGTGCGGGTCTTTTCCGTTCTGAACGGGTTGAAGATGGACGAACTCCCAGTAAACGATCGGCGTGTGAACCATGGCGATGAGCCAGCTGAGGAGCAGGGAACAGCCCACGACGAAGAAGAGGCTGCGGCAGTACTCGCCCACATTTTCCGGCACAAGCGCGATGGGAAGAAACACCAATCCACCTACGACCGTGGCGGCCAGAAGCTGTTTGGCCGTGCGCAGCGTTCCTTGAATGCAGGCTTGATGACGGTCCATTCCGCGCTGCATTCGAACGATGATGAGGTCGCCGACGACGATTGCGTTATCGACGAGAATTCCGAGCGCGATGATGAAAGCGGCGAGCGAGACGCGCTGAAGCACGACGTCCATCGCAGGCAGACAGAGTATCGTCGCGAGAATCACGATGAGCAAACTGCTTGTAATGAGGAGTCCGCTTTTCCAGCCCATCGCGACCATCACCACAATCGCGACGATAAACACCGCCTCGCGCAGGTTTTTCATAAATTGTTCAATGGAAAATTGGACATTTTCAGGCTGAAACGCAACGGTTCCGAGCGAGAAACCGAGCGGGAGATCGTCCATAATTTGCTGAGTTCGTTCCCGAACCTCTTTTCCCATCTGAATGACGTTTCCCTTAGGACACGGACTGACGGCGACTGCAATCGCGTTTTTCCCGTTAAATCGGCAAATTTCGGAAGGCGGATCCGCTTTGACTCGGCGAATCTCTGCAATGTCGCGCAGATGAATCTGTCCTGTTTCGCCAGAAACGTTTGTGCCGGAAAAACCGGAGCCTTGCTGACGTGCAAGACCGGAAACCAGACCATTCGAGGAGGCGGACGCATCGACCGACGAGAGGAGACTCGCAACGGTGGAGGTCATTGAGGCGGGAATAATCAGCTCGCCGATTTCTTCGACGGACTGGAATTTTCCAGAGGGTGTGAGCCGAATTGTGTCGCCTTCGTAGGACATATCGCCGGCTCCGGGAGAGAGATTCTGTCCCAAAAGCGCCGCGAAAACCATGACGGGAGGAACGGAAAGTTCCGACATTCGCGCACGTGAAAGCTCGATTTCAATGCGTTCAGACGGAACGCCCCAAAGTTCGCACCGGCCGACTTGATCGAGCAGGGCCAATTCACGACGCATCTTGCGAGCCGCGTCCAAATGTTCTGCCTGTGAGATTCCATCGTCGGCTTCGAGCGCCAAAACGATTCCGTAAACCTGCGAAAAATCGTCTTTCACGATGGGCGGAAGCGCCTCAAGAGGGAGTGTCCGCTGTACTTCTTTCAGTTTGTTGCGCAAAACGGTCCAGCAAGTGTCGAGATCTGCGGCTTTCGTCGAGGCTTTCAGATCCACGTAAATGATCGAAATCCCCGGTTTGGAAAACGAACGGACTTTCTCAACCTCCTTGAGCCGGAAAATCGCGGTCTCAATCGTGTCGGTGACGTTCTGTTCCACTTCACGCGCATCGGCGCCGGGATAAATCGTCACAACCACTCCGGTTTTCAGCGTGAACTCCGGGTCTTCGAGACGGCCAAGCGTTGCGTAGGAGTAAACGCCCCCGAGGGTCAGAAGCGCCAAAACGAACCAAATGACAAATGGATGCTTGAGTGCATATTCAGGAAGTGTCATTTCGCTATCCGAACCCTTTCTCCTTCATGAAGGAACCGCGCGCCGGCACACACAATCCGGTCTTGAGGCTGGAATTCACCTTGAATTTCGACACTATTTTCATTCACACGAATGATGGAGACGGATTTTGCCGTGACGGTATTCGATTTACCGACGAGCCAGACGTGTGTTTCGCGGGTTTTTCCGGTGTATTCACCCTCGGTTTGGGCCGTTCCTGCGAGTGCTGCTGCGGGGACGAAAACGCCCTCTTCGGTACTGCGGACGGAAATCGTCACTTTTCCGGTCATTCCAGGATGAATCGGATGTTCCGGTTCCGAAGTGATTTCCACAACGAGCGGCCAGCCGGGTTTGCCGTTCTGAAGCGCCTGACCCAATTCGTGAAGTTTGGCGGGGAAGGAAACGTCGGGATAGGCCTCGAATTCGCAGCTGAAAGAGTCGAAATTCGCCTGTTCCAGAAGTACCGATTCGGGAATCGTCGTTTGAACGTGAATGGTGCACGTGTCGGTGAAAACCAAAACAGGAACTCCCGGCGCCGCAATCTCGCCGTTTTCGAGGAATTTCTGCGAGACGCAGCCGTCGGAAGGTGCGTAAATGACCGTATCTGCAAGCGCGTTTTCCGCTTTTTCGAGCTGAACCTCCAAACCTGCAATTTTGGCTTCCATTGCTTCAATCTCTTCGGATCGTGCGCCCTTTTTTCCTTTTTCGAGCTGCTGCTGCGCCGCATTGTACGCCGCCTGCGCCTGGTCGCGATGAAGTTTCATCTCGTCGTATTTGATTTGCGGAACGCTTTTCTTTTCAAGGAGGGCCGCAAAGCGTTCTTCGTTTTTAGCGGCAGTTTCCAGCTGGGAAGAGGCGGCGGCGAGCTGCGACTCCAGCATCGAAAGATCCTCGGATCTTGCTCCCGTTTTCATCGCCTTAAGAGCTGCGTTGGCCTCCGCAAGTCCTGCTTGAACCTGTTTCACCATCAAGTCGAAATCTCGCGGATCGATCCGAGCGAGAACGGTTCCTTTGGAAACGGTTTCACCAATTCCGACGGAAAACTCCACCAAGGGACCCGGCACACGGAACGAAATGCGCGTTGTTTGTCCCTCTTTCGCGGAGCCTGTGAACGTTTGGCGGCGAACGCTTTGCGTCGGCAGAATCTCGACGACTTTCACGAGCGGAACTTTCTGAATTTCCAGCAGCTCCTCATCCAGCGGCTCTGTTTTTGAGCAAGAGACGCAGCAGCCCAAAAGTCCAAGTATCAAAAACGAGGATATTTTTCGCAGGACTTTACAATTTTCCCGACGTTGTTTCATTCAAATCTCTCCCGTGGCGTAGCGCAGAGTGTACGCGGCCGTTAATGTGTCAAAAAATGCGTTAAAATAGTCTGAATACGCTTGCGTCCAAAGTGCATTGGCGTCCAGAACCTCCGAATACGTCGCAATTCCTTCTGCGAATTGATTGTTGACCATTTTCAAGTTTTCGTGCGCCTGAACGACAGCGTAGTGTGCCGTCTCGATGTTCTGACGGGCCGCATGTTCGTCGTTGAACGCCTTCTGAACCTGCAGTCGAATGTCGTTTGCAATCTCCGTTTTCCGTTTGCGGATCGACGCCGCCTGACTCGCCGCAGCGCTTTCTTTCGCACGGCTCACCTGGTTGAATGGGGTCCACGTCACTCCGACCGTTCCTTGGGCGTAAAGGTCTTGCTCCAATACTTTATCATCGACCCACACGCCGCCGGCGCAGACCGCTGCATGTGGAAGGCGTTCCGCACGTTCGCTGCGCGATTTCGCTTGAACCGCGTCGGCCTGAGAACCGATTTGAACGAGTTCCTGACGGCGCGTAAGTGCTTGTTCCATCAAGACTTCCACGTTTTCATAGGACGGAGGAAGCGCAATTTCCTGAAGAGAAACCGGCTGATTCAGGGGACGCCACTGCAAGCGGTTGTAGGCGGCGCGGGACGTTTGAAGTCCGGCGGAAACTTGAACGACGGTCTGAATCGCGCGGGCGTGTGCCGACTGTGCGGAAAGCTGGGCCGTTTGCGTCACAACTCCTTGCGCCAGCATCACTTCGACGTCTTTCTCGTGCTGCGCGAGCGACTTTTCGGCGGCCTGCGCGACCTGCAAAAGCTTTTCGAGACGCTGAACCATAAAATACGTCTGCATCACTTGAAGTTTCAGGTCCGAAACCGCCACGTTTTTTCCTGCTTTCGCCGCTGCAACCAACGCTTCGCCGGCCTCTTCGAGCGCCCGAATCTTCCCGCCGACGTAGAGCGGCATGGAAACCGTCAGGCCGGACGTTCCGAAATTCTGATTCATGAGCGGCACTTCCACACTCACGGGGGACCCGACGAGCGGACTCGCATCCATCACCAGCGTGGGACGGTCGCTCAACACCGTGTAAGACCCTGAAATCTTCAAGTCCGGCTGACGCGCCGCGGTCGCCGCCTGTCGATTCTGAGCCGCCGATGCAATACTGTCGTTCTCAGCCTGCAGATTCTGACTGGCGAGAATCGCATTGTTCCACGCTTCCTCAAGGGATTCCGCGCCCTGCACCGGATTTGATTCGAATATCAAACCAAAAATCAAACTCAAACACATCATTATGCTGAGTCTCATTCCAAATCGTAAGTCTTTCATTTCCGCCTCCATGCGGTTTGCTGTAAAAATGTCATCTTGACAAATTTCTCACTAACTGTTATTATCGAATCCAGTGTAACCCCGGAATTGAGCGTTCGTGTTCAAAATAACATAAATTTTACAATTTATTCCTAATTTTTTTCCTAAATTTTCCTAAATTTCCCATTTTTTTCAGGAGATGAATTATGTCTTCCAGTTTTCCAAAGGCCGACTGCCTCTATTCGATTGGCGAGTTTGCGAAACTTTGCAACACGACGATCGACACGCTGCTTCATTATGACGAGATTCATCTTCTTTTGCCGTCGTACGTGAAGGAAAATGGCCGCCGTTATTACAATTCGCACTCGTACCTTCTTTTTTACGTTCTGAACCTTCTCAAACAGAGCGGCTGTTCTTTGGATGAAATCAAGAAATATTTTCAAAACACCAGTCAGAACAGTCAGCTCCAGATTCTTTACGAGCGGCAAGCGACGCTCCAGCAGGAACTTATGAAGATTCAGAGGACGCAGCAGGCGCTTCAGGGAATCATTGATTCGACTCGAAAATCCATGGAACTTCCGCTGGATGAGATTGTGCTTCTGCGTCAGCCGGAAGAGCGTCTGATTCTGGAAGAGGGGTCTTTTGAAAATCAGGAAATCCTTCGGAATGGTCAGCTGGACGTGCATCTTTTTCGTGAACGATTCGCGCGATACGAAGAATTCTGTCGGCCGATTGAGCGGCTCGGGCAGTTCATCGTGGGACAGTTCCATTCCAAAGAAGACCTTTTGAACGGGAATTTGGAGCGTGTACGAATGTTTCGGACGCTGATGCCGCCGTATGATGAGACGCAGAAATTTCACATGAAAGCTGCGGGGACGTACGTTTCGATTCTCCAGACGGGCCGGTGGCCGGAAGTGACTTCGAGGATGTTTGCGAAGTTATTTTCGTGGATAGAGGAAAATCGGTGGGAGATCGTCGGCAATGCGTATTTTACGCCGCTTTCAACGTTCTGTCCGGAGTCGGAAACCGAGTTGGCGGGATATTTTCAGCTGATGCTTCAGGTGAAGAAGCAGGGATAAAGCTCCCGCGGAGCCTTCGTCGAGATTTACACGAACACTATTTTGAATTTCAGTTTTCCCGCCCGCCGTTGGAGCTGCGCACCACGGCTCCTGCAGTTTTTGTGAAAACTGAATTTCATAGTAGAACCAGCATAACGTTGTTTTTGTCCTGATTTTTGAAAAAAAGAAGAACTTGCCATTTTTTGGCATGTTTCTGCTTGACAAAGGGTGATTCTTGGATTAAAATGGAATAAATGATAAATTTTAGATGATTAGGAGTTTATTATGCTTTTAGGTTTTCGTTGTAAAAATTATAAAACATATCTTGATGAGACTATTTTTTCCATGGTGCCAAAAATCTCATACAGAGATATGAAGGACAGCATTTTAACCATCCCTACAGCCCGAAAAAAGGAAAAAGCCCTTTCGACGTCTGTTATTTATGGTCCGAATGCTTCCGGAAAAACGAACATTCTTGGTGCGATGGATTTTTTGCGTTGTGTCGTTTTAACAGGGAATGTGAGAAATATTCAGAATTTTGGAAGTTCAAATCCTGCGATAGCAGCCCCTCCGCTTATTTCAAATCGTAATCAGCAGAATTCTCCGGTTGAACTGGGGATTGAATTTGTTTCAAACGGAATGCAGTTTTTGTACTCGATAGGCATTCAATTGGAAGACTTAATTGGTTCCAAAATTGAAGACAGAAAGATCGTGTCAGAAACTTTAGAGATTGATCATCAGAGCGTCTTTGAGCGGGAAGGGACTCAGCTTCATGTCGAGACGTCCCCAATTCGCGATGCTTTATTGGAAGGATTTTCTGAAGAAAATGTTCTTCTGAATATTGCTCGCCGTAATATGCAGCCATCGGATTTATTTTTAACCAATGGGTTTAAAAGTTTGATTAGTCTCAAAATCAGTGAGATCGTCCAATCGTGGTTTCGCAACCACTTTCAGACGTTTTTTGCGTCTCATCAGCTTCACACTTTTCCGACTGCCATCGTATCGGGGGCGATAAGTATGCCCGACGAAAATACTCAGAAAGCTCTTGAGGAATTTGGAATCCGGCAAAATCGGATAGGTTACATTTCCGATGACAAATTGCCGACACCGATAAAGGTTTCCATACTTCCGCCAATTCCTGGGAATAAAAATGAAAAAATATCCATTCCGATACCGGCAGACCTGATTGAATCGTTGGGAACGTTGCGGTTCATTGATATTTTTCCGCTTTTAATGGAGGCGTTAATTTATGGGAAAACATTGGTTTTTGACGAGTTTGACGCTTCCATTCATCCGACAGTTTTAAAGAATATTATTGGAATATTTCACAATGATGAAATCAACGTGAATCATGCACAATTGATTTTTAATACGCATAATCCAATCTTTTTGGATTCATGCATTTTTCGTCGTGATGAAATTAAATTCACGGATCGAAATGATGAAACCGGGAACAGTGAGCTGTATCAGCTTTCAGATTTCAAAACGAATGGAACCAATCCGGTACGAAAAACCAATTCCTACATGAAGAACTATTTTGTGCATCGTTACGGCGCTATTCGCGAGATGGATTTTTCACCCTTCTTCAAAAATACAGTACAAAATGCTCAAAATGACAAAAATGCAGAAAAGGAGAACGGATGAAACGAACCAATATAAGGCGAAAAGAAAAGCTGTTTTTTTATATTTGTGTTGAGGGGGAATGCGAACTGTGGTATTTCCAGCATCTTCAATCCCTGATAAATCAATGTCGAGATGCAAAATATCTGGTTGAGTTTCAAATCAAAAAAGAACGTTCCCAAAAATCCTTTATGAAATCCTACAACCCGATACGACCTGTGTTTTGTGTTTGGGACCTGGAAGGAACTACGAATGAAGATAAAAATAATTTGAATCGAATGTTTGACGAAATAATTCACACAGGGGTGATTCCGGGTTACACGCACCTTTCATTTGAACTCTGGATTATACTTCATAGGGGAGAAATGCCTGGGGCCAAAAACAAGAAAAAGGCGTATCTTTCGGATATAAACCGTTTGTACGAAGAACATTTTGAAAGTATGAAAATCTACAAAACGGAAAGAAACTTCAAAAATATTCTGTCTAAAATCACATTGAATGACGTCGAAATGGCCGTTGGAAGGGGGATTCGGATTCGGGAGCAAAACAAACAGAATCATTCCTCGAAAGTTCAAAAGGGAAAATATGAAATATACACAGAAAATCCGGATTTGTTGTTGCATGAATGTGTGGGCAAAATTCTAAAAGATTGCGGAATTCTTATTGTACCCTTTTAGATTTTGTATGCGGGTTCTACATAGTGCCAAATTTATTCCATCAAAATCACTTTTGTAAAAACAGAAAAACGAATCGAGGATTCAGAGGTCTTGCTGAGCGGCGGAATGGACGTCCGAAGACAGAATAAGCGGCTGTTTCATCCGATTTTTTGGATGGCTGCCGTTTTTTTCGTTCGCAACCCTTGACATTTTCCGTCCCGGGCATTATAATTTGAACATCGTAAAAGTCGGTGCGGCGTTTGCTCCTTTTTACATAAACAATTCAAATAAATTTCAAAACACGTCGGGTTCCATGAGGTTGGAATGTTCCAAAATTCCAGTATTTCCCAAAATTCCAGCATTTACCATTTTTTCGACTTTCTGCGCGACATCATGGAACTCGTCATCCCGTTTCGGTGTGCATATTGCGGGAAAATCAGGAATTTCAGACTCGAACGGCCGAAAAGATTCACGTTCAAACAGAAATTTTTTCATGCCGACTGGTGCATTTGCGAAGAATGCCAGGATTTTTTCGTGCCGGGACCGATGAAAAGCTGCGTTCGATGCGGAGCGTATTTCGACAAAACGCATCACGGCGGATACGACGCCAGAGGGTGTCTGCTGTGCCGCAACCGAAGTTTGTGGTACGATCGCGTTTATTCCTACGGCCCCTACCGCGACGATCTGCGGGCCGCCATTTTTTTAATGAAAAAACCCGATGGTGAGGCGCTCGCGCGCACGTTTGCACACCTTATGTACGAATATCGTGCGTTTTATTTCAGGGGACTTCAGATCGACGCTTTGATTCCTGTTCCAATGCACAATTATTATCGTACGATTCGTGGAACCAACGATTCGCAGGTTTTAGCGGAAGAACTTGGAAAACTATTGGACGTTCCAGTGGAGGAGGACCTTGTAAAGTGTGCACATCTCCGGCTTTCACAGCGTGCGGTGCTGATGGAGGAACGGGAGAAAAACGTACACGATATTTTTGCGCCGAAATCAGCCGCTCCGGATCGGGCGAAATGGCGCGGAAAACGTGCGATGATTGTGGACGACGTGATGACGACCGGCTCCACCGTCAACGAATTGGCGCGCATTCTCAAAAGTGAATTCGGGTTTTATGATGTAACCGTCTGCGTTCTCGCGCGTGCTCGGGGAAAAATTCACCCGTCCGCCTTGGAAACGATCGGTCAGGGAGACGAAACCCCCGTTTTTATTCCCAATATCGAACAATATAAACGCGGGAAAAAGAAACCTGAAAAGAAAAAGTTGAAAAAATACCGACGAAAAAACGGGACTGGGGGAAAAGCGGCGTATGGAAAATCAAGAAAGAATAAAAAGGATGGAGAAAATGAGTGAAACAGAAAAAATGAGTGAAACAGAAATAAAGTCGGCGAGTTCTGAAAAGGTTTCGAGTTCCTCGAAGCCGCTTCGTATCGGAACGCGCGCGAGCCGGCTCGCCCTGTGGCAGGCGAATTGGTGTGCGTCCGTGCTTCAGGCGGCTCAGATTCCCGTCGAAATCATCCACATCACGGCGACCGGCGATCATCCCGAAACGTTCTCGCAGCCCATTCCGACGGGCGGGGCGCAAGGAATTTTTACCAAAGAAATCGAAGAGGCGCTTCTCGAAAATCGGGTGGATCTTGCGGTGCACAGCCTGAAAGATCTTCCGACCGACACGGTTCCGGGTCTTCAGCTTACGGCTGTTCCGGAGCGCGCAAACGTCGAAGACGTCCTCGTGACGGGCCGCAGCGCCGCCGCGATGCAGAAACTGGGTCCTAATTCGAACAAAATTACGTCCCTTGCGGACCTTCCGGACGGCACCGTTTTAGGAACCTCCAGTATGCGCCGACGTGCACAGCTTCTGTTTTTCGCCCGAGTTTGCGGCAAAAAGTGGGAAATTCGGAACGTTCGCGGAAATCTGAACACGCGGCTGCGCAAGCTCGACGAAGGTTTGTATGATGCGTTGATTCTGGCGCGGGCAGGCGTTGAACGTCTGGAATTGTCGGAAAGAATCACTGCCGTTTTACCCATCGACGAGATGTTTCCGGCCGTCAGTCAGGGCGCGCTGGGGCTGGAAACCCGTACGGGAGACGCGAGAACGAACAATATTGTACGAAAACATTTGAATTCAGAGACGGTTTTTCATTGTACGGTTGCGGAACGCACGCTTTTGAAGGCGCTCGACGGCGGCTGCGCCGCGCCCATAGGCGGATTGTGTCGTTTCGACGCGGTTTCTCAGACGTTCACGCTTCGCGGACGTGTAATTGCGGTGGACGGACGCATTTTGTATGAAGAATCCATAACGGGTTCGGACCCGGCAGAACTCGGCGAGACGCTTGCGCGACAGCTCAATTCGCGAGGTGCCGACCTTCTGATTCGTGAAGCTCGCAGCGCCTCGAATGGTACGAAATAGGAGTTGTTATACTGAATGAGTATGTTTGTTTATAGTATGAAATTTACTCTGACTTTTGACCCATTTTTCAAATGGAATGAGTATAAACGGAACGTTCCGAAAGCTCGAATGTTGATGAAGGTCAAATTCTGAAGTTTTTTGTGTTTTTTTGAGGACTCCACTTGACAGCGGCCGCCGCGGCGCTTAAAATAGAAACGTTACTCATTGTTTCAACCTGAAAAACGGGAAGCAAATCCCCAACAAAGAAATAAAATATGGAAGAATCTCCTAAATTGAATCTGGCGGTCATCGGCGTCGGCGGCCGGGGAAAAGAAAATCTCGGCGGCGCGTTTACGGAAAACGTCATCGCGATCTGCGACACGGACGAAACCGCTTTGGCGCGCGCAATGAGCCGCTGTCGGCCCGAAGCCCGGAGTTATACGAATTACGAGACGCTTTTGAAGGAACTTCACGACCGACTGGACGCCGTGATTATTAATACTCCCGACCACATGCACTATCCGATCGCGATGCAGGCGATGAGTTACGGAATTCATGTTTATTGCGAAAAACCCCTCGCACACAGCGTGCGTCAGGCTCGTGAAATGGCGCGGAAAGCGTCGGAAATGGGCTTGATTACTTCAATGGGAAATCAAATGCACACGTGCGAAAACTATCGGCGTGTGGTGGAAATCATTCAGTCCGGCGGGTTGGGAACCATTCAGGAGGTGCACGTCTGGTGCGGAAAAGGATGGGGCGGAAATACCGTGCGTCCCGACCGTGAAGACGAAGTTCCCGAAGCGTTTCACTGGAAAGAGTGGCTCGGAAACGCTCCAAAACGGCCGTACGTCGACCGAATCTATCACCCGGCGAACTGGCGGCGCTGGTGGGATTTCGGAAGCGGAACGCTCGGCGACATGGGCTGTCACTATATGGACCTCGTTTTTTGGGCGTTGCGGCTCAACGCGCCGAAAACGGTGGAAGCGTGGGGACCGCCCCTTGACGCTCAAACGGAAATGGCGCCGCTGGGTCTGAAAGTGGAATATGTGTACGATTACGAAGGTCGCGAGTTGCGCGTCTTTTGGTACGACGGCGACATTCAGCCTGAAATTCTGGAAAAATACGGACTTGAAAAGTGGCTCGGAGGGGTGTTTTTTGTAGGGTCTGAAGGGGCGCTTCAGGCGGATTACACACGACGGATTTTTGCTCCGGCAGAGAATTTCTCCGCGTACAAAGAACCCGCTCCGTGGATTGCGTCTTCGAAAGGACATTTCAAAGACTTTTTCGATGCAATTCGTACAAAAACGCCGCCTCCCTGTAATTTTTCCTATACCGGCCCGCTGACGGAGGCGATTTTGCTGGGTGCGGCCGCGTATCGTTCCAGTACAAAAATCAATTGGAATTCAGAAACAATGTGTACAGAAAACAATCCGTCTGCACAGCGGTTTATCGACGCGGATTGATTCACGGATTATTACGATTAATTTACGATTGATTCACCGATTAATAACGTTTTACATTTTGTTTTTTTTGTTCGGTTCAAGCGGCGAATCCGTTCCCGCCCGAACAAAGATTTTCCCTGCCTTTTAAAGGATTTTTACGATGAAAAAAAGTATTTTTGCGCTGTTCTGCGCACTGTCACTCACCTTCGGAGCCTCTGCTTTTGCGGCCGACAACGTCCTTTGCGACGCGGAAAAAACGGAGGGTTTCGAGTTGATTTTTAACGGTCAGAATCTCGACGGCTGGCGCGGCGACACAGCCGGATACGTTGTGGAAGACGGTGTCATCGTCTGCAAACCCGGCGGAAATCTGTACCTTCCGAAGGACTACAAGAATTTCGTGATTCGTTTTGATTTTCAGGTTCCGCCGAACGGAAACAACGGTCTCGGAATTCGTGCGGAAATGGGAAAAGATGCCGCCTATTACGGGATGGAAATTCAGATTTTGGACGATTACGCCGACTGCTACAAATCGCTTCAGCCGTATCAGTACCACGGTTCCATTTACGGTGTCGTTCCGGTAAAACGCGGCTTCACCAAACCGGCGGGCGAGTGGAATACGGAAGAAGTCTCGGCAAACGGCGGCAAAATTCGCGTCACGATCAACGGTGAAGTGGTGACGGACGCCGACATTTCCGAAATTACGGAAACAATGGATCATCGTCAGCACCCCGGTCTCCACAACGAGTCGGGAGCCATCGGTTTCCTCGGACACGGCGCGAAAGTAATGTTCAAAAACGTCCGCGTCAAAACTTTGGATTAAAATCACCTAAAGATTCGGGTTCATCCGCGAATAACGCAAATAAATCGAGAGTTAAAACCCGAGAGGAATTTGGAAGCCGGATGAATCCCGAATGAAGGAGAAAAAGTATGAAAAGATTTTTTCTGATCGGGATGATTGAATTGATTGGGCTGATTTTGCTGATTTCAGGAAGCGTGAACGCGCAGGATTCCTCCGAATCGCCGAAACATCTGATACCGGCTGGAGCGGTCGCCGCGGGTTACACCAAGTGCCTGTTCGACGTGACGCCGACCGTTGAGGATATTTCGCCGGACCGAAAAGGTTGTTATTCGTGGTACAGCGGTCAGTGGTATTTCTCCGAACCGCCGGCGATGGAGAAATACACGATGGAAAACGGCGTGCTGGCCGTTCGTGCCGGCGGCGATTTGGTTTCCGCACCGCCGTCTTTTCGCGAAAAAGGAAAACTCCCTTATTTGAGCGGCAAAGACGGTTTTTACGTTGAGTTTGAAGTGCGTCTTTCCGACAACGATCCCGATCATTTTCCCGCTGTGTGGCTGATGCCGACCGCGAAAAATCAGTATCAGGAGGACGTTTATCCCGGCGATCCGGAAAAACTGGAACGCTGGATGGAACTGGATGTGGATGAAGGCGGATTTGGGCCGGGAATCACGGGAACGGTCCACTGTGGGTGGGGAAAATACCCAAACTACCATCATCTTCAAAATGGGAATAATGTGAGTCGAAAACCGCTTGATCGGTCGCAGATTCATACGTTTGGAGCGAGTTACGACCCGGAAACCCGCACGGTGTGTTGGTGGCTCGATGATGAATTCCAGATGTCCGCAACATCGCCGTATGTGCCGCAAGTGGCCGAGCTTCAGGAATTTTACCTCATTATCAGCGCTCAGCAGCACAAGGAAAAGAAGGATTACACGATGTACGTGCATTCCGTTCGGGCGTACGGACCGCAGGAAAAAACGCGCTGAGGAAGAAAGTTTCTCCTCAACGCATGTGAAATTCTCAAGCAGAATCTGCTTCCGCTTCGATTTCCGGAACAATTTTATCGATTTCCAATCGAAGGACGAAGGAGTTGTTCCCGCTCGACGATTTGAGTGATTTTCTCGCGCGTGTCTTCCGACTCGACGTAATTTGAAACGGAAAGATTGTAATCTTGTTTTGCGATTT
>CAYTLK010000057.1:15667-25556 GCA_964438515.1 uncultured Planctomycetaceae bacterium
TCTTCCGACTCGACGTAATTTGAAACGGAAAGATTGTAATCTTGTTTTGCGATTTCTTTGTTTGGCGCAAGCCGGGCGAAGAAGTCGCAGTTCTGACGTTTCGCGTACGCCTTCATCACGTGGCCGATGTTTTTCTGCACGAGTTTGTTGTTATTTGTAATTTTGACGAACTTTTTGGACGCATCAATAAACAAAACATGAAGATCGGCTTTCGACGACTTCTTCAGCATCCTCTTTTTTTACGTCGAAGCGCGAAAATCAGACTGCCGCCGAGTACCAAAAGCACCCAGGAGGATGGTTCCGGAATGTAGGTGTAGCTCAAATCTCCCATGAAAAACGTACTATTCACTTCATAAAGCGTGAACGCACCGTTATTCAAAGCGTCTGTGACGGTGACGATCCAGTCTCCCAACGGATTTTCACCCCAGAACGCGTTCGAGGTGAACGACCAGTACAAATCTCCGCTCGTCTCACCGCCCGTTGCATCCGCAAACGCCAGTATGCTTTCCGTTCCGGAAGGAGATTCCAGTCCGAGCTGGAGACTTCCGAGGTTTGTGGCGGAAACAGCGATTGTAATCGTCACTTCCTCAAGGGGCTGAATCGCTGTCGTTCCGAACGCGTCGGCTCCGAACGTTGCGGTGATGCTGGCGGAGGAACCTGGTTCAATCGGCGTCGAGGAGGTCGAAAGACGGTCCGCAATGATGGTGGTGGACGGAACGAGATTTTCCTCCCCCGTCGTCATGACGGCCAAAAAGTTCGTGTTCACGCTGGCGGCATTCTGCACGCCGTTTGCCGCAAATGTCCCCTGATTAAACTGGACGTATTCCAGTTTGGGAGTGGTGCTCGTGGAATCAATGACGATGTTCGAAGGCTGGGTTTCTTCTTTGGAAAATGCGTACCACGTTGCGCTTGCGACCGTTTGTTCCGTCACGCCCAAAAGCAGCGAGTCGGACGCCATTTGAACCATCGCCGCCGCATCAATCTGTCCGAAACCATACGAGGCGGAGAAAGAGTTTCCCGCACCGTTCGTCGTCCATTTTGCTTCGTCAGAAGTTGCACCCAGATCGATTTTCTGAGCCGTTTTGACGATTAAATGCTTCATCAGACGCGTGTCGGCCGCAATGTTTCCGCCATTGAGCGTGTTATTTCGATTGACCGCCTCAACCGCAAGCGCCAGAACGCCGGAAACGACGGGTGCGGACGCCGAAGTGCCGCTGAACTCGACGCGGTTTCCCGTTGCGTAACCTGTGTATTCCGGGTGGGTTGTGCTGACGTAAGTGTAACCTCCACCCTCAAA
The DNA here is from genome assembly GCA_964438515.1 of uncultured Planctomycetaceae bacterium. Taxonomy (GTDB): domain Bacteria; phylum Planctomycetota; class Planctomycetia; order Pirellulales; family Thermoguttaceae; genus RGIG3701. Next base: position 16,965 of record CAYTLK010000057.1, read on the forward strand.
CGCTGCAATGTATTCCGCTGCTTTATAATAATTTGTTCCGATGCTTCCGTCCGTTCGGTCGGAGGAAAGAACCGAAACGCCGGGAGCTGTGACGAACACGTTTGCACCGTAGTCGCTGAAATAAGCGTACGAATTGTAATTCGCGCCGTTTCCGGTGGCCGCCACGGTGATGGTGGAGGGGTGCGCCTGCATTGCTTTTTTATTGGCGTCGTGACTGTTTGTGTAAGCTTTCTGTCGTTCGTTTCCGGCAGAATAAACGAGAATGGTTCCGTCGTCCGTTGCATTTGTAATCGCGGCGATTTGATTGTGGATCTCATTCGTAGAATTTGAAAGACTTGAGTAACCGACAGCGTTGCTGTAACTGTTGCTTTTGATTTGAATCGTACTATTTTCATATGCGATCGCATCGCTGAAATAACTTTTCTGGACCGAACCGTCATAATAAGACTGATTGTTAAAATCGATACGCAGCCCCGCAAGCGTTGCACCGTATGCGGGTCCGTACACGCTGTCGGTTGTGCTGTACGCACCCACACAGCCGGTTGTGGAAACTCCGTGCTGGTCGCCGCTTTCGGAGTACGTGGAAGGATTGGAATCCTTTGTGAAATTCAGCGTGTAATTGTCCCAATACGGGTTGGAACTGTTGGTTTCACCCTTGTTGCTGGTCCGATAGCCGAAATTGTAACTTAAACTGGAAACACGATCGGAAAAGTAGGGATGGTCCGTCTCAAAGCAGTCGTCCACGATTCCGACGGTGACGCCCGCGCCGGTGAAACCCAGGTTCCACGCTCCCGAAATGTTGACGGCTTCCAAGTAAGAATCGTAAGTCGTTGGGACTGCTGTTTCTGTAAAAGCAGGCGCAGAAAGTCCCCAAAAAAGACTTAAAGTCAAAAGAAAACAGGCCGTGAAACGTAACATAGAGCCTCTTTTTGATTTCTGAACATCAGAAAAATAATGGAAGTGTGTTTGGCTGAGGGTGTTATATCAAGCACACCTCAGAGTTTAACAATACAGTTTATTTATATTATACACCAAAATTTAGAAAATGAAAGAAAAAATATCAAGAAAGTTAAAAAAATTAGGTTTAATAAAAAGATGGTTTTTGTACGAATGTTTTTGAAATCAAATGTTATTTTTGTACCAATAATCTTCGGTTCAAAAATACATTGAAACCTTTTTTAAGACGGAATGAGCCGAATTTCTCATTCCCGCCCCTTGACGTTTCCCCGTCCAATCGGTACCGCAGGGGTTTTACGCACCGTTTGGACCGACCACCGCCGAGCAGCGTCACCCCGGATTTCGCGTCGCTTACGAGGGTCACGAGTGCCAGTGGAACGGTCCCAGCTGGCCGTATGCAACCTCCATTACACTGACGGGACTCGCGAATCTGCTGAATTCCCGCACCCTGTCGGACGACGATTGGAATCAGTACCGAGATGCGTTCGTGAAAACGCTTGAGATTTTTGCGCATTCCCATCATCGGACGCTTCCCGATGGAAAAGTGGTTTCGTGGATCGACGAAAATCTGAATCCCGAAACAGGCGACTGGATTTCGCGGACGCTGCTCGAACAGCGGGACTGGCCGAACCATTTGAGGGAGCGCGGAAAAGATTACAATCACTCGACGTTCTGCGACCTCGTGATTAATGGTCTCGTCGGAATCCGTCCGTCACTCGAAAATCAGGTGGAGATTTTCCCGCTTGTGCCGCGGAACATCCCGTATTTTTGCCTCGATAACGTGCTTTATCATGGACGAATTCTGACTGTTTTTTGGGATGCGGACGGTTCCCGATACGGACGCGGAAAAGGATTTCACGTTTGGGTGGACGGCGTGGAACGTCTGACGCTCGACGCGCTTCCTAAAGAGCCGATTTCCCTCAAACTCAAGCCCGCATGGGTCAAATTTCCCGGAAACCCCGTGCTTGGCGGTCGTTTGGGCGTTTGTTTTGATATTTGTATGATTCAAGAAGGGAATTTGTTCCGTATGTGGTTTTCGTGGCGGACGAAGAAATCGGTCGCATACACGGAAAGCCGCGATGGGATTCATTGGAGCGAGCCGATCGTCTGTCTCGCGCCCCTCGGAGGCTGGGAACAGAATCTGAACCGCCCCTCGGTCGTTTTTCACGACGGAAAGTATCACATGTGGTTTACCGGTCAGACAAACGAAAATTCCCGCTTGGGGTACGCGGTCAGTTCGGACGGAATCCGTTGGGAAAGGGTTCAGGCGGAGCCGGTTTTCTGTCCGGAAAACGATTGGGAAAAAACAAGCGTTATGTGTCCGCACGTTTTGTGGGACGAGGCGGAAAAACATTTTCGAATGTGGTACTAGGCCGGCGAACAGTACGAACCCAACGCGATCGGACACGCGGTCAGCACGGACGGAATTCATTGGGTGCGTCGTTCGGAACCCATTTTCAGCGCCGACCCTGCAAATCCCTGGGAGGCGCACAAAGTGACGGCCTGTCAGGTGATTCCCTCCGCAGACGGATTCCTCATGTTTTTCATCGGTTTCGAAAACGAACATCTGGCGCGAATCGGGATTGCGCGTTCCAAAGACGGTTTGACCCACTGGGAACGAATGCCTGAAAATCCGATTATTGGTTCCGCACCGTTTTTTGCGTGGGACGCGTCCGCATGTTACAAACCGTTTGCGATTTTCGACGCGCAAGCCGACCTGTGGCGTCTGTGGTTTAACGGACGAAACGGAAACGTCGAGCAAATCGGTCTCGTCACGCATTCCGGCAAAGAAATTTGGTGACGATTTCGAATTTCCTTCCTCTTTTTTCGGGGGGCCTCTTGTAAAATTTTGCGATTTATTTATATTTATACTTATACTTATTCGTAAGATGTTTCGATGTTTTCAAGAAGCCAGATGAATACAGGAAAGAAAATTCCAATGAATTCCAATGATTTGAACGATTCGAACGATACGGCCCGGCTGAATGACGCAAGCGTGGATCTCGACCGTCAAAAAAGATGCGGTTTTCCCGAAGTCGTTTATGCGGAAGGAAAAACAGTGGAAACGGTCCTTTCGATTTTTCGTGCACAAATCGAAAGAGGAATCGCTCCTTACGCCACTCGCGTCCGGCCTGACCAAATGCCGGTGCTTATTCAGGAGTTTCCCGAAGGAATCGCAAATCCGACGGCCCGAACGTTTCGATTCCCGCATTCGTCCGACGATTTCAAAATTCATGGGAAAATCGCCATTTTGACGGCCGGAAGCAGCGACATTCCTGTGGCGGAAGAGGCTCGGGAAACCGCAATCTGGATGGGAGTCGAAGTGATTTCCATCCACGATGTGGGTGTGGCCGGCCCTCATCGGCTCGTGGAACGTCTGAAAGACTTTGAAGGGTGCGCCGCCGCCGTCGTCATCGCAGGAATGGAGGGCGCACTCCCCAGCGTCGTCGGCGGTTACGTCGATTTTCCCATCATTGCGGTCCCTACGAGTGTCGGGTACGGCGCGTGTTTTCAAGGACTTTCCGCACTCCTCGGAATGCTGAACAGCTGCGCGTCCAATGTCGCAGTGGTGAATATTGATGCAGGTTTCAAAGGCGGGTATTTGGCGGCGATGATCGCACGGAAACAAACAAATTGATGGAAAATCTATCGTACATAATTCAAACAACAGACCTTCATCCTGAATTACGAGAAGAAATTTTCTCTCTTTTGCGAGCGGGTTGGACGCGTTTTTTGCTCGAAGACCCGGTTTCGTTTCCGTTGTGGAAGCCTCTGCTGGAATCGTTCCCGGAATTTTGTTTTGGAATTCTGGATTCGGAGACGCAACGTCTTGCGGCGGCGGGACTTATGGCGCCTCTCGCGTGGAACGGACCGTATGAGGAACTCCGAAATTTGGGCTGGCACTGGGTTTTAAAACAGTCGCTCGACGATTTTCAACATCGGCGCGCGCCTCACACTCTCAGTGCGGCAAACGCCGTGGTGCATCCGGATTTTCGCGGACGCGGACTTGCAGAAACGCTCGTCACGGAAATGAAAAATCTCGCAAAAACGCATGGTTTTCTGCGTTGCATCGCGCCTTTACGTCCGACTCAAAAGGAAAAATATCCTCTGACGCCGATTGAAAAATATATGAATTGGACGCGCCCCGACGGTTTGCCGTTCGATTCGTGGCTGCGTGTGCAAAAGCGTCTCGGAGCGAAAATCATCGGTCCCGCACTGCGTTCCATCCTGATTGAGGCGCCGCTTTCACGCTGGAGCGAGTGGACGGGGCTGATTTTTCCCGATTCCGGCCCCTACATCCTTCCTGGAGGCTCCGTTCCGCTGCAGACCGACGTCTCGCGCGGAGTGGGAACGTATACCGCACCCAGTATTTGGATTGCGCACGATATTCATTAGCTGATTCTTCTTTTTCTCATTCAAACGCGCAGAGACTCCAAATTCGGCTTCCTTTGTGGATGATGAAAAGCGGCGCACCGTTTCGAGCGTCAAAAATCCGAATCACACCGTCGATTCCGCCTGTAATGAAGTACTTTCCGTTGCGAGTCAGAAAAACGACGTCGCTCGTGGAGGCGGAATTCGAAATCACCGTCAGCATCGTCGAAGCGTCACTCGTGAGATTTTTGCCCGTCTCGCCGAAATAGATTTTCGGAAAAATGCCAGAATACGCCATGTGGGAACCATCCGCATCGAAACTCACGCATGCGATTTTTCCGTCCGGGGATTTTTCACGTTTCACCGTCTCGCCCGTTGCAGCGTCCAGCACAAGCAGGTCGCTCGCGTCAGATGCGGAAACGAGTACGTTCCCGTCGGGCGAAAATTGCAGCGTTTGAACGGGTGCTCGATGAACGTTCGTTTCCCAAACCGCCGTCTGATTCTCGGCGTCCCACAAAACGATTTTTCCGCTTTTGTATCCCGTTGCGATCCGCGTTCCGTCTGGCGACCAGGCGGCGACCCAAATCTCAGAATGATTTTCGTCACTTAAATCGTACAGCTTTTCGCCGCTTTCTACATTCCAAACGACGACGAATCCGTCGAGTGACGCCGACAAAATTTGCGTTCCGTCGGGTGAAAACGCAATATCATTCACCTGCTGCGAGTGACCCGTCAGTTTGGTCGGCATCGCGGGTTTTTCCGTTTCCCAAATACGTACGACCCCTTCTTTTCCGGACTCTGCGTAGTACTTTCCATCTGCGGAAAACGCGACGCGGCGAATGAGTCCCGGAAATTCCATTCCCATTTTGTCCCGACATTCCTGCGTGTCCCACAGTCCCCCTTTTCCGTTATCGCAGCCGTAAAGAATGTAGCGGGGAAAATCCGGCGGAAATTGCACCTTTTCGCCCAATTTTATCTCGATTGCGCCTTGCGTCTTGTTCGAAGCGGCTGCGGATTCCGGGTGTCGATCCGATGCGGGAATGTTTTGAATCCGGTTCTTTTTTCTTATAATTCTCTTTTTCCCTTTTGGTTCGGACGCAGATTCCGGATTCGTCGGCGTTTCTTGTGCGGAAACCGTTTCGCCTTCGGAATTCGATTCATCGGACGCAGACGTTTCGTCGACAGAACCCGTTTTTTCGGAGGAATCGGCCTCTAAAGTTCCCGCAGTTCCCGCACCTTCCGAACCTTCCGAACCTTCCGCATTTCCAGAGGAAGAAGGTGCGGCAGAAGTCGAATCCGTCGGGACCGGCTGCGCGTTTGAGGCGGTTTCGGAAGGCGTTTCCGAGGCGGAACCCGCTTCTTGTTTCGAATGGGGGTCCGGAGCGGCAAAAAGGAGGTACAGCAAAATCAAAATGAGGAACACGCCGCCGACGAAAATGGCGGAGAACAAATTACTCGATTTTTTACGAGGTTTGAACGTTTTTTTCCCTTTGGGTCCAATGTCGAGCGGCTGAGACGCAGACGATGCGGAACCTCCCCACGTTCCACGCGGAACATTTGGAGAAACTACGGAACCTTGCGGAATCGCAGAACCTTGAGGGATTGTAGAACCTTGGGGATACACGGAGCCTTGCGGAATTGCAGAACCTTGAGGAATTACAGAACCTTGGGGATACACGGAGCCTTGCGGAATTGTGGAACCTTGAGGAATTGCAGGACCTTGAGGATACACGGAGCCTTGCGGAATTGTAGAACCTTGAGGAATTACAGGGTTTTTAGGGGTTACGGAACCCATTTGGGCTTTAAGCTGCGCCTCGTATGCGGCTCTGGAAGCGGAATTCAGAAGACAGACGCGGGCGGCGGAAAGTTCGTTGAGGATTTTCTGAGATTGGGCCGAGTGTTTCCCGCCCTGAAACGTACGAACGTACATCATCTGACGGTCCGCCGCCGCAGAAATGATTTTCGGATTGGATTCGAAAAGTGTGATTCCCAGCAGGGAATAATGGTTTGGGGGAAGCTGATTTTCAGGAATTCCAAGCCACTCATAGTACGGATTAAACATTTCAGCACCTCATGAATCTTTTTGATTTATAGAATTCTGCAAAACAGTTTATCCAATTCGGAACAGCTCCAAATCAAGACCGACGGTCTTCCGTGCGGACAGTGGTCGGCTGCGGGACACTCGCGATATTCATCCAGCAGTTTTCGCATTTCGTCGTACGAAAGTGCCTGTCCCGCCTTGCACGCCGCCTTGCACGCAATCGTATGGAGCGTGTCGTCCAAAAACTTTTCGAGCGTCAGTTCTCCGCCGCCGGCCCGAATCACTTCCAAAATTTCGTACAAAAGTTCGTCGATTCGAAGACGATCCTTTTTTTCGAACGTGTACAGCATCGCGGGGACCGCATGCACCAGAACGGTATTTCCGCCGAACGATTCGAGCTGAATTCCCATAGATTCGAGCTGTTCCTGACGTTCCAGCAACATCGCCGCCTCCGAAGGACGCAAATCGACCGGTTCAGGAACCAGAAGCCGCTGAACTTCGACCGACATGGATTTCATTCGGTTTTTCAGCCTCTCGTACAGTATTCTTTCGTGCATCGCGTGCTGGTCGACGACCATCAGTCCCTCGTCACACTGTGTTACAATGTAGCGATTATGGATTTGAATAATGTTGCGAAAAATAAGCGGAGAATCAGACAGTTTCGTACACGAATCATTTGTCGTTTTTGCAGATTCTGAATTTGAGGAATTTTCTGAATTTAAGGAATCGTCTGCGGAATCGTTGGGGAAATCGAATGCGTTCTGTCGGTTGTTTCCCGTTTTTAAAGTCTGTGCGAAAGATTCACGCGGCGTGCGTGAACCAAACCCGCGATTTTCCCGCTCTCCGAAGGTTCCGTTCGTTCCTCTTCCGTCGACGCTCGAGCTTCCGCCGACGCTCGAATTTTCACAGAAGTTGGAACTTCTGCCGCCGTTCGAACCTCCGCCGAAGTTCGAACTTCCGCCTCCCGTCGTACGCCGAATGGAAAAAGCCGTCCCGCCCGCGCTCTCAAAAGGACGAAAAGGAGGAATCGGTTGCGTACGAAAATCTGTCGCGCCTGCTGCATCTGTATTGTTCCTGACGCAGGGCGCTGCGGATGTGAAAGATGTGGAAGATGTGGAAGATGTATCAGACGCGGAATATGCAGCGTTTTCTCCTTCGGCGGACTCTCCGTCTGGGGCTTCCATTTCGGGGGAATCGAGGTTGCGGAACGTCTGGTTGAGCGCCTCCAGCGTCGTGTCGCGCCCCGACTTTTCACTCACGAAAGTCGCCATATTCGTCGTGAGAAATTTCGAACGTAACGCAGCCAGAAATTGACCGTAAATGTCGTTCGAATCCTGAAAACGAACCTCCATTTTGGTCGGATGCACGTTCACATCCACCATGTCGGGCGGCATTTCCAGCTTCAAAAAACAGATTGGAAACCGATTTTGCGTCAAAAGTCCCCGATACGCTTCCAAAAGTGCGTGCTGAAGCGATCGGTCGCGGATGGGACGTCCGTTGAGGAACAAAAACTGCATCTTCGGATTGCTTCTGCTGAAATTCGGTCGGGCGGCGTACCCGAAAATTCGGACGCGTCCGCAGGTCTTTTCGATGTACAAAAGTGCGTCCGCAAGGTCTTTTCCCTCAACATCGCAGATCCGCTGCAGCCAGTCAGACGTCGCAGGAAGATCGTAAACCGACCGGGAATTATGCCGCAAAGTGAAATGAATCTGGGGATTTGCAAGCGCCAAACGTGCAAAAAACTCTGAAATGTACCCGAACTCCGTCTGTACGGATTTCAAAAATTTTCTTCGGACGGGCGTGTTGAAAAACAGATTTTTTACATCAATTTGCGTTCCGGCGGGACACCCGCAAGGAGTCGGTTCCCGATACGCCCCCCCTTCGACACGCAGTTCGTATCCGCAGATTTCGTCGGAGGAAGCGGGAATGAAAGCTTCTCCCACTTTCGGTTTTACGCTGGGATTTACGCGGCTTCGGACGGTCATCTGACTGATTTCCGCAACGCTCGCCATTGCTTCACCGCGAAAACCCATCGTAGAAACGTTAAAAAGGTCGTTTTCGTTTTGCAGTTTGCTCGTTGCGTGGCTCGTGACCGCCAAAACGAGGTCGCTGCCGTCCATTCCGCACCCATTATCGACGATGCGGATGAGTTCGCTCCCTCCTTTTTCGATGACGACGTCGATACGCGACGCGCCGGCATCAATCGAATTTTCCATCAGCTC
>CAYTLK010000058.1:0-25259 GCA_964438515.1 uncultured Planctomycetaceae bacterium
TTCCAATCGTAAATTGTTTTTCGTGTGACATTCCATTTTCTGGCCGCTTCGGCGAGGGGCATTCCACTTTCACAGTCGGCCAACACTCGCTGACGGAATTGCGTACAATACATTCCCATGATTCACCTCCGAATTATAAATTGTGATATTTTATTTTTCGGCAGATGAATAGCATAACTTTAAACTCACACTAGTACAGAAACTGCGGAAAGAATGTGATAAAAAACTCGAAGCGAAAGGAAAAGAATTTTCAGGCTTGCAGCGGGCAGTGTGGGATATTTCCTCTTCTGATGCGACGCAGCAAAAGAAAGATTCCGCAGCCAGTCTGTTGTGTGAACAGATGGAAACATTGTCGGAGAACGAAATTTCCGTACTTTGGGAGGAATGCAAAGAGATTCCAACCGTTTATAATGGTATTATTGACGAGGCGAACAAAGAACTGACACCCTACGGATTGTCCATCAAAATAAACGAATTCGACGAAACGGTACTGGATGATATTTATGATCTGGCCAAGCAGAAAATGGAGCGCTCCGAAGTCGAAAAGTGGCGCAAAGAGCATCGCGGAACCCTCGAAGCCCTCTTTTTCGACTGGCAGTACGCCGCCGTTCAGCAACCGGAAAATGTAAACACTACGGTTGAAGAGGTCGCCGAGTTTCTCATTCGTTCGACATCACCAGAAAACGATATTCAGAAAAATTTGGAAATCCTTCAAAATTGGCAGGAAACGGCCAACTCCAGTATCGAGGAGTACAATGAAATCCTCAATAAATACCGTATGTTCTTCAATTCAGAGGAATTGCGGCCGGATGGTCAAAAAGAACCGTTTTTCAAAGACATTGAGGAGAAAATTGCTTCTGAATACAAGAACGATATTGTAGAATATTTTGAAAAATTTCAAAGTGACAAAGCAAAACAGACCATCCAAACCCTAAAGTCAGAAGCAAAAAGTACTCCGATTCAGAAAATTTTGTACGAGCTTGGTAATATTTACGATAAACGTCTTGAAATCCTGGCGCTTAACGGCGACATGACGCGTTTGCCGCTGCTCGCTCAAAAGGTGCATGAACTGGCTCAGCTCAATCCCGACGATGAGTTGTGCAGGATCTTCTCCGATAAAAAAATCATGACCATTTCCTGCGCGAAACTTTGGAATGATTACATCCAGAAAAAAGACTTGCTGCATTACGATATTTCAAACTTCAACTGTCCCATGAAGTGCATTCCCGAATGGTCGATGACCGGAAAACAGAGCCTCTCCGCATACTATTTGCCCGATGTTCAGTTTCTTAAGGACCTCCGTTTGGCTTTTTTTGCCGTCATGGCCACGGAAATGTCTCAACACGAATATGACGGATTGAATTATGTCATCAACGACAACATGAAAAAGAAGAAAAGCTATTACGCTTCCTTCGAGACGGCTCCCGGAAATGAACGCGTGGAACACGTTGCAATCAAGGATGATGCGCTCGTTGTATGTGCGTACCACTGCACCTTCGGAAAGAAAATGGCTGAACGAATTCAAAATGAAAACGTACAGACCATCTGCAACGACCCGCTCGCGTGGTATCTGAACGTCGCTGCAATCATTACAGAAATCATTCAAGACCCCGAACTCGACTCTCCTTACAAAACGTTTCTCCTCCATCGGATTTTTGCGGCCATGCGAGAATGGGAAGTGTATGAGAATCTGTTTAACGCTTCCTCCTGCATCAAACGGCTGGAAGGTGCGGTCACGAATCCGAAAGCGTTCGAAAGCGCCGACACTTTTTTCACGCATGAGGACCGAAGACAGGCGAATCAGTTTATTGCACAATTTTCTGCAAGTATGTTTTCACCCGAAACAATCGCGCGAAGATATTCGAGTTTCCATGTTGATTTCGACCCGGAGGGAACTTACGAATGGATTGGATTCCTCACATCAGCTGGGGAAAAGCAGCTCACACAAACTGGAGACTCCGGAACGGTTTACACCTTCGGAACGAACCCGCTGAATCCTCGTTTTGAGGAAATCGGAACGCTCGAAAACGGGGATTTCAATATTCGTGTGGAAGAGCCTGTATTTTATGGAAAACCTGTTTTTCTTCGGAAGTCCGGGACAGCTCAAATTCGTGAAAGTCAAATGATGACGGTTTTAACCCAGACATTAAAATGAATAAAATTACAGTTCCTGATTTTACAAGTCCTGAATACGGCACCCTTTTCACTCAGGAGGTGTGCGAGTGGGCGGCACAGAGGAAAAACTATGCGGAAGGCGAAGAAATGGTGCTTCTTCACCACGAACTGTCTCTTTTGCCGGATACCATGCCGCTGCAGGAACAGGAGGTGAAGAAGTGTGCATCGACGCCGCAGCTTGAAGAGATGCTGGTTCCTCTGGCGTTCGAGTACGCTCAGCTGACGGACAAAATTACCGCGCCGAGGTTTCAAAATCCCGAAAATGAGGCTCTTTTTCTCCTTGGAGGAGAATTGGGACTTTTTCATCGAACGACGAGCTTTTCGGACTGGCAGACGCACGCCGCCGCCCAATCCGCGCCGCCTGTTGCGATTGTGTGCATTCACAAGCTTCGCTGTGCCGTACTCGAAGGACAGTCGGTGCCGCCCGCAGAGCTTAAACGCTGTGCCGACAGTCTTCCGACCGTTTCCAAAGCAAATCAGTATTTCCAGAATGCAACGGCTGAAATTCTGCAGGGGACGTTCCCTTCGCAGGTTCCACAGCATCCCAAAAAGTCTGTAGAAAAGCGTTTTTCGGATCCCATGCACGGTTCGGCGTGGGAACTGGCGCAAGCGGCGAAGACGTCGTTTGCAGGCTCGCAGCCCGGCGACTTCCTGTATGAGTTTTTCAACAACAATCTTCCGGGAATGACGCTGGAGCTTTTAAGAATGCTCGGTGAAAGTGCGCTTATTCCGACGTTGTTTCTTTTGGTGCAAATCGAGAGTGTCGCCGCGTCCTGGCGCTGGATTGATGCGGTTGCGTCTGCACGTCAGAAAGGGATTCCGATTCCGATTGAGTTGTTGCGGAAAGAACTTCAAAACCGAAATACCCCGGCATCCGAGCTGAAACTGAGAATTCTGGAACTGCTTTGGAATTTTTCCTCAAAAGCAGAGGCGAGTCTCCAGCAAAATCCCGACTTGAATGCGTCGCTGGCGTTGGCCGTCTATGCATTTTTGCAGGGGAAAAGAGTGCCGGAAGCTCTTCTTTCGCCGACGCTCGCAAAGAACTGTCCGCTGACGCGGCTTCTTGCTTTTCGGACGGGAAAACTCGGCGTACTGCTTGCGGAAAACGAGTATCAGACGCTTGCGGAACAGTCGTTTTTGTTCCGAACCGACTTTCAGTTCCTCACGCAGAAACGGTTTCATCCGTCCGGCTTCGATTTCGGTCAAAAGATGAGCGAAGCCCTTCTGCGCGGCGACGAAGCGGTTTTGCCGTATGTGGAAAACGAAATCCAAAACGGCCGCGGAACTCCCGATTGGTTCCAAAAGTGCGAATGGGCCTTAATTAGAAAAACGAATTTAAATTTCGTGCGCAATCTGCGACAGATGATGCTCAACATTTACGGAAATCCGGACTCGCTTTTTTTTTACAAGAGAATGGCGGTTCGTGGCGTCTTTCAGGCGGCATACGAGACGGCGATTTCTCTGTTCGAATCGACGCCGCATTTGGCGTACACTCCGGGCGCGTCGTATATTCAGAAATACCACAGCCTGACGTACGCATTGCACATTTTGCCGCCCGGCGCCTCGAAACAGGAAGAGGATCTGCGTTTTCGGCTTATACTCGTGAAAATCATTCTTTTTGGTTGTTACGGTTTGTCGGCGGGACTCATTCTGCTGCTGCCGTTGATGATTTTGTGTTCGTAAAATGAAAGGTGAATGAATCCATGTATTCAAACGATGCGGAACAGCTGGCGCAGTTTGCAAACCAGCTCGGACAGTTTCAGCAGCTTACGTACGAAACGGCACTGCAAATGACGGCGCAGTTCAAGCGTCTCGGAGAGTCGTGGAATGACGTGCAGTACGAACGTTTTGCGGTGCGAATCGAAAACTTTAACAAACAGATTTTGCAGTTTCTTATGTCCACGGAAAACCTTCCTCCCGCTCTGATTCAGCTTGCGGAACAGATCGACCAATACGGACAGATTTCCTGAAAAATTCACCCCCAAACAGAGGTTTTTTTATGACTCGGATTTTCATTGATACAGACATTGCGCGAGACTTTCGTAAATCACTCGACGAAACCACCTCCCGAATTTGGGAACAGACGGCTGCACTTCAAAACGCATTTCAGACCTCCTGCGGCGCCTGGCAGGGTGCGCAACGCCAAGATTTTGAATTACTGTTGCAAGATTTTTTACAGAATATGCAGAAATCCATCGAAGGATTTGAAGAGGACAAACAGGCGCTCGACCTGCGAATTGCGAAAGCGGAAGAAATTGCGTCACATCGGCTGCCTCGTTTTTGAAAGGAATAAAAAATGGTTCAAATTTCTCTGGCAAACGGCTCGGAAACTATCGGAAATGCACTTCATCGCTACCTTCAGAACCTTCAGTGGATGGAGGATGCGTGCCGCAGGATTCAGGAGTCGGCGCGCGACATGAAAGAACAGGCGCAGAATCTGTTTAACGATGCGGAAAACGTGGTTTCTCAGTGGGAAGATATTAAAAATAACGCCGAAAGTATCCTCTCGTCCGCTCAAAGTGCCGCAGAAAGCGCGAGACAGGCCGTGAATTCCGCACAGAACGATTACGATCGGGCCAAAAGCAGTCAGGAAGCAGCCGTCTCTGCCCACGAATCACAGGAACGAGAAACCTCTGCGGCTCGTTCAAACCGTGACCAAAAAAGCTCCGAGCGCGATGTCGCAGAAGCGGCGTGTCGAGCGGCGCAGCATGCGTATTCCGACGCGCAAGATGCTCGGGACTCTGCAAGAGATGCGCTGGGAGCGGCTCAGGCTGAAATGACGGCGGCGAATGCGGCTGCTGAGGCGGCGGTTCGTACGGTGCGAGATGAAGACGGAACCTCACATACGGTTCGTGACGCTTCTGCGGACGCGAGGGTAGAAATCGCCGCCTACAAATGCCGCCAAGCGGCAGAGGAGTTTTCGGAGGCTCAAGCACGATGCGAAAGTGCAAAAGGATACTGGGAGAAATGCGAAGGTGAACTGGCGGCCGCCGAAGCGGAACTCAGCAGCGCCGAAAACTATTTGTCGACCTGTGAAATGTATCTCGCCGAGCTTGCAGACGCCGTTCGAGAAGCGACGGAAGCCCTTGCGGCAGCGGAAGATGCGTTGGAGACTGCAAAGAATCAGCTCGAACAGTGCAAAAGTACGGTTAAGGAGTGTTTGTACGAATGCGAGTCGGCCGCCCGACAGCTCAGTGACGCCGAAAGTCAAAAAAGGGACGCGGAAAATAATCTCAGCCGGACGGTGAGTGCGTGTGACACGATCTGTCGACACGTCGTTCAGGAACTCGAAACGAAACGAGAAGAAGCTCGAATCGTAACCTCACAAATGCAGCTGGTTCGAAACGCTGCGGCTGCGTATTCCAGCATCCCGTGAAATTTGAAAGGAGAAAAAGACGATGAATTTTAACGAAACTATGAATGTTGTTACGGAAATATTCCCTCATCTGTCGGCCGACTGTGATGTGATTCGCGAGGAGTGGCAGGACGAACAGGGACGGGAATTTGCGGAACTTGCGATGGGCGGACTGGAACAAGGATTCCGGCTTTTTTCCGATCAGCTCCAGCAGGGAATTTCAACACAACGTGCGTGCGAGGATGTTCAGCGTCAGTTTGCAGCATTCCGCAGCGCTTCTGAAAAAGAACGCACACACGTTCAAAATGCACTCGGCAGTTTATCCCAAAGAATCACCGGTCAGAATCACGCACTTTCCGACTCCGCGCAGAAACGGGATGGAAATCGAAAAGCGTTTCATTCCTTTTCAGGGAACCTTCAGACCCTTCTGGGGAAAAGAAGTTTATTTCAAAATTTTAAATGATACCGTTTTTTGATACTGAAAATTCCCCCTGTTTTTGCCGCAATTTTGTTTCAAAGGTTCCTTCATGAATAGTTTGAATACGCTTATGGATTTTCGCAGCCGCGAACTTTTTCTGCTTGCGCAGCTCCCTTTTTTTGACGAAATACGCTTCCAACGGGACAGTCGTTTTGCGCAGAGTCTGAATCAATATCAGAAAAATGACGATTTCAGTTCGTGGCTGACTTTTGCGGAGCTTTCTCCCATTCTTCAGATTCGGGATTCCTTAAAGCAGAAAATCACGGCAATCTGCGATGCGATTTCGAACCTACAGCTTCTCATGAAAAGTACGTATCAGACCGTTCAGGGGAACGTTCAAGCGCTTTACGCTCAAAAAATCAAAGAAGTTCGATACGTCGAAAAAGAACTGACAGAGATGTTGTACCCGGAAAAAACGGAGGTTTGGAACTGGCTGGATTTTGCAGACATTGAGTCTTCGGATCGTTTTCAGGAGCTTCTGAAAAAGCTGGAGGCCATTCAAGTGACGCCCTGTATGGAAATCAGCATGCAGCTCCCGTACCAGACGCTGGGAACGCAGCTCGCGCAACTTCAGCACCAGATTCAGAATTTTCAGACCGAATTTCGGAGTTTGTACTACAAGAAACAGATTCTGGAGGCCATCTTAAATTTCGATATGGCGTTTTTCGAGGAAAGATCGAACGAAGTAATTTGTAATGCGAAGAAATTTTGGGAAGAATGCAGAGATAATTGGGTTCAGAATATCGTACAAACTGAGTCAAAACTGAAAACTCGATTATTTTCGCTTCCGCTGACTCCCGAAAACGAACAGAAGTTTTTCCGACTCGCACAGCAGTGCAGGCAGGTTCAGAACGATGCGCAACAGATGAAATTGCTTCAAAAGCAGGTCGAAGAACTCTGTTCGAACGAGGTGCTTTCTTCGGAGAACATCTGGCTGGGAAGTGTGCGCGTTGATTATCGTTCGTCACGAAGCACTCCGACCTTTCACGTCCCAGTCGAGACGCAAAAAGATACACCGATTTTTCTCGTTCAAAACGACAATGCGACCCCTTCGGATGAGGCGGAGGTGAAGACATTTTTTTCAAACTTCATCTTTCAAATCATTCGAAACACGAAAGCAGGTCTCGTGGAAATCTCGGTTGTGGACCCGGTTTTCCGAGGCGATTATTTAACGGAATTCCGTCACAAATTGACGAAACCGGACCTTCCGAAACAGCCTGTCGGGATTCCTGACGCCAGTGCGGTAATTTCAGCGTCCGGAAGAGATTTTGACGATCTCATGAGCGATTTTGACCAGCATATAAACCAGGTCATTGCGCAACTTGCAAACGGAATGTCCGTTGCAGAACACAATGAGGAAAAAAGTACCATCAAAATTCCGCATCGGCTTCTGATTATCAATGATTTGCCGCGTCTTTTCAGTTCGTCACAGTATGGAGTGGATGAGGCCGTTCGAAAAATTTGTGCCGTTGCAGAACATGCAAAGCGCTGTGGAATCACGATTCTCTGGTGCGTCACCAATTCTTTTTGGACGGAAATTCAAAAAAAAGCGTTCCCGGGGTTTGACCAGTTTCAGACTTTTTATGCGGGAGCTGAGGACGGAAACATGTGGATTCATTTCGAAAATTCAAGGTTCCAAGTCGGAAAATACGTTCCGTTCAGTCTGCATTCAGACGCGCTGGATCGTCTGGCGGAGTTTTTGCTCGAAACGATGAGTAAAAGCGGCGAACATATTGATTTCGATGAGATTATTCCGTCACAAATTCCTCCGTTTACCTGCAAAAGTATCGACGAACTGAATGTGCCGTTCGGGAAAGACGTCAACGGAAAGCTGGTTTTCTGGCGTGCTTCTTCGACGTCCGGGCCGGTTGGAAATACGCTCGTTATCGGGCAGCCGGGTTCCGGAAAATCGAATCTGCTTCATGCGTTAATCACATCGGCTGCCTACCTCTATTCGCCGGAGGAACTGGAGGTTTATCTCATTGATCTGAAAGAAGGTATTGAGTTTAAAATGTATGCGGACCACGTTTTGCCGCACGCGAAACTGATTGCGGTGGAAGGGACGCCGGAACTTACGCTCGGAGCGCTGCAGAAGATTTTAAACGACTATAAAACTCGAATGAATCAGTTTAAGAATGTGAGTAAAATGCAGTCTCAGGAAGGTTACGAGAACTTGACCCGGTATCGTCAAACCACGCAGGAGGTTTTGCCGCGCGTACTCATCGTCATCGACGAATTCCAGAACCTCTTTCCCTCCGACGATGCAAAAATGGCGGCCGAATCCCGGGTTTTGCTTGAAGAAATTCTGCGAAAAGGCCGTGCGGCCGGGTTTCATCTGATTCTTTCGACGCAGAGACTCCAGAAAGACTGGAAGTGGCTCATTGATTTGACGACCACGAAAATCGCGCTCCAGGCGGATGAAGAGTCCTTTGAAAGGGTCATGACGGACCGGCATCTTTTGAAAAAACTCAAGAGGAAGGGCGAAGGCTGTATTAATCAGGGAACTACCGAGATTTTTAGAGCCGTGTATATGGAAAAATCCCTGCAAAATCAATACTTGGATCAAATTTCGAAAGCGGCCGACGCTCAGAACTGCCATCCGTTCACGCCTCTGATTTACGATGGAACGAAGTTTCCTTCACCTGCGGGAAACGTGTACGATTCCGCCATGGAAAAACTCCGAAATTCCACGCATCCCGGGTTCGTCCTCGGAGAATCGAACAATCTCGGCCAAGTCCTTGATTTTCAGCTCATTCGTGAAGCAAGCGAAAATGTTCTCATTGTTGGAAAGCACAATTTGGAAGAGGCGGATTCCGCTGCGCACCCGCTCTACCTTTCGATCGCTCGCTCGATTCTGGAAACCGCGGCGGGAGGAAAACTGCAAGTTTTTCTGAACGACAAAAGAGGATACCTCCTTCCGCACCTTCAAAGCATGCCGCTGGACCAGCTCACGTCGGCCGCCACGGACATTCAGACGGGCAAAATCATCTGGAAACTGTATCACGAACTCTTGGATTGCGAGCAAAATGATGTCATTCCGGAAATTTCGAGGTTTCTGATTCTTCTGGAGTCCAACTGGCGCCGTTTTCCTGATTTGACCGACACGGTACCAGAACCGACGCCTCCGCCTTCTGCACCGGAAACGCCCGCAGGAGGGTCGCGCTTTGCCGCTCTGGGAATGAGTTTGCAGGGGTTTTCGTCCCTCTCGTCGAAAGGTCGGGCGTCCAACGCAAAAGACACGCTGGCGTACCTGCTGAAAAACGGCGGAGAATACGGATTCCACGTGATTGCAGCTTCCGTGACGACCCAATTTCGAACGATTTTGGACCTGCGGCAGGATTTGACCTTCACTTTTCGGCACATTCTGGGACTTCAGATGTCGGAATCCGATTCAAACGTCTGTTTCGGCACCAATAAAGCAAATCGGCTTCAGGACCGCTTTGCACTTTATCGGAACGTAGAAAGTCAATCGGACGTAGAGAAATTCCGGCCTTTCCTGTAAATTCCGCAATCTCCTGTTTCCGAGTGCGGCACATACGTTTTTGTTTTTATAAGATTTTTGTTTATTTATTCACTTTTTGCTCAGCCGTATTCCGCCGCTGAACTTCAGCAGTTGTTTGGCGATATTCCCCCGGCATCGTACGATGTCATCGCCGGCTTGAGGTTGAAAAAAGTCCGAACCGTACGTCTGGCGGAGGCTGCGGCTGTCTCATTCTGACCCTCATCCTGGCTGCTCTTTGGGCGTCCCAACACTAAATTTTCACAAAAATTTTTTGGAATTTTTCTTTTTCAGCCCTTGACTTTTTCTGACGACACGCTACAATGCTTTTATCGTTCAAAAATCGTCACGATTTTTGCAGATTTCAATGAAACAACGTACAACCAGTGAGGCAAAAACTCAAAATAAAATTCAATCAAATCGCAATCCTAAATCAATGTTACTATTTTCAATGTTTTTCTCTTTTGAAAGGATTTTTGTATGAAAAAAGATTATACACACGTGTGCGTTGTTCTCGACGCTTCCGGCTCAATGTCGCCTCTCGAGGACGACACAAAAGGAAGTTTCACCTCTTTCATCCACTCTCAGAAAAAAGAAGGGGGGAAAACCGTCTTCGACCTGTTTCAATTCTCGAACTCCGCCGAAAGAATCGTTCGATCCCTCGATATTTCCCTGATTCCCAACGATTTGATGGACAAATACAACTGCACCGGCTGCACCGCGCTCAACGATGCCGTCTGCACTGCAGTGGACACGCTGGGACAGGAATTCAGCGCAATGTCGGAAGATGAACGGCCGGAAGCCGTTGTCGTCGCCATCATTACAGACGGTGAAGAAAACGCCAGCCGTACTTTTACGAATCTCGACGTCAAAGAAAGAATCAAACATCAGACCGAGGTTTACAATTGGCAGTTCCTCTTCATCGGCGCCGGAATCGACTCTTTTGCAGCCGGCAGTCATTACGGCGTTTCCAGGGATGATTGTGTGGATATTCAGCATTCCGCAGAAGGAATGGCGAGGATGTGCTGCGAGCTGGATACTCGGTGTAGCGCACGACGTGAACACAACCGCAAACTGCATCGGGACGAAGAGGACTGAGACAGTTTAAAACCGATGTGTTTTAAACCCAGCGTATTTTAAACACGACGTATTTTTAAATTTTCACTTTTTCATCGTTAAACTGACGTGAATTCACTGTCGTCGTCCACTGAAAACTCTTCGGCGGCGACAGCTTCTTTTTTGGATTTGAATTAAAAAACAAATATCTATCATCAAGATTTTCTCGTCTGTTTGAACTCCGTCAAACTTTACCCAGTCTAAACAATCGTTTTAACCAACGGAAAAATTGAGCGTTTTACGCGTTTTCAAAAAGTTGGAGTTTTGAAACGAGGCGTCTTTGGACGATGTTTCAAAGAAAGTTGCTTGAACGAGCGTCCCGCAGTTGCGCAGCTCGTTATGGTTTAAGTTTAGGGAGGTATTTCGGCCATGAACAACGACACCCCGGCGGTGGATTATTTGCAGGAACTTTCCGATCGTCACGATGAAGTGATGGATCGTTTGGACGATTTGGAAAAACGGATTTCTTCTGTGCTGGACGAATATCTGGGAAAAGTCGAAAACTCGGCGCGTGAAGTGCAGCAGGAACTCGATTCTTTCGTAAAAGAAGAAAAAATCGAAGAAGAAAATATCAAAAAAATCGAAAATAACGAAGAAATCGAAGAAAACGAAAAAGAAAATCTCGATGCCTCATGAAAACAAAAGAAAATCTCGCGCTCGTCCACTGCCCGATTCACGGGTACATCTCCTTCATCTCGACAAAGATTAAATCCGAGGCCGAGCCGTATTGCGAGCAGGACCTCATCGACAGTCCGTGGGTTCAGCGTTTGCGGCAAATTCATCAGCTTCAAACCGCCTGGTGGGTCTTTCCGTCGGCCGAACACACACGTTTTCAGCACGTACTAGGGGTGATGTTTCTCGCAAGTCGTGCTGCTGACGCGTTTTACGACAGTCTAAAAGAGGTGTGCAGCGATGTTCCGAGCCGCGGATACGTCGAATCTCTGCTGCGGATTGCGGCGCTTTTGCACGACGTCGGTCACGGCCCATTCGGTCACTTTTTCGACGAACATTTTCTGCAAAAGTTCCAACTGACGCACGAGATTCTCGGTGCAGAAATCATACGCCGCGAACTTGCGCCCATTATTCGCGGAATCCGACGCAACCCGAATTCCCGGCTGGAACCGTACGAAATTCTGGACCCGGAACAGGCCGCCTTCCTCATCGTACGTCCTCAAACCAACCCGCAGGAGGAAGCTCGATTCCCAAAATGGCTGAAACTTTTGCGTACGTTATTCTGTGGAATGTACACGATCGATAATATGGATTTTGTGCTTCGTGACGCTTATATGAGCGGCTACAGCACGCGCGCAGTCGATATTGAACGTCTTTTTTACTACAGTTTTTTCACGTCCGAAGGTCTGACGATCGACGAACGGGGACTGGCGTCACTCGTTCAATTTTTATCGATTCGCGGAGAACTTTTTCACACGATCTACTTTCATCGGACCGTCCGCGCGGTCGATTTGGCGCTCGAGGACATTTTTCCTGAAAGTACGTCTTTCTTCATTTCGGGAAACGGAAATCCGCTCGAACATCTGGACGAGTACCTGAATCTGACGGAATGGTCGCTTCTGATTCGTACGACGCAAGAGTGGCAGAAGTCGGAAAATCCGAAACAAAAGGAACTTTCGAAACGCTGGAACGACATTGTGAATCGACGAATTCCGTGGCGGACGGCCTCCGAACGTACGATTTTCCACGACACACGGCGTGAAGAAATGCTGAGTATTTTTTCCGACCGAAACCTTTTTGCAATGAAATTCCGACAGGCGCTTCCTCCCGAACTGCGCGAACTTCCGCTGCGTTTCGACCTTGCGCGCCACACGTACCGCCCCGGCACAAACGGTCCCGCAGCTGCACAGAATTTTGTACTTGAAACGAAAACCGGGCGTGTTCGTTCCACAACGGATGAGGAGATTGTGCGGCGCCTTCCGTTCATCAGCTGTATTTGCCGCGTTTATGCGCAGGACGCGAAAAACGATCGAATTTTGAACGAAACGATGGATTCCCTGCTGCACGAAACGTCGCTCGACGATGCTACGAATATTTAGCAGGAAGTCCTAAAAACACAATATTAAAATTTTTTGACCCGGTACGACCGGGAGCGAGTAACTGGGGGGAAAAGCAGCATTCAAAATGTTTTTTCCCCACGACCGTCACGACCGTACGGAAACACCGCCGCGGTGGAAAAAGACCTTTGAAGCACAACGTTCATTGCACGATTTTAGCACAATATCGGTTTTTACAAAATTTTCGGATTTGAGGTTTTTAGAACTTCTTTAATGTGCTGCGTTTGAAAGTTATTTATGGATGAACAACTGTACATTTTTGAAAATCAGCCCGAGCCGAAGAATCCATGGGATGAAGTCGGCACTGGAGAGGAAATTCCGGCTGTAAGTGTCGTTTTTCCGGAGGGGATGGATCGTCCGCTCGATTACGCGATTCCAGAAGGATGGGTCGGAAAAGTGCAAAAAGGGATGCGTCTTGAGGTGCCGCTCGGAAAATCCAACCGTCCCTGTACCGTTTTTTGCGTCGACGTGCATTCCGTGCTTGCGTCGCGTATGAAATTGAAATTCGTGTCGAAAATTATCGATGATGTGCCGTTGATTTCTCCGATGATGCTGGAACTGACGCGGTGGCTGGGCGAGCGCTATTTGTGTTCCTGGGGGGCGGTTCTTCAGTGCGTTCTGCCGGCGGGCGTGCGCGGTCAGGCGGGAACGCGGCTTGCGGTCCTTCTTTCGATTTCGTCGAAGGGACAGGAAGCGCTGGAACATCGACAGAAGGAAATAAAGGACGATAATCAGCCTGTTTCGTACGCAAACTTTGAGACCGCGGCGAAAGCCCGCGAGCGTGCGGCTCAGAAGCGGAGCGAGATTCCAGAAGAATTACGGGTGACGCCGACGCAGGAAAAAATATTGCGGACGATGGCGCTTTGGGGAAAGCCGCTTACGACCGAAGAACTGGCACGTCGTGCGAATGTGTCGTTTGGACCGATAAAACTTTTGCGGGACCGGGGTTTTTTGCAGTCGCAGCAGTCGCGGATTCGGACGGGGTCGGGCGAGTACGCTCCTTTTTCGGAAGCGCCTCAAAGCGATTTGAAACTCAATGCGGAACAGGAACAGGCGATGGAGAAAATTCGTGAGTTTTTACGCTCGCGGACGGTTTCCAAACCGGTTTTGCTGCATGGTGTGACGGGAAGCGGAAAGACGGAGGTTTACATTCAGGCGATTCGTGAGGTGGTTCGGGCGGGACGTCAGGCGATTGTGCTTGTTCCGGAAATCTCACTCACGCCGCAAACGGTTCAGCGTTTTCGAAGCCGATTTGAAAACATTGCGGTTTTACACAGCCATTTGACCGATGCACAGCGTCACGACGAGTGGGAACGAATTCTTCACGGGGACGTGGAGGTGATTATTGGTGCGCGAAGTGCGATTTTTGCGCCGACGCCGCGTTTGGGACTCATTATTATGGATGAGGAACATGAAACGAGTTTCAAACAAGATTCCATGGCGCCTCGCTATCACGCGCGGGACGTTGCGATTCAGCGTGGAAAAATGGAAAATGCGCTCGTGCTGCTTGGGTCCGCGACCCCCGCACTTGAGACTTGGTTTCATGCGCAAAAGGGGGATTACGAGTTACTTACACTCACGCACCGTGTGGCGAATCGGCCTCTTCCGAACGTTTCGACGGTGGATTTACGTATTCGCGACACGATTTCGAACGGTGCGATCGGTCGAAAGCTGCACATCGCGATGAGTGAGTGTCTCCGCGAACGGCATCAAATGATTCTTTTGCTCAATCGCCGCGGTTTTTCAACGCACATTCAGTGTCCGTCCTGCGGTGCCGTCCTTTCCTGTCCGCACTGTGAAATCTCGCTGACGCACCACAAAACAACGGGTGAGGTCATCTGTCATTATTGCGACTATCACGCTCCTGCGCCCCAAAACTGTCCCCAGTGCGGCAGTCCGTCCATTCGGTATTCCGGGATGGGAACGCAGAAACTGGAACAGGAAATTCAGTCCCGATTTCCGAAAGCGCACGTGTTGCGGATGGATACCGACTCAATGCAGGCGCGAGGGGCGCACGAAAAGGCTTTTGCACAGTTTCGGGCAGGCGAAATTGATATTCTTCTTGGAACGCAAATGATTGCGAAAGGTCTGGATTTTCCGAATGTGACGCTCGTGGGGGTTATTAATGCGGACACGGCGCTGCATTTACCGGATTTTCGGGCGGAAGAGCGTACGTTTCACCTCATTACGCAGGTTGCGGGACGAACGGGGCGCGGAGAAGCGGGGGGCGAGGTGCTTGTACAATCGTTTCAGCCGGAAAATCCCGCAATTCAGTTCGCGTGCCGTCATGATTATTTGGGGTTTGCGCGTTACGCACTTCCGCTGCGCAAAGCGCTTAAGTACCCGCCCTACGGTGAGCTGGCGCGTATTGTGATTCGCGGAACGAACGAAACGTTTACGCATCAGGCGGCCGATGAAATTGCGCGGCGAATCCGTCAGGAAATGCAGTCGTCTGCGGTGTTGAACGGTCGTGTTTTGGGGCCCGCTCCGTGTCCGGTTGTGAAATTGAAAGATTTTTATCGATTTCACATTCAGGTTCATGCGTCCGATCGTTCGGCGCTTCTTGAGGTGCTGCGCCGCACGCAGGCGGAAGTGAAAATCTCCGGCGATATTCAGTGGATTGTGGACGTTGATCCGCTGGCGATGTTGTAATCGGGCGGTCCGTCACTCTTCTTTGGGAGACGGATTTCAAAAAAATAGAAAGAAACTGGAAAAAAATTTCCTCCACCCCCTTTCTTTTCGAATGGTTTTGGGATAAAATAACGAAATACGAACGGAATCCATGGATACTTGTTCACCATCATTTACCGCTCTTTGGAGATTTCCAGAACGGCAGACGCGCTGTAATTCACGATTGTGACACGAATTGCAAAACAGATTGCGAAACGGACGGTGAAACGAAGATTCGGAGCGGAACACGTATTGAAATATTCTACCTAAACCAGCCATTTTAACACAGTGGGAAAGAATTTTATGGTCAGCGAACAGAAAGGGGTGCGTTGGGGCACCTTGATTTACATTATTTTAGTCTCCACCCTCGGAAGCCTCCTTTTCGGGTTCGACTCCGGAGTGATTTCCGGCTGCGAAAAAGGAATGCAGCAGGAATATTTTCCGGTTATCGCCCAAAAAAATCAGGAACTTGATGAACTAAAGACGGAACTGAACGCCGCCAAGGAAGCAAAAGACGAAGCTCAAATCCAAGCCGTCAAACAGAAAATTTCGGATAAGAAAAACGAAAAATACGTGGGTGAGGACCGCGCGAACTTCCTGCACGGTTTCACCGTTTCGGTCGCGCTTATCGGTACAATTATCGGAGCGTTCGGAATCGGCCGTCCCTCCGACCGTCTCGGACGCCGCCGTGTTCTTGCGATTATGGCCGTCATGTACCTGATTTCTGCCGTGGGCTGCGCCTTTCCGCCGAACTGGGAGACGCTCGTCTTCATGCGGTTTTTGGGAGGCGTTGCGATTGGAGGTTCTTCCGTTGTTGTGCCGCTGTACATCGTTGAAATTGCGCCTGGAAAGTATCGCGGACGGCTCGTGGCGATGAACCAGCTGAATATCGTTTTCGGAATTGTGCTTTCCTACATTTCAAACTATTATGTTGCGATGGCGATCGACAATCACACGGTCATCTGGCAGTGGTGCGAGTCGCTGGCGGGTCTGTTTGCGACGGGAATGACGGCTGAAGCGATTAAATGGCGGCTGATGTTCGGCGTGGAAGCGATTCCAGCGTTCCTTTTCTTCCTTTTGATTTTCACCATTCCGGAATCTCCGCGCTGGCTCATGCGTTTTGGACGCCGCGACGAAGCGAAAAAAATCCTCGAATCGGTCGGCGATCCGGCTCCGGAAGAAACGGTCACGCAGATCGCCGCCTCGCTTGACAGTGCGTCTCACGGCGAAAATGTGGCGCTGTTCCAGAAAAAATATTTGTGGCCGATTTTTCTCGCTTGGGCCGTTGCGATGTTCAACCAGGTGTCGGGTATTAATGCAATTAATTACTACGCGCCGCGTATTTTCGAGATGTTCGGATTCGGTGCGAGTGCCGCGCTCGCAAGCACCATCGGGCTGGGAATGGTCAATTTGACCTTCACCATTGCGGCTTTGTTCTTCATCGATTGGTTCGGACGACGCGCGCTCCTTATGTTCGGAGCACTCGGAACCTGCGCGATGCACTGTCTCGCCGCCTGGCAAATCGGCCTGGGGGATGCTGCGAATGCGTACATTGCGATTCCAGCGATTCTTGGTTTCATTGCGTTCTTTGCGATTTCTCAAGGGGCGGTTATTTGGGTCTTCATTTCCGAAATTTTCCCGAATGCGGTTCGCGCAAAAGGACAGGCGCTTGGAAGTTTCACGCATTGGTTTATGTGTACAATTATCTCCTGGGCGTTTCCCGTCATTGTGGGACTTTCCGAAACATCGGGTCAGTATGCGTTCATGTTCTTTGCGTGTATGACGCTCCTTCAGTTCTTCTTTGCGTGGCGTTTGATGCCGGAAACAAAGGGTGGAACGATCGAAACACTCGAAAAGAAAATTATGGGAGAATGATTAACGTACGTTTTTCGCTGCGTGAGTCGGTTCTTTAGTTTTGTGCAAATCGTTCGGCGGGTTTGGGATTCACCGAACGATTTGTGTTTTGCGCATTTTTACATCTGCAAGCGTCACCATTTCTTTTAAAATGTTAAAACACGTATTCTGCGCAAGTTTTGACGGTCTCGTAGATTTTTTTGGATTTATTGATTGTAACAGTCGAATCTATATTACAGGTTGAAATCCATTCGTTTTTTCTGGGAGAAAATTCATGCGAAAGTTACAATCTTTGGGCCTTCATGTCGCCTGCGTTTTAACACCCGTGGTTGTTTTATTCGGAATATACGGCCTTTTCCTGCTGGCTGCCGTCTGGAACGACCCCTCGGAAATGAAAGAAACAAAAGAAACGGCTGAAAATCCGGTTCCTTCCGTCAAAGAAGAAACGGACGTTTTTGCACAAACGGATGTTTTTTCGAACGAAGACGTCTGCAAAAATATCGCAGATTATGAAAAAACGCTTCCCGGCGTCGCGGGACACATCGGACGGAGCGTCGTCATTACGAACGATCCGAAAGATGATTCTGTGCAAATTTCAGAATCAGAGAAATCAGAGAAATCAGAGAAATCAGAAAAAACGGGAAAAACGGCCGCTCTTGCGCTGACGTCCGAGGCGGAAGACGAAAAAACCGCAGGACTCGAACCGCCGCCTGTGATTGCAGATTCGAATGAGGCGGACATTTGGCGAATCGAAACGGCTTACGCGTCCCATCTGAGTCCGACGGCGGAACAAACGCGGAAACTGGTTTTCTACGAGTGGCGCGGCGGACGCTGGATTCAAAGCAGCAAAGAAGCGTTTTTTGAGGCTCCAAATACCTCTCAGCCGATCGTTTTTTATGTGCATGGAAATCGTACAGAATTGAACACGGCGGCGATGCAGGGATTGAGCGTTCTGAAAAATTATCGGCTCGTTTCGGATGAAACTCCGCGGCTCGTCATTTGGAGTTGGGATTCCGAACGCGTTTCGTGCCGTCCGAAAATCGAATATTATACAAAAGCACGGTATTCCGATTTCCAGGGATTCTACCTCGCGGAGATTTTGCAGGAACTCGGTCCGAAACGTCACGCAATTTTGGTGGGTCACAGTTTCGGCGGACGTACGATTTTGAGCGCGCTTCATCTGCTGGCCGGAGGAAGTTTCAATCGGAAAAATTTCGAGTCGATGCTTCCAATGAATGAACGTTCTTCCGATTCGAAACGTACAAAAGAAGAGTCCGAACGCCGCATTTCGTGGGACGTTCCAACGATGGATGCGCTTCTCGTGGCGCCGGCGGTCGAATGTACGGCTCTCAATCCCGGTTCCATGTATTCGGAAGCATTGAAATCTGTACTGCATTTGCACATTACGAGGAACCCGTGCGACCCGGCGCTGAAGTACTATCCGCTCATGAACGGTGCGCGCATGCGGCTTCCCGACGCGATGGGATTTGTTGGCCCCTGTTTCTCGCAGGATCTTGAAGATTCGCAGCGTGTAAAAGTGCAAATTGTGCCGCTCAATTACGATTCGCATCAGTTTTTGGAATACATGAGTTTGCGGTCCGTTCAAAGCAGTTTGCGATTTTATCCCTGAACGATCCGACTCCGAGTTGGGCTGTGACGGAAATTCCGATTTCACCCATTTTTCGGAGTATGGCTGTTCCTAAAACAAAAATTTTACAAACTCTCCCAAAAGTTTCAGGGAACGACTTGAAATTTTTGGGAAGTGTTGTATAATAGGTGTAGAAAGAAATATCATCTTTGCGATAAAAAAAGATCGTTTCGATGGTTTTTGCTCCATTCCTCCGAATTTCCCGACAGTTCAACGATTCAAATATTCCAAATATCCCAATTATTCCTATGAGTGAAAATATTCCTGCGATTGGTATTGACCTTGGTACCACATTTTCTGCAATTGCAAGGCTGGATGCGTCCGGAACGGTGATGACGTTAATGAATGCGGAAGGAGACCGAATCACTCCGAGCGTCACGCTGTTTGAAGACGGTCAGGCGATTGTGGGAAAAGAAGCTTTAAAAGCAATTTCTACGGAAGCAAATTCCATCGCGCTCTGTGCAAAACGCGATATGGGAAGCAAAGTTTTTCATCAGGCGATCGAAAACAAACAGTATCCGCCGGAAGTGATTGAAGCGTTCATCCTCAACAAGCTGCGCAAGGACGCCGAAGCTCAGGTGGGGCCGTTTTCCAAAGTGGTTATTACGGTCCCCGCTTATTTCGACGAAGTGCGCCGAAAAGCAACGCAGGACGCTGGGTACATGGCGGGGTTCGAGGTCCTCGACATCATTAATGAACCCACCGCTGCGGCTCTCGCGTTCGGATACCAACACGGAATCTTGGGACAAAATTCAACGCAGGAAAATATCCTCGTGTACGACCTCGGCGGCGGAACGTTCGACGTGACGGTGATGAGTGTGCGCGGGAACGAATTTACGACGCTCGCAACGGATGGTGACGTTCAGCTGGGCGGTTTCGACTGGGACAATCGGTTGGTCGATTTCGTCGCCGATAAATTCGTTGCAGAATTCTATGCCGACCCGCGTGAGGATATTTGCGCGCGCGGAAAACTTTGGCGGGAGTGTGAGGATGCGAAACGAACGCTTTCTTCACGAGCAAAAGCCACGGTGACGTGCGATTATCAGGGACTTTCAAAGCGTATCGAAATTTCAAGAGACGAATTCGAACAAATGACGCAGGATTTGCTGGATCGTACGCGTTTTACGACGGTTCAGACGCTCAATGCGTCGGGACTCGAATGGAGTCAGGTCTCGCGTGTTCTGCTTGTCGGCGGTTCCAGTCGTATGCCGATGGTGAGAAACATGCTGCAGCAGGTCTCCGGTCAGGAACCCGATGCGAGTGCGGCGGCAGACGAGGCGGTCGCGATGGGCGCAGCGATTCACGCAGGCCACATTTTGTCGCTGAATGCCGGAAATCCCGCAACCTTTAAAATTCGTAACGTAAATTCGCACTCTCTCGGCGTCATTGGAATGGACCCCGCAACCCGTTTACCGCGCGTCGGGGTTTTGATTCCGAGAAACACGAAACTCCCCGTTCGTGTGCGGCGTAATTTCAAAACGCAGAAAGCAAATCAGCGCAGCTTGCTCGTTCAAATTGTGGAAGGCGAAAGTTCCTCGCCGGATAATTGTACGTTTATCGGATGCTGTAAAGTACCGAATTTCCCGCCGAATCTTCCTGCCGGGTCGGCCGTGCATGTGATTTTCCAGTATATGCCGGACGGACGGCTGCGCGTGAACGTGCAGATTCCGGACGCTCAAACGGAAATTTCGCAGGAATTTACGCGTGAAAACAACCTGTCGAAGACGCTCCTCGACGGCTGGCGTCAGTACATTTCAGGGGAATCGCCCACGAACTACCAATGAACGATTTTGAGCGTTTTTCATAACGTTTTTCATTGTGTTTTTTAAGACGTCGGAGAGGGAAATTCTGGAATGATGTAT
Source organism: uncultured Planctomycetaceae bacterium (assembly GCA_964438515.1). Lineage (GTDB taxonomy): Bacteria > Planctomycetota > Planctomycetia > Pirellulales > Thermoguttaceae > RGIG3701. The sequence goes on from CAYTLK010000058.1 coordinate 20,727, forward strand.
CCGCTGGATGATACGATTGCGGCTGTGGCGTCTGCCAGAACGTGCGGCGGAATTCGGGGGATTGTGCGTCTGAGCGGCCCGAATTCGTTGGCGGCTCTGGAAAAAATCGGCGTTTCTCTCTCTTCGAAAGCTCTTTCCGCGCCGTTTCAGTTTGCGAATCGAATCGTTTTGGAAAATGTGCGAGAATCGGAGCCGATTTCTCTTCCCGCACGCATTTATTGCTGGCCGGGGGCGCATAGTTACACGGGGCAGACGGCGGCGGAGATTCACACGCTCGGCGTCCTTCCGTTTCTCGACAAAATGGTTGAAAATCTTTGCAAAACGAATATTGTACGAATCGCACAGCCTGGTGAATACACGCTTCGTGCATTTCTTTCCGGACGCATGGACCTCACACAGGCCGAGGCCGTTCTGGGAACCATCGACGCACAGAATCCTGAACGACTTTCCGTCGCGCTTCATCAGCTGGCGGGCGGACTCGCACACCCACTAAAAGATTTGCGTACGAAACTGTTTGAATTGTTGACGGACATTGAGGCGGCTTTCGATTTTGCGGAAGAGGACATTGAGTTCATTTCGGCGTCTGAAATTGCGCACCGATTGGCGGACGCGGAGTCTGAAATGCGGGAAGTTCTTGCGAAAATGAACGTTCGCAGTGCATCGGAAACGGTTCCGCGCGTCGTTCTTTACGGAGCGCCCAACATTGGAAAAAGCGCTTTGTTTAACGCACTCACCGACTCGCAGCGCGCCCTTGTTTTTAACGTTCCCGGCACGACTCGGGATTACATTTCCGCCGCGGTTTCGTTTGGCGATTTTCGTTGCGAAATTGTGGACACCGCAGGCGATTTTGACGTGGAAGATAGTTGTGCAAAAAACGAAATCGGCATTTTGAATCAGAAATCTCAAAAAATTGCTCGTGCGCAGCGGGATTCGGCCGATATTTCCCTGTACTGTTTCGACGCATTGAGTGTTGATTTTCGTAACGAAACTGGATTGCGGCGTCTTCAGGAAATTCTTTCCTCTTCCGACCTCCTCATTCTTACAAGAGTCGATAGGATTTCAGAGCGAGAATCGAACGAGATGCAGACGCATCTGAAATCGAGACTTTTGGGTCGTTTTTTAGGGACGAGCAGCCTTACAGGGTGTGGAATTTTGCAGCTGCGTGCGCGTCTTGCAACGCTTCTTGCGGAACGAGCGGGCGGCGAGTCGGATGTGGTCGCCTCGACGCAAAGTCGGTGCAGAGAGTCCCTTCGTCTGGCGGCGGAATCCGTCGAACGTGCGCGAACGCTCTGCGCCACGGAATTTCAGGAACTCATCGCAACGGAAATTCGTGTCGCGCTCGAACAGCTTGGTTTAATTCTCGGTGCGGTTTACACGGAAGATATTTTAGATTCGATTTTTAGCCGTTTTTGTGTTGGAAAGTAAGCGTCCGGCTCCGGTTCCCAGCGCGCAAAGTCCCAGAAGCAGCAGTGCGGCAGACGACGGCTCCGGAACCTCGTTCGGGTCGCCGTAAAGCGTAATTTCCGATAGCTGAAAGATATCCGTTACGTTTTTTAGGCTGGTAAAATCGAAGCGGTAATACAAATATTGATCGTCATTATCGACCAAGAAACGTTCTTCTGCGTACCGGGTGTCGGTCATCGTGTACGTCTCGGCGTCCAGCAGCTCCCAAGTCGCGTTGTCGTTGGACCCGTAAACGTTCCAGGACTGCGGGTCGCGCTCTTTAGCATCGTTTGCGGTCACGAAAGAGTACATTTCGAGCGTCAGCGCGTTATTCAGTTCCAGCGTAACAGAAAACGGATTCTCTGTTGAGATTGCAGTACCTCCCAATGCGGCACACATTTTTGTACCCAAACCATCCTGCAGGTTGACGACACCTTCGTTCGTCCCAAAAGACGTATGCGTCGTTCCGTTGAAGGTCGCCGTTATGCTTTTGGCGGCCGGAAGTTTCGCGAACGTTTTCGTGTCGCCGTACAGTGCAAACTCGGAAAATTGAATGCAGTTTGCTTCCGAATATGTGTCGGTCATCGTCAGACGATAGAAGTTGTAAAGCGTGTGGTCCGCTGTCGGCATCGCATACATTTTGAAGTATCCGCCTTGCGGAAAGTTCGCGTCGTTCATCGTATCCACAACCGTCCAGTTTGTTTTGTCGTTGGAACCGTAAAGCACCCAATCTTGCGGGTTGCGGGAAGAAGAATCGTTTGCCGTCATGATGGCGTACGCATTGACCGAAGTCCCTAAAGTGACGAAGGGGGAAAGGTTCAGCACACTCGTTTTGTTGGTACCAAGAGAATCAGAAGAGTTATTTGTGCAAAAATCAATCGAGAACGAATCGAACGTGCTGAACGCATCGGTGGTTTTCGCAGAAACGCACATTTTCGTGGAGGTTTTTTGATCCGTGAGGTTGTTGTATCCTTCGTTGCTTCCGAAGTTCCACGTGTCGGAACCGGAAGCAATGACGGAGGTTGTGCCGCTTGCGTCCGTTTTGAGGGCCTGATAACCGACGGCCTTCATCGGAATGTAGGAACCGTACGAAATCGAGTCGAAATTGGGGGTGGTGTCGACAAGCGTGTCGGTCCAGAGAGTCACTTCGCTCATCTGAAAAGTTACTTTGTTGGATAGTGTGTCGGAGACGACGAGTTTGTATGTTCCGTAGCCGTTCGAAGCTGTCGTGTCGATTGGAAAATCGTACATTGTTCTATTTTCAGCATACGTACTTCCCGACATTGTGGATGGGAGGGCGGCGTTCGTGACGCTCGAGACGGTTTCCCACGTCGTTCCGCTGTCGTTGGAGCCGTAAAGAACCCAGTCGTCCGGGTTGCGGGACGCGTCGTCATTTCCGGTCGTAATTGAATATCGTGTGAGTGCGTATTTCGCCTCCCAGCCGGCGGCGGGGGTGAAGGTCAGCGCGATCGTTTTTCCGTCTCCGACGATGGTTCCAGCAGTGTTTCCGCTCGTGTTCGTGTTTCCGACGACGCACATTTTAGTGGTGTTGGAAAGGTCGGTGAGTTTCGTCACGTCCTCATTGTTTCCAAAATGCCAGTCGGTATTTTGAACCAGTGCGGTAGTTCCGTCGAGAATTTGCAGGGAAAATTTGCCTTTTAGCCGCTGTTCCGTGTCGGTATTTGAGTATGAGACGGGATCGACCTGCGTCCAGATGACCGCCTGACATGCGTCGGAGACGCACCCGAGTGCGGCGGCGGCCAGCAACAGATTCCGGGAAATTGAAAGGAAGCGACAGGCAGGACGACGCAATTTGATTTTCATGGTTTTTCAGTTTCGCAAAAATAAACAAATAGCAATTAATGATTCCATTATAATTCAAAATGCTGTAAAGTCAAGAAAAAATCCAAAAAAAGTGAAAATTTTTGAAAGATTTTGAAATTTTTGAGGATTTAAAAATCAATCCTGCTGGTTGTACGTGAAGAGCGAGAAAAAGACGTCCGGATCGAGGCCTTCATCGTGAAAGTGCACGGAACCGTCGGCATACACGTAATTACATCCGTTTCGATGAAAACTGAACACTTCATTATGATTATTGCAATTGATAAATTTACTTCCGGTTACGGTGTGGGTGTAGAAAAACGCATCGACATCGGCCCAGCACGCCCCTGTAATTTTGGAGCCGTCCGTCTCGTGACCCGTGTATCCCAGCGGACGCCCGCAGTCTTCGAAAAACAGAAATGTATTCGAAAGACCGTCGCGAACCTCCGCCGCAGTCACACTTTGCGTGTCGGGCCGAAGCATGTTATACCAAAGTGTACGTTTTTCTGTCAGTCCTGCTTTGATGAACACATTGTACACGGTCGGCTGAATTTTCACGTTGGCGGCGTAATCGGAAACGTAATTTCGCGTATCGGGCGTGGCGGGACACAAAAAGACGGCAATATTATTCTTGTACAGAGCTGCGTTGACGCCTTTGTTCCAATTCACATTCAGATCCATCTGGACCGCAATATTTCCCTGTTCCAGATACGGCAAAATCAGCGACAAAACGTTGTGTTCGGCGGGTTTGAGCGTATGGGACGGCGGAAAACGACGGCTTTGGCACTCGTAATTCAGCATCGCGAGACCGATTTGTTTTTGATTGTTGGCGCACTGCATGTTTCGTGCCGCATCTCTGGCCGCCTGAATTGCGGGAAGCAGAAGACCCACAAGCATTCCGATAATCGCGATGACGACCAGAAGTTCAACCAGTGTGAAGCCGGGTGCGGAACACGAATGCAGTTTCATGGATGAGACCTTAAAAATGAGGGAAAATGTTCCTTGTGATTTCCGATTTTGCTGGGATTTTTTCAAAAACGACATCATTTTTAAATGATAAAACAAATTGTAACACGGCTTCCGAAAAAAATCAAGGGCCTGAAATGAAAAAATGACGGAATATCGCAAATTTTTCTGAAAGTTTCGAGTCTGCGAGGAGCAGGGGAGCCGACAGAAGAATGGCGTCTGAACGAAGAAACTGCACGAAACTGCGCGAAAATGCAAGAAACTGAAGAGAAACTGAGAAAAAAGTGAAAGTGCGTTTGGTGT
>CAYTLK010000059.1:0-7821 GCA_964438515.1 uncultured Planctomycetaceae bacterium
TCTGAATTATCCTCGTCTTCATCATTGAAAATTACACCATGTTCGATAGCAATTGTCAATCTTGAAATGTCTCTCTAAATCATGATATCTCAGCAATTAAATTCTTATACAAAGGAATTTGCAACGAGATGGTTAATGTGAAATCACTGTTGTATAAAATGTCAAGCGATGACGCAGAATCTTTTCAAGAAAATAAAAAAGGGGTGCGTCAACGCATCCCGGAATGGAGGTCTTAGACTACCCAACAAAACAGACACGCAACGACCCCCATGAGGGAGCCGAACACGCTCGTCTTGTTGTAATTGATGTGCATACACACATACAGGAACACTTTACATGCGCAAAGTGCCCTTTATCCGCTTGTTTAAGGATAAAAAATGTCTAAGTTTCCATTCCGTTAAGCGATTCTGGACAAACAAAGTCCTATTTCTCCTTTTAATATATCACATCACCTTTAGATGTCAATAGTCTTCTTGAATTTTTCCTGTTTTTTTCCTAATTTTTTTGTTTGGAGGGGACTTGACCTTTTCAAGAACAATGGCTACAATAAAATTTTGAATTTCTACATTCTTTAATTGAAAAGGAACCAAAATGGATTACTGCAAAATCATTCCGTGCCTCGACGTCAAAAACGGACGTCTCGTAAAAGGCGTTAATTTCGTGGAACTTAAGGAAGTCGGCGACCCCGCTGAAAATGCCGCCGCTTATGATGCCGCAGGCGCTGACGAACTCGTGTTTCTCGACATCACCGCCACCGTCGAAAATCGAAAAACTCTCATCGAAGCCGTGAAACGAACCGTAAACCGAATTCATATCCCTCTCACCGTCGGCGGCGGAATCCGAAGTACCGACGATATCCGCGAAATGCTCGATATCGGCGTCTCGAAACTCTCGATGAACTCCGCAGCCGTCCGAAATCCCCAACTCGTGGCAGACGCTGCGAAAATGTTCGGGTCGGAGAGAATTACGGTGGCGATCGATACGCGTCAGAATAAAGATTTGCCGTCCGGATTCGAAGTCGTCGTGCGCGGCGGAACCGAAGGAGTGGGGCTGGATGCCGTAAAATGGGCAAAACAGGTCGAAGAGTTGGGCGCAGGGGCGATTTTGCCGACGAGTATGGATGCGGACGGAATGCAGACGGGTTACGACATTCCGATGACCCGAGCGATTGCCGACGCGGTGAAACTGCCGGTGATTGCGTCTGGAGGCGCTGGAAAACTGGAACATCTGTACGAAGCCGTGGCGGAAGGACACGCATCGGCCGTGCTGGTTGCGTCGATTGCGCACTTTGGAATCTTCACGATTCAACAGATGAAAGACTATCTCGCCGGTAAAGGTGTGCCGGTCAGCGAGAGAAAATAGGCAAAATAGGAAATCTGGAGTGCTTCAAGATTCTTCGAGCCTTGAAGCACTCCCTCATTTCTTTACAAATGCAGTGACAGAATCAGCTGTACCAGGCAAAAAAGCCAGACGCAAATCGAGGGCAGAAGCGCGCCGATCGACGTGGCGATCAGACGTCTGCGGTCCTGAATCCACCAGACGCTGCTGAAATATCCGATGTAAACCACGCCTGCACCGAGACATAAAATGGTTCCGTGCAGCAGTCCGCCGGATTCTGGTCCGTCCGCAAACCCCACGAGATTCAACAGACAAAACACAAAATAAAACGCAAACAGATAGCAAAACAGCATGAATGCAATTTGAAAAGCCGTCCCAATTCTCATAACAAATCCTTTCGATTTCTTATGAATCTATCCGTTTAACCCCCGAAATACGCACGGATTCCGTTAAAAAACGGAGTCGGCCACAGTTCGAGAATGATTTTCCCATTGAAAAAGATCGACAGAACGGCCGCGGCAGACCAAAGCGTCCAAAACTTTTTCCTTTTCCGACACGCACCGTATGTGCCGATACCGGCAAACGCAATTCCCAAAAATGGAAGCAGTAAAAACCCTGCAAGCCAAATCATCGAAAGCAAAATTCTGCCTGTCGACGGAGGCCCGCCGGAAACTTCATATCCCATCAGAATCCACATAAGAACGAGAAACAGCTGCCAAAGCGCATAACAGCCCCACGAACTTAAAATCCAGACATAATACATCATTTTCTCCCAAGTTACAACGTCTGTAGGAACCTCATGAGTATGAGTCCTGAAATCCCAATATTCACCAGAAACAGTCCGATTCCAGCCAAAAGAACCAGTACGGAAGTGTAGGTCCTTGGTTTTTTAGGCGTCATCAAAAGAAAAAGCAAAGCCGAAAGGAATCCGATCGGGCCGGCAACGAGGAAGCCCCACAAGCCGAGCACGTCGAATGTACTTGGAGCACGATTTGTTCCCGAAAGATAAAACATAAGATAAATGCTTCCGACAAACCACAACGGACACAGTGCCGCGATGAGGAAACAGGTTCTTTGAAGTATTTTCTTCATGTTTTTCACCCCCCATCCGATTTTCAAATGAAAAGAAAAATCCAAATGTGACAAAAAACAAAAAAACGGATTCCATTTTTCGTCACATAAATGATTGTAACACGCGCCCAAGAAAAAAGATAGAGCCGGTACGTCGTTTTTAAAAAATTTTTGAAAAATATTCAAAACTTTTACATATATAAAAAAAACGTCCTTAAAGAAAGGACGTTTTTAAGATTTTTTTGAGTTAAAGATCAACTCACTCTGCGACGGGCACCGCTTTACTGGTTGCAACCGCCTCTTCACGCGTGGCAACAATATTCACACGGCGACCATCACGATCGAAACGTACAAATCCGTCTTCCAAAGCAAACAATGTATAATCGTTTCCCTGTCCAACCGCATTCCCGGCATAAAACTTGTTGCCAACCTGTCGAATGATGATGCTTCCCGCTTTTGCGCTCTGACCAGCGTACAGTTTCACACCGCGCCGCTGTGCATTGGAGTCACGACCGTTACGACTACTACCTTGACCTTTTTTATGAGCCATTGCTACCCACTCCTATAAAAAGTATTCTGTACTGAATATTTCCGATTTTTTAACAAGCGGGTACTATTTTACTCGAAAATCCAATTAAAGTCAAGCCCCCCCGGCTGTCCTAAACGGAAAATATCCAAATCTCCCGGATGCCAGTAGAAGAGCTGAAGATTTTTGTACGTATATTTTCCTTCTTCCGGTTCGTACTTTCGCACGTTCGTCAGTCCGTTAATTACGATAGAAAACCGATCTGCGGTATAGTTCGTGTCGGACCAAATCGCGACGCCCCAAACTTGTTCACCGGGTTTAATTTTTTTTCCGATAAAATCACAGGAACCGTACAGCTTCCCGGCAGGACGCTCTTTTTCAGCGATTTTTTGTACCACATAGGGGTTGTATTCGTCGGCCATGCGTTTTCTCATGAGCTGAATGCGTTTCGTTTCGCGATTGAACCACTGTTCGTCTTCCAGACGCAGCTCGAACATGGGTGTGAATTCGAGGCTTTTGTCCTCTTTCACGACGAATTCGAACGACATCGGCATCTGTTCCACGGCACCGAGTTTCGTGACGGACAAATCGCCCATTCCGTTTGTGATGGCCTGAGCCGCTTCGCGCATGGAATCCGCGTCTTCTTTGTATTTTCCGTACACTTCTTCCTGATGGTCTTTAAGATCCGTGACGCCGCTGACGGTTTGAACTTCTTTCACCGTGAAATAACGTCCGGGATTCTTAATGCGGTACATCAGGTACATGTATTTTTTCAGCACCGCTTTTTTTTCGCCGTTTACCACAATCATCGTTGGAAGTACAATCGTACGCAGCGATTTGATTTCGAAATCAAAATACCAGACGTCGTTATAGAACGGCTGATTTTTTGCCCAGGAGAATTCCAGGTCTTTTTTTGCACTGTCCTGCAGCGCGAACGTGTTGACCATGAAAATTTTATCCAGCTGGGGATCAATTTTCTGAAACACATGCGGCGCGAGCGCTCGGGGTGCGACTCTCATCCGAACTGGCGCTGGTTTTGAGGCCGCAGCCGGATTGGAAATCGGTTTTCCTTGGGCAAATACAGCCGTATTGAGCAGCATTCCTGAAAATACCGTCAGAAAGAACATGGAAAGGTTAATAATTTTGTTTTTCATGATTAGAATTCCAGTTGTTTTACTGGCTCACAGGAAGAATCTGGTGGAGATTCTGCCCGATTTCCCATACAAATACAATACAGTATAATCTTTTTTCGGATTTTTCGCAATGGGGTGTTAGAATAATTTGCAGAATTCCGATTATAACGTTTGGCACATTGGGACTTTTGGCATTTTGTGTCGTTTTTCGAAGAAATTTTGGGACTTTTTGAACTTCCTTGAGGGATTCTTCTTGACAAACGTGTAAAAAGTATGTAAAGTAAGTAAAATGCAAAGATTTTTTCTTATGTTTCTAGGAAAGGGAGAGAAACGATTATGACGGTGAAACTGGCGGTGATTCCTGTAGCAGGAAGAGGAACGCGATTGATTCCACTGACGAAAAGTCTGCCGAAGGAGATGCTTCCGGTGGGACGAAAGCCGGTCGTGCAGTACGTGGTGGAGGAACTGAATCGCTGCGGACTCGAAAAGCTTCTTTTTATTACAGGACCGACGAAAATCGCCATTGAAAATCATTTTGACCTCGATAATGAGTTGATCGATTATCTGCGCGAGACGGGAAAAGAGGATCTTTTGCTGGAACTCGCGTTTGAGAAAGCCGACTTGCAGTATTTTTATACGCGGCAGAGACGTCAGCTCGGGCTGGGACACGCGATTTTGTGCGCAGAATCGTTCGTCGGAAACGAACCGTTTGTGGTGGCGCTGGGGGACACGATTCTTGGAATCAACGAAAAAGCGAAAATTGTCGAACGGATGATTCGGGTTTTCGAACAGAAAAAAGCGGATGCAGTGATTGCGTTTGAGGAGGTTCCGGCAGAGGAAGTCCATCGTTACGGAATTGCGGAACCGATGGATTTGCAGGATCCGAATGTTTTTCAGCTCGCAAATATCGTCGAAAAACCTTCTGCGGCAGAAGCACCCAGTCACATGGCGGTGGCGAGCCGATACGTTTTCTGTCCGGAAATCTTTCAGTATTTGAAGGTGACGAAACCGGGAAAGAACAACGAAATTCAGCTCACCGATGCGATTCAGTCGATGATTGCGGACGGAAAAAAGGTGTACGGAGTGCGTGTTACGCAGCAGGAACATCGTTTCGACATCGGAAATTTCGAGAGTTATTTTTCTGCTTTCCTTGAATTCGCGCTCTCCGACCCGGATTACGGCGATGAAATTAAGGCGCAGCTGAAGAAGAAATTGGAAGAAATCTCGGAAAAGAAATCCTAAAGATTTTTTGTACGAATAGAATAAGAATATTTTTGAAAACTGTTTTCGTTTTCTTAACCCATTACGATGAATCATGCAAATTATTCGAAAAAACGCCTATGCGCGAGCCGGTGTCATCGGAAATCCGTCTGACGGTTACTACGGAAAGACGATTTCGGTGATTTTAAAACCCTTTTTCGCACGCGTGACGCTATACGAATGGGACCAGCTGGAAATTGTGCTGAATGAGGAAAATACCTGCTTTCGTTCCATTGATGAACTGGTTCAAGATGTGCGTCTGCACGGATATTACGGCGGGCTGCGTCTCGTAAAAGCCGCCATCAAATGCTTCGCGGAATACTGTCGCAAAAACGATATTTTTTTGCATGACCGAACGTTTTCGATTCGTTACGAAACGTGCATTCCCCGCCAGGTGGGAATGGCCGGGTCGAGCGCAATCATCGTGGCGGCGCTGCGGTGTCTCATGGAATTTTACGAGGTTCAAATTCCGAAACATATTCAGCCGTCGCTCGTTCTTTCGGTCGAGCAGGGGGAACTGGGAATCACCGCGGGACTGCAGGACCGCGTGATTCAGGTGTACGAATCCATGACGTATATGGATTTTTCGCGGGATAAAATGCGTACGGAAAACGGTTTGACGTTCGGTGAATATGCATCGGTTCCTCTGAATCCTGCGAATCTTCCGCCGCTGTACATCGCGTATAAAACGGAGGTGAGCGAGCCGACGGAAATCGTACATAATGATTTGCGTCACCGATGGGAGGAAGGGGTTCCGGAGGTTCATGCGGCCATGCGGCGTTTTGCGGAACTGACGGATCAAGCGCGCGAGGCGATTGGTGCGTGCGACTGGCGTCAGTTGGGACGGTTGATGGACGCGAACTTTGATTTGCGTCGTTCCATCTGTAAAATCGCTCCGGCACAAATTGAAATGGTCGAAACGGCTCGAAAAAACGGTGTCAGCGCCAAATTTGCGGGAAGCGGAGGTGCAATTGTGGGAACCTATCCCGACGAAGAAACGTATAAGAAACTGCAGCGCTTCATGCGTGACGCAGGCTGCGACGTGCAAAAAGTATTTTAAGCGGTCCGTATTTTCAAAGCGGCTGGAGTAATTTTATGAGAAAAACGTTCTGCATTTTGGGGACGATGCTTCTTCTGGTGAGTTTTGTTTTTTGTGCTGAAAATATGGCGCAGCAGGAATCGGAGAGCGCGTCCGCTGCGGCTCCGCTTCGGAAAGAACGAGCCGTTTTCGACTCGATGCTTGAAGAGTGGAAGCCGATTCTTCAGAAGATGATGGATCTTCGTAACGAATACCGCGAGCCGAAAACGACAGAGGAACGGCGCAGCGAGTGTTTGCGTGAGTTCAACGAGCTTCGAAAGCAGGCGCAGTCCAAAAATATCGAACTGATGGACCAAGCAATCGTCTGCATCCTTAAATATCCGCAGGAAAATCATGATTTGGATGCGTTCATTTTGAACGTTTTGCGGGAATATCGTCGTATCGACCTTTACGATGAGGCGCTCGACGTGTGCAAAAAGCTGTTGAGCAAAGATGTTAAAAATGATGAAATCGTCGAAACAATTGCGTATTGCTCGTTATTTGCGAACGATTTCGAGACGGCAGCCAAATACGGTCCGAAGCTGAAAGATTTACAGTGGCGGCGCAAGTCGGATTTTGATTATTCGCAGAGTCCGTTCAAAAATCTCGATTATTGGACGCAAGAGTGGAAACGTGAGAGCGAGCTGCGGCGTCAGGAAGAGATTCGCGGCGATTTACCGCACGTTGTGCTGCTTACGACACGCGGAGAAATCGAGATTGAACTCTTTGAAAATCAGGCGCCGAATACGGTCGCGAACTTCATTTTTCTTGTCGAAAAAGGGTTTTACACGAATCTTGATTTTCATCGCGTGATTCATCATGAAATGGCGCAGGGCGGCGGTTCGGAACTGCTGCGGACGGAGACGAATCTGGACGGAACGTTAAAGAAACGACAAAATCAGGACGTTGGACCGGGTTACGCCATTCCGGACGAACTCAACGAGAATTCTCGCAAACATTTTCGCGGAACCGTCTCGATGGCCAACGCGGGTCCGAATACTGCCGGCTCGCAATTTTTCATCTGCTACCAGCCGTGTCGGGAATACGATGGAAAGTATACGGCTTTCGGACGTGTGGTGCGTGGAATGGATATCGTATCGTTTTTCTTAGAGCGCCAGCCGTACGATCCGACCGAAAAGCTCGAAGATGAAATGGAACTGGAAAAAAGGGTGTTTGAATATCCCGGCTGCGAGATGCCGGACAAAATTTTAAGCGCCAAAGTGACGCGGAAACGGAGCCATCCGTACTCGCCGTACGGTTTGATTCCTGCACGAAATCAGCGTCCGCCGTGGCCGAAGATGCCGGGCGAGGAGGACAAACCGGGAATCGGACTGTCCGACAACTGGGATCCGAACGAAGAAATTCGTCAGGGGACGCCGTGAGTTTTTGAAATTTTAAAAAAGGGAGCGAAAAGC
>CAYTLK010000059.1:7921-23993 GCA_964438515.1 uncultured Planctomycetaceae bacterium
TCCAAGGAAATTTGACTCTTGCGCTCTCGATTTTTTTTGTCCGTTTCCAACCATGTGGATAGAATAACGTACGCAGCGAGTTTGTCGCGGCGCGCCTTGCGCTGCTTGGACGTTAAGGACCCAATTTCCATCAGTTCGTCCGCAAATTTCGAAGAATAACGTTCGTCAAAAAAAAGTACGGGAATCCGTGTTGTTTCCCAGAGCCACTTTCCGAATTTTCGGGCTTCCAGCGATTTTTCACTCTCGTCGCCGCTGGGATAAACCGGCAAACCGACGACAAAAAGCGTTACACGATCTTCAGACGCGAGCTGACGAAAAAACTGTGCGTCGAGTCTCAAACTGCGGCGGGTGTAATTCTCCCACGGACTGGCGAGCGTTCGGTCCGGGTCGCAAACCGCAATTCCGATGCGAACCGTACCGAAATCAATTCCCGCGACGCGTCCCGTTTCTGGGATTTCGAATTGCGGAAGCGCCCAGTTACTCGCATCGGAAACGACGGCTGAAACGTCTTTTTCACTTTTTGTTTCATCAGACATTATTCTGCGGATTCCTTGTGTTTTTCCGTGGAAGTTTCGGTTTCCGGAGGAATGAGACGGACTTTTTCGATCTTTCGGGGCGTCGCTTCCAGAATGACGAGCCGCACGCCGGCCGCCTCAATTTCTTCACCGATTGTCGGCACACGTCCGAGCTGGGTCAAAATGAACCCGCCGATCGTTTCGAAATCTCCTTCCGTCGAGAAATTCGTTCCGAGTTGGGAATTAATATCATCAATATGAACGCGTCCGAGGATTTCAGCCGCTCCGTCTTCCGTCGTGTGAATTTCTTCCGGCGGTGCATCGTCGGTTTCGTCCGTGATTTCGCCGACGATTTGTTCCAAAATGTCTTCGAGCGTCACGAGTCCCGAAACGCCTCCGTACTCGTCGAGCACAATCGCAAAATGATTCTGCGTCTGCAGAAATTCCTGAAGCAGAATGTTGATTTGTTTTGTTTCAGGTACGAAAATCGGATCGTGCAGGTTTGCGGTCCAGTTGAGCGGCAAATGTGTGTTTTCGTCCCCGATTTCAAGCAGTAGATCTTTACTGAACAGAATTCCTACGATGTCGTCTCGGTCTTTTCCGTACACGGGAATACGCGACAGCTGGGTCTCGTTGACGAAATCCAGCATTTCCTTCCAGGACGCGTCGTGTGCGATGCTTCTCATTTCTGTACGGGGCGTCATAATGGTGGAAACGTGTGCATCGTCGAGCTGCATGATTCGTTCGAACATGACGCGCATATCATCCTCGATGAAACCGTCTCGATGACCTTCCGCCACAATGGAACGAATATCGTCTTCCAGATCCTCACTTTCATTCTGCTCCGATTTTTCGACACCTGCAAGTCTCTGAATGATGATTTGCAGAGCGAGACTGCAGAGGCTTAAAGGAAGCATGAAAAACGCGAGAAAACGGAAAAAGTGGAAGAAATGATACACAATCCCCGTAGCGTAAATATCCCCCAAAGGCTGCGCAATCCAGTATCGGGACGCAATGTACGTGAAAAAATACGGAATGAGGGTTAAAACGTGCGAAACGGAAAATGTGGGTTCCTGCGAGTTTGCGGGGAGAAGAACTTCATAAAACGCCAGAATCGGAAGGCCGAAAAGCAGGGTACAGCGAATCATTTCAATTCCGAGCTGCACCGATTCGTAATGATCAATGACGGAATTAAAATATTCCAGCCGATTTTTCCGGGTACAGAGTTTTTCGAGGTCGTGACGCGTGTACTCGTGCAGCGCCTTACTCGCAATGGAAAGCAGCAGAAGCAGAAAACAGAATCCGATATAAAGCAGCGACATCACGCACCTTCCTCCCCGTCACGGTCATGCAGGCCCGAAGGAGGTTCGACGCCGACGGCACGCAGACACGCGACTTCTGCTTTGCGCATTTCCAGCAGGTCGTTTTCCTCATGGTCGTCAAAACCAATCAGATGCAGCGACCCGTGAATGATGTAAAGAAGAACTTCATTCTGTTCGTTCCAGACGCCTTGCACGCGCTGCGCCTCCCGGCGGGCGGTATCGATGCTCAGCACAATTTCGCCCTCCAATTTTTTGGGAGAGTCGGAAAGCGGGAAACTGATGACGTCGGTGGGATAGTCGTGATGTAAAAAACGACGGTTGACGTCATGAATCGTCGGATCGTCCACCAGTGCGACGCTCATTTCCGCATTTTGGATGGAATCCATCGCGAGTACCGCTCGAACGGCGGCACGAATTTGTTCCTCATCGATTTTAAAATCTTCCAAATCGTTTGCTATTTCAATCTCAATCATGATTCATTCAGTTTATGGATTTATGTAAGTTATTCATTCAGGTTTCTTCGAATGATGGTTCCTTGTGTAAATTTTGGTTTAATGATGGTTTAATCTTATTTTAATTTTCTTTTAATCATGTTTTTTCGAGTTTTTATCGTCCTTGATTCGTTCCGGATACTTGATTCGTCCGTGATGATTCGAAATGAGGACTTTTATAATATGGTCTTCCACAATCCGCAGCTCTTTGAGCGTAATGTCGCACTCGTCGAACTGTTCGTCTTCCAGACGGTCCTGCGAGATTTTTCGCACCAGCCCCTGAATTCGTGCGGGCGTCGGTTCCACAAGGGCGCGGCAGGCGCTCTCACACGAGTCCGCCAGCATCAGTACGACCGCTTCTTTCGTTTGCGGCCGCGAACACGGATAGCGGAACGAACTCTCTTCCACATCGGGAATGTTGGGGTTCTTTACGCATTCATTTTTTGCCTGATTGTAAAAATACGCAACGAGTGTGGATCCGTGATGCTGTTCGATGAGGTCGATGATTTGCTGCGGAAGTTTGTACTGCCGCGCGAGGTCCACCCCATTTTTGACGTGTGCAATGATGATGAGCGCACTCATCGTGGGTTCCAGCGTTTTGTGCGGCGTATCCTCTTTCACAATCAGGTTTTCCGCATAATAGTTGGGTTTGTAAATTTTCCCAATATCGTGATAGTATGCGGCCGTCCGCACCAAAAGACCGTTTGCGTGGATCGCGTCCGCCGCATTTTCACCAATGGTTCCGACCGCAATGGAATGACTGTACGTACTCGGCGCACGATTTACGAGTTCGTTCAGAAGAGGATTGGAAATGTCGCAAAGTTCGAGGAGCCGCACATCGGAAAGGATTCCCAGCCAGCGTTCGAGCAGCGGAAGCATACTTTGCATAACGAGTCCTTCAAACAGCAGCGGCACACTGTTTATTGCGGCTTTTTGAAAAATGTTTCTTTCAAGCGGTACACCCATCATGGCGTCCCACGAAATGTACAGCACAAACGTCATTACGGTACAAAGGATTGATATTCGTACGAATTGCATTCGTCCGCGGAGTCGGTCGAGAGGCAAAATGGCCGAAAGCTGGATGGTAAAAACGCATAAAACTTCCAGCTGACTCATTCCCAGAACGACTGAGAGACACAAAAGCATGAAACTGCTGAAAATGATGCCGACGCGGCGGCGATACTGGAACGATAAAATCTGACCAAAAATGACGAGCGGAAACAGTCCGAAACTCCGCGGGAGCGACAGACGGGTAGAACACCATATCGTCACCCAAATGACGAGAACGGAAAAAATCAAAATGAACGTTTGACGTTTCGGTTCCCGAATGATGCGAGGCTCCACAAGGGAAATGTAGTAAATCGCCGACGCTAAAACCAGCAAAAGCAGACAGCCGACCGCAACTCCGCGAATGAGTTTGTCGTTCCACGTCCGATTTTGCAGCCACTTTTCGTTTTCGATGGAAAGAAGTTTCACCATGTCTTCCGTCAAAAGCGTTCCAATAAGGGAGTTGTTGACGACTTGCGTCAGAACGATTCGCTGCGAAACCTGATACTCTTTTTTTACAGGAACGATTTTCTGGCGCGCATTTTGAATCGCCTGATTCGTCAGCATTGTATCCTGAACCAAATTGGACTTCCAATTTCGACAAATACAATAATAAATGAGGTCTCCGATGTTGTTTTTTCCGACGATTTTCCGAATTGCGGTCCGAATCGCATCATTATCTTCCAAAATGACGGACTTTAAAGCGGCTCGTTCGCCCTCCGCATGGGGTGTGTCGGAATCCACAATTGTAATTTGCACCTGCAGTCCGCGTCCCAGCGGGTCGTCTTTCACCTCGGCGATGTGCATCAAACCATGTTCGCAGAACGGTTTCATGGTTTCTTTCAGTACGTCGCAAAACTCACTGAGCGCTTTTTCTTTATTCGCCCCCGTCATCACGGGATTTTCGACGATTTCTTCCTCAAAATCTTCCTCTAATTCTTCTTTTTCTTCTTGTTCAATGACCGTCGATGGGTGTGAAGAATCTTCAGTACTTGTGACGTCCGTGCTTGTGACGTCTTCGGAAGCGGTGCTGCTTGCAGGAATTGCGGATTCGGGTGCGTCCGTTGTGGTTGAAATCGCGGATGAATCGGAGGACGCGGAAGTATCGGACGGCGCGGAAGTATCGGACGGTGCAGCGGGAACTGGAACTTCAGGAGCCGCAACAGGTTGAACTGCCGGAATGGGAGGAACAACGACCCGAGAAGGAACGTTTTCGGAAGAAGAACCCTTCGATTTGGTTTCGTTTTCAGAATTTACCACAGGTTTCTTGCTTGATTTTGTTTCGGAATTTTCAGCCGTTTTTGCGTTTTCTCCAGCGGACGCGACATTTCCTGAATCTACAGTTCCCTCGACGTTTCCAGCGCCTGGAACTTTCGTTTCGGCTTCTGCAGGCGTCTCGACCGCACTTGCTGAACTTCCTGCTGCACCCCCCGTACTTCCCGCACCTGCGGTATTTCCGACTGCATTTCCCGCATTTCCTGCATTTCCCGTACTCCCAGCCGACGTTTTTTCGGCTTCCGGTTCCGGGTTCCGGCTCAAAAATTGCCAGATGCTTTTCGTTCCCGTCTCAGCGTCCGAACCTTCCGAATCGTCGGGAAGCATAAACTGCTGCTGAAGCTCCGGCGACAGTTTGTCAAACGAATCGACAGCAGACGCGTCTTTTAAAATACGATAGATGGTTTCAATATTTTCGTCGAGAGTTTCAGGGTGGATATTTCGTACGTAAATGTTTGGAACTCGATCGGCCGCCAAAACACGTTCTTTTTCGGTTTCCGCAGTGTCGATCGTCTCGAACGCCACGCGCGCAACAATATCCCGGTTGATCGGCATTCCCGTGTAATACGGAAATGGAGGATTCCAAATTTTCAGCGAAAGGATAAAAACCGCAAATGTCGCTAAAAAAATCAAAAAACCGAAGATAGCAGAACGCTGGCGAAAACGCATAATCGCGAGATGAAGACGCGTCGGTACGGCGGTTAGCGTGGCCAGTCGTTGAGTTCTCGTTTTGGAAGTTCCTGTGGACATACAATTTCAGCTTTGATTCTAGTTCGTTAAAAATAAAGGAAAATAAAGGAAAAACAGTGTGAAACGTACGTTTTGTTTACGTGTACATTTTTCATTTCCGGATTTCCTATCCGTAATTCTTATCCGTAAAATTTAAATTTGAGGATTCTCGGCGTCATCATACGCCCGAATGATTTTCTGAACGAGGTCGTGACGCACAACGTCCATTTCACCCATTTCGACGACCGCAATTTTCGGAATTCTTCGAAGCCGATGGACGGCGTCTACCAGACCGCTTGGAGTGTTCCGCGGAAGATCCACCTGCGTTACATCCCCTGAAATGATGACGCGGGAATTGTTTCCCATACGGGTTAAAAACATTTTCATCTGCGCGATGGTCGTATTCTGCGCCTCGTCGAGGATGATGAAAGCATCGTTGAGCGTCCGGCCGCGCATGTACGCCAGCGGACTCATTTCGATGACCTCATCTTCCGTCATTCGCCGCAGAAGAAGCGGATCCATCATGTCGCGCAACGCGTCAAAAATCGGACGCAAATACGGGTCGATTTTCGCTTTCAGGTCCCCCGGAAGAAACCCTAAATTTTCACCAGCTTCTACCGCAGGACGTACAAGAATCAGTCGTTTCACCTTCCCGTCACGCATCGCCGCAACCGCAGCCGCAACCGCCAGAAACGTTTTTCCCGTTCCGGCCGGCCCGATTCCGAAAACGACGTCATTGTCGCGAATCGCTTTGACGTACTTTCCCTGACCGGCCGTTCTGGGACGGAATCGTTTTCCATTGAAAACTTCAAACGGCGCGACATTTCCGGTCGTGTCGGCCGCATCCTCTTCGATGAGCTGCGACAGAAGGAACTGCACGTCCTCTTCCGTGACGTCACCGCGTTTTTGAATTTTTTCTTTCATTATACGAAAGAGTTCCACCGCCATTTCGACCGCCTGGTCCGGTCCGCTTACAAATACGGAATTTTCACGCGACCAGACTCGCACCCCCAGCGTGTCGCTGATGCGGCGCTGGTAGCGGTCTCGCAATCCGAAAAGCAGTGTGAGAGGTAAAGCTTCCGGAAGTAAAATACTTTTTTCAATCATTGAGTTTCCGACGTTTCAGGAGGCGTTCCATTTAAAATCAACTTCAATCGGACGCAGCGGCAGTCTCGCGAATGTGCAGCGACTGAAAAGCAAATATTTAAATTGGATCAAGCATAAAACTTTATTCCTATATTACCCTATATTATACACATATTTATTTTCTCTGTAACCCCCCCACCCAGAAACTTGAAAATTTCGGCTTTTGACGGTCATAACGGTTGCTGTTTCACGATCGAGCGACGTTCGTATCAGGGGAATTCAAGATACTTCCTGTAAAAAAAGAAAAACCGAAAGAAAATTTATTCCTTCGGTTTTTCAAATCGTCTTGGAAATTCAAACCCTGCTTTTTCAATCAGGAACCAAAATTACTCGTCGATTTCATCATGGGTAAAGGCGTGGAATGACGTGTAGAATTCTGTGCCGGAATCGTAACCGGTGCAGCCTCTTTCTTCTTCTGCGAGTTGGTATATAATACCGGGTCGCTCACATTCAACGGCGCTTCTTCCGAAACTCCATCCATGGAAGTCGTATTTTCTCCCGGAATCACTTCATGAACGTTTGCGCTTTGGACCGCTGCGGGCGTTGCTGCTGGAATCATCGCGGGGGCGTTTTCCGGCGTTAAAACGGGTGCTGTTTCCGAAGCGGCTGCGGGCGCTGCTGGGATTGCGGTCGGAACAGCGGTTTGCGCTGCAGGAACGGTTGCGGGGATTGCGGGAGTTGCGGGTGCAATCGGTGTGATTTCCGCTACTTTTTTTACAGGAACCACCTTTACTTTCGGCGTTTCCACCGCCACTGGGTTTCCAACGGCCGCCGCCACGGGTTCGACCACAGGTTCCATTCCGATGTTGGGGTTGTACATTGGAATGTTTTCGTCCAAATCCTCCGGTGAAAGATCCATTTGCGCAAGACTCATCGGCGTCACTTCTACGACGGCTGTACGTTTTTCATTTGTGGATTTTTTACCTTTTTTCGGATTTTGTGCGAGCGTTGTTTTCCCCGCGTCGGACTTCATATTTTCGGCAGATTGAGCCTTTTTCGAATCCCTTTCCGCAACCATTTCTTTCGGCGTCTGAATCTGAAATTCACCGAAAACATTCGCGTTTTTCATACACAAAACGACTTCATGATAAAACGGTTCAATCGTGCTGTTGAAAGCCGTCTCGGAATTTTTCAAACGTTCATACATCGTAGAAACCAGTTCTTTACGCGCATCACGATACACATTCTGCAGCGTTTGAACGCATTGCGCACAAAATTCATCCGTTGCGCTGCCGGTGCACGTCACCATGGGGTCGCGTCCGCTTCCCGAAACCTGAGCTGATGCAGCAACATGCGGAAGAACGAGTTCTTCAAAAGGCGTATAAAATTCTTTTCTGCACGAACCCGTCTGCAAATCCGTCGGAACATCAAACGACACCTGATTCATCTCGAGCGTGATTTTTCCGCGAATTTCGTCTCCGAAAATCGTCAGATCCAGAACCACACAAGCATCGCGCGTTTTCGCCCAAAGAGGAAGTTCCTTGAAATCACCCCAAACGAACGTTTCATTCACGAGAGGAATTCGAGCCGAAATTGTTTTCAGATTCGAATTTTCCTTCTGTTTGCAGGAAATAGCGACGAATGCGTCTTTCATCAGTTCTGCTGGAATCACTTCGGAATGCAGACGCAGATTCCCGGAATAGGAATAAACACATTCTTCCTGCAAATGCGTGTTCCAGTCGCCGTCGAACGTGAAGTTTTGACCGAATAACTCAATGGTTCCGCTCGTTTTCAGCGTGTCGGCCGGGATGGAACTTCGGGAAAGCATTCCCAATTCAACCATGCGGCAAACCGCGCTCACCCAGTTGGAAGTTTCGGCTGTGCGTTTTTCAAAATCGGTTTTGTACAGAAAATCGTTCATTTTATCAACATCGGGACACTCGCAGGCCAAAATATTCGAAAAATTCTGACCGTCTGCGGCGATTTTTTCCTTCATGAGGCTCAAATCGTCCGAGACCGTCTGATTTAACGTGGTCCATCGCGCTTGAATTTCGGTTGCTTCTTTCTTGAGCGCACTCAATTTATCGACGTCCGCCACCACATCTTCGCGCAGCGCGTCGGGCGCTTCCAGACGTTCGGGGGTCAATTCCTGCACCCCCAGTTTCTCGCAGAGGCGTTTTTGGGCCGCTTCCGCTTCTGTGCTGATTCGCGCGACTTCTTTGGAAATCGCCTGAAATTCAGGAAGATGCTTCGATTTGACCTCTTCCAAGTACGTCAGCGATTCGAGAGCGTCAGGATGTACTTTCAGCAATTCCTCTCCCTGAGTCGTAAATAAAGGCGAAAGTACGTTCGGACGCCAGGCGTCTTGAGGTTCCAAAGTGGTGAGTCCCGGAAACTCCACACCTTCGAGCGAGACGCTTCGGACCCGCAAATTCCGACTTACGTGTGAAATCGGTGCCAGAAGAACGTCCGTGCGCAGAATATTGAGGTCTGTGCACGTTCCTTTTTCCGACGAATCCTGCGTGAACATGGGGCCGTAAGTGATTTCCGTCTTCATAAAATTATTTTCCGCTCCGTCACACGTAATTGTGCCGGGAAGCGTCTTTTGGAACTCGTAAATAACGCGTTTTTCGAGCGGATTCTGGATGCTGAGGATTGCGAGAATCAGTCCCGCTCCCAACACCAAACCGCACGAAACTTCGAAACCGAAGAAAAGAAATCTACTGTACGGAAATCTTTTCCCATTCTTTTTCTCAGACTTCAGAGATGTGTTTCGTACATTTTTCAATACATCATTTTCTCTTTCTATTCCGGTTTTGTTTTTATTCTCGTTTTCATTCTCGGCTTTGATTTCGGCTTCGGTTTCAGTGTTTTCCGATTCCTCTGAAAGGAATGTATGATTATTTGTACGATGTGTATTTTGATTTTTATATTGATTATTGGACGAATTTTCAGCTACGGAATGAACGAGCTGTTCGAGGAGCGTTTCCACCGGGACGGCATTCAGCGCTTCATTTGAACCTTCGTTTCCCGGTTCAGATCGCATTTCGGACGAAAAGCCAGAATTTTCTTCAGGTTCTGAAAGGGTCGAGCGATACGAAAATGAAGCGGAACTTCCGCCCAGCGATGTCGTCTGTACGGTATTCACACGATTCATTAAGGACTGAAGCCGCTTTCCGGGGGTCGGAAGATTCAGCGTTGGTGAGACGGAAACTTTCGAAAGTTCGGACTCCGAATCGGGTTTTTCTGCCGACAAAAAAGTATTTTCAGGTGATTTTTTCAACATGCAGCTTTCCTCAGGCTTTTCTGACGTCTGTTTTTCACTTTGACTTTTACTTAGATTTTTACTTTTACTTTCATCTTCGTTTTTTGTTCCGATTTTTGTTTCGTTTGCGTTTTTCGAAGTCCATTTCCCATCCTGCTGTAAGGAACTGGATGTGGAAATTTCCAGATTTTCAAACATCGAATCAATTTCTGCAGGGTTTAAAGGGTCCGAACCTCTAAAAAACATGCTTTCTTTGCGCTCTGAATGGGAATTCCTGTCCATCGTGTACCAGCCATTTCTGTAAAAGTGACGAGATTTGTGGAATTGTCGGAAAATATTACGAAATAGGATTAATTGTTATAACCCTTACTTCTTATCGTCTTTTCCTAATGTGAAACTTTGAGATTTTTCGCAAGATATTTTGGGATTTTTCAGGTTTCTACCGTTTTTTCTGCGGGGGAGTTTAAGATAAAAAGAATACGTAGAATAGAAAGATTTAATCGGTTCAAACGTCCATGTCCGCCATGAAATATTTAAGAATCTCCGCAAGAATAATCTGCGTTCTTTTCACGCGTCCGTCAATGGAAATAAGGCCCGCATTGGGATAGTCGTGAGGACGATAATCGCGGAAAACACACCAATCAATTCCGTAAACATTGGGTTTTGAAAGAAGTACGGGAATTACATTCGACGCCCAGAGCGCCTGGTAGCGCATCGTCCATCCATTCCACATAGGAGGATTGGGAATCAGTGCTTTTTTATCGAATTCACAGGAACTGGGGAGGCGAATCTGCAAATAAAGAGGGACGCCAAAGTGCGACCAGCGATCAATGAGCCGCGACCAGTCCAGCAGCGGACGATCGTACGTCGAGAGCGTTTGATATCCGATATTGAATTCAAGCTGAAAACCGGCAATTTTGCACTTCGCGCGCAGCAAATAGTCCGCACATACGATGGTTGGGTAAATTTTGCTGTCTTCGTCGGCCACTCCAAATGGCGGCGGCAGAATATTGTCGCCCCAAGGAAGATCGAGCGACGTCAAAACTTCGGCGGTCGGCTGAAATTCATGAATCCATCCCACCACTTTGACCGTAAGTTCCAGCTGCTGCAGCAGAGTCAGACCGAGCGGAAAAAACGAATTGACGCGTGACGTTGCGACCCATGTTGTGACTTTCATGCGGTAGCGTTTTACGAGACGTTCCACATAATCGCGAACACGGTTGCAAACGGCTTCAAAATCTCCTTTGTAACGCATCAAAAAATCCGGAAGATGCAACGGAAAAAAATTAATAATCGGTCCGGCTGTCACGCTGAATCCATTACTGTAACACCATTCAATCTGTTGATCGTATTCGTTCAGAAGTTCGGGATGCGCGTGAATTTCATTCCACGCCATGTCGATATTTACATGATTAAACGTTTCGAAAAAGATGCTTTTTACCTCTTTTTCCAGCAGATGATAATCAAGATGAACCCCCACAAATTTGGGAGTGACCGCTTCGATTACGTGAACTGCCGTGTCGTCGCTCGAAATGTCGAACACGTCGTCATCATCATCGTCATCCGCATCAAAAGCGTTCCCGTCTTCGTCCTGAATATTGTAAACCGAAGAGGTGCGTCCAAGGGTCGGATCGTTTTCAAGATCCTGAAGCATTTGCGTCACGCTGTTTTCATCAAAAATGTCGTCTTCATCAACCACTGGAGCTTCTTCCCGGATCGCCAAAGAGTGACTGCTGCTCAGTGCCGCCGCCGCGTCGGCCGATTGTTTTGCAATTTTACGAAGAAGAAGTACCCGTTCGATGTAACGTTTTGCAAGAATCAGAGACGCTTTGGTACAAAGCTGCATGGAATAATTCGCGTATTTATCGATTTCAAAATCGTAATCCACGTTATTGTACGATAATTTGATTGCGTGAAACAGATATCTGCCGGCATCCTGAATGGTGTTCCAGAAATCTTTCGTTGCGTCGAGTCCCAGCGTTTCCCAATCGGACGCCTGGTTTCGGATGGAGGCGCATAAACCGCGCGCCAGTTCCACAGAAAGAACGTAAGGCCGGGTCGTTTGAAGGAGTGTGCCCGTCGTCAGCATTTTATTTCCGACATTGGGAATCGTCCAGGGGATGCAAAGGCGTAAATTGTCGCAGTCCGGATAGTAAATCAGCAGTTCATTCTCGGAAAGTTCCGTCTGAACAGGGGTCATGGAACGATCCAGACCAAGCACGTGTATCGTTCGAAGCATGGCTGGCGTCGCAAAATCCTTCGGACAAAGGAATCGGAGAGTTTCCATGTAACTGTTCATAATTCGGATATTTCAACGATAAAAAAGGAATCCGGCTAGCAATGCGCAACAACTCAATGCGGAAAGTTGAAGTGTGTCGGGTATAAAAATGAAAGGATTTGCTTGCGATATTCAAAAATACCAGAACAAAACTTCCGCTGGTTACTCTATTATACCACGTTCACAGAATCCGTAAATACTTAAGAAAGAAATATTTCTTAAAAAAAGAAAAAAATATTTTAAAATATACTCGTTCCACTGGAAAATTTCGCATTGGGCGGCTGCAACGGCAGTCGTTTCTCGGTAGAGTAACGATGGTGAAGCGAAAATTTCAATTGCATCGGGTATCGAATGTTTTCGGGAATTTGAACGTCTGAGTTTTAGTTTTCATCGTTTTCCCTGAATTTTTGCAGCTGTCTGGGACGATGGTCGAGCACCATCTCTCCGGGACGTTCGACTCCAGTTCGCGCCCATTCTTCCGCTTCGAGCGTGATTTCCCGCAGTTTTTCTTCCACCAGAACGCGATATTCTTCTAACTCGTTGCGTTTAAGCCGATTCGGGATAAAAATAGCGTCCGTGAAAATCAGTCTTGCGCGGCAAAACGGTTTCGGAACGGCAAAACGGTCCCAAGAATGAGCGCGCCAGCACCGACTGAATCCCATTCCTGTGGGAATAATGGGAAATCCCAGCTTCGACGCCATGTAGATTGTTCCCTGCGTCATGGTTCGCCGAGGTCCTTTGGGGCCGTCCGGAACCATGGTGAGATGAAATCCTTCCTTTCCGACCGCCAGCAGATGACGCAGCGCTTCTGTTCCTCCGCGAGTAGAAGAGCCGCGAAAAATACGAAATCCCATGAATTCCGAAAGATTCGCTGCGATTTCAGCGTCCTGATGCATCGACGTAATGGTTGCGACTTTGCACTTTCCAAAATATCCGACCGGCAGCAAAATGTATTCGTGCCAGAACGCGTACATATACGGACCGCCGACGGCTCTCCCTTTTGGATCGTAAGCCGGGTCGGTCGTCCAGTAACGTGCGTCCATGAGCGACGAATATCGTTCAAGCGCGTACGCACCTGCGAGACCTGCAAGACGATTCAAAAAGGAAAGTTTCATACGGATAAGCGTTACGTTTTAAATGGGAAATCTGTATGTCAGCGCCACGGAAATTCCGTATCGGTGAGCCGTTCGAACGCTTCGATGTATTTTTCACGTGTCTTTGCGATAATGTCGTCGGGCAGCTGCGGCGGAACGCTCTGACGGTCCCAGCTGGAGGCGAGAAGCCAGTCGCGCACAAACTGTTTGTCGAACGATTTCTGCGAACGCCCCACTTCGTAGTCGTCGGCAGGCCAAAAACGAGAACTGTCGGGCGTCAAAACCTCATCGACGAGGATGATTTTTCCATCGCGCATTCCCCATTCGAACTTCGTATCTGCAATGATGATTCCCCGTCCGGCTGCATATTCTGCGCCGCGTTGGAAGAGCGAAATGCTTCGGTCTCTCAGTTCCGTCGCGGCTTCCGTTCCGATGATTCCGCACATTTGTTCGTACGAAATGTTTTCATCGTGTCCCTCTTCCGCTTTGGTGGAGGGTGTGAAAATCGGCGTCTCCAGACGGGCGCTTTCCTTCAGTCCTTCCGGCAGACGGATTCCGCAGATCGTTCCGCTTTTCTGATATTCTTTCCATCCCGAACCGGTCAAGCAGCCGCGAACGATGCATTCAATGGGAAAAACTTTCGATTTTTTGCACAAAGTGGAACGGCCAGCAAGGTCGGCTTTCGTTGCAGCGTCGATCCCGTCGAGGCACGCCATTTTGTCGACGTCCACCGTAATCAGATGATTTTCTTCACCCAGTTTCTGGAACCAGAAAGCGGCGATCTGCGTCAAAACACGGCCTTTGTCGGGGATTCCAGACGGAAGAATCCAGTCGAAAGCGCTGATTCGGTCGGAACTCACGAGCAGCAGCTCGTCGCCGAAATCGTAAATATCACGAACTTTGCCGCGGCGCACAGGGAAATTGAGGGACGTTTGCAGAAGGGCTGTTTTGGACATGAAATACACTCCTGAAAGGAATATGCTGGTTCTACAATGAAATTCCGTTTTCACAAAGACTGCAGGAGCCTGGGTGCGCAGCTCCAACGGCGGACGGGAAAACAGAAATCCAAAATAGTGTTAGTATAAGTACTGAAAAACATGATTCTATCCATTATACACCATCTTTTCAGAAAATAAAAGGAGGACCGAGCGATTTCCAATCGATTTTTGAGGTTTTTTCTTTACTTGTTCGTTTATGCGTTTGATTTTTTGATTTTATGAACAAAATTGAAAAACGTTTCGTTCGCCGCAATGAATAAAAAGGAGAAATTTTTCGTATTTTTCCAGTGTCCGCGCGATTTACCCTTTGCAGAAATGCAATTTTGGTGTATACTGGTTTTTTGTAGCTTTGAGCGCTGTCGTTTCGTGTTTTCCACCGTCTTGGTGAAGGGTTATGAAATATGTACAGTGTAAAAATAAGAATTTTTGTTTGTTGTACGGAAAGTGATTATGAAAGAATCTGATTCGAAACTCTGGTATGAAGCCGGGTTGCGCTTTGAGTGTCAGGAATGCGGCTCGTGCTGCACTGGCGCGCCGGGTTACGTGTGGCTTTCGGAAGACGAGATGGAACGCATCGCGGAACGCCTCGGTCTGACGGCTGCAGAATTTGAACAACAATATGTAAAGGACGTCGGGGAACGTAAAAGTCTCATCGAATATTTAAACGGCGACTGCGTTTTTTTCGATACATTTCATCGAAACTGCCGAATTTACAGCGACCGTCCGGCACAATGTCGGACGTGGCCCTTCTGGAGCAGCAATCTGGAGTCTGAATCTGTCTGGGAAAATGCGGCGCGAGGCTGCAAAGGCTGCGGTCAGGGACAGCTTTTCACACTGGAAGAGATTCTGGAACGAAAAAATATTCGAGAATTATGAAAAAAATATCGTCCCCGCCCTTGATTTTTTTGGGGAAATGATTCATAATGGAAATAACAATCCAAATTTCATCTTTATGAAAATTGGAAGAAAATCATAAAGAAACAACAAAGAAACAACGTCCGACGTGTTTTGCCGGACATTTCCAATAACCTATGTGCAAGGAATCCTATTATGAATATGGATCGTCGTACAATGCTCAAAACGGCTGCGCTTACCGCAGGTGCCGTTGCCATGGGTGTTCAGTCTGTTCAGGCAGCGACAAGCTGCGAAGCTAAAAAAGGAGAGAATCTCGTGAAACGTTATCCGAATGAATTTTTCTATGATAAAGACGGCAAATTCCTTGAAGAACGCGCTCGTCAGGCTTTTTATGAAATGTTCGAAGCCTATCATTATCCCACAAGCGAATTCCTCGCTAAAAATATTTGGTTCGTCGATTTCGGTCTTGGGGATTTCGCAAACACCGGAATGGGCGGCATCATTTGGCTGAACCACAAAGATTATCGCTATTTCAGCCACGATATTTATCTCCTTCCCGGTCAGATGATTCCGGAACATAAGCACCTTCCGACGCCGGAAGCTCCCGCAAAAATGGAATCCTGGCACGTCCGCTACGGTTCCGTGTACAACTGGTCCGAAGGCGATGAAACCGTTCCTGCAATCAGCACGCCTTCTGCAACCCAGAAAGACGTTGTGAACTGCAAACATTGTGAATTCCTTCAGGTCGGCGACGTCCGCGATTTGGGCGCACTCGAAAAATGGCATTTCCTTCAGGCCGGGCCTGAGGGCGTCATTGTGACGGAATCTGCAACGTATCACGATTTCGACGGTCTGCGCTTCTCGAATCCGAAAGCACACGTCTGATTCGAAAAAGTTTTTCGCGTTTTTTCGTGCGTTTTCGCTGAATTTTTCACTTTAGGGAGGGTTTTCACTCTCCCTAGGGGTTTTCGTTTGCATTTCAGACGAAAAATGATATAATATATCAGAGTCATTTCGGCCCCATGTTTTTAGAAACACGGGATCGAAATGAACAGGGGGAGTGTGTACCTATGGAAGGAAAAAATTACGCTAAAGCGTCGTTTTCTGAATTTCCTTT
>CAYTLK010000060.1:0-23983 GCA_964438515.1 uncultured Planctomycetaceae bacterium
AAAAACACAAAATTAGTCTGTTTTTAAAGAATTTCCAACCCTTTTCTCGCCCAAAACCCAATGAATCTTGCGGCCCGTCAAGAATTTACGTTCGTGGGAAGAGGGGCTTTTTGAAAGCCGCCCCTCTCCCCAGGCCCCTCATCCGGAAAACTTCTGGATATTGAGTTTTATCATTTTCTCGGAACCACATGCGTGCGTATCGCCCATTTTTCCCATTCGGCAGCCATCATTTCGACTTTTTCCGGATACTTTTCCGCAAGATTCGTCGTTTCAGCACGATCGAGGCCGATCCGATAAAGCTCCCACGGCTGATTCGCTTTCGCAACCAGCTTCCACTCTCCCATTCGAACCGCCCGATTTTTCTCATGTTCAAAGAATAAAGGACTTTCCCGCTGTAATTTTTGACCGTTTAGCACCGGAATCAAACTGACGCCTTCCATCGGCTGCACGTCTTCTGAAGCACGTTTTTTTGGGTATTCAGCGCCTGAAACGTCCACACACGTCGCCATAAGATCCATCAAATGGCCCGGACCGTCCACCCAATCACAATGTTCAAGATGCGCAGGCCAGGAAACAATGAGAGGCGACGAAATTCCGCCTTCATGAACCCAATGTTTGTACATTCGGAAGGGTGTGTCCGACAGATTCGCCCAGCAGCGTCCGTACGCCAAATACGTGTCCGCAGGCCCCGGCGTCACGAAACCCGACCGTACCGGCCGACCGTCTCGGAGCCAGACGTCACTGCGGACAGTAATCGGAGTTTCAGGACGAATCGCCGGATTTCGATCGGACGCAGACGCCGCTTTTCCACGCGCGTAAAGAACCTTTTTCCCGTTTCCAAGTCCCATCGTTTCCGCACACGCACCGTTATCCTGCAGAAAAAACACGAGCGTATTTTCCCACTTTCCCGACGCTTTAAGCTGCGCAACGACCTGTCCGATGTTTCGATCCATGCACTCAATCATGGCGGCGTACACCTCCATTCGAGACGCGCACCACGCTTTTTCCTCTTCCGAAAGCGAGTCCCACGCAGGAACTTCAGGGTCTCGCGGCGACAGCTCGGTCGAAGGAGGAACGATCCCCAACCGTTTCATTCGTTCGAGTCTTTCTGCCCGCAAGACGTCCCATCCCGCATCGAATTTTCCTTTGTAACGCGCAATATCCTCTGGAAGCGCCTGCATCGGCCAGTGCGGGGAGGTGAACGCCAGATACATGAAAAAAGGGGCTGAATCTGCGGTTTCTTCATGTTTTTTCAGGTACTTTATCGCATTTTCACCACAGGCGTTTGTGAAATAATAGACTCCGTTTGAAGGACTGTAGTCGGGATCCGCCTCGCTCGAAATGAAGTGATTTCCCCGCACGAGTGAAGCGGGTTCAAAGTAGTTTCCCGCGCCGCTCAGTGTGCCGTAAAACTCGTCGAAACCCCGCTGAAGCGGCCAGTTTTCCGTATGATGTTCTTCATCGGTCGTGTTTCGCGTGACGTGCCACTTTCCAACCATGTAGGTTTTGTAACCGGCAGAACGAAGGACTTCCGCAATCGTCACACAGTTTGGAGCGAGTTCGCCCCGATACCCCGGAACGCCGCGATCGTCCATCATGTGCCCGATCCCCGCCTGATGTGGGTACAAACCCGTCAGAAGTGAGGCTCGCGTCGGACAGCAGCGCGCCGTGTTGTAAAAACAGCGCATCCGCACCCCCTCCGCCGCCAGCGAATCAATGTTCGGCGTCGAAATCTCGCCTCCGTAACAGCCCGCATCGCTGATTCCCATGTCGTCAGCCAGAATAATCAGAATATTGGGACGCAATTCCTCCGCATTCTGAGCGCAGGAAAACGAAACCAGAGAGAGACAGAGACTGAAACTGAGACTAAGACTGAAACAGAAACAAACTCCGAAAAGTTTAAAACACTGCATAGAAAGCTCCTTTTTTCCGTGTTTCTTTCGAATAGCTATTTGCGTACATAAATTCAGAACGACGAAAGGAAAAACCTTTTTTAAAATCGGTTCTCCCTCACTCCATCGTTCAAAAACTTTCATTTTCGAATTGTGCACATAAAATAAAATCGTTGAGATCAGAAAAATGAACTCAACTCAGAATTCAGTCGGAAAAAAGGAATACAGAACTCATTTAGCGGATTTTTTGTAATCCGTTTCGTAAAAGCCGCTTCCTTTGAAAACGATGCCCGCGCAGGGACGAATGATGCGCTGGGCTTTTTTCTTGCCGCAAATGGGGCACTTCATCGTCACCGGGGCACTGAAAGACTGAATTTCTTCAAATTCGTGGCCGCACGAATCACATTTGTAACTATATGTCGGCATGATTTTAATCCTTAAACGTCAAATAACTATGAAAAACATCGGAGCCGTCCGCGTCACGGAAAATCTTCCCCGCCTTTGCAAAAGGGATTGCAGCGCAAAATGCGCCACATTCCTTTCAAAGTACCGTACAGGAAACCATATTTTCGCACCGCCAGAATGTAATACTCACTGCACGTTGGATGGAATCGGCACTGCAATCCCACCACGTAATGGAGGGTGTGCTGATAAACTCGCACAAGCAAAATCGCCGCATTCCGAGGCAGATGCCAGATGAAACGAAACAGTGACATAAAAACTCCTAATCGACTTTTTGCATAATTATAGCACGTTTTAATTTTTTTGCAACGGTCGGAAGCAAAATTTGCATAGATTTTTGAAAATCCGGCATAAAATCCGACTTCCGACTCTTTCCGGGAACCACCACGAAATCGATTGCAGGTCCGTCCATCTCGCAAACCGTGAGACGAAACGCTTCCCGCACGAGCCGTTTCCAGCGTACACGTTCGACGGCGCCGCCAAAACGTTTCGAAACGGACAGTCCGATACGATGTTTTGCGGGCTGCAAATTCAATTCGGAACGACAGTGACCGAACACGATGAGGAGTCCGTCGCTTGCGGAACATTTTCGTGCAAAAACCGTTTTGAACTCGCTGGTTTTTTTAATGGAAAACGACTCTTTCACCACGCAATTCCTGACCGCAGATTCCCGCTGTATTTTTTATCCAAACCGCGCAGTGTCTCCGCCTCTTCGGGGGAAATTCCGGTCGGTACATTAATCATAATTTCGACGAGGAGGTCTCCAGCGCCGGATTTCATCTGCACACCCAACCCTTTGACGCGGAGTTTTCGGCCGCTTGAGGTTCCTGCAGGAATATTCAGGACGCCTTCACCTTTGGGCGTCGGAATCGGGACTTTCGCGCCGAGCACCGCCTCGGAAATCGTGACTGGGAGCCGCAAAAGCAAGTCTTTTCCGTTCCGCGTAAAAACGGGGTGAGGCCGTACGGAAATCTCCAGAACGAGGTCGCCCGCCGCACCGCCGTTGGGTGAAGTTTCGCCGAGTCCCGCAAGACGCAGCTTTTTGCCGTCTTCGATTCCCGCAGGAATTTTTGCCGTGACGGTTTTTACCTCGCCGGAACCGCTCTGAATACGAACGTTCGCCTCACTTCCGAGAACGGATTCTTCGAACGAAATGCTGAGCGTCGAATGCAGGTCGTTTCCTCGAACGGGCGCCCGCCGCCGTCTTCCGCCGCCGCCAAAACCGCTGAAACCAGAGGCTCCCGCCCCGCCGCCGAACTGAGAAAAAATGTCGCGCGGATCAAAACCGGCCCCAGCTCCGGCTCCGGCCCCCTGCGGACCTCCAGCGCCGAAAATGTCGTTCATGTTGAATTCCCACGTTCCGCCTCCAGGGCCTGCGCCGCTCCACTGACCGCCGCGGAAACCTCCCGTACCCGGTCCGCCAGGTCCGCCGGGTCCCGCGCCGCTCATATTTTCGAAACCCGGTCCGAACTGGTCGTATTTTTTGCGTTTATCATCATCATTCAGAACGTCAAATGCTTCCTGAACTTCCTGAAATTTTGCTTTTGCGTCTTTATCGTCCGGATGAAGGTCGGGATGGTACTTTTTCGCAAGTTTGCGATACGCTTTCCCGATTTCATCTTTGGTTGCGGTTTTTGAAATCCCTAATACACTATAAAAGTCTGCCATAAAATTTCCATCCTATTCTTGTATCCTGCGTTCACGCGCCTTTGCAAATGCGACACTTGCAAAAGAGACGCAGGAGTGTGTTTCTTCATCTACCGACTGTTCGTAACTCAGCAGCCGTCCGCCGTTTGCGCGTCCTAAAAGTTCGAGGAGCCGCAGCGTGCAGTAAATCGGCGCCACGCCGCAAACTTTGTTCGCGTTGTACGTTTTCAGAATATTCATCCAAAACGTTCGGGAGTCGGTCTCTGAAATTTGTTCGAGCAATTCCGTGTCGTCTTTCCGAATTTGTTCGAGCCGCTCGTCGTCTACCGGTTTCGGAGGCGAGTCGAACATCGGCCCCACGTGCGCGAAGTCGGAAGACGCCATAATGAAAAACTTTCCTTTTCCTGCCGCCTCGTCCGCGCCGATCAGCTCGCAGAGCGTTTCGAGAAACAGACGAACAACGTCATTTTCTGCCGGAACATCCAGCTCGGTCGCCGCCAGAAACGGGACAAACGAATTCACGAGTATCGGTACAATTCGAATCTCTCGATGTTGTTTTTCTGCCAAATATTTCAAAAAAATCGTTTGAAATTCAATGGAATGTTCGTCTCGATGCACAAAATCGTCGCCGAAAAGGTCGACCGTCTCGTTTTTTGCGGAATCTCCAAGCTGCGCGTATTTGTCCGCAAAACGCCGAACCGCACGCTGCTCGAATTCCAGATCGACGGGTAAAACTCCGAGCGGAGTATCGAAACTCTTCGACGAAAACGCGAACTTTTCGCGCATGGGATTGTGGGTCGCTCCGAAAATCACGAAAACATCGGCGTCACTATGATTCGCAATCGCTTGAAACGTCCAGCCGTAGGAGGCGCTTCCGCGTTCCAAATCGAGGTGCGTCGAGACGGCTCCGACGATTTCTTCCGGAAAATACGATGCAAAATCTTGGTTTGGCTCCTCCGCCAGAGCGATTTTTCGCGGCGTCTCAAGCGCTTGGGTGAGTACTTTCCGCAGTTCTTTCGCATCTTTGGGGTACGCGCCGCCCGCCATCGCCGCAGGCCGAAACTTTTCACGTGCATAAGACGATTTCTCATTTTTGAGAAAATTCGCAAAGGACGGACTGTCGAGACACCGTAATTTATCGAGGTGCGACACCATTTCTTTCAGTTCGTCCATCGTCAGCGATTCGTGCGTCGTTTCCGTGAACTCTTTCAAAATCTCTTTCAGCGTCCGATTTCCATCCATGAGTGAAATCAGAACCGCAAGCGGGATCGGAATCACAAGCGGATGCGCGTAACCCTCCGGATCTTCCAACAGAAAGTTCGTCGGTTGGGGCGCTTCCCCTTTCACCTCAAAATCTTCCGGCGACATATAGGGCGAAAGCGTCAAGTTACGCATGGAGGGCCGTTCCATATTTTTTACCATTCTATCCTCTTATTTTTCCCGTCTATCCTCTTATTTTCCCGCTTCAAACGCACTCGAACATCGGTTTCACACAAACTCTCAAGGTTCATTTTTTGATTTCTCTGCAACGAATACTTTTGATTTTTGTCTCACTGCAATAATTCGTCACACCCATCGGCTGGGAATATTCCACTTCAAAACGTGTGGTGAATTTATTGTCCGCGCGAGGCGTTTCGACGACTTTTTTATCATCGCGCCACCCTTCGATTCGATCGTCAAAAACACGGACGCGGAAGGTGTTCCACTGGTTGTTTTTCGTCTGAAGAAGCGTCATCGTTTCGTTTTCGCTCGCATCGTAACCGTTGATGCTGGAAAAACCGAAGACTCCGCCGCCCCAGCCGCCGTTGATGAAGGTTGCGAAACCGTCTTTTCCGATGGGAAACGTAATGGCGGCGTAAAAGTCGAAGCCCATCGTACGTTCTGCGACGACTTCAATCTCGTAGTTGCTCGTCCACGGAAACGCGCGATCGAGGGTGATTCCCGTCACCATAGCGCCCATTCCCATCGTCAGAATTCCGTCTTCGACCGTAATTTCACCATCTCCGCCGTACACGGGGACTTTCCAGCCGGTCAAATCTTTGCCGTTGAAAAGCTCCACCCAGCCTTCCGTGTCTGCTGGGACGGTTTCCTCAGCAAAGATGGATGGAACGAAAAATGCACAAAATACAAAAGTCACAATCAGCTGGAACGATTTCATGGGTTTCTCCTAACGAAATGGAAACATTTTTATACCCGACGCATTTTGAATTTTCGCTTCTCCGTCGTGACTCTATCGAGAAACGACTGTCGCCGAAGCCGCCCAATGCGAAATTTTCAAGTGGAACGAGTATATCCATATTAATATAATATTGTCGAAAGTCAAAAAAAGTTTCAGACTTCTTCTCACTTTTATTATAATCTTTTTGACGAAAATTAGAAGGCGGGGGGAACTTTTTTTGAAAAAAACCTTCATTTCCCAAGCATCACACAAACGACGAATTTTTTCAGGATTTTTTTCAATTCGACGCTCTCCCCCCCTTGAAAATTCAATAAAGTCTGTTATAATACTTGTAATGTTGCTGAAATGGCGGAATTGGTAGACGCGCTAGGTTCAGGTCCTAGTCCTAGTTAATAGGGTGGAGATTCGAGTTCTCTTTTCAGCATTTTCCAAAAGCCAGCGGGATGAATCTTTCCGGTGGCTTTTTTTGTGGCTTGTTGTAGCTTTTTGGCGGTTTTTTTGCGGCTTGTTTTGAAAATTTTAGATAAAATTTAGAGAATTTTTAGAAATTTTACGCATTCTGTCCCCTGTTCGGGGGGTGAGATTCTCGTTTCCGCGGAGGTTTGTTGCTTATGTTTGTCGATCAGGTTGAAATTGTAGTCCGAGGCGGTCGCGGCGGAGACGGCTGCGTCAGTTTTTTGCGCGAGAAATACATTCCCAAAGGCGGTCCGGACGGCGGAGACGGCGGGCACGGCGGGAGCGTCATTCTGGAGGCTCGCGAGGGCGTCGACAGTTTGATGCCGTACACGATGAAACGCACTTGGGCGGGAAAAAGAGGGACTTCGGGTCAGGGGTCGCAGTGCCACGGCGCGCATGCGGACGACACCATTTTGCTGGTTCCGCCCGGAACGCTGGTGTACGACGCAAACGGCGGGTTTCTTATGAAAGATCTTTCGCATTCCGGCGACACGATTAATGTGGCGAAAGGCGGATCCGGCGGTAAAGGAAACATGCGTTTTCGTACGTCGCAGAACCGCGCGCCCCGTCAGTGCACGCTCGGCGAGGAGGGTGAGGTTCGAACACTGAAACTCGAATTGAAAGTGATTGCAGACGTCGGGCTGTTGGGGAAACCGAACGCTGGAAAAAGCACACTTTTATCGCGTTTGACGAAGGCGCGCCCGGAAATCGCGAACTATCCGTTCACGACCAAGTATCCGAATCTCGGCCGGGTTCAGCTCGGAATAGATTCATCGTTTGTGATTGCGGACATTCCGGGACTCATTGAAGGTGCGGCGCAGGGCGTCGGTCTCGGACACGAATTCCTCCGTCACATCGAACGGGCGGGAATTCTCATTCATCTGATTGAGCCGCTTCCGATGGACGGAACGGACCCGATCGAAAATTACAAAGCAATTCGCAGCGAGCTTGCGCAATACGATAAAGTGTTGATGGACCGACCGGAAATTCTCGTCGTTTCCAAGGCGGAACTGCCGGAGGCTGAGGACGTAAAAAAGGAGCTGGAAACGCTGACGGGGCGGGAAGTCATGCTGATTTCGGCGGTTACGGGACAAAATTTGAACCTTCTCGTAAAGAAAATCGTCGCGACGCTTCAGGCTGAGGCGGAGAAAGAAGTAGAATTGAAGAAAGAAGATTCAAAAAAGGAATAAACGGAGAAACTGAAAAAAGTATAAAAAACAAAGGAAATGCGTATGCTTCAACTGGCGCTCGACATTGGAAACACGCGCTGCAAACTCAGTGACGGAGAGCGAATCGCAGCGGTGCCGCACCAAACGTCCGACTTTTTCCCTCGTTTGGCGCAAGCCGTACAGTCGTTCCGAGGGACGGAAAGTCCGTGCGTCTGGTGGATTGCAAGCGTTAATCGGCTCGTTCTGCACCGCGTACGCGAGTGGCTGGCGGTCGAACGGCCCCAAGACGCTGCAAAGGTTTTAACGTACGAAAATATTCCGATTCGAATTGCCGTCGATTCTCCAGAAAAAGTCGGCGTCGACCGCCTCCTCGCCGCCGTGACCGCAAACGAAATCCGCGACCCGTTTCGACCCGCAATCGTCGTGGATCTCGGAACGGCCGTCAAAGTGGATCTCGTTGATGAAAACGGCGTTTTTCGCGGCGGAGCGATTGCGCCGGGACTGCGGATGAGCGCCATCGCAATGGAACAGCAGACGGACGCTTTGCCGCAGGCGGATGTAGAACCGATGTTGGATGATTTCTGTACGCGAAAAATTGCTTCCGTCGGAACGAACACCCTCGACGCGCTTCAAGCGGGACTGTTCTGGGGGACCGTCGGAACGATTCGTGAATTATCGGCTCAAACCGCTTCCAAACTTGCAGTTCCACCGGAGATTTTTCTCACGGGAGGCGGCGCGCGGACGATTCGTGAGGGCCTCGGCGACGGTTTTTTCTACGTTGAAGAAATGGTGATGAAAGGAATCCGGACCGCCATCCGGCACGCATTATGACGCCTGATTTTTTAACGATTTTTCGTACCCGCACCCCTCTTTCCTCCGAAAATTTTGCGCTTTTGACGCACGGCGCGACGCCGCTTCACCCCGGTTTTTACCCCCAGTGGAGTTCCATCACGGCTAAAGGTCTTCATCAGACGCTCTTTACGCTTGAGGCGCGCGACTCCCAAAACACCCTTTGCGGCGCGCTCCCCCTCGTTTTTATGCGCAGTCCCATCTTCGGCCGACACCTCATCAGCGTCCCTTACGTAAACGTCGGAGGGTGCATTGTTCCAGATACAGAAAATCGTTCAATTATCGAATCAGCACTCATTGAGGAAGCCGTTCTGTTTGCGGATGATCTGAAAGTGAAATATCTGGAATTACGCAATATTCGGGAAATTACGCACCCAAAACTCACTTTTGAGCGGCGCGGAAAAGTACTGATGGAACGCGATTTGCCGGAAACGTCCGAAATTCTTTGGAAAGAATTGGGGCCTAAAGTCCGCAATCAGATTCGAAAAGGAGAAAAAGCGCAGCTGCACGCCGAGTGGGGCGGGAAAGAACTTTTGCCGGACTTTTACGCCGTTTTTGCCGAAACAATGCGGAACGTCGGAACGCCCGTGTACTCGCTGCGTCTGTTTCAGGAAATCTTTCGGGAACTGGGAGATTTTGCGGAAATTTGCATCGTAAAAACGTCCGAAAATCAGCTGGCGTCCGCTGCACTGCTCGTTCATGGACGCGGAATTACGGAGGTTCCGAGCGCCGGAACGCTGCGTTGGGCGAATGCGTCGTGCGCGAATATGTTTCTGTACTGGAATCTGTTGAAACACAGTATCGATGTGCGTCACGCGCAAATTTTCGATTTCGGACGCAGTACAATCGGCTGCGGTACGTGGCACTTCAAAAAACAGTGGGGCGCGCAGGAAGTCCCCATCGTCTGGAAATATTACGTTCGTGAAGGGTCCATCGAAGACGTGCGGCCCGACAATGCGTCGTACGGTCTGGCGATTCGCGTCTGGAAACGCCTTCCCGTCTGGCTCACGAAGCTCATTGGACCGTTTATCGTACGCGGAATTCCGTGATTTTCATGCGTTCCAACCGGTCGGACGTTTATGATTTTCGCGCGTTTTATGATTTTTGTCTCACGGCGTATTCACGTGCGGCTCGCCGATGAGGCCGTAATCGCCGAAATAAACCATAACGTACGAATTTCTTCCATCCTCCACGCGGACGTGCACATTACAGGAGTGCGCGTTGTAACCATCATTCTGCAAAACGGTTTTCCAAACCCGATGTACGTGCGGGTCCGGTCCGGGTCCCGGATTTCTCGGTCCTGGAGGCGGCGGATTTCCCGGCCCTGGATGATGCGGCGGAGCCGGCGCAGGAACCATCGCGACTCGAACGGAGGGTCCGGGTTCGTAACGCACCGTCCCGTTGAGCTGCGGATAGCGGTGCTTGTACGCCTCACTTACGGCCGCCAGCTGCAAATCGTGGTCTCCCGCAGGAAGCTCCATTCTCGCAACTTGAATGGTTCCCGGAAGCAGATTCCAACAGCGCGTATCCGCCTCTTCCGATGCTTCCCACAGAATCCCCACAAGGTCCAGCAGCAGCTCGCCGCCGGCCGAGTCGGTTCCCGCAACCTCTTTAATTCCGTAAATTCCTGCTTTTTTCACGACACGACGCGCGGCGGCTCTCGCAATAATCCACGGTTTATTCACCTCAAACTGTTCGATCGCCATCGTATTCACGTCCGTAATCGTCTCCGTCAGAACGCTTTGCGCATCATCAACCGTCACTTTGGCGGCGTTGTAGCGGCACGGAGCCACTGCAATCATCGGAATCGGAACGGGCGCAATCGTCGGAGGAACGGAATGCTTTGCGGCGGCCGAAACAATCAGGTCCGTAATTAAAAGCGCCGCCTGCGTCACTTCCGCATTCGTTTCAACTTTGTAGGGACCGTGACCGACAAACGCAAAAACGTACACCACGCCGTTTCCCTTTTCCGAAGCAGCGCCGTTCTGTGCCCGTTCGAGCAGCTCGCGCCCTCCGTCAAACTGCGGACTCCACTGCGTCACTTTCGTGAACTCACGAATCTGTTCCTGCTGAGCCGTCACATCCGAATCGCCGAGAATTCCACAAATGTACGGCCCAATCGCAACGTTTTTGTACGATTTTTTTACTTTTTCTTTAGTCTCCGGATCCTCTTCACTCGCCGCAATAATTTGTTCCTGTTTCAGGTTGATTTGATTTGCGTACGCACGTGCATCGTACCCGTCGGTCATAAGACTGTTGAGAGCGAGCATCACGCGAATCATCACTTTTTCGTAATCCTCGCCTCCATACGAAAGGGTGCAGTCGTCCGTCAGCATGGACGCCATTTTTTGCGCACCTTTTTTCACATTCTGGTTTTCGAGCGTGTCGAAAGAGTCGCGAACCTCGCGTAAAAGCAATTCCGAGTTCTTAAAATCGCCCTGACACATCCTCATCATCGCTTCTTCAAGTTTCAGAACGTCTTCGTTCTTTTGATTGGAACGTTTTTCACGCTCCTTCACGATGGAGTCGGTCGCCTGGTCGAGATTGCTGCAGTAAAAAGCCTCGCGTGCTTCGTGAATCTTCGCGTTGTACGTGTGACATCCGAACGACAGAAAACAACTCCCCGCCGTCAGAATCAGAACCCAAAATACACGTTTTTTTGTGTTCATCACCGATTTCACCGATTTCTGGCCTTTGCACGAAGCGAAACGTTGTACGCCTTGCTTAAGTCGCAGCCTTCTTTTACGGACGAACCGTCATTAATATTAATGAGTTCAAGCGTCAATCGGTAATCGCGCTGGGAATCCTTATTATCGACCGTCGTTCCGCTTGTGACTTTCGCAAACAGCAGAAATTCGAACGGCTGGCCCTCTTTTTCGAGATCCGCCTGCAGCTTGCGCTGATTTTCCGGAATGAATAAATCATCCATCCGAAACCGTTCCGAACGAATGGCCGGCTCGACGTAACGACGGCTGATGGAGATGTACTTTCCGCTCGAACTGATGGCCGTGTCGATCATTTCGTACAGTTGTTCTTTGTAGTCGCCCATTTCTTCTGAGGTGTAATTCTCAACTCCGACAAAACAGATTTTTTTCGGTGCCGGTCCCGTTCCCTGCCGTTCGTCCGCACTCAGCAGCCGTCCGACGGACTCTTCCACCAGAGGTTTGTAAACTTCCTGTCCGGCTTTGTGACTTCCGACGAGTTCCTTGCTTCCGGGACGCAGTACCGAACCGGTCTGAGACTTGCAGGCAGAAAAAACCAAGAATGTTAGTAAAAAAACAAAAATGAAAACCCGTTTCATAAATCGTTCCATCTCAAAAAACAAAGGATCTTTCGTCACTGGAAGTGTTCTTTCGGAGGACGCTTCGCGAAACGACGGACGCCGGACTGCCGGAGAAAAAAATGGAATACGAATGTATCGTAAACAATCAAAACGCATTGTACTTCATTTTTCTACAGAACACAAGAGCAATTTTTTCAAAAAAATATCAGAAGTTTCAGAAGGTTCCCGATTTTGTTCAGGAATCCGCTTTTTTTCATTTCCAGACCTTGACATTTTCCGTACAACAAGTTACAATTCATTCAGCATTCAAATTTTTGGAAGTCTCTGAAGTCTCGGAAATGATGACAGAAAAAAGCAGAAAACAGAAAGTACTGAAAAATGAACGAAAACAAACTGGTTCTACAATGAAATTCAGTTTTCACAAAGCCTGCAGGAGCCGTGGTGTGCAGCTCCAACGGCGGACGGGAAAACTGAAATCCAAAATCGTGTTAGTATAAAATTTATTTTTCCAGCGTTACGAATACTCCCTCCCCGGTTTCCAGCGGGAAAATGTAGAAGCCGTCGGCGTCTTTTTCCGGAGTTTGAGGCGCTCCATGCTTGTACATCACAACGTTTTTCCCAACGAGACGCAACTTCACAATCGTACTTTTGGCCGCTTCCAACTCGCTCATGTTCACAAGCGTAAAAGCAGTTCCGGCACCCAAATTCTCCTTCTTTTCAAAACATCCAATGAGAAGCGGATCCTCACACTGAATCTCCTGAATTGCCGCAAAATCACGATATTCATTCGTCATTTTCAAGTACGGAACCTCATCCGATGCACCGTGCGTAAACGCTCCAAGATTTCTGTACTGGACGAAAATGTCCGACAACTGACGGATTTCTCGAAACGTCGTCTGCGCGTCGTACCAGGAAGGAGTTTTCACGCCCTCAATCGAAACGAGCGACGGAAATTGGGAGTCGTAACCCGAATAAACCCAGCACAAAATTCCTTTGCAACCGAACGAAAGAAGCGAGTAACACTGCCAGCGAAACTCTGCCGCATTGGGCGTACGTTTGGACGGCGTCCACGAAAAAGTCTGAATGCAGCACCAGAAATCCCGCTGCCGATCGCGCGCCGCCGAAGCAATGACGTTGATGGATTCGACGTAATCCTTGTACGTATTCCGCATTCCCGCACACCAATTGAAGGGATAAATATCTGTACAGATATAATTTCCCGG
Organism: uncultured Planctomycetaceae bacterium; assembly: GCA_964438515.1. Lineage (GTDB taxonomy): Bacteria > Planctomycetota > Planctomycetia > Pirellulales > Thermoguttaceae > RGIG3701. Next base: position 13,161 of record CAYTLK010000060.1, read on the forward strand.
CACTTTTTCGCAATACTGCTCACAGTACTTTCGGTACAGATTTCGATCGGAATCATAATATTCGATGGCGTCGGCACCCGCGCCGAATTTCAGCTGGGCGGCATTTGCGTACATCGGAAGAAGATTAATGTACGCTGTCTTTTTGATTGTATTCTGATAATTTTTACAAATTTCTCCCAGTTTCTCATAGTCGTCACTTCCCGGCTCGTCCGTAATATAGTGACCGCAAAAAGAGGGATGATCGTAATACTCCGCCGTCATCATGGGGCTGCGCCAGGCTCCGTCGTTGAGAAACACTTCAATTCCAAGCCGATCGCACTCGTTCAAAAGAAGCGACTTTGTGCTGGAAGACGACTCGCCGCCGCTCGCAATGAGAAAATCGAAGCCGCAGTCGCTGTACGTCTGAATGTATTTCGAGTCGAGAATATGCGGATTGAAATGTCCCCACGCGCCGATTCGAATTCGGTCTCGAGTAAAATATTCCGGCGAAAAAGGAGACGAAATAATACATCCGAACTGATTCTGCAAAGATTCCGGAAACTCAACCGCTTTTTCGCCTGCCGGAAGAACTTCCAGGGTGTATTTTCCAGCTTTTCCCGCTTCGTACCACGCAAAACCTTTGCTGTTCACGTACGATGGAACCGGTTTCCCGTCGCGCAAAACGGTGTAAAAACGTCCATCTTCTGAAAATTGGGAGGTTTGCAGCAGAAACTCTTCACGCTTCCACCCCTCGGAAAGCGTTCCGCCGGGAATGAAACAGCAGAAACCGGAACCGTGCAGAATCGTTTCCTGCGCGTAATCCGGAGTGTCGTCCGCAGCACTCAAAAAAGCATCCGCAGCGTTTTCCGTCGGGAAAAAACCGAGCCGCGAAATTTCAATTTCAGAATTCAAATCGCTGGGGTTCGTAGGGTCGAGACGAAATGAAGTGACGCGTCCTTTCCACTGTTTATGGGCGAATTGACGCATGTCGACCATCATCGAGTGCCACTCGCCGTCACACTGAATCGAAAATTGCGAGTAACTTTTGTCGGAAAGATCCGTAAGCGTGTCGGTCGTGAAAAAAAGTCCGCCATTTTTCTGAACGGAACGAATTCTATAACGCAGTGCGAAAAAGGGAAACGCCTCTGCGGAAAACGCATCTTTTGTATCCATGGAAATCGTAAACGTCGTGTCCGTTCCGGAGGGAAAAATCTTCACGAGTCCCGTTTCACGAACCAGCGCGCCCTGACCGACGGTGGTTTTTTCGAATGCGTCTCCATGGTTCAGCACCCATTGCGGAGCGTTCGAAGCATCTTCCGATTCGTTCGAAACACTTTTTGACGCGTCGAACGCGCCTTCCGTTTGTGCCGAAAGCGGTACGGAAATTAAAGAGAAAAGAATCAAGCAAAAAACAAATAAAGCAGTAACGTTTTTCATTCAAGGACTCCATCTGTGAGTTTTACAATACGATCCGCTCCCGCCGCAATCGCAGGGTTGTGAGTCACTAAAACAATCGTCAGTTTTTCCGTACGATTCAACTCGCGCAGAAGTTCGATGATTCCGCCTTCCGTCGCACGGTCGAGGTTTCCCGTCGGTTCGTCCGCCAGAAGAATTCGAGGCCGATTTACGAGGGCGCGCGCGATGGCCGTCCGCTGCATTTCGCCTCCCGAAAGCTCGCTGGGTTTGTGCTTGAGACGATGAGAAAGTCCAACCTCCTCAAGAAGCGCTTTCGCACGTTCGCGATTTGCTTTTTGATGGAATTTAAACTGCCAGAATCCCTGCGCAATCATCATCGGCGTCATCACATTTTCCACGATGTCGAGCTCGGGCAAAAGATGGTAGAATTGAAAAATCATGGCGATTTCGCGATTTCGCAGCCGGTCGCGCTCCGCGTCAGACAGATTATCGATACGTTTTTCACGGTATCGAACCTCCCCTTCGTCTGGATGCGTCAGAAGCCCCATCACGTGCAATAGTGTGCTTTTTCCGGAGCCGCTCTGTCCGATGATGGAGAGGAATTCCCCTTCATGCACCTCCAGATTGATTCCTTTCAGTACCGGAATCGTGTTCGGCCCTTTGGTGAAACTCTTTTTCAGATCGCGCACTTGCATGATTTCCATACGTTTTTCTTCTTCCATTAAAATACCGTCTAAAGTAATAGGATTCTGTTTGATTCTCTGTAACGCAAATAGGGAAAGATTCAAAAACACAGCCGTACATTTATCTATTCATAACGCAGTGATTCGACGGGCTGGAGTCTCGACGCGTACCATGCGGGAAAAACGCTCGCCAGAACCGCAATTACGAGGGCACCGCCCACAATCCAGCTGACCGTAGCGAGGGAAATATCGTACGGAATTTGATAAAAGTAGTAAATGTCGGGCGAAAACACTTCGTGACCGAGAAATTTTCCCAGCAATTCCGCGATTTCATTGATGTTGCAAACGAACAATAATCCGAGAATCATCCCCAGTCCCGCTCCAACAATTCCGAGCGATAAACCGTACATGAGAAAAATGCTCATAATTCCCCATGAGGACGCGCCCAACGCCTTCAAAATTCCGATGTCGCGCGTTTTGTCGGTCACAACCATGTAAAAAATCGCAAGAATTCCGAAGCCGCTGACTGCAATAATCATAAAAAGGAGGACGTTCAAAATGGCGATTTCCATATCGACGGCCTGAAGCAGCGGCATTTTGTCGTCGCGCCACGTTTTACAGATGTACAGCTGCGGGTCGAAAACCTTTTGCAGTTCCCGACACGCGGCGTCCAAATCGGATCCTTTTTTGAGCTGAATCTGAATCTGATTGGCCTTATTATACATTCCCCGCAGTTCCTGAAGATCTTTCATCGGCACAAACACGAAAGAACCATCATATTCACTCATTTTACTTTCATACAAGTCCGTACAGGTAAAATGTGCCGTGACGCCTTCCGGACGAATGCTGCAATTGGGAAATGTCAGCGTCAAATCGCGGCCCGGAAGGAGATAAAATTTATCTTCACCTTCATGATTTCGGTACATCGCCATTCCAATTCCCACAATAATTCCCGGATGCGTCTCTTTCAGCGGGTCGAAAGTCCCCATTTCCGGGTCGGGCCCGCCAAAAGGATCGCTGCTGTCGGTCGGAAATGCAACCGTTTCAACCGGCTGAGGTTCCGATTCCGCAGTTTGAGGCTGTGCGGATTCCATAGTTTGAGGCTCGGATTCGACGGACGACGGCCGTGCAGATTCCACGGATTCCGCAGTTTGAGGCGCCGGTTCTTCGGCAGACGGTGTACCAGACGGTGTACCAGACGGTGCATCTGACGGTGCATCTGACGGTGCGGCAGACGTTTCGGCGTCCAGCGGGTGCGCATCGAATGGAGATTTTACGGGGATTTCCGGCGGATTGTCCATCGGATGTTCGGAAACAGGAGCGGCAGGCTGAGTCGTGTCGATCAATTCAAGCGACGAATTTCCCTCTCCGGACTCCGCGTCCTTAAGCGTCGGCAGACTCGCAGCCGCGGAATTTTTCGACTCCTGATGCAGTTCCATGTTGGTTACAATTTCAATGGAAGAATCCATCGGGTCGGCATAATACTTCCGTCGATGCGCCCATCCCGCCTGTTTCATGTCGGAACGTTCCTTCAATTTTCCGTCTTTTCGCGGGTCGGATTTCGTCGGAAACAACTTTCCCAGCAGTCCGCGCGACTGCGAAATCGCCTGATGTTCGTACGTGTCGAACCCGCCGTCCCGCAGTTCGAAACTTAATTTCTTCCGATTTTCTGGATGCTGGAGGAAACTCGTGAAATCACCGACATTTCCTTTTGAATCCGCATCGATTCCGACGATGCAAACCTGTTCCGTAAGCTGCGCTTCGCGTTCGTACCCGTCGCTGTCGAGGATGCGTGTTTTATAGGTCATTACACCCACCGTCGTACAGATCGGCGACATTCCTTCCACCTGCTCGCCCAGCGTTTCCCGGATTTTTGCCATTTGCGCTTCCGGATCGTAAAAACCGTCCGAACTGGTGCTTGCAACCACAATATCTCCGAGAATACCGTGAATTCTGGACTGCATTTCGTTTGCAAAACCCGACATAACGCTGTTTACGACGATCATCGTCGCCACACCCAGCATCACGCTGATGATGGAGGCCAAAACGATGCAGCGAGTCCGTAAATAACGCAGGCAAAGAAATATTTTATACATGAAACATTCCGTAAAAATGGGAAAATCGGTAATATACGCAGAGAGTATAACCTGTAGAGGAAAAAACGTCAAGAGCATTTTTACACTCCACCCAAATTTTACCCAATTCACGTTAAATTTCCGTTTTTCAGTCATTCCGAAGAGGCGAAACGGCTGAAAAACGAGGAGGAAAGGTGAGAATTCTGGGCGAGATTAGTGTGATTTTTATCGATAAAAATATACCTATGTGTTTTAATCCGAAAATCATATCGTTATATTTATATCTATATGTGTTTATCTGTACTGTACGGCTTAATTCGGAAGCGTCACCGGCTGCGCGTCGGCCCGCATCCCCAGATATTTATGAGTTTCCGCATCAATACTGTACGAAACACGCTGAACGGACCCGTCGCACATCGTCACTCCGAACGTTCCTGCGTGCGCGCTTCCAAACGCGGAGGTCGTGCTGACCCCGATTCGGTCCTGATACGGCTGAGAGGTTGAATAACGTACAGTGTCACCATCCACTCCTTCCCAAGTTGTGAGGTCGTCACCGCCGTCTTTTCCCGTTTCGTAGCAGTCGGGCCGAACGTTTTTCTCACCGCACAAATAGGTGTTGCTCGACCCATCACGAATTTCTCCCATTTGGACGGCACTTTTGAAATAGATGATTCCAGTGGAGGTGATGGATGTCGTTTGTGTGAGTCCGGCCGCAATGGCGGAAGGGGAGGAACCGTACCCGCCAGTCGAGCCGCCCGACCCGCAATTTCCGGCGTAGCAGAGTTTGCAGATGCTTGTGAGCGTATCGACGTTGTTGAGTTTGTACCCCAGCGCGTACGGAAACGTTTTTGTCGCCCGGCGTGAAGGACAGTAAAAGACGCCGACGGCCGTTTCGCAGCAGGTTTTCGCACCTTTTCGCTGTGTATCGTCAGTTTCCTGAGTTCCGTTGGCGCCGAGATTCCAAAGCGCGTTCTGTTCGAGGAACGGTAAAAGGGAAAACGCCCAGCCTCCCGGCTGTTTTGCGCCGAACCCGAGATCCGCGTCTCCGACCCAGTAACCGCCCCATCCCCCCGATGGAAGTGATTTCATGGAACTTTCATGATTCAAAGCCGCAAGGCCCATCTGCTTAAGATTGTTTCCGCACTGCATTTGCCGAGCGGCCTCGCGCGCCTGCTGAACGGCTGGAAGCAGCAGACCGACGAGCATTCCGATGATCGCGATGACGACCAGCAGTTCCACGAGTGTAAAACCGCATTTCGTTTGCCATTTCTTTTGCATTACGTTCCCCCAATAAAATTCAAAGTATTTTCAAAAAATTTCAAAAATCTTATTCCAAAACCCCATGAATGTTCAGAAAAATGAAAGATTTCCATCATTATAATCAAAATCAAAGGATTTGCAAGTGAAAATTCCGAGAAATTTCATAAATCCTGCAAAAATTTTGACGATTATGTCGGTGACCGCACCTTTTTTTGAGATGCGGTCTTCCTGTTCATCCCCATACGCACGGCCCGCCCCGGCGGTTCAATCGTTGTACAGAGATGTTGGGAAAAAACGTCTTGTTTTTAAACGTCTTACTTTTGAGCGGCAGACAGTTCGAACGTGTGTTTGACGGGAACGCGAAGGGCAAAAAGTTCCTCCGTTTGAGCGTCTAATTTCTGCTGAACCTCGGCGCGTTTCGGCCAATTCGCGATGTAACCGGGGACTTTCGACTCAAAATAGCCCGTTTTGTTGGTGATTTTATGGTCGTAAAAATCCTGAACGGCTGCGAGATCGTCGGGATTCACGCTTCGGCGCAGGAACCAGCGGACGGCTGCGTGGTCGCGCAGAACGACTTCCGTCGTACGTCGTTCGACGCCAAGCTGACGCACTTTCTGAGCCTGTTGAAATTGCGGCGTTTTTTCATTCATCGCGAGATTGACGCCTTCCGAAAGTTCTGCCGCCGAAAAGGTTCCGACAGACGCACCGTCGATTTTCAGGTCGTAAAGTCCCTCCGTCAAGTTTCGTACAGAAAACAATTCCTGATTCAACTCCTGCACAATCGGAAGCTGTTCGAGGATCGGGTACGCGGCCGGATCGATTGGGAAAGGAAGGGCTTTTTCAAGAATCTCGCAGCGCAGCGTTCCGTCCGCATCCTTTTTGACGATCGAAATCTCCGCGTTTTCAGCCGTTTCGACCTTTCCGGACGCATCCAGAACCGTTTTCGAAACGAGAGCCGGCGCCCCTTGTTCCTTCAAAAAGAGCCACGCCATCATCAGGTGTCCCGGCGCGCCCGGATGCACGCGGTCCGGCCCGACGATCGTATAAAGCGGATCATCCGCCTGCATTTTAAGGTTGAAAGCCGTCATCGGGGCGTGAAAATCCACCACTTCGACGGTTTGCGCCGTTTTTGAGTCTGCGATTTGTTCAGCAGTTTGCGCGGCGAGAGCCTTTACGATTTCTGCACACTTTCCCAAGCCGCCGTTGCAGCCGGGTTGATTATTGTTTCGGTCATTGGTTCCCGTATCGTCGAAGGGGGAGGGGGTGATGAAGATGAAACTCGGATGAAGCTCGGCTTGCAGCATTTCTGTAAGTTTCTGCATGTTCCGCGCGTAGCCGTCGAGCGCATTCTGCTGGGATTTCAACTGTCCCTCGGACGGATTCGTGACGAAATTTCCGCGTCCGATGTCGTTCATTCCGAACATAAGAACCACGACGTCTGGTTTTTGGGAGAAAACGTCTTCCTCAATCCGCGACATCGCACCGCCGGCCGAGTCGCCCGCCACACCCGCATTGAACATTCGGATTTTCGCGTCGGGAAAGCGTGTGAGGTAGTAATCAAAAATGACGTAATGGAATCGGCCGCCGTGCGTGATGCTGTCGCCGTAAAAGCAGACGTTTTGACCGTCTTTGAAGACTTCAGCGGATACGAATCCTGCAACAAAAATCACAACCAGAAAAAGGAAGGAACACACTGATTTTTTCATAGAATAACCTTTCAAAATTATTGGGGAATCATGTGAATCAGATACAATTGTTTATTAATACAAAAATATACCACATTTTGTACCCCGCAACAAGCATCCTCCCCAAAAAGAATTCTCGTTTTTCTAATTTTTTGGATAAAAATGAAAAAAATAGACAAATATTCAATATCTCGGCGTTATTTTGCTTGACTTTCCAAAAGGGTGAATTATAATATTGAAAAATTGAGGATTTTTTCTATTTTTGTTGGAAGGTGAATTCAAAATGACTTCGCGTTGCATATTAAACAAGGTTCAAATTTGGGGATTGTGTGTCGTTCTTCTCGTGACATTCGGCGCGTTTCGTTCCGTTTCGGCAGAAATTACCGACTACACGGGCGGAGCGCTGAACGGTTACCAGACGATTTACGAGCTGAATATTCCCACTGCTGCGAACTATTCTTCGAGCGGTCCCGCTTACACGGTCGACAATTCCAAGACGGCAAACATTAATACGGGACTCATTGAAAACGTCGGGTATTACATGGTTCTGGGAAATGCGTCCACGACGAACTGGGCGTTTGCGTCGATGAGTCCATTCACGACAAACTTGGGAAAAATGGGCGTCCCGACGCTTTCAAGCGGCGCTGTTTATCAGCAGTACGTGCAGAATCTCTATTACAAATCGAACGTCGCGTCCCTCAATGCCGCTTCGGGAAAGACCGTCGGTCAGGGAAACATTGAGTTTTGGCCGACGAACTATCAGCAAGCCAATGCCGCGAATATTCCCAATGCGAACGGAGGAACATTCGATTTCGGCGACAGCAGAAACAATGACGGAAATTATGGTTCCATGCAGATTCACGACTACCAGAACCGTACAACGGTGATGGCGTACAATCTTTGGGGCGGCGCCGACGGGAACGGCTGTGTTGGTATCGGAAACCGTCCCTCTGGCGACCCCGACTGGACCCATGCGAAGAATGCTGCAGATTACACGACCCGTCAGCTCGGCGTGTACGTAAAAACGCTGAATTTCGACGCCGTGACCGACACAGCCCAGCGTGCCGTCGTGACTGGCGAAACCGCAAACATGGGAATCCTCTATAAATATAATGTCGATACGACGAATTCCGGCTCCAAAACCACAACGCAGATCGACAATACGAACAGCAGCGGTTCGCTGCTTTATGGGATGCCGCTCGCCCGCACCGCGTATTACTATGAATTAACGGACAAAAATGGAAACAAAACGTACGCTTATACCTCCTTCGACGCGATGACGAACAATCAGTCGAAAACCGGCATCCCCGGAACGTACAAGAGCGGTGAGGATCAGCTTTCCACGTTCACTTTCCAGCAGAACGTCTCCAATATGACCGTCTCTTCCAACGTCTCCGGCGTCGTGAACGGAACGAAAATCCAGACGGGAAACGTTGAAATTTGGGGTTGCAACTACGCTACAGCAAACTCAGCAAGCGTTCCTGGCGCAAACGGCGGCACTTATGATTTTGGCGACTCCCCGAATCCTGGAGGTTACGGCTCTTTTCAGGTCCACAATTACGGCGCGTCGCAAACGGTTCTCGCCCTGAATAACTGGACCAGCAACAGTGCTTGCGTCGGAATCGGGAATCAGCCTTCCAACTCGCCCGACTGGACGTTTAACAATAACGCCAATTCAGCTTACTCCGACGTGAAACTTTACGTCTTGGGTCAGGCGGCCATCGCCCCCGGAATGGCAAACGTTGCGAATGCTGCACAGTATTCCATCGTTCAGGGCGGTCGGCTCACCACTCAAATGAGTACGAATATCCAGTCGACAGGTATGAACTACGATATCGTCAATAATCTCGCCGCGATGCAGACCTCCAAGACCGTTTTTGACCGCGTGGGTTACTACATCGAATACTCCAAAACGGGCGACGATCTCTATTATGCGTTCGTCTCGATGGATGCGTTTACGAACGACCTCAGCAAAATCGGCGTCCCGACGGCAAATACCGGAATTTTCTGGCAGCAAACGGTCAAAAACCTCGAAGTCACCTCGAACGTTCCCGCCTCCGAAGGAATCATCACCTCCGGCACGGCTCACACGGGTTACTTGGAGTTCTGGCCCTCAAACTACGGACCGACAAAAGGCTCCGTAATCGGCAACGGAAGCAGCGCGATTTACGACATCAACGATTCGGGGTCGAACACCTCTTCCGGTCACGGTTCCATGCAGGTTCACAATCTCGACACAGGCGAAACGGTTTTTGCCGTCAATCACTTTAACGGTACAAAACAGTATGGAATCGGTACGAATCCCAACCCGTCAACAAACGGGAACGGAAGCCAAGCGGACTGGACGTTCGATGAAAACAAATCCGGCTACAAAATCGCGAACATTTACACGTTCGTGCGGGAGTCCAGCGCCGTTCTGACGACGCTCGACGCTGCGTCCGGGGTCGATTTCTACCAGCGGACCGCCAACGGAAACGCTTCTGTGGACGTTTCGGGAACGATTCAGCTTGCACAAGGTGCGACCGTTGCGAAAATTCAAGCCTCTGCCGATGGTACAAACTGGGTGGATCTGACGATTCATGAAGGCGGTTCCTATTCCGGCGCTCTGGATGTGGATACGGGCTGGCATTATCTGGACGTGCGGGCGGTGGACGCTGAAAACAACGTTTTGACGAGTACGACGACCGGAAAAATCGGCGTCGGCGACATCTTCATCACGGCCGGACAGTCCAACTCGACGAACTGCGGCGACGCACCGCAATCGACGACTTCCGGAAACGTTGTCGCGCTCAATCACGTGACGGGCGAGTGGAGTGTCGCAAATGACCCGCAGCCCGGCACGATTAACGGAAAATCCGACGGAAGCACACGCGGCTCCACTTGGACGTCTTTCGGCGACACGCTTTCGGAAATGTCCGGAATCCCTGTCGGTCTCGTTTCGGTCGGCTGGTCCGGCTCCAACATCGGTCAATGGAACCCCGATAACGCCGATACTTCGGCAGAAGGTTGGGACTCCATCGCATTCCAGGCGAGCGAAAGCACCCTTTTTGGACGTCTGGCGTACGCCATTGAGGAACTCGGCGGCGAGTTTGCCGGAATCCTCTGGCATCAAGGCGAATCGGACGCTGGAAAAGCGGAAGAGTATTATGAAAACGCGCTCAATGACCTCATTGAAGCCTCTCGCGAGCAAGCGGGCTGGGACGTTCCGTGGGGTGTGGCGCTCGTTTCCTGGAGACCTAAAAGCGGGTCGAGAGAAGAAGGGTACATCGATCAAAACATCCGCGACGCGCAGCAGGCGGTCATTGATGGTGATGCTCTCGTCTTTGCGGGGCCGGATTCCGATGCTCTGTTGGGCGATTTCCGAGGAATTAACGGAAACTCCATTCATTTCAGCGAGTTGGGACTGCAGGAAATGGGATATCTCTGGGCGATAACCGCTGGAAAAAACATCCTCGGCTTGCCGGAACCCTCTACGTGGGCGCTTATGATTCTGGGAATTGCGTTCCTGGGTGCGGCCCGCGTCCACCGCAAACGTTTGGCTGCGTAATACGAAGCCTCATCTAATAACCATCTTCTATCCGAAAAGCGGGAGCTTACTCCCGCTTTTACTATTGATACAGAGACACACTCGTGAACCCCCGGCAGGTCGGCGCAAGCCGCCAGTGTTGATGGCGAGCCGGAGGTGTAAGCCCTCTGGGAGCGCGGGCGTCTCGCCCGCATAACCC
>CAYTLK010000061.1:0-17944 GCA_964438515.1 uncultured Planctomycetaceae bacterium
CTTCGATTATCAAAAAATCGATTCCGTCCTACAATTTCAGAACGGAATCGAAGGGTTATTCGAGGTTTGCCTTTCGAGAATTTTTAGGATAATCAATAATTTTCTATTTCCAGTCCTTGACTTTTTCTGAACGAAACCTTATAATACATTTATCGTACGATAGTTGATACGACTTTTGCGAAATTTTCAAATGGAAGGAGTCTATTATGTGGCGAAATTTAGCACTTTTGTTGGGATTATGTGCACTTTTAACTGCTGTGACGCTGCAAGCGGAAGAACCCTCTTGCGGACTTGGACTTTAGGAAAGCATTCTTTCAAGGCGACATTCGAATCCTGTTCGAAAGACGGGGCCAAGGTGTTTCTGCGTCGCGAAAACGGTAAACAAGCACAAATTTTGTTTGGAAAGCTGTCCGATGCCGACAAGGAATATCTCGAATCGCTCGACGGCCAGTTAGAAGAGCCTGAAGAGGTTGAAGAGGTTGATAACTTGTTTAAACCGCTCGACCTCTCCAAAACCGAGACTAAGATAGCTGGCAGTGGAATTAAGATTATACGATACACTGGAAATCAAACAAAAGTTTCCATCCCGAAAGAAATCAACGGTCTGCCTGTCAAGGGGATTGACCAGCAGGCGTTCTGCAACTGCACGGGTTTGACCAGCGTCAAGATTCCCGACAGCGTCATGGTGATTGGCCATAATGCGTTCGGCGGCTGCACGGGTTTGACCAGCGTCACGATTCCCGACAGCGTCACGTATATTGGTCATGGTGCGTTCAACGGTTGCGAGGGCCTGACCGATGTCACGATTCCCGACAGCGTCAAGAAGATCGGCTATAATGCGTTCCGCGGCTGCACGGGTTTGACCAGTGTCACGATTCCCGACAGCGTCAAGGAGATCGGCTGGATGGCGTTCGCTGGCTGTGTTCAGTTGTCTGAAATCAACGTTGCAGAGAATAATCCCTCCTATCAATCCGTGGCGGGAGTACTGTTCACCAAGGACGGAAAAAAGCTTGTCACTTATCCCTGCGGCGCAGCCAAAGAATATCTGATTCCTGATGGCGTCACGACGATTGACATATACGCATTCTCGGATTGTACGGGTTTGACCTGTGTCAAGATTCCCGGTAACGTCACAAAGATTTTCAGTTGGGCGTTCAAAGGCTGTACTCAGTTGTCCGAAATCAAAGTCTCACAAAGAAATCCTAACTTTAAATCCGTAGCAGGGGTTCTGTTTACCAAGGACGGAAAAATACTCCTCGCTTATCCCTGCGGTGCGGCCAAAAAATACCAGATTCCCGACAACGTTACGTATATTGCCGCTGGTGCGTTCGCTTCCTGCGAGGATTTGACTCGCGTCAAGATTCCCGACAGCGTCACGCATATTGGCGATGGTGCGTTCAGCGGCTGCGAGGGCCTGACCCGCATCACGATTCCTGACAGAGTCACGTATATTGGCAGGGAGGCGTTCAACGGCTGTACGAGCCTGACCAGCATCAAGATTCCCGACAGAGTCACGTATATTGGCGATTATGCGTTCAGCGGCTGCGAGGGTTTGACCAGCGTCAAGATTCCCGACAGCGTCATGGTGATTGGCGATTATGCGTTCAGCGGCTGCGAGGGTTTGACCCGCATCACGATTTCCGACCGCGTCACGGAGATTGGCTATGACGTGTTCCGCTGGTGCAACCCTCAGATCTTTCAAGGAGTTTATTTTCCGACACAATTTCACGAAAAGCTCAATTTTTCGTACAAACGGCAGGTGAACCATATCATAATCACGAAAAGCGAGAAAGTCTCCGGGGATTTGATCATTCCAGATTCTATCGATAAACTGCCCGTCAAGGAGATTGGCAAGAGTGCGTTCGACGGTTGCACGGGTTTGACCAGCGTCACAATTCCCGACAGCGTCACGAGGATTGGCAGGGAGGCGTTCAACGGCTGTACGGGCCTGACCAGCATCAAGATTCCCGACAGAGTCACGTATATTGGCGATTATGCGTTCAGCGGCTGCGAGGGTTTGACCAGCGTCACAATTCCCGACAGCGTCACGGAGATTGGCGTTCATGCGTTCAGCGGCTGCGAGGGGTTGACCAGCGTCAAGATTCCCGACAGCGTCACGGAGATTGGCAATTATGCGTTCAGCGGCTGCGAGGGGTTGACCAGCGTCAAGATTCCCGACAGCGTCAAGAGGATTGGCTATGAGGCGTTCAGTGAGTGCGAGAGGTTGACCATCCAGGCGTCGAAAGGGTCGATGGCGGAAGAGTATGCGAAGAAAAACGAAATCCCATTCCAAGCGGTAAAATGAGAGCGCCAAACTTGAAAAATAACCGTCCTCCCTTTTCCCAGAGACCACGAAGTGTGGATATACTCGTTACACTTTAATTTTCAGGGAATCGTTGTTTGTTTTTCAATATGTCGGACCGTAAGCAAGCCCCGTCGCGGCTCGCGACTGCGGGCAGGATGACTGCGCTCCCAGGGGTTGTTGTTTTTGAACGTTTTTCAATTTAACACGGTTGTATTTTGGATCTATTTGCGTCCGAACGCTTGACAAACTATTTCGTCTGTGCTAAAATAACATTCTGAGAAGGCACTCCCTCAAAAACACGGTGTTTTTTAGCGGCTGTCTTTTGATTTTGATTCGGAATTTCCTGAACTTCCCCGATTTTCCGACGGAATTTCAGGCAAAACCTACGAAAGGAACCCACCATGCCAAACGAACGCACTCCCCAAAAACCTTCCCGCAGGGCTTTTTTGAAAACGTCTGCCCTCACGATGACGGCAGCGGCCGCATTTTCCGGCACCAGCAGGATTTATGCCGGTGAAAGCAGCATGCTGAAAATCGGACTGGTGGGTTGCGGAGGGCGCGGCTGCGGGGCGGCAGGCGACTCTCTGGGAGCGGACGAAAACGTGAAACTCGTCTGCGTCGCCGACCTCTTTGAGGAAAAGGCCAAAGCGGCCGTTCCCATGCTGAAAGCCGCTTTCGGCGACCGGGCGACCGTCCCGGACGACATGATTTTCAGCGGATTCGATGCGTATAAAAAGATACTGGAACAGGATATCGATTATGTGATTTTGGCCACGCCGCAGCATTTTCGACCGATGATGCTCAAGGCGGCGATTGAGGCAGGAAAGCACGTGTTCGCAGAAAAACCTGTGGCGGTGGACGGCGCGGGAATCCGGATGATTCTGGAAGCCGTCGAGGCGGCAAAACAGAAAAAACTCAATCTGGTTTCCGGACTTTGCAACCGGTATCAGCCCAATTCGCGGGAACTTGTGGCTAAAATTCAGGAGGGAGCGATTGGAAACGTCGTTTCTGCCGTGGCGAACCGAATGGGAGGACAGCTCTGGGTCCGTCTGCGTCAGGAAGGCGATACGGAAATGAAGTACCAAATGCGCAACTGGGTCAATTTCTGCTGGATGGCCAGCGAGTACATTAATGACGTCACGATTCACCAGATTGATGTGGCTCTGTGGTGCATGGGAGACCCCACACCCACCGCAGCGATTGGTTTTGGCGGACGACTGGCACGCCGACAGGCCGACACGGGCGACATGTACGATTCCATGGCGGTCACGTACGAACTGGAAGACGGCCGAATGATTCAGGCCAATTCCCGCCAGATTCCCGGCGCGTGGGGGAATGCCGTCACGACGCTCTACGGCTCCAAAGGCTGGGCGAAAATCGGAAATTGCGGCTCGGTACTGGAAATCTTCGGTGAAAACGCTTCCAAAGGGAGTCGGGAACCCTTCACCGGTTATCGGTGGGAGCACAAAACCCTCATCGACGCCATTCGCAGCGGCGGAGAGATTTACGTCAATAACGGAGACTATATGGCCAATTCCACTGGTACCGCCCTGCTGGGACGCATGGCTGCATACTCCGGCCAGCGCGTGACCTGGGAGGAAATGCTTGCCGAAGAACTGCCCAAACCGGAATCCTGGAGCTGGGACGCGGTCCCGCCCACTCTCCCCAACGAGAAAGGGGAGTATCCGATCGCCATCCCCGCGCGCGGCTGGGAATTTATGTGATTTTTCCCTCCCCCGAAGGAACCTGCGTTCCCTGCACATCCTGCGCATCACACGCATCCAGCAGACGTCCGCTCATTCTTTGGGCGGGCGTCCTCGTCGAGAATACGTACAAAAACTCTCCGTCTTTGCGTTTCGCCCGTGTTTTCCGGCGTTTCCTGAGGGTTCATCGAAAGAATCGCGGGTCTCTTTTTCCGCAGAAATTGCGCCAGCATGGATCTTCAAGCTCCTCCAAATCAAAAACGGAGGAAAGACGCTCGTCGCGAATGTAATAATTCGGATTCTCCGGCCGCAAAATCGTCATGACGGTGTTTCCCGCACAACGTTTGAATTCCATGAGCGGCGTCGCACACCCAAGCAGAAAAACGACGAGAAACGCGACTCGAAACGCTTTCGAAACGTCGTCCGAATACCAGCGCTGAAGCAGTCGAAACATGAGGTACATGAAAAACGGAATCGCCGCCCGCATCGCAAAATCGCTGCCGCTTCCAAGTTTGAAAAAGGACGACGCAAGGACGACAAAAAACAAAATCGCAAGCGGTGCGTCCCACTTTTTCCCAATGAAAACGAGCCAAACGATGAATTCCGTAACGAAATAAACGCCGAAAGTCCCCCATTGCGCCGCATTTTCTGGAAGCACAAAACGCGTGACGCCGGCGGAGAGATTCCCACGATAAAAAAGAGCAATGATTCCGACGACAAAAATCGAAAGTAAATTCAAAGGAGTTGTGAAGTTTCGTACAATTTCAAACAGAGAGAAATTCTTGTCTTTTGCCCGTAACATCTGCCAGACGACAAGCGGGAAAAGTCCCACGGCGGGAAACGGCGACGTGAGAAACAGGAGCGCGTAAAAAAACAGCGTCGCACGTCGGTCCGGGAGCGTGAAAATCAGCGCCATTCCGAGCCAGAACGGCACACTTTGATTGTAAACCCAAAACAGCAGCCCCGTTGCGGAACTGTTGAGCCACGGCATCGTGTACCATTCGAGGTTCGGCGCGCGGCTCATTCCGCAAAAAGCGGAGATTTTCGCCCAAACACCCATGAATGCCGGCCCGTCCACGGCACTGCGATAGTACAGCAGATACGGAATCAGGTCGAGACCGCTGAAACAAATGAAGAAAATCATCGTCCAAAGCGTGAAACGCCGTAACTTCAGCGAAATCAAAACGTATACAGCAAAAACCGCGAAAAGAGTCTGCAAAAAACAGAGAAACTCCGCAATTTCAAACGCGCACCGCGCTCCGAGTCCCGCAAACGCCGCGATTTTGGCGCCGAGAGCTGGAATCAGATAGAAACCGAAGTAGTAAATGAGCGATTGTCCGCTGCACGTGACGGGCCAGTCGTAATGAATGAGGTCCAAAAGAACGGCGTTTCGGTAGTAATGATCGTAATTCTGGTACGTATAACCGCCGACTCCCGATGCAAAAACCCAGCCGACGCACAGAAGAAAAACGATCGCGAGCGTTCTTCGGTTTTCCGCGAATGGAATGACGGGAAACTCAGTCTTTCGGAACCACTGAACCAGTACCGCGACGCTGAAAAACCCGAGCGGGAGACTGAATGCGAGACGCCCCCACCCCAGGATGAAAATCAAAAAAGGAATCAAAAGGAATGCGGCGCAGAAAGCGTAAAACCATCTTGAAAAACGTTCGTTCATTATTTTTTACGCTCCCTGAAAAGCAAATCCGTTAAAATCGTCCTACATCTTTAAGGTTCCGCGCAGTCCGAACACCCGAACTCCGCCGCGAGCCGCATCCCCTTCGGGATTTTCGACCCACTGCAAATTCGGCGTCATGGAAATGAAACGGTTCAGATTCACACGATAGTACAACTCTATATGTCGTTCATCTTCCGCGTTTTCAATCGTCTCCGCATACGCGTCCGCAAGGCCTGCAACTCCGTACGCGATTCCAACGGCGTCCTCCGTCCGTGCGCCAAAACTCATCAGCTGCACGCCGAACGTGGCGTGCGTCTTGAACGCATTGAACTCCGCATTACACTGGGAACCATAACGCATCCAGAGGCTGAAATGGCCGGAAAGTTCCTGATCGAAGGAAAATCCCCAACCGTAATTCGTGTATCCCGCCGCAACCTCTTGCGACTCCTCGTCGTACACGCTCCGATGCGCGCTCGCCCAGCCGTAAAACCGATAATTTCCCTGATGTTCGAAAAAGAGGGGCTTCCAATCGAGTTCGAGAATCCCGAACCCATCATGAAACACGTCGTCCCAATCGTTATTGCTCTGGCAGCCCGCCCCGAAAGCAAGGTTTTCCGACGGTTCCAGCCACAGCATTCCTCCGAAGGCGTTTTCAGGTATTTCTGCTGCGAGGTTGTTGATGAAACCGTTTGAGAGAAACTGTTCGTGCTCGCAGTTCGCGTACGCATTTGCGTCAAAATCCGTTGTGAGATCGATTTTTCCGATTCGTCCGCGTAGGTGACTGTCGAACCATTGGTGTTCGTACCAGACTTCCGAGACTTCAAAATCAGAATCTCCGCCCCACGAGTGGCCGCAAAAACCTGAAAACGTCGCGATACGGCCATCGACGCCTTCTCCCCCGCCGGCCTCAATCAGAACATAGGCGGCTCCGTTTTCCTTATACGGGAACAGCGCCTCTAAATCGAGACTGTACACGCCGTCCGCCAGGTCTTTCCATGCGTCGGCGCCGACATTTCCATGGACGACGCCGTCTGCGATGACGCCCCATTCCACTTTCTCCCAATAGGAAGGTTCGTGGTCTGCAATTTCCAATCCTTCCGGAACTTCGAGACCTTGCTCGATTTCCGATGCGTGAATGTGTGTGTTGAGACCTTTTTCCGTCACCGTACTGATGTGAGGAGCGTCTCCATAAACATTACTGAAGGAACTACACAGTGCGAGCAATGCTCCCGCACATACATGTGTACGTTTCATTCTGGACGAATCCTTTCAAATGTATTTATACTAACACTATTTTGAATTTCAGTTTTCCCGTCCGCCGTTGGAGCTGCGCACCACGGCTCTTGCAGTCTTTATGAAAACGGAATTTCATTGTAGAACCAGCATAGAACTGACGCAATTTGAATTTCCGCTTCTCCGTCGTTCACGCTGATGCGAGACGACTGCTTCTGTAACCGCTCAAAGCGAGATTTTCAAGTTGAATCCGTTTATTTCGTGACGAACCTTACCAATGGTCCGTGCACTAAAGATGTTTATACTTTCGGAAAAATCGTTATAATGCTTTAATTTTTACTGAAAATTTGCAAAGAAAATTCAGAGAGTGAGAAAATGTAAAAAAAGAGTGTGCGCGGGAAAGTGTGCGTGTGAAAAAGAGAAAAACACGTCGCGAAAAGAAATCGGACGCGTTTTTCCGTTTTACGCCTCAGTCTTTTCGAAAAAGAATACGTGAATCAAAATGAGGGCCGCTCCGACGACTAAAAACGAGTCCGCAAGATTAAAGTTCGGCCAGTGATACGAACCCAACATCACTAAAATCCAGTCGCGTACCGCAAATACAGAGTCCCCCTGCTTGTGAAGAAACGTTCCGTCCAGCGCCGTAATGTCCCACGGCCAGCGTATCCCGTGAAGCCCAAGTCGGTCGAACATGTTTCCCAAAACGCCGCCGGTCATCATCCCAAGCGTCAGCGTCCAGAACAAACTCCGCGCGTTCCCCAAAACAAAAAGCCAGACGGAAATCAGAATGACCGCAACGATCGAAATCGCACAAAAGACGAACGAAAATCCCTGTCCCATTCCGAACAGCGCGCCCTCGTTCAAGCTGGTTTGAATCCCCAGCACGTTGGGAATGAGCCAGTATTCCGGAACACAGCCCGGCAGCCCGCAGCGATTGAAAACCATGGTTTTCGACGCAATGTCCAGCATGAAACAGGCAAAAATGGCCGCCAGGAACAACGCATAACGTATGCCTGGGAATTTTTGTTCAGGTGAATTCATTTTTTATTGTCTTCCTCTTTTTCAGCACACCGAATGCAAAGCGTCGCGTACGGCACAACCTGATGACGCCCTTTCGGAATTCGAGCGCCGCACACCTCGCACACATCGTACGTTCCTTCATCAATCCGCTTCAGCGCTTCATCAATCTGCTTCAGCGTATCGTGACCAGACTGCATCATTCGAAGCGTAAAATCCTGCGAAAAAGTGTCCGTCCCTACATCTGCCATATGTATCGGCATCGACGAAAGCTCCGCCTCGCTGCGGTTCAGCGCCAAATCCGCCATATGCGTCACATCGCCAACCAGTCGGGCACGCATCGCCAGAAGGATCTGACGAAACGATTCATTATCTGTACCACGCATCCTGAAAACTCCTTGGAAAAGGGGTAAAACTGCGTAAAATTTTCCTTGTCTTTCAACACTTCTACTATTGTACACATTCTATTTATTTTGTCAAGAGAAATTTTCACAAATTTTCAAACCGATGGTTTTCTCCCGAAGACGCATCCTGCGTTTCCCTCAAAATCAATAGAATCTCCATATTCGAATTATGTACGAAACTATTTTTGGATATTTTGGAAAAAATCCGAAATTTTGGGGTGGGGAGGATTGCAAAACCCCCCCAATTCTGGTTAAAATAGAGAGATTGAAATAGTGCAATTATTTTGGGCTTCTACCCACAGATAAAAAGACACAACTTTTGGAATAATCCAAAAAGGATAGATAATCGTAGAGGAGAATGTGAAATGCTCTGGAACCGGTCGAACGACTTCCTGAAATTATTTTTGATAACGGCGTGCTCCTGGACGCTGTTGCAATGTCCCTGCAGCGCTGCGGACGAAGGTGACGCAGCCAAAACTCAATTGGAACGATTCATTGACCAGGCGCGAAACAATGGGTTCAGCGATCTGGGAATTTATCGATTGGAACAAATGAAAGCAGATGGGGAACTGCCGAAAGCATTTGAACCCGGCTACTTGTTTCAATTGGCCGTTCTGACGGAAGCATCTGCGGGACTCGCAAAGAAAAACGAAGAACGTCTCGAAAAGTACGATGCCGCCATTCAGCTGCTGGATCAGTACATTAAGGGAAATCCCACAGGCGAGTATTACTACATGGCCATCGGTTTTCTGCCGAACATTCGTCTGAACAAAGCGCTCGTCTTTAACGCGATTGGAAGTGCGGACGACCCGTCGGCTGTCGATGCGTCCAAATTCACTGATGAGGAAAAAGCGGATCTCGAAAAACGCAAGAAAGCATTCGCAGAGAAAAAAGAGAAAAACGCCGGTCTCTCCCGCGCCGAACTCTTGAAAAACGTGGATTTCCTCTCAACGTATGTGAAAAGCATCGTCGAGGAGGCGAAAAAGCTCAATCCCGACGATAAAGAACAAGCAAAAAAACGAAATGAAATGCTGGGAGAACTGCATAATTTGCGTTTTGCGCTCGCAAACACGTACGAAGAAATCTCAAAGACGTTTCCCGATGGAAAAGATCGCACGGACTGGCTCGACAAAGCTCGAAACCAGTACAAATTCTTCTGGGACAAATACCCCGGCTCGCCCATCGGTTACAGAGGTCACGTCAACGAAGCAAAAATGCTCATCGAGATGGGTAAACTCACGGGAAAAGGCGAAGCCGTCGAAATCCTCGGCGACCTGTACAGCGGTTTGAAAGAAGCGGTGAGCCGCGACGAACTGCGTGAGGTTTATGTGGATGTTTGTACATGCTACTTCGAAATCTTCGCCGACCCCGCCACGAACCTCAAGCCGAATGACGACCAGAAACAGATTCTGATGGAAAGCATTCAGAGTTTCGACCCGGCAAAAGCGGGGTCCGTCCTGCGAAGCTATTCCATGGAAAGAACCAACGCCGGTATTCGTATGCGTCTGGCATACATTAAATACATGGAACACTATCTCCAGGTGAATCCCGGCCTGAAAAACGCACAGGTAATCAAAGACTCGCTGAAACGCGACGTACGGAGTCTTTACGCGATTCCGCCGAACCCGTACCTTGATGAAATTCGCGCACTGCACGAAAAGTACTTCCCTGAAGAACATGCGGGCGACGCCGACACGAATTACACCTTTGCAAACTACCGCAAGGAACTGAAGAAGAAACAGGCGGCCAACCTGAAACTTCCGGCGGACAAACGCGACAATTTGTACCTCGATTTGCGCAGGTTCGCGCTGAAGGAATTCTCGAATTACTTCAAAGCTCGTACGGATCTGGCGACGTGGAACGATGCGGAAAAGGCGAAAGAACTGACTCCTGAAGACGCAAAAGCCAAAAAAGAAGAGCTTCAGCAAATCGTCAACGAGAGTCCCGCGAAACTCGTGGAAGTGTACGAACTGCTTGAGTCCTACAAGAGTTACATCCTGAAAATCAATCAGATCGACATTCTGATTCTCGACCGTTTTTATCGTGCGCAAATCCTTTACTTCTCCGGAAGACAGTATGAAGCGATCACGATGCTTGATTACATCGTTTCCCGTTATTTCAGCTCCATGAATGCTTCAAACGCCCTGTTTTACGAATTGGCGTACATGAACGCACTCGTCGTGAATGAATATCGTGAACTCAAAAAACAGATACAGAGCGGAACGCTCAACCTCCAGCAGTCCGAAATTACCGAAATGTTCCGAGGCGAACTGGAACTCCTCGCGGCCCGAATCGGCCTGAAGGAAACCATGCTGAACGAACCTGATAAATACGGTTTGAACGAAACGGACGACGCAGGAAATCCAATCCCGAAATCCATCAAAAAGGATACGATGGCGTTCGAGTGGGAGCGGATCTGCAAGCTCTGTCTCCTGGTGGGAGCCGTCGATATGGCGCAGGAATACATCGTCAAAATACCCGAAACGAGTGAAAACCGCGCTGCGCTCGAACTCTCCATCGGTTTCAGCCTTTGGAATATGTACATCGAATACAAACGTGCGGACGACGCGAAAAAACCCTTCTCGCAGAAACAGGCCGACGAGTATCAGAAACTCGCGCTCACACTCCTCGAAAGCGGTGCGCAGAAACTGAAAAAACAGGTGAAATCGGCTGAAGATGTGACCGACACGGTCCTCCTCGCCGCAATGACGCTCTGCGAAAGTTACTCCCGCCGAGGCGACAACAAGAGCGCAATCACGTGGCTGCGCGACGAGAAAATCGGTCCGTATAAATTACTGTGCGACAATCATCCAACAGTGACGGAAGCACGAAAAGACCGAATCCTGAACATCGCGCTCGTCGCGTTCGTTTCGGAAAACGATATGGACAGTGCGTTTGACGCCATGGATCGTCTCGAAAAACTCGCAGCAGAGGGAACCGACGGCGATATGGATGAAAAACTCACGAAAAAGTACATGAGTTTGGGTGTTCAGCTGCGCGACAACCTGCAAAGTATGGTTGCGAGCGGCGATGCGGACACGCTGAAACAGGTGAAAGTCGTTCAGACGGGTTTCGAAGAATTCCTCAAACGCATCAGCGAGCGCGAAAACGGTTCGTCCTATGCGTCGCTCAACTGGATTGCGCAGACGTTCCTTTCCCTCGCGGAAGGCAGTCAGGAATCGGGTGCCGACGCCGCGATCAACGACGAGACGCGAAAGTACTACGAAGCCGCAGTGGAAACGTACAAAACCATGCTGGAACGTATGAAGTCCGACCCGAATTTCGTTGCAAACGCCGACGAGGAGACGCTCAAAAACCGTGCGATTCTTCTCCAGCGCAAGATTGCGGAAACGTACGAATCCTTGGGTGATTACGAAAACGCCGACAAATACTACCGTATGGTGGTGGCAGTGAAAAAAGGCGTCATGGAACTTCAGTACCGCATTTTGAACATGTACGTCAAGTGGTCTCGTTCGATTACAGACGACATGAAGCACAAGACGAATCTCCTCGTGATGGCGAATGCCGGCCCGAAAAACGACAACGGAAAAGGAACCCTTTTCTCCGGATGGTACGGCGTCGTACGGCGTCACAACGACTTCATCCTTCCTGGAAGCGACCCGCAGAAACGCTGGATGTACTACTACGCCAGACTCAAATCCGCAGAAGTGAATTTCCTCTACGGACTGGCAAAAGGCGGCTACAAAAACGCCGATGGAAAACAGGCTATTGATACCGCATTCAACACCATCAAGAGCGCGTATGATGCAGGTTCCGACTCTCCCGATGATTACGGCGGAGCCGTTCAGAAACTCGATTCCGACGGTATGCCGACCGGCGAGTTCTTTGAAAAAGACGGAATTATGTACGAATCTCTGCAAGGGGATTACGAAGCATTGCTCAAACGCATTCAGGAAGCGCGCGGCGAAGAAGCGACTGGTTTTGCGAACTGGACGCGGGAAGTCGTTGAAGAAGCTCCGGCGAACGCTGACGCTTTCAGCGACGCGCAGATTGAGGACAACAATCAACTGGTGGAACTCGAAAACAAACGTTTGGCCTCGGAAGAAGACTTTGCGCGAAAAATGATGACACCTCAAAAGAAACCGATGCCGAAATATATGCAGTATTCGATTTACGGCGGTGTGGGATTCGTTTTCCTCGTCCTCCTCGTCCTCATTATGCGTGGAAATTCGTCTAAATCGTCCAAACGGCGCAAGGCGCTTCTTGCTTCCGCAAAGGTTCCGACCGACGGTGCAGAATTCAAAGCCGCATCGGCAAACGAAGGTCCCGTCTCGCTCGGAATCGGTGAAGAAGTGATTGATTCTTCTGCCGCCGCCGGTGTTTTGGCGTCCTTGGGAGTCGGCGACTCACCCGTCATTCTGGAGGAACCCAAAAAGGAGGACGCGCCTGTGTTCGACTTGAACTTCGGCGACTCCACACCGGAAAAGACTCACGAGAAGGCTCCTGAAAAGGCTTCGGAGAATGCGTCCCAACCGGAAGTGAAGAAGGTGGTTCGAAAGGCTGTCGCCGCTGCGGCAAAACCCGTTACGGAGAAACCGACTGACACTGAGAAACCGACTGACGCGGAAAAACCCGCCGACAAACCGGTGATCAAAAAGGTTGTGAGAAAGGCTCCCGAATCGGAAAAACCTGCGGTCCGAAAAGTCATTAAACTTCCTAAAAAGCCGACCGACAACAAAGACGGAGAATGAGAAAATCACGATGTGCGGGGGGAAACGCCCCCCGTGCGTCCGATTTTGAATATTCGCAACGAATTCGTAAATAAAACCCGGAAGTTTACACATTGTGCAAATTTCATTAAATATCATTCAAAAAACAAACAAAATAAAAAAACCTCACAGCGTCCTTCGGGACCAAAGGAATTAAGGAGATACAAATATGAAACGGCGTTTGGAAGTGTGCTTCTTCATCATGGCTTTATGCGCAGCCTCATTCGTCTGCGCTCAGGAAAAGTGCCTCATTTCGCGCTACAGCGGAGAAAATCTCAAAGCGGAGATCATCGATATGGATGCGGACACGGTTCGCGCCAACGTCTCCGGATCCACGGAGAAAATTCCGGTCGGCGACATTCAGTACATTAAATTCAACGCGGAGCCTGTGGAAATGGACGAGGTTCGTTCCTATTTGCCGGACGCGCGATATGAAGACATGCTCGAAACTCTCAAAAAGATTGATCCGGCTCAGCTCACCGAAGGAATGAAGCAGGAATGCAACTTCCTTTACGTGCGAGCCATTGCGGGCCGCGCGCTCAGCGGAAGCATTTCGTACTCGGAAGCGATTAAGGAACTGGAAAAATACCTGAAAAAAGACGAGAGCCGCAAATTCTATCGTTACTACGAAGCGATGGAGATTTACGGAAATTTGAATATTCTTGTAGGAACCGAAAGTGCGATTGCAAACGCGCGCAATGCGTACGATGTCATTCAAAAGGCGAAGAACGCCCCGATTCTCAAAGCTCGCGGTCTGATTGGGTCCGGCTCGATTGCAATCCTTGAAAAACGTCCGGCTGACGCGGAGAAGGTTTACAAAGAAATTCTGAACATGGTGAAAAACCAGGAGTTGGAAGGCGTCAAAGTCGAAATGGAAGTCGCGGCCACCTGCGGTCTGGCTCGTGCTGCGGTTTTGAACGGGCAAGCAGATGAAGCGATTAAAAACATCCGCGCCCTTTTCGCAAGCAACAAAGTTTCTGCCGAAGATCAGATTAACGCACAGTTATACAATGCCCTGGGTTTTGCGTATTTGAATGCGAAAAAACCGAAAGACGCAGCCGTCGCGTACCTGTACACGCACCTCCTTTTCAACAAGGACAAACAGCTGCACATCGAAGCGCTCGACGCTCTGATTTCCATCTTCCGTACCGAACTTCGTGACGAACAGCGCGCCAAAAATTTGGAAGCCGTCAAAGCCGCAACCTACGGCGGAGGTAAAAAATAGTCCGTTTAGGGAAACTTTTCCCATTTTTTCAAAAAATTTTGGATTTTTTTTGTGATTTTTCCGGTACCCCGATTGATATTTTTATCATTTGGGGTAAACTATAGGAATAATGTTATTTAGTGGTTTTGCGTCCTTGCGCGAAACCTTCGTCGGTCGGACCTTTTCCGACATGATTTTAACAAATAAATGATTCGTTAAAAACCTTATTCATTTTCTCGGAGGATATAATGAAGCAAAGAAGTTTGCTCAATTGGTTGGCCGCTGGTCTTTATGTTTTTGCAATGTTCGGCATCCAGGCGGGAACGGTTGCGGTCGCCACGATGGGAGATACGCAAGTCGTTATGGCGGCAGACGAAGACGCAGGAGATGCAGCAGCGGCAGACAGCGGCGCGACGAAAGAAAGCGTTCTGATGTGGACCTTCCGTTCACTGGGCCCGCTTTACAGTATCGTATTCCTCGCGATTTCCTTCGCCCTCGTCGCTTTGGCCATCAAATACTTCATCGCTCTCGGACACAGCAAAAACGTCCCCGCCGACCTCCAGGCGCAGTTTGAAGAACTCGTCACCAACCGACAATTTTCCGAAGCGTACGAACTCGTCAAAGAAGATGACACGTATCTGGGAAGAGTCCTCGCCACCGGAATGGCAAAAGTTTCCTCCGGATACGATAAATCCGTGGCGGCAATGCAGGAAACCTCCGATGATATTTCGATGAGTTTTGAACAGGGTTTGAGCTACATCGGTCTTATTGCTGGTACTTCCACCATGGTCGGACTGCTCGGTACGGTCCACGGTATGATTATGTCCTTCCAAGTCATTGCTACCGCTACTGCCGCGCCGAAACCGAACGAACTGGCAGGCGGTATTTCGACTGCTATGTTCACCACTTTGGTCGGACTGATCGTCGCAATTCCTGCAATCGCAATCTTACTCATTCTGAAAAACAGACTGAATCGTACCGTTTTTGAAGTCGGATCCATCAGTGAAGATTTGATCGGTAAACTTTTGGCTGCTGCCCAGAAGAAATAATTACCCCTCGGTTTTACTCGTAAGGAGGTAAAAATGGCAAGAAAAAAAGAGGTTGGCGACAGTGCCGAAGGCGATATGACGCCGATGATCGACATGGTGTTTCAGCTATTAATTTTCTTCATGATTTTGATTAATTTTGCCGATGCGGACCAGAACGCGCGTGTGAAACTGCCGGAAAACGACATCGTGAAACCGCCGGAACAGCCCGTCCCCAATGCGGTCACTTTGCAGATCGCCAAGCAGGAAAACCACAAGAACGACTACAGTGTTCTGCTGGGCGCTGACGAATTCATGGGTGATAAAGACCTGAAGCGTTTGAAGCTCGCAATGGACAAAGAGGTTAAATTCGTCAAATCCGAGAAGAAAAAAAGTGCGAAGGACATGACCGTCATTTTGCGTGTGGACAAAGACGCTCCCATCGGTTTCGTGAATCGTGTGATTCACACCTGTCAGGAAGCCGATATTGAAAACTTCGCCTTGCGCGCAACGGCAAAAGTGGGTAATTAGTTTGGTCGTATAAAGGATTAGAAAATGGCTCGTGCGAAAAAATCAGATCAAGAAGTCAAAGGCGATATGACACCGATGATTGACATGGTGTTTCAGTTGTTGATTTTCTTCATTTTGACGTTGAATATTGTCGATCCAGAAGGCGACTTTTACCTGCGGCTGCCAAAGCCTGGGTCTGCTCAGGCAAGTGAAAATGATGTGGTCACGACTCCTTTGCGAATTACTCTTGTGAGTGATTCCGACGGAAATCTGTCCAAGGTCTTTGTGGGGGACAAATCCTGCAAAATGAAGACTGCGACGGACCCCGACGAGACGGAAGTACGTTCGAGAATTCGTGCCGCTATGGGCGATTCGACCGGAGCTCCGGAAGATTTTGAGATTGAACTGGGATGGGGCGGGCCGGGCCGCGATTCGCTCCGTTACCGATACGTACTCAAAATGGTCGGTATTTGTACTGGAGAGAGACAGCCGGATGGAACTGTAAAAACGCTGGTTGAAAAAATCAAATTCATTCAGTAAGTTTGCGGTTTGAAACGTTTTGGAAAGGCGCACAGTTTCGGCTTTGCGCCTTTTTGTATGCTTCCCGGAGTGGTATGTGAAAAGATTACTGTTTGTTTTTCTACTGTTTCTGCTTATTTTTCTAACGGCTCCTTTTGTCGGTCCGAAGATGGGCGACGTGTGGAATTGGGTCTTTTGGAACCTCCGTGTGCCGCGGCTTCTGTCGGCGACGCTTGCCGGCGGGGCGCTCGCAATTTCCGGAATGGTTTTTCAAGCGGTTTTTCGCAATCCTCTCGCGACTCCTTTCACTTTGGGGACCGCAAGCGGTGCGGCGCTGGGAGCGTCCTTTCTGCTTGCGCTGACGCCTTCCGGGGCGCTGTTGTTTCAATGTTTCCCGGCGATTTCCCCTCTGGTGCTTGCGGCTTTCACCGGCTCGCTGGGAACGCTCGCGTTCATCTACGTGATTGTTCGTTTTTCAGGCTCGACGACGGACAGCGACATTCTTCTTGCGGGCGTCGCGATCAGTTTTTTCTATTCGAGTCTCATCATGCTTCTGCAATACTTGAGCGACCCCACACAAACGGTGCGAATGCTGCGCTGGACGATGGGCGGGCTGGATCGCGGCGGAGGGTACGGACCCATTTGGACGCTCATTCCCTGGATTCTTCCCACGGCGGCCGTCCTTTTTTATCATCATCGCGAGTTGGACCTTTTTTGTATGGGAAAAGATGTGGCGGTTTCGAGAGGCGTTTCCGTCACGAGGGTGCGGAATCGGCTGCTTGTAACGGCCTCGCTTCTTGTTGCGGCGGTGGTTTCGGTTTGCGGTCCCATCGGTTTTTTGGGACTGATGGTTCCGCACATCATGCGCCGCTGGTTCGGAACCCGTCACAGTCTGCTGTTTCCCGCCGTTTTTATGGGGGGCGCCGCATTATTGATTTTATGCGACACGGCCGCCAGAACGATTTCGTTTCCCGACGAGATTCCTGTTGGAATTCTGACGGCCCTTTTGGGCGGTCCATTCTTCATTTTGCAGATACTTTCCCGCAGGAAGCATCGTTCCTAGATTTTCTCCAATTCCCCCATCCTGCATGAATATTTAATGTCCAAAAATCAAAACCCGGTAAATAACGCAAATTTTTGGTTTTTTCTGAAAATTTCAGGCAGGGGGGGCTTGTTTTTTTTCTCAAAATAAGTTTCAATAATATAAATATTTTTAATTGGACTGATGTGTCCATGAAAGTGTGAAATTTTCCCAAAGGAGTTCAACATGAGTGAAGAATCTCATGCCGTCCGCGACCCGAGCAAATCTTACAAGCTTGCTGCCGTCGCAATCGCGGTGATTATCGCTGCGTATATCGTCGCCCTTGTTTTGGGGTATCCGCAAAAAGCAACCCAGTTCATTCTTGAAGCCGAGCAGCACGGTGCTGAAGCGGTCGAAGAGACGGTCCCGGCGGAAAACGCCCCCGTCCCGGCAGAAACTGAAACCGTCGCTCCGGCAGAAACTGAAACCGTCGCTCCGGCAGAAACTGAAACCGTCGCTCCGGCTGAAACTGAAACCGTCGCTCCGGCAGAAACTGAAACCGTCGCTCCGGCAGAAACTGAAACCGTCGCTCCGGCAG
>CAYTLK010000061.1:18044-23908 GCA_964438515.1 uncultured Planctomycetaceae bacterium
CAGAAACTGAAACCGTCGCTCCGGCAGAAACTGAAACCGTCGCTCCGGCAGAAACCGAAACTCCCGCACCTGCGGTAGAAGAGGCCGTTCCGACGTCTGAATCCACGGCGACGACGGAAGACGCGCCCGCAACAACAACGGAAGCCGCCGCTCCTTCTGAAGCCGCATCCGAAACGGCAGAAGAATCGGCAGAATCCCATGCGGAACCGACACTTCCACCGTATTTTATGGTGATTCCGTTTGCGCTTCTTCTTCTCGCAATTGCGATTTTGCCGCTTATTCCCGCGACGGAACACTGGTGGGAAAGCAACCTGCACCGTTTCTACGTGGCGGCGTTTTTGGGCGTTATTACGCTGCTTTATTACGGATTTGCGCACACGGGCGTTTTGGAGTCGCACTGGCACGCACTGTCGGCCGCACATCTTTGTGACGACACTGCGGGAGCACGTATGTGGACGATTTTCGCCAACGCGATTTTTGACGAATTCGTTCCGTTCATCGTTCTTCTTTTCGCACTTTTCAGCATCGCCGGCGGCATTCGTGTCGAAGGAAACCTGAAAGCGAAACCGATGACCAACACGATTTTCATCGCGATCGGTGCCGCTCTTGCGAGCTTTATCGGAACGACGGGCGCTGCAATGCTTCTGATTCGTCCGCTGCTGGAAACCAACAAGGAACGCAAGTTCAAAGTTCATACGGTCATTTTCTTCATTTTCGCGGTCTGCAACTGTGGCGGCTGCCTCCTTCCGACGGGTGACCCGCCGCTTTTCCTCGGCTATCTCGCCGGCGTTGGTTTCACGTGGACCATGTGCCTTTGGAAAGAATGGCTCTTTACGAACTGCGTTCTGCTGGTGATTTACTACATGTGGGATCGTTTCATTTCGTATCCGAAAGAGACCAGTACGGATATCGTGCTCGACAATGTGGAAGCCGGAAAGCTGAAATTCCTCGGTATTTTTCCGAACGCGCTGCTTTTGATCGGCGTCATTCTCGCTGTTGCGCTGCTCGACCCGAAAAAAGCGTTCCCCGGCACCGAGTGGCACGCCCCGATGTATCTGCGTGAAATCGTTCAGCTCGGACTCGTGTTCGTTTCGCTCGTTCTCGGAAATACGAAAGTGCGTCTCAACAACCGCTTCAATTTCGGCGCCATCACGGAAGTGGCGGCTTTGTTCTTCGGAATCTTCATCTGCATGCAGGTTCCGCTTCAAATTCTGAACGAAAAAGGCGGCGAACTCGGAATGGGCGTCGACGACACGCACTCCTTCTTCTGGGCGACTGGTTCGCTCTCGAGCGTTCTCGACAATGCGCCGACCTACGTTGTATTCAGCACCGTTGGAAAAACGGCCACTCTGGACGCTGAAAAACGAGGAGAGCTGGTCATTTATCAGGACGGAAACGCGAAAGAAAAAAGCGCAGCCGAGGCGAAAGTGGCGGAATTGAAGGCGTCCAACAGCGAAATGAACATCGAAGCGATGCCGATCGAAGCAGGAATTGCCGCGAAAGTCCTCGTGGCGGTCTCACTTGGGTCCGTCTTTATGGGCGCAATGACCTACATCGGAAACGGGCCGAACTTTATGGTGAAGGCGATTGCTGAAGAAGAGGGCGTCAAAATGCCGAGCTTCTTCGGGTACATGGTTTACAGCTTTGGAATCCTCTTCCCGATTTTGCTCATAATGACGTTCCTATTCCTCTAATTGACTGACAAAAATCGGCAGCGGGCGGGGAGTTCGGATTCTCCGCCTGCTGAATTTTGTACACTTTCATTTTGACAGAATATTGGACAGACTTTTCCTCATGTCGCAACCTCATCTTTTTACAATCATCAATGAGTCTTCCGATTTAGAACAATGGTGTGCGAAAGCGCGCGCCTTCGAATGGATCGGTCTCGATACAGAATTCATTGCAGAGCGGTACTATCAGCCTCTTTTATGTTTGATTCAGACCGCCACACCGGAAGGAAATTTCATCATCGATCCGCTCACAAACCGAATGGACGTCACGCCGTTTTGGAATCTCATTGCGGACGGAACCCACGAAACGATCGTGCACGCTGGACGTTTGGAACTGGAATTCTGCTGGCGTTACACCGGCCGCTTTCCGAAAAAAGTTTTTGACACGCAAATCGCCGCGGGAATCATCAGCGGCGACTATCCGGCCGGTTATTCCAACATCGTTGCACATTTTCTCAACATTCATACACCCGGCACCGAGTCGCGTTCCAACTGGAAATTCCGTCCCTTGAGTGAGCGCCAACTGGCGTACGCGGTCGACGATATTGCGTATTTACACGATGTGCGCGACATTCTCGCCCAAATGATTCTCAAAAAAAACCGTTGGAACTGGTTCCAGGATGAAATTGCGAGCTGGATGTGCGGAATCGAACATCTCGTTTCTCCCGAACGCTGGCGGCGAATTCTCAACGGTTCGAAGTGGGAGCCGCATGAACTTGCGATTGTGCGGGCGCTTTGGAAGTGGCGCGACCGAATTGCACAGCAGCGCAACTGTTCTGCTCGTCACGTTTTGCGGGACGATTTGATTTTGGAGCTTGCGAAACGAAAAATCTCGGACGTTCGCGGAATCCGCAGCATCCGCGGGATGGAACGGGAAGATTTACATTATCAGCTCCCTGAACTTTCGATTTGCATCTCAATGGCTGCGTCTATTCCGGAATCGAGCTGTCCTCAAATTACGTCGCAGTATTCCTGTACGAAATTAATGGTGCTGGGAGGATTTTTGCACGCGATTCTGGGTTCGATTTGTCACGAAAAGGAGTTAGCGTTATCGTTGGTTGCGACGCCGACGGACGTACGGGAGTGGATTGCGTGGCGGCTTAAGATTAGCGGAGCGCCGACTCAGACGCCTCTTCTTGCGCGTGGCTGGCGGGCGGAAATTGTTGGAAAATCGTTTGACGCGTTACTTTCGGGAGAGAAAGTCATTCGGATCTCCGACCCTCTGAAGGATTTTCCGATCGAAATAGTTTGAACCCTCATTCCGCAAAGTCGCTTGACAGTTGAAACTGGCGATCGTCAAAAATCACTTGGTTTTTAAGAATCGCCGCGAATAAATTCAGGCCGCCTCCAAAGAAAGGGACCATAAATATGAAAGTTTCCTCACAGTCATTTTTTCGCTCTGCGGCTTCTTGAGCCTCGCGACGGCTGAAAATCCTCAAATTCAGAAAAAAGAACCTCAAATGAATCGTATCGCAAAAGACACTCGGGTCTTCAAAATCAATCCGGAAATCAAAACAGAGGATGTTCGTTTCAAGAATCGATTTGGAATTGAACTTGCGGGACACCTCTACCTCCCCAAGGATTTCGACGACACGAATTCTTACGCGGCGATTGCGGTCTGCGGTCCTTTCGGCGCGGTGAAAGAACAGTCTCCGGGACTTTACGCTCAGGAAATGGCGGCACACGGTTTTGTGGCGCTGGCGTTTGACCCCTCTTTTACGAGAGAAAGTGCGGGCGAGCCGCGATACGTTGCGTCACCGGACATTAATTACGGAAGACTTTTCGGCTGCCGTCGATTTTCTCTCTCTGCTTGATTTTTTGGACGAAAATCGCGTCGGAATCATCGGAATTTGCGGCTGGGGCGGTCTGGCGCTCAACGCGGCGGCTATCGACACGCGCATTCGCGGAACTGCGGCGATTACGATGTACGATATGAGTCGAGTCTGCGCCACGGTTATTTCGATTCGATGGATGCGGACGGACGTTACGAACTTCGAAAACAGCTGAATGCGCAGCGTCTGACGGATGCTCGGAAGGGGTAGTACGAGCTGGGAGGCGGCGTCCCCGATGTTTTGCCCGAGAACGCGCCGCAGTTTGTGAAGGATTACTTCGCGGATTACAAAACGCCGCGCGGGTATCACGAACGTTCGTTGAACTCGAATGGAGGCTGGAACAAAACGTCCCCTCTTTCTTTCATCAACACGCCTATTCTGACCTACAGCAACGAGATTCGTTCTGTGTGCCTGCTGATTCATGGCGAAAATGCGCACTCTCGTTATTTCAGTGAGGATGCGTTCAAAAAAAGCTCACGGGGAGCAATAAAGAGCTACAGATTGTTCCTGGTGCGACTCATGTGGACCTTTACGACAATTTTGAGAAGATTCCTTTTGAAAAGATTGTCGAATTTTTCAAACGAACTTGAAATAAGGGGGATTCGCATTTCACCCCTCGAAATTGATTTTTAGAGGCGGTCATCATATTATCCAACGCTCGACGCACCCTTTCGAGGGAGTGCACCCATGAGGAGGAGTCGGAGCCGAATCGTGTCGCAGTACGACGTTTCAATCTCCGTGTTGGTCAAAGCCGTCCGCTGGATGAGGTGATGTTTCCGCCCTCAGCTGAAACTTTTTGTTCCGGAGAAACTTGTAATTTTATGATTTTTTATCACACTGTGTCGTGGCTATTTTTGGGTTAAGATGTGGTTTTGATGCTTAATTTACGGCTATTCTACTACAAATTGCTTTTTAAATAGTGCCCCCCGATAAAATATTCAGGTTAGAACCTCCTCTAATATAAAAATAGAAATTTTAGTCGAATCTGTATAATAATCACGTTTTTTTATTTCTAACAATTGACTTTATAAAATAAATCTGTATAATTAATCGTACAAAAGCGTGTATGATTTTGGCTGAATCCTAAATGAAACTTGAGGCGAATCGAATATGAATGAATTAGAACATTACAGTGTACAGACGTTTGAAAACATCAAGCACAACACGGAAGAAGGAATCGAATTTTGGCTGGCGCGAGAACATCACTGTCAGAAGCTGCAGCAGGAGCAGGAGTTGTAGAACATCAGGATTTTGCCATCTTCCAAAACGCTGGTTATCAGGGACTTTACGGTGGTTTGAAGGTGAATGATATTTGTACGAACAAGAGATTGAAGAAAAATCAGCAGATTCTCGACCACATGGGAAGTACCGAGCTGGCAGCCAATCTCTTTCGTGCAACGCAAACGGAAGAAAAGTTGCGGCGCGACAACATTCAAGGCAAAAAAGAAGCCAATCAAACACATTTTGAAGTCGGGAAAAAGATACGTCAAACCATCAAAGACCTTGGCGGTACAATGCCCGAAGACCTCCCAACGCCGGATAAAAGTATTCAGCAAATTGAGAAGGAACAGAGGGAGCTGGAAGGCCCAAAGTCGTGAAACAATCGTCTCTCACGAGTATGGAAATTGCTTATGAGCGGGTAATTTAAGGGATTTTGAGAATAAGTAGAAAGGAGGTAAGATTATGGCTACGAATCCGCCGAAAGGCGACAACCATCGTAATGGTGCGGTCAAACAGCGTTCGCAAGTACAGAATCCTGTAACGGAAAACTGGACTAAACGCGACGCGAATAACGGACAATTTATGGATGGTAAAAAAGACGGCAAGCCGTTTAAAGGTGTCCGGAAAGAGAAGTAATCATTGAGTTGAACTGTGGCGGAGGTTGAATTCGTCTCAACATCCGCCTGTTATTGATGTCAGTTTAGCAGAAAGAGAAATAAAATGTCAATTGTAAAATCATTTTCAGTGGGAAATAGGGATATGTTTTACATCCAACACAACAATAGTAATTTTACAATTATCGATTGTTGTATGGACAAATTTTCTGTAAATGATATATTGCATGAAATTTTATATATGATGCGTGGAAAAAATATTGTACGTTTTATTTCGACACATCCCGATGAAGATCATATAGCAGGGCTTCATTGGCTAGTGTGAGTTCAGACTTATTTTATACATATTCGCAAGCCTGAAACCAGTTTTATCACGTGTTTGAAATAATTCTGGCATGGTTTTGCTGAAACAGGACGAGGCCGTTTGAATAAATGTTTCAATATCCAAAATATTACGTATTTTTGCG
>CAYTLK010000062.1:0-23697 GCA_964438515.1 uncultured Planctomycetaceae bacterium
TCAAGTGAAATAATGATGTCTGAAAATGACTTAAGAAGCTTTGCTATTATATATTGCAGAATTTTTGAAAGTGAGGATTAAATCAGTGATTCCCTAAAAATCTTAAAATTTCCCTTCTGTTTAAACGTCAGGCGGGATTAAAGTCGTTCTTTTCTTAAAATTTTCGATAAAATTAAACTTTTTTTGGAATATTTGCTCCCTCTTTGTTGACAAAATGGGTAAAATGTGTTTTAATGGAAAGTATATGATATCGTTGGAAAATTTAATCTGAAATTTCAGTCCATTTTTTTAATTCCTTATTGGAGCTTACTTATGTTGAAAAGATGTATCCTGCCGTTCATCGCGTGCGCTACGGCGCTCGTATGCGTGCAGGCTCAGGCGAAAGTCGAAATGACGACTCAAAGCTGGGCCAACAACGCCGATGAATTTGTGACGATGCAAAACGACATTGCAATCGGTCACGTCCTTAATTTTCTAAACTTTCCAGAAACGAAAATCGTCGAATCTTCCGGTATTAATACGGGCGATTACGTCGCGATGACCGACAGTCTCGTCGGACAGCTCGGCGGAGACGGACGCGTTTTCATCACTGGAAAACCCGCCAAGTTTGTCGTTTATCTCGGAAAACCTCGTTCCATTAAAGAAATCATTATGTACACGGGAAACATCGACTCCCGCGGAAATCAGGATTATGAGGTCCGTCTCGTCGATAATTCTAAGAATCCCGGACAGAAACCAAATTTTGACGGCGGATTCCTCCTCACGACCGGCGACAAAGTCCTCGGCGCAAACGGCGGCGGCTTCAAAACCTCCTTCCGCGAGATGGAAGAAGGAAAATTCATCGGCGAACAGAAGTTCGACTGGGTGGAATTCCGCATCTGGCAGACGTATCCGACGAAAGCGGGCGAGCCTGGAAAAGGTGCGACCAAAGCGGAAGGCGCCACGTGTCTCATTGAAGTTCAGGTGGTCGGCGACGAAAAAGACCCGGATCTGTACAGTTCTCCTGAAGAAAAAGCCGCTACGGAAGGTGCGATTGCACGTCGAATTCTCGAACAGAAACTCGCGAAAATCTCGCCGGATGCAGTGGACGCAATGCGAAAAATCGATTCTCTCCGCATGGCGATTGAAAATCTGTCGAAGAGCTTCCCCGGTCAGTACGACGGCGCGAAGTATCTCGCGGAGCTTCAGAAGTACGAAAACGCTTTCGGTTCCATCGATCCTGAGGATACGGCTGCGGTCGAGAAACTCATGAAGACGGCAGAGGAATTCCTCGCGTTCCGTCGTGAAGCGCTGCTTGCAAACCCGTACCTTCCGGAAAACGTGCTTGTGCGTGTGGCCGGCAGTCCGAATGTGGAAGCAAACTGGATGTCGAACTGCTCGCGCGGAAAAGGCGGAAACGACAACACGATTCAGACTCTGAATCTGAAAACGAACGAACTGACGCCGCTCATCACGCCGCCGCGTTCAGGTTACATTGGCGATATCTGCCTCAATTGGGATGCGAAACGCATTCTCGTGACCGCTTTGTCCGAAAAAAATACGTGGGAAGTTTTCGAAGTGAATCTCGACAAACCGACCGAGTTCAATCAGGTTTCTCCGTTTATCGGCCCGGACGTCGATAACGTCGAAGGCTGCTATCTGCCTGACGGCGCGCATCTGTTCATTTCGAGCGCCTCGATGATGGGCGTTCCGTGCATCGGCGGCGCCGGTCACGTCGGAAACATCTTCCGTGTCGAAGCGGATGGAAAAACCACACGTCAGCTGACGTTCGAACAGGACCAGGACTGGTGCCCGATCACGCTCAACAACGGGCGCGTGATGTACCTGCGATGGGAATATGTGGACGATAATCATTACTTCACGCGTATTATGATGAGCATGAACCCCGATGGTTCCGACCAGAAGGAATATTACGGCTCGAACTCGTACTGGCCGAACTCAATGTTCTATGCGAAACCGATTCCCGGCAGTGCGAAATTCGTGACGATTGTGACGGGCCATCACGGTGCGGCACAGCGTCAGGGCGAACTTTGGATTATGGATCCGCGTAAAGGCCGTCAGGAGATTTCCGGCGTCGTTCAGCAGATTCCGTTCCGCGAGAAACAGCCTGTGGCGAAGATTATGGACCAGCTCGTGGACAATTCGTGGCCGAAGTTCCTCTTCCCGTTCCCGCTCAGCGAGGATTATTTCCTCGTGAGCGCACGTTTGACGCCGCAGAGTCCTTGGGGACTGTACCTCGTCGATACGTTCGACAACATGCTTTTGATTAAAGAATCGAATTCTTTCGGACTGTTTGAACCTCAGCCTCTCAAAGAACGTCCGGTTCCGCCGATCGTTGCGAGTCGTTTGATTGAAGGACAGAAAGACGCGACCGCGTTCCTCACCGACGTTTACTTTGGCCCAGGTCTTGCGGGCGTTCCTCGCGGAATGGTCAAACGTCTGCGTCTCTTCGGATATCAGTACGGTTATCGCGGCATCGGAAACCACAACATGATGGGAATCGAAGCCAGTTGGGACTCCAAAATCCTTCTCGGTGAAGTTCCGGTTTACGAAGACGGTTCCGCCTTCTTTGAAATTCCCGCGAACACGCCGATTGCGGTTCAGCCTCTGGACGAACACGGCAGTGCGATTCAGCTTATGCGTTCGTGGCTCGTCGGGATGCCGGGCGAAGGAATCACATGCAACGGCTGTCACGAGTCGCAGAACAGTGTGACGCCTGCAAAACGTACGATTGCCATGACGAAAGCGCCCTGCAAAATTGAAGAGTTCAACGGCGAAAGCCGTCCGATGGGCTTCAATCGTGAAGTTCAGCCGGTCCTCGACAAATACTGCGTCGGCTGTCACGATGGATCGAAGGAAGGACGTCCGAATCTTGCGGACATTTCCCGACCGAAAGACGAGTGGGAAGGTCATTACGGAAAATCGTACATTGATTTGATGCCGTTTGTGCGCCGTCCGGGTCCGGAAAGCGACGTGCATATGTTCAATCCGATGGAGTATCACACGAACACCTCGATGTTGTTCCAGATGCTGCGCGACGGACACCATTATAATGTGAAACTCGACGATCTTGCCTTCCGTGAACTGGCGCTGTGGGTCGACATGAACTGCCCGTACCATGCAACGTGGACGGAAGTTTCGGAAGCGTTCCGCGGAAACGCCGACGGTGTGAAAGCAATGGCGAAGCGTACACAGGAAATTCGTTCGATGTACGCGAACATTAATGAGGATCCGGAACACGGCAGTTTCGCGGAAGTGAAACGTCCTGAATGGATCAAACCGGCCGAATGGGTCGAACCGATTACGGCGGCTCCGGAAGGCGCGAAAACGGTCGTGAACGGCGAAGCCGGCGAAAAGATGACGGTGGCGCTCAGCGACGATATTTCGATTGAACTCGTGAAGATTCCGACCGGAAAATTCGTGATCGGCGACGACTGCAAGCATCCGGACGAAGTGGGACGCAACGAAGTGACGATTGAAAAACCGTTCTTCATGATGACGACCGAAGTGACGAACGCGATGTACAAACTGTTCGACCCGCACCACGACAGCCGATTCATCGATCAGCAGTGGAAAGACCATTGCTGGCCCGGTTACGCGCATCATTTCCCCGAACAGCCGGTGATTCGTATTTCGTGGCAGGAAGCGAATGCGTTCTGCAAGTGGCTCAGCGAGAAAACGGGAAAGAAATTCCGTCTTCCGACTGAGGCGGAGTGGGAGTGGGCCGCAAAAGCTGGAACGGAAACGCCGTTCTGGTGGGGCGGTCTCGACGACGACTTCGGAAAATACGCGAACCTTGCAGACGCCAGTCTCGATTTGTTCGTCTGCAAAGGCGTGAATCCGCAGCCGGTGGGACACGCGGCGTTCGAAGCGTTTTGGCCGGCGGTCAAGACGGTCGATGACGGTCAGCTGTATCCCGGATGGGACAATCAGACGCACAAGAACGCGCCTGCGAGCGTGGATCCTGGTAAAGGAATCGCCTGCTACGCGCCGAACCCGTGGGGTCTGTACGACATGAACGGAAACGTGAATGAGTGGACGCAGTCCGACTTCAAACCGTATCCGTACAACGCGAATGACGGCCGCAACGCTGGAAACGTGGATGCGGAAAAGGTCGCGAAGGGCGGTTCCTGGTTCGATCGACCCAAGACGGCCCGCAACGGCTATCGTCTTCCGTATCCGTCCTGGCAGAAGGTTTATAACATTGGTTTCCGCGTCATTTGTGACGAGTGAGACGTGAGTTTTCGCTGATTTCTTATGAAGCGCCATCGTTTCTTTTTTCGAAACGATGGCGCAGCGAATTGGTTTTGTGCCGGATATTCTAATTTTTTGAAATTTTTCTAATTTTTTCACTTTTCTGTTTGAAAATAAATAAAATTCTGTTATAATATACAATAGTATCGTATAATACGATTCGAAAATCGTCCAACCCAACCTTTTGTTTCAAAATTTTTACATTGAGGGAAAAAATGAACCACACACAACGCAGAATTCGAGGTCTTTTTTATTTCTTAATTGCAGGAATCCTGATGTTTTTGGTGAGTGCATTCTTCACCGCCCCTATAATGACGCCTCCGATGGAAAAAACCATTCCGCAGAATGCTGAAGAAGTGAGGATACAGAGTGGTGAGGAACTTGGAGATGCTCTAGCCAGATTTATTTTTATATTCATGGGTTTTCTCCTTGCACCAGTAAGCTATTCCTTTTACCGAAAAGGCCGCCGTTATTTCAAGATTCCGAAAGAGATTTCATTTGAGAATTCGACCGATCACGTTCTTTATCTCCGTTGTTTCAATGACGATTCCATCACCGAAAAATCTCCGGAACGATTTTCGAATAAAACAGAAGAAGAAGTTTTGATGGAAAATTTGAAACGCATCGGTCCGCCAGTCGCGATTGGATGTCCTTCAGAACCCACGTCGCCGTTGGGTGCGTATCGGGTTTACGTTTCAGACGAGGAGTGGAAAAACAAAGTGGCGGAACTTTGCAAAAACGCGCAGTTAGTCGTCCTGCGAGTCGGAACGACGGAAGGACTTTCGTGGGAGGTTCTGCATTGTTTGCAGGGAATCACGGACTTGAAGCGTCTTGTTTTTGTGCTTCCGTACATGAAGAAAATGGATTTGCTCTCTCTCGGAAATCTGATTTCGCACATCAATTCAAGTCGAGCGGACATCGATCGTTCGGAAGTGAATTTTAACAAACCGTGCAAAGGAAGCATCAGTTCGCTGCTCTATTTCGTGAAAACATCTGACGGAAAATATCAGATGAAACAGTCGAGTGTTACATCGCGAAAACTGTGGAATCGGTTCGTTCCTTATTCGATGATTCTGGAAAAAGCTTGGCGGCCGATTTTACAGGAATTTGGAAAATTCAATGCGTTCAAGTATTATTACAGAAGAGTAGCAGTATTTGCGTTGATAATTGCGTTTTGTTCGTTCCTCGCTGCAATTCCAACAATACAGAAGATGCAGGAAAAAAACTATGCAGATGCGATTGCCGCTGGAAGTATGAACGTGGGTTGGTTTGTCGATCGGATGATACATCAGGTTGAAGAAAATCCTTTTTTTGCAGCAAACACGCAGGAACTCAACGTCCGCGGGAAAATCTCTTTTCTCAACCAAATGTCGCAGGTGGGAATGCTTCGGCTTCCCGATGAGGATCTGGTGAAATTCTACGACATTACGCTGGCGGTGTCAGGTTTTCTTTCACCAGAAGAGTTGAGCCAATCCGCCTCGGACGGGTCGATTGTGATGAATGTGCTTCTTCAGAAATTCCCGAAAGAAGACGTCGATTCGTTTATTGATCTGCAGGCGAAAGCGGCTCTGCTTGAGATGGAGTATTACGAGAC
Organism: uncultured Planctomycetaceae bacterium; assembly: GCA_964438515.1. Lineage (GTDB taxonomy): Bacteria > Planctomycetota > Planctomycetia > Pirellulales > Thermoguttaceae > RGIG3701. The sequence continues at coordinate 5,849 of CAYTLK010000062.1, forward strand.
CTACGGCGTCGAGCAGGAAGAACAACTGCCGCTCGACTCACCAGAAGATGTTGCGGCTGCGAAAAAGGCGTTTCAGGAGACGCTTACGCCCGAACAGAAAATGCACATCGAAGTCATTCAGGCGTTAGTACAAGAAGTAGAAGAAACTCCGACCGAAGAACAACTTCTCAAAATATATTCGGAAATTCAGTCTTTGAATCCGTGCTTGAAGCAGGTACAAAACACGCATTTTCGGGCGATCCTCATTCGTCAGTCCCTCATGGGCGAGCCGTTCTATTTTGATTAATGGAATGTTTGGGTTTTTTCTGTAAATTTCGGGGGGAACGTTACAATTCCTGTCGGTCCCCCTTTTAACTTTTGGGAAAACGGTTATAATTACAAGAAATTAGAGAAAGGTAAATTGTACCAAACAGTAAATCCGTTGGGGGAAAGCAAATGACTCCGCATATTGAATCGTTGAAAAAGTTTCTTTTGGAAAAAAAACAGACGGCTTTTCGTCATCATGTCGATTGGGATGCGATTTTACCATCGTGGAAAAACGATCGAGACGCGCAGGCCGCGGTGATTTTGAAGCACGTTTTGGAGGAAGAATCCAAAAATCCTGTCTTTTTGCCGAACGAACGCATCGTTTTGACGCGAACCTGCGAGAATTTGCCCGAACGCTATCCGGACGCCGTGATGAAGAAGTTCCGTGAGGAAGCTTATTTTCACGAAAAAGGGGTCGTTTTCAATCTCAGTCCCAATTTTGAGGACACAATTTCTGTCGGTCTCGATGCGAAACGCGCGGAGGCGGCCGCCAGGCGGGAACGTGCGGTGAAGGAACACGATTTTGAAGCCGTTTCGTTTCTCGACGCCGTCATTAGTGGAATCGACGCGGTGTACAAGCTGGTGGATGCATATGCGGCAGAGGCTCAAAAGCAGGGAAAGATTGAACTCGTTTCGCTGCTGACGAACATTCCGCGAAAACCTGCGCACAATTTTCACGAAGCGCTGCAGTTTCTGCGGATTTTGCACTACACGCTGTGGTGCGAGGGCGCGTACCATAATGGTGTGGGACGGTTCGATCAGTACATGTATCCGTACCTCATTCACGACTTGAAAGCCGGCGTTTTGACGCGTGAAACGGCGCTTGAGCTGCTGGAAGAGTTTTTCCTCACTTTCAATCGCGACAGCGACCTCTATGTGGGTGTGCAGCAGGGCGACAACGGCCAAAGTATGATGCTGGGAGGCTGCGACCGTGACGGAAACGACGCGGCAAACGTCCTGACGATTCTCTGTCTTGAAGCCTCGTGCGAGCTGAAACTTATTGACCCAAAAATCAATCTCCGTGTTACGAAAAACACTCCGATTGAGATTCTGGAAAAGGCGACGGAACTCACGAAACAGGGAATCGGTTTCCCGCAGTACGCGAACGATGACGTCGTGATTCCCGGTCTTGTGCGGCTCGGTTACGACCTTGAGGACGCTCGCGATTATGCGGTGGCGGCGTGCTGGGAGTTCATTATTCCTGGAATCGCGATGGACATTCCGAATATCGCAGCCGTTTCGTTTCCTGCGGTCGTCAACAACTGTCTGCGCAGCGGTGCGGGAAGAGCGGCGGACTGTTTTGAGTCTTTCATGCAGGTGATTCGTGAAGAACTTTTCCGTGAGGCCGACAATATCGCCGCGTCGCTCGAAAGGGTCGATATGCTTCCGTGTCCGATGCTTTCCATGCTCTGCAAAAACCGCATTGCGGCGGGACGCGACATGAGTCACGGCGCGAAGTACAACAACTTTGGAATTCATGGAACCGGGATGGCTCCTGCCGTCGATTCCCTCGAATCCATCAAACGTCTCGTGTTTGAGGAGAAAAAATACACGATCGAACAACTGACGGAAATTGTGGACAAAAATTTCGAAGGGGAGGAATCTCTCCTCGCGTACGTCCGTCACGAACTTCCGAAGTTCGGAAACGACGTCGATGAAGTCGATCGAATTGCGGTTCGGATGCTGAACGATTTTGCCGACTCCTGGGAGAATCGCATCAACTGCCGAGGCGGTATTTATCGGCCTGGAACCGGCTCCGCGATGTATTACATCTGGCACGCAAACGAGCTTCCTGCGTCCCTCGACGGACGGCTCGAAAAGTCGCCGTTTCCAGCAAACTACGCACCCAGTTTGGACGTTCAGATTGCTGGACCCATTTCCGTCATCAAATCCTTCACGAAACCCAATCTTTCGCGCGTCATCAACGGCGGTCCGCTGACGATTGAACTTCACGACAGCGTTTTTCGTCACGAAGACGGCATTCAGAAGGTCGCGCAGCTCGTGAAACTCTTTATCGACCGCGGGGGACACCAGCTGCAAATCAACACGATAAATCGCGACCAGCTGCTCGACGCGCAGGCGCATCCCGAAAATTATCGCCAGCTCATCGTCCGTGTGTGGGGGTGGAGCGGTTATTTCGTCGAACTCGACCGACCGTATCAGGACCAAATCATTCGTCGTGCGGAAATGACAATATGAAAAACGCTCAATAAACATTTATATTCCCCGAAATCTTTCAGGAACGAAACGGTTTCGGGGAATTTTCTCTTTTTTCTGGAATTTTTCTTTTTTTTGCTTGCAATTTCAAAATTTTGAAGTATAATTTTATATTATACTTTACTGTTCCAATGCAACGCTCTCAAATTGGCGAGCTTGCTAAAAACGTGCAGATTTCATACTCAGGTTCCTGAATGAAACGATGAAGGTTTAAAAGGCTTAAAATGAGACGAAATTCCTTTTATTTTTTTCCAGCAGCGGTCTTGGTTCTTTTTCTAGGGTTGAACTCTGCCGTACACGCTCAAACGGTCTGGACCGGCACTGCCGGTGACGGTGTTTACGGAACTGCTGGAAACTGGAACGCCGGCGTTCCATCCTCCACCAATGCGGGAACCATTAATACGAGTGCCGACATCACCGGCTTCACCGTTCCAGCAAGTACAAGTCTCACGATCAACGGCGGGGCCGTCGTGAACGCGAATACGGATTACTTCTATCTCAATGCCGGCACTTCGGTCAAAATCGGCGGCGACTCGGCCGGATCTCTGACCGCAAACAGTTACACACAGCTTATCGGAACCTCCGTGGCGCCTGCCGTTCTGACGGTCGGGACGAATGGAACGTTTACCGCAAATAGCTATCTGCTGCTCGGTACCGCCGCGAGTCATTATGGTACGATTATCGTCGACGGCGGCACACTCACCGCTTCCAGCTCTTCTTTCACGGTCGGCGACAACGGAACGGGCGTCGTCACGCTCAACAGCGGAACGCTGAACATCAATTCCACATTTGAAATCGGAAATCACTCCTCCGCGTCCGGCACCGTGAACATGTACGGCGGAACTTTGAAAGCCGCAGGACGTTTCAGCGTCGGAGGCGGCGACAGCGCAACGAACGTCAACAAAAGCAAAGGCGTCTTCAACTATTACGGCGGCACACTGACTTCGACAAACGTGCTTCAAGTCGGGTTCGGAAACGGTGCAACCGGCACTTTTAACGTCAAAACTGGGGCGGATCTTTCCCTCAGTTGTGTTCTGCGGCTGGGCGACGGACTCCTCAACACGAATCGTGCGACGGGAAACTTCATCCTCGAAGCGGGAACCGCCGAGAACAAAACGACTTTCACAAGTACAAATGAAATTCAGATCGCCACAAAATCGAACGGAAATCTGACAGTGAATTCCAACGCAGAATTTACGACGACGGGAGTCGCGACAATTGCGTCGGGGGCCGAGGCGGTTGGAACCATGACGATTCGTGACGGCGGAGTCGCCGCGCTGCAAAACCTCAATCTCGCCACGGTTGTCGGTGCCAGCGCGACGTTGAACGTCGAGGCAGGTGGAACTTTAAATTTTGTACATAATTCAACAATGAGCGGCGGTTCCGGAACGGTTAATTTCAACATCAACGGAAACGTGACGACTACAGGTTCGCAAAAGGTTGCGTTTAACACGGCGGCGACGGCGATTCAAGCGGCTGGCAGTGGAAATTTGACGCTGGGACTCACTCAAGTCGACGGAAACCACCAACATGTTTATTTCGGAAACGGATCAGGAAAGTATGCGACTTTGAACGTCACCGACTCCGCAACGTTGAACATTACGTCCACAAATGCCTCCAATCAGATTTTTGGAATCGGAACGGAAAGCGGTACGGGCGTCTTGAACTACAATTCCTCCGGAACATCCAACTGGAACGGTACGCTGCGTCTCGGCTGGGGCGGTGCATCGAACGGTACGATTTACCTGAAGGACGGCGTCGTGAAACACACGGGCGGATACTTCATCGTCGGTTCCAGCGCAAAAGGCCGTCTGGAAGTCTCCGGCGACGCGCAGCTGACGTGCAATAACCTTTTTATCGGGGACGCCTCAACAAGCAAAGCGGGAACCATCGGCGGCGACATTGTGGTGACGGATTCCGCAAAAATCAGCACGAACGTTATTTATCTCGCAGACAAAGTAGGAACGTACGGAAATCTTACAGTCTCCGACTCCGCAAGCGTCACCATCGGTGGAAACTTCCGCATAGGAACCAGTCAGCATTTCAACGACGAAACGGGAACCAACCGACTTGGCGGAGGAACGGCAAACGCAACTGTCGACGGCGGAACGGTTCAATGTGCGTATTTCTACCTCGGAAATATGAAAGCGCCCAGTGAACTGAATATTCTTTCCGGAACCTTCCAGACGACGGGAACGAACGAAAACATCACGTACGGAAACGCGAAAATCACGCTCGCCGGCGGCGCTGCGACGACGGTTTCCTTTGCAGGAGCGCTCACGCTGGGAGACGGAACGGCTTTGAACATTACGGATAAAACCGATTTTGACGGAACCTCCTTAAAATTCAGCGGAAACAATCACGTAGAAATCGACGGAATTTACGAGTTTGCCGACCTTTCCGGCGCGCTGTCGTTCACCGGAACCGGAAATACGCTGACGATAAACATCGACGACCCCTATGCGATTGAGGACGGAACTTACTCACTCATCAGTGCCGCGAGCAACGTGGGTTCTTTCGACACCGTGAGCCTTGTTTCTGCGATGGGAACAACGATTTTGGCGTCCGATTCGCCCTACCTGAATTACACGAACGGTCTCATTTTGAGCTATTCCGGTGAGGTTGCGCCGCTTCCTGAGCCGGCCGCCTGGCTGCTGTTACTTTTAGCGATTCCGATGATTCCGATGGTTCAGAAGATGAAACGAAATTTTCAATCCTGAATTTCGGATTCCCACCTTCCTTTTTCCCTCCGAAATGCGATGAAACACCTATTACGCATCTTTTTATTATTTTGCACACTTTTCATAGTGTATGGGAGTTTGGAGGCGCAGCTTCCGCCGACGATTCATCGGATTTCGGAGTTTGACACGGCCATGGATTTGCCGAATTTCCCGCGCGGAGGACGTGAGATTCTCGTCGCGCCGGGCGAAAAACCTCAAAAGCCGAAAGAAATCGTTCCCATTCGGGAGTTTTCGCAGCAAGAATTAAATGAAATATGTACAGAATTTCAGCTTGAAGGGGTGCGTGCGGAGAACTATCGGCCGGGCGTGTTGGAACATTGGGGCGAGCAGTACTGCGAGCTGGCGCTGAATCTTCAGGGGAAAAACGAACGCGGGGATTCCGTCCCGCCGCGAGGCGCCGCCGAACAGGTGTACGATTCCGAAGCGCTTGTTTTTCCGAACGAAACGCACCCGCTCGACGTTCTTTTGCGCCGAACCGATGCACTTCTGAAACAGTTGGAAGAAAACGCGAGCAAAAATCAAAACGCGCTTCAAACTCTGCGCCGCGACTGGCAGAAATGCGTGAACGCCTCGAAAAACGCCGACATTCAGCAGCGGGACCGTCTTTTTTTCGCCGCCGCAGCAATCCGACGCGAAACGATGTTTCTGAATCCCGCACTGGATTCTGTGTCCCGAATTTTATTCTGTGCGCGTGCGTCTTACGCCGGGTCGCGCCTCACGGGATGGTTCAACTCGGACCGAATCGGCGGTCATTTTTCCACGCAAGTTTACGGTTTCAATACGATTCACGGAGGCGGAATTTTCACGATTTCCAACTGGCGTAACGCGCATCCAACCGTTTCGGACGTTCTTGCGGACCGGGTGGTTTCCCCGCTTTCCCGCGAGAAACGTTTGGTCGGAAAGTCTCTGAATTACGGGTCCTTTATGGCGCCGGAACTTTCATTTGACGGTCGGACCCTTTATTTTTCGCATTGCGGCGCGCAGGAACATGCTTGGAAATGGACGCCCGACACGACGTGGAATCTGTTTTCGCTCGACCTCGACGGTCACGATTTGCGTCAGCTGACGGACGGTCCGTACAATGATTTTGACGTTTGCGAGCTTCCGTCGGGGCGTCTCGCTTTCATTTCGGAGCGTCGCGGCGGTTTCATCCGTTGTTTTGCGGAGTCTGCCGGCCTGCGCGTCACGACGGCCGTGCTGCATGGGATGAAAAAAGACGGAAGCGATATTTACCCGCTGAGTTTTTTCGAGACGAGCGAGTGGCAACCGAGCGTCGATAATCGCGGAATGATCGTGTACACGCGGTGGGATTATACGGATCGCGAAAACTGTTTGGGGTCGCAGTTCTGGACGTGCTTTCCCGACGGACGCAACCCGCGCGCCCCTCACGGAAATTATCCGCAGCCGTGGCACACATTTTCCGAAAATTCGTTCGACGACACGCGCCGCGGCGCCTCCCAAACGGCTCCGTCGGGCCTTCCGATGACGGAAATGCAAATTCGTGCGATTCCCGGAAGTCACAAGTACATTTTGCTCGCCGCTCCGCATCACGGGGAGACGTTCGGCTCGATTTGCGTCCTTGATTTACGGGAGAAAAACGATTTTCACATGAATCAGCTGCGGCGCGTCACGCCGTTTCAGCCGTTCCCGGAGTCGGAGTGCGCCGGTCGGAGCCAGTACCGCTACGGTGCGCCGTGGCCGCTCGACGAAAACGTGTTTTTGTGCAACAGTTGGGAGGATCTTGTGCTGCTCGACCGATTCGGAAACGAGGAATTGATTTGCGAACGAGAATTGCTTCCAATCGGTTACGACCCTCGTCTGCGTCTTTCGGACCCGATTCCCGTCCGTCCGCGTCCCGTTCCGCCGGAAATTGCGCAGCAAACGGCTCAAGGGGAGGATTTCGACGCACTTTCACCGGATGAAAAGCGTTCCGTAATCGGCGTCGTGAATGTACATATTTCAGACCAACCGTTTCCAGCCGACCGACCGCTGCGATATTTGCGGGTTTTTCAGGTGATTCCGAAACCGAATCCGTGGATGAATACGCCGAATATCGGGTTTGCACCGGAAAATACGCCGCGCGTCCCGCTGGGATTTGTGCCGCTTGAGGCGGATGGGAGCGCGCTTTTTGAAGCTCCGAGCGGGAAACAGCTGATTTTTCAGGTGCTGGACGCCGATTTCAAAGCGGTTCAGACGATGAGGGCCGTCACGTTCACGCATCCCGGCGAGACGCTCGTTTGTACCGGCTGTCACGAACCGATGGATGAAAGTGTGAAACAAAATCAAACACTTCCGCTCGCTTTTCAAAAACCAGCGAAAAAACTGGAAAACGAGTGTGATTTTACTGAACCGATAAACTTTTATCGACTCATTCAACCTGTGACGGAGCGCAGCTGTATTCCGTGCCACGTGGAGAAAAATCTGAAGTTTCAGAGGATGGAACACGAAGATTTTCGGCCGTACGTCTTTTATTTTGCGGGCGGGATGAGCGGCGCGGTGATGGAACCGATTCACGGCGGGTCGCGTTCCATTCCGGGACGCTGCGGCGCAGGGGCGAGCCGACTTTCGGAAATTCTGACCGACGAAAATCATCGTGAAAGCGTTTCCGAAAGCGACCGACACCGTTTTTACCTCTGGCTCGACGCAAACGCGCCGCGGCTCGGAGCGTTCCGGGACGAAGAGGCGCAAAAACGCGGCGAACTCGTGACGCCGATTTTGGATTTTGATTGATTTTCAGCTCAAAACGCACCGATTTCGCACCGTTTTCGCACCATTTTTATGTCGATTTTACGTCGATTTTAACCTTTTTCACTCGTTTTGAACAAGTGGAATCATAGTAAGGAATTTTATGAAAAAAGTACAATTTTTATCTTCAATGCTTTTTGCGTTATTTTTCGTGTTGCTGTTCGTCGGCACGGAAGCATTTTGCGCCACATATTACGTCTCTCCCGCCGGGAACGACGAAAACGACGGTTTGAGCGCTCAAACCCCATGGACGAGCATCGCGCGCGTCAACGAATCGAAGGAGATTCAGCCCGGCGACAGCATTTTGTGGAAACGCGGCGGACTCTGGCGCGGGACCGTTCGTCCGCACTCCGGCGAGCCTGGAAACCCCGTAATTTACGGCGCTTACGGAAATAAATCCGAAAAACCGACTTTTTACGGTTCCGTAGATGCTTCGAATGAAAAAGACTGGGTAGAAGTTTCTCCCAACATTTGGGCGACGCGCGAAGTAAAACCCGAATTGTTCGAAGATGTGGAGGGAAATTTCACGAAGGATTGGAGCGTGTACCGCGAAAAAGTGACGGATGTGCAGATGGAATCCACGCTCGAAGACGGACTCCGCAAACTGACGCTTCACGCAAAAAATGCGGGAAAAGCGGCAAATCAGGTTCAAGTTTGGGGTCCCGTCGTTTCTGAAAATCTTCCCGAAACGATGGTTCTGACGCTGAAAATGCGAGCAAATAAAACGGTCAAACTTCCAGGAATAAGATTCTCGTACAACAAATCGCCTTGGTCTGAAAAAGCAAACTCAGGCTCCTTCGAAGTGACGGAGGAGTGGAAAACGTTTTCAGTCGTGATGAATGTAACGGATGTGACGCTTCCGGAAGAGGGCGATTACAAGTTCGTCTGGCACTGGAGCCTCGGCGGCCTCCCGGAAAATACGGAGTTGGAAGTCGTTTTTCTCGGTCTGAAACGCGCGACGATTGATCGCTCGCTCCTTTTGCCGGTCGACGTCGGAAATATTATTTTCAACCACGGAAATTTCACCAAATATCATCGCTGCGGCATGAAAAAATGGACGATGGACGATCTGAAAGCGCCGTGCGATTACTATTACGACCCCGTTTCCGCCCGAGTTTTTCTTTATTGGGACGAAAATCCGGCCAAAACGTGCGAAAGTATTGAACTCGCGCTTCGACGAACCGTTTTCGACGAAGGCGGCTGTCACGATGTAACGTACGAAAATCTTGCAATCGCGTACGGCGCGGCCCACGGTTTCGGAGGCGGAAGCACGAAACGAATCGTCATTCGAGGCTGCGACCTTTATTACATCGGCGGCGGTCATCAATTTACGCACGAAAATGGAACGCCCGTTCGATTCGGAAACGCCATTGAATTTTGGTGCTCGGCCGAAGACGTCCTCGTCGAAAACTGTCACATTTGGGAGGTTTACGACGCGGCCCTCACGAATCAGGGAAAAGGAAGCGCCGAAAATCCGTCCATCGAACGGAATATTACGTATCGAAACAATTTGATTGAAAATGCGGAATATTCGTTCGAATACTGGAATCGCGACGGTCTCACGGAAAATGTTCTTTTCGAAAACAACACCTGCGTCGATGCGGGAATTTGCTGGTCGCACTCTCAGCGTCCCGATCCCAACGGTACACATATGATGTTTTATCACAATTCTGCCGAAACAAAAAATTTCGTCGTGAGAAACAACAAATTTTTCAATTCGAGCGAGGTCTGCCTCCGAATGGACAACGACTGGCGCGGCGGTTTGACGATGGAAAACAACGAGTATCAGCAGTACAAAGACGCACCGGTGATTCGCTGGCTCGTGAAAACGTATTATGATGCTGCAAACTTTTCCGATTGGGTGAAAGATTCCGGCCTCGACGCGGGTTCGACCTGTAAGTAAAATGTAAAATAGGGAAAATGTGTCAAATTTTGTTTCCGTTCGAACTATCGGACGGGAACAAATCATCGGTCGGATTCAATCTCTACGATCGTTTTTACGTTTCCATCCGTTCCGAACGTTCCAACGAGAAACTCGGAATTCAGATTTTTCCCCAGGACCGAACGATTACATTCGGGCGTCAGCGATCGGTAAATCAGCCACTGTGAATCATCGATCTGTACGCGAAACCCCGCAGCCGTGTGTTTGGGAACGTTTTGAAGTTTCTCACCCACACACAGCGGCCGCCACGTAAGCGCACTGCGCATCCGCTCGGATTCCAAATCAATAAAAATTGGAGAGAAAAACGTACTTTTATCCGTTGAGACGCTCGTGCAGAGACTGTCGAACTGCAGGCCGAAATCCGTTCCGCGAGACGCTTTTCTTCTCCATTCGGGGAGCGCCAGCGGTAAAAGCGTTGCGTGAGGCGAGGAGCCGATGTTGAGGAACGTTTCGAAAGAATCCTCTTTCTGCTGCACTTGAACGTGAGGTTCAAGCGGTAAAAACGTGCGCCAGCACAGTTCCCCGTCCAAAACGTTCTTTCCGCGAAATCGGTCTCCGGAAAGTGCTTCGCCGAGCAGTACAAAATGTTCGTTTTTTGCGAGAAGCACACTGCGCTGAAGGACGAAATCTTCCGTCAGCGGGAGTTCCAGCTCGATAAAATCCGCATCGTCGTCCGAATTCCAGCAGGTTTGCCGCCACTCACCGTCCGCACGAAGTTCCGCGCCGTTCCAAGTCCCGTCGAAACGCCACTCCCCGGTAAAAAGGGTTCTTTTTCGACTGAGAATTTCGATTTGCGGAAACTCGCGTTCCCAGGTGAGCGTGACGTTTGTGCGGCTGCGCCAGCTTTTCTGCATCGTCGCGATGCGGCCCCAAGGAGAGTCGTTTGAGGCGTCTGGAAGCGAGTTGTGCAGCTTCGTGACGATTTTTTCCAATTCTTTTTCGCTGCGGTCCGGCCAAATTGAGAGCGCAAGTTTTTTGTCGTCTTCATCCGAATCGAGCCGCAAAGCCGCCACAAACAGTTCCGGACACCAAAACGCCGTCTTTTTCTCACGTGTCGTGAACACCATCGACCCATCCGGACGCGTAAAATACAGAAGCATCCGCGTCATCCACTCGAAATTCGAACGAGAATCTTCGTTGAAAATCGAGTTCCATTCTGAATTTCGTTTCAATATTTCCGTATCCATCAAACGCATGCGCGTCCACGAGGCGGCAAACATCCGCAGCAGCGGGAGCCGCTCAGCTTTCGGCGTCCCTGCACCGTCGAGAAACTCCGAAAGTGTCTCACGCAGAACCTTTTCCGCCTGTTTTTTTAACAACTTTTCTTCTTTTTTTAACGGAAAATCTGCGGTATAAACCAGTGTAAACGCGAGTTCTCCCGCCAAAAGCAAGTATCCGAGCGGCTCGTTTTCAGAATCAAGGGCGCAAGCGTCCTGCGAGATTTTTGCGAGTTCGGCGCGCCACGCAGTTACTTCCGAGTCGGTCAAAATTTTCGCATTTTTCAGCGCGTTGAGTCCTCGTGCGAGCGCCAAAATCGGAAAGCAGCCGGCCGGCATCTTTTCGGGATACGCAGCCGTTTCGATGATTTTTTGGATGCGGCCAGAACGAAGAATCGGATTGAATTTGGATTCGGATTCTTGTGCTTGTTTCAATTCAGATTGCGGCTCTCCTTCTGATTTCAGATTTTCGTTCGTCACGAGTCGAAAAAGGGCGTAAATCCATTTTCGGACGGGACTTTCGAAATTTTCCATCTGCGGGCCGAAAAATTTCTGACAAAAAGGGACGCTCCACAAAACATGAGGCGTCACGCCGCTGCGAGATTGAAACAGTGTGTCGGGATGAGGGTAAAACATATGAAAATCTTTCCTATGAGACCTGCGGACCGATCGGAAAATAAGGTTCCTGATTTGTTTAATGATTTTTGTGCGTAAATAAATTCTGTGTCGAAAACTGGATTTAATGTTCGGACGCGTCGCCGAACTTATGAATTCCCAGCACCGCCGGCGCGTATTCACGAATGTCCCACGGTCCCAGAGACTCAAACGCACTCCAATCGAACGTTGTGTCGGACTCCACCACAAAAACACTCTGCGCGGGCGCTTGGTCGTACAAACTTTTCAGCAAATCGAACACGTCCTGCGTTCGTTCGTTGAAAAAACTGTACGGCGGCGAACAAAAAACGAGCCACGGATGGTCTTTCGGCAAATCAGGCCTCCGTTTGTACCAAAGAAAGACGTCGCCCGTAAAAACATGGGCTTTTTCTTCAAGATGAAGGGCGCGAATGTTCTGTTCGATGATGCGGGCTGTGGGAAAATGCTGTTCTGTAAAGATGCAGCCGACCGCCTTTCTGCTGAGCGCTTCGAGTCCCAGTGCGCCGGTCCCGCCGAAAAGATCGAGGACGAACGAACCTTCCACCCAAGAATGAATCAGGTTGAAAGCCGCTTCGCGCACACGGTCCTTCATGGGACGAACGCGGCGGTCGCCGATGTAGCTGAGTTTGCTTCCTCGAAACGTTCCGCCGATGATTCGCAGTCCGACGGGATCCACTTCCATGGAATACGAACCGACGTTGCGGCCCGCGCGTTTCGTGGAAGATGCTTCCTGCTCGATGGAAGAACGATTTGGAACGATTTGAGCTTTTTTGGGATTAGGTCTGGCCATGAATGATCGCTGTAAAAGGTTTAAAGAGGTTAAAAAAACCTCAAATGTGTAAATTATGTAAAAAAATAAAAATGTACAAAAATCGGATTGATTCAATTTGTGTTTCAAGGGTCTTTTTTGTACACGGCGTTGTTTCCAGCCGCACCGGGTCAAAAACTTTTAAATATTGTGTTTTTATGAGGTTTGCGGGCGGGACGCCCGCGTTCCCAGGACTTTATATGCAGGACTTCATTCGTGCGGTTTGTACCACAGCGACTCGTAGTATTTTTCGTCGAGTTCGTACGGGTCGTACGACGCACTCGGATCCGCGTCGGTCGGCAAAAGTCCATATCGAATCATCTCGCGCAGGTACGCCCAGCGCGGAACGAAACGCTGCGGACAGTCTTTTCCGTTGTTCGGACTCGGCGTAATCATGCTGAACCGATTATCCTCCTCCAAAATGTATCGGCGTCCGCGCTCGATGCAGGCCAAAATCGTTTTGTAGTCGGGGTCGTTTGTGTCCGCAAAAACGGTTTTTCCAGACTTCGCCTCACACGTTCCGAGACCTCCTGCCGACTTGGAAAGCGGTCCGCGCACGGCTTTCGACTGTTCCGGATACGAAAAGTCGAAAATTACGTGACGATTGAACCTTCCGCTGTCCTCCGTGAGCGTGTGCGCCACAAACATATTGTTCTGATGCGGCGGAAAATGATCGACTTTGTAGTCGGTATAAAGGTCGTAACGTCCAATCTTTCGGTCTTCCGGCGTCGGACAGTGGCACGGATCGCACCGACGCACAATCACTTCCTCCATCGCCGCTGTTTCCGGCCAGTCTTTGTCGTTTCGGACGTTCCGATTCTGCATGTAATAACCCAAACCGCCGGACGCATTCGCCGCATACGTTCCCGCATAGTTCGCGCCCGCGTCGAGCCACATCCGAATCACTTTCTGCGAGTGCGCGTCCATATTCACGCCTTCATGATGTTCCTCAATCAGTTTCAGAAGCGTACTGGAACCTGTACCGATTTCATAAGGGTTGAAATTGCTTTTCGGACGGTTCCGATTGTCGCCGAACATGTTCCGCCACGACATCTGTTGAAAACTGAACGTATACAACGGATTCCAGTGGCCCGAACAGTTGAACCCGCCCTCTTCACGGTCGGGATTGTGACACTCGACGCAGTACTGGTCGAGAATCGGCTGAATATCGCGCGGAAAACTAAAAACGCTCGGAACATCGGAAATCGGTTCAGGATCGACGGGTTGAGAACGCATAATCATCGAAATTCGTTCCCGTTCGTCCGCGCCCGGCGTCTCCGTTCGTTCTTCGTGACAGCCGATACAGACGGTGTTTTCGCCCGGCATAACGGAGGTGAACGAGTGCATTCGTTTCACGCAGTGACCGTTTTCGTCCATCGCGACGAACAGGAACGGCCGACAGGCTGGAAGATTGAAGTACGCACGGCCGTCCTCCGTCACGGGGACGCGTCCGTACAGACGCTCAATCGTAAATGTGCCGAACGTTGAAATTTGTTCCATTCCGCCTGAATAATGTATCGGTTTTGGAAGCGTCTCGTAAATCAGCAACTCCTTCACCGTGCCGGGCTTCAACCCCTTCATTTTACGGCCTTTGTACAAATTCACGAGCGCCAGCGTCCCATGATTCTGCGCAGGGTCCGTCTGGTCGGCGATGAGTTCTTCCCGTTCACGCTTCATCACGGGACGAGGCTCGGAAATCCAGTAATTCTGCTTCGCGAGTTCCGGCGGAAGCTGGTAAATCACCTCTTCCTGTCCCTTTCCGTTGAGCAAAATCAGCTTGTCGTGCGACGCGGTGAGGAATTTCTCCTCCGAAAACGCCCACGGGTCGCAATGGTCGGAATGCTTTGAAATTCGTACGGCACTTTCCGGCGCGTCGGGACCTTTTCGAGGATCGACGACTGTCACGGGACCGTAATGTTCAGGTTTTCCGTGTCCCGGAGAGAAAATCGCAACGATTTTACTCGAATTCGGAATCGGTTTGGGCGCAAGCATGCAGATGTACGGACGCTGATTTCCGTAGAAAATCATTTGCCGCGTTCCGTCGGGGTTCATCGTCCAAAGGTGGTGGTACGTCACCTGCTCGCGGTCGACGTATTCCCAGCGCATGTAAATCACCTGTCCGTTCGGAAGCATCCAGGGCGTATTATCCTGCTCGACGTTGCACGAAAGTTCACGAATATTCTTTCCGTCCGCATCGCATTTATGAATCGTTCCGACCTGCGTCAGCCAGCAGTTCACCCACCGTTTCGCACGCGTCGAACAAAAAATCAGGCTCCCGTCCGGCGTGTACGTCGGTTCAAAATCGTCCCATCCGGGAGGCGCAAAGTCGCGATGCTCGCCCAGCGGCGCGGCACTCATCCGCTGTTCCGTCGTTTCGGAAGGCGTCACACCCTCCGGAAGTTTCAGCTCCGCATCTTCACCGACGCCCGTCAGCTGCGTGAGTCCCGACCCGTCGAGGTTCAGCTCGTACAAACTGTAATGCTTTTTTCCGCTGGGCAAATACGCAAAAACGAACTTCTGCGCGTCGTAATGGATCTGCATGTCGCGAACGTTACCGCCCCAATCCTCAAAAATCTTGCGGCACTCTTTCGTCTTCACGTTGTAAATGTAAATCGCCCCTCCGGAATTCATCGGCCACGGCAAACGACACACGTTGTCGCCGTAATAACCGATACTTGCGTACCAATGTTCCATCGCAGGTTTGCGTACGCAAAACAATATTTCGTCCGGCATCCCGGCGTCCAGAAACGACTCAAGCATCGGAGGCGCCGGCGGAGTCGGAAGCGCTTCGGGTTTTTCGCGCACGCAGAGATAGTCGTAAAAGAAGAATGAACCGTCTGAAAGCGTGATTTTCAGGCTGTTCGTCCCTTGATGAATCGCGCCCGCCGGAATTTCCACAGTCGCAAGCGCGCTCATTCCCTCACGGTCAAACGAGTCCCACGGACTTGCGGTCATTCCGGGATTCGGCGCCTTTATGACGGGCGAATCGATTCCATTCGTCGAAACGTGAATCAGAGACCCAAGTTCGTGAATTCCGTGCGCAATTCCAATAACGAGGTACATTTTTCCGTGTTCGGTCGAGGATTCGAACTGAATTTCGGACGTAAAACGTCGAAACCCTGCTTTTGCTTCCATCGTGGACCAGTGCCACGGCGACCAATCCGCGCCGGTGTTTTTCCCAACGACGAACGTCAAAAACGGAACCGCCTGATTTTTGTCGGGAACCTTTGCGGCCTCGGCGGCCCAATCGGGTTTGAACTTGAATTCCGCAGGCGACCGATCCGGCTCTCCAATCGCAAAAAGAACGTCGGCGGGATATTTTGGCGCGTCCTCAGCGGCACACAAAGTGTCAAAAATGCTGAAAAAAACGACCATTACAACGAGAAAGGCGGGAATGAGGCGAAACATTTTGGACTCCTGAAACGATCCTTGTGAATTTCTTCTATTATAAGACAAAAATCCGCCGGGTGCAAGCCCCCAAACGGATTTCTATTAAAAATTTTGAGATTTTATCGAGAGAATGACCACTTTCAGCCGTAAATTTCATGATTACGGACGTTTTGAGTGGTCATCGTTCTGTGGTTAATGCCGACTGTTCCGCTAATAAATTGGGAAGTATGCTGGTTCTACAATGAAATTCCGTTTTCACAAAGACTGCAGGAGCCGCGGTGCACAGCTCCAACAGCGGACGGGAAAACTAAAATCCAAAATAGTGTTCGTATAACGTTCCTCCACATTCGTTTCTTAGAGATTACTTCGACATATTATAAGAACACGAAACAATCTTCCAAGCATAAACATTATTCCGATAAAATTTTCCTGACAGCGTTCCGGTCGTATTCCCTACAGCAGATAATGTCAGAACATGCTTGTTCGTCTTGCTGGCAGCGGAATAAGAAAAACTCAAGGAACGAGTACTGCTTGTATAGGTGTAAGTTGCCGTGTATGTCTTTCCACTCGATAAATAGACGGTAGCCTTGGAAGATGACGTAAATCGGATAGAATCAATTCCAGCTAGGTCAACATAGCGATAGGATGTCCCTACAATATCTACTGTAGTATTATTAAAATCAATTTTGTACCCCGTTAATTGAGTAATCTGTGCCGGAGCCTTAACCGTCAGCTGTTGTGTACACCGAGCCGTGTTGTTACTGGTTGTGGAATCGTTGGATGATGTCACAATCCAACCGACATAATACGTCCCAGCATTTAATTGTGACGTACTGACACTCAAAGAAACGGTTTTGGTTTCATTTTTTTTCAATGCTGCAAGTGAAACGGATCCGAGAAAAGTGTCTGACGAGGTGATGTTACTGTCTGTAGAAGCATAAAAGTTTACACTTCCTGCCGTGGATGTTGCCGTACCCACATTTTTAATCGTTCCAGTTTTGACGGTAACACTATTTCCTTTGGTCACGCTCGAAGAAGAGAGAGAACCTCCATTCGACGCCTGAAGATTGGAAGAAAGTACCGAAGAAGTAGATCCTGAATGGCTGACGGTCAAGGTATAAGGAACGGATACCGTACTTGATTTATAATTGTAGACCTTCACATAGTATGTTCCTGCCGCTTTGCCCGAAAGAGAGATGGTTTCCGTGCCGCTCATACCAGCAGAAAACGAAATGCGATTGCCGCTTGTGTTATACAGTTCCAAATCTAAATCACTACTGGTTGAATGGGTGTATGAAAGAGATACTTTACTTGTGGAACCGCCCGTCCCCGGAAGTGTAAATTTAAACCAGTCATAATCTTTCTTATTACTGATAATTTGAGCAACGTTCGCTGTGATTGTTCGATTGTCGGAAACCGTTCCCAGATTATAAGCGGTGGACATCGTATTGTTATTTTCGTATGCGTCCGAACCGGCGATATACGAGGATGACATTGCGGCAGACTGTAATGCCGCAGATGTTTCCTGCAACGAAGAAATCGAAGAATCAACCGATATCTCGTTTGTCGCTGTGCAAACTGGTGCTGCATACAAATCGGGTTCCGCAGCAATGGAAACCGCACTCATCATCTGGCGAGATTCCAGACTCTCAAGAGATAATCTCTTTTCCCAACGTTTCTTCATGTTATGCATTGTTTTCTGTTGCGACATGATGTGTCTCTTTCATAAAAAAAACCTTTTCCGGGAGAATATTAATATTTTTGAATCCGTCTCCCTATTCGGATTCAAAAGGGTAGGACACTCTGAAACAAGAGAGGTTTTCCTCTCA
>CAYTLK010000063.1:0-8223 GCA_964438515.1 uncultured Planctomycetaceae bacterium
TCTGCGGGAACCGGGGCGCTGCCGGCTCCAATGACGGACGGAGAATCTCCGGCGCTCGTCGCATCTGCGCCCGCGCTTGATACCGATTTGCCGCCTCTTGAAGATGCGCCCGTGCTGAACTCGCCCTTCGATTCCGCACCCGCACCCGTTGCAGCCGCACCCGAAATTCAAGTCGGAACGGATGTAAATACAGACGGTTTGGGAAATCTTGGAAACATGGGAGATTCGAGTAATTTAGGGACTGTAGGAGGAACGGACGTTCCTCCCGCGCTGGATGATTCGCTCTCAATCCCTGCGGCGCCCGCAGTTTCGGACTGGAATACGGGAACGGACGGCGTTACGAATCCGCTTCGAAATTCCGGAAACTCCACTGCACCCACCGGGGCGGTTCCCGTTTCGGCTCCGGTTTCAGCACCAGGGGCCGTTCCTGCGCAGCCGCTGACGCCTGAAGATGAGGCGGTACGTAATTATTTGAGGATTGCGTCGGAAAAAATTCAGAATGGTGAAGCGCTCGAAGTGCTGCGTTCGTTGAGTCCGTACTATGGAAACCCTCGATTTTCCGCAGAAGAGTCCGCATTTCTCACGAATATGCTGACCCAGGCCGCCACGCAGGTGATTTATTCGCAAAAAAGTTTCCTCGAAGCGCCTTATACGGTCCAAAATGGCGACACGTTGGAAAAAATTGCCGCCCAGTATCAGATTCCCGCCGAGTTTATTGCGCGGGTAAATGGGATTTCGGCTCCATTTACGCTGACGCCCAATACACAGCTTAAGGTTCTTCGCGGTCCATTCCGCGCCATCGTGTATCTCGATCGTTACGAAATGATTTTGACCCTGAACGGACTCTTTGCAGGACGTTTTTGGATTGGAATCGGAGGCGACCTCGTGATGCAAGACGGCGATTACGTTTTCTCCCGGAAGCTCAATCCCGGCAGTTCAAACGTACAAGGAATTTCGTATGAATTTGTTCGGACGGCTGGCGAGCCGACCAGCAGTGCGACGCTTTACATTCAAACGGCTTCGGACGCCAATGCGATCGGAGTGCGTTCCGCGTCGGGAAATCTCCTCATGAATCAGCTCGACATGGACTGCATGGGGGCGCTTCTCGGAGAAAATTCAAGCCTGATTATGCGCTGCGTCTCTCGTCGACCCGTCGCACAAACTGCCGTTGTGCCGACCTCTGCCGCACAAACTGCCGTTTCGTCAGTTCCAGCAGCAGAATCGTCGCCGATGAATGGTTCCGTTGGAATGCAGGTCGCGCCCTCAGTTTCTCCAGCTTCCGCAGTCCATCCAACTCCCGCAGTTACTCCATCCTCCGCAGTCCCTCCAACTTCTGCCGCAGTTCCCGCAGCGCCGGTTTCGAACTGGGTGCTTGAAGGAACCCGTGACACTTCCTCGACGTCTTCCGATTCGTCGGCGCTTCCTGGGGCGCTTCCGTCGGACCTTCCATCGGAGATTCCGTCAGGAATTCCTGCAGAGACGTCTGGAGCTTCCGACCTTCCGATGGAGCTGCCCGCGTCGTTATAAAAGTATCGATAGAATCGTATCGTTATGACACTATCGTTACAGCACTATCGTTATAATAATATCGTTTGCAATCCCGCTGAAAGCAGGAAAAATCAGTCCGTCGTTCGGCGTACCACTCGACTTTTTCGAAAAATCGTGTATAATGAAGACGAAACAGGAAACGTTCGTTGTTTCTGAATTGTACACACTTTTCAATACAAGGATTTAACCATGTACCAGTCTGAAGACCTGAAGCAGCTGCTTATGGATCGGGCATTGAAATTTGGCGATTTTATTCTCGCCTCTGGGAAAAAAGCGAAATATTATTGCGACAGCAAGCAAATCACCCTGAGTTCCAAAGGGGTTCGGCTTGTCGGTGAAGGAATGCTTCAGATGATGACCGAAGAAGAGGAATTTCCAGCAGCCGTCGGCGGAATGTCGATGGGAGCCGACCCGATTGTTGCGTCCATTATTACGATGGCGGACGTTCAGGGAAAAACGCTGAAAGGGTTCCTCGTTCGAAAGGAAGCAAAAGGACACGGAACGAATCGGTTCGTCGAAGGTCCTGTGCAGCCTGGCGAAAATGTAATTATTGTGGAAGATGTAGTGACGACGGGCGGTTCGTCCCTCAAAGCGATCGAACGCGCGGAAGAATTCGGGCTGAAAGTGAAAACGGTTTATGCGATTCTTGACCGAATGGAAGGGGGACGCGAGGCGTTTGAAAAGGCGGGTTACAAACTGAAAAGTCTCTTTACGATTCGGGATTTCGGGTTGGAACCGCCGCAGAATTAAAAATCGCGGCTTCATGCGGCTTCATTGGAAAGAAAAACATGAAATATAAAACGTTTTTCATTTTGATTTTTACGCTTTCGCTGGTTCTTTCCGGTTGTGCGTCGCTGCGTCACGCGAAACATGAGGACGAGCCTCAAACAATGGCGGAGTCGGAAGAAAATTCGGAATCCAAATCCGGGTCGAAAGCGTCTTCCCGGTCGGGGGCGCATGAAAGCCAGACGGAAAGCATGCGTAAAACGATCGATGAGTCGCAGCCCCAAAAAGAGCGTCCGCGTGGTTTTCAATACGGCGGAATGTCGTCAGAAGCGCGTGAAATTGAGGACCATTTGTACGGAATGTGATTTTTGTACATTTGTAAGATGAAAATCCCGGGAACTCGCGCATTTTTGTACTCGTTATTCAAAGTGAGACGAGCACAAATTGTACGAATTCCCGGAAAAAGTTTCCAAACGACCAACTCAGGAGGCGTTTTCCGCCGCTTGCGGCGTTCCTGTTTAACGAAACCACTTTTTTACCCGATGGATTTTGAATTTTCGCTTCTCCGCCGCTCGCGCGATTGCGAAACGACGGCTGCGGTGACCGCCAGATGCGAAATTTTCAATTGGAACGAGTATATTCTCGGGAGGGGACTTCGTAAAGCGCCTCTTCCTGCGACTGGGTTTCTGAAATTACTTCCCGAGTCGGTCTTAATGGATCTTTTTTCCACACTTCTTCATTCTGAAGTACGGCTCCAATGAGGTCGCTGTGCGGATTTAACGAATACAAATCATTTTTTGCAACGGCTTCGGAAATCAGGTCCCATTCTTCCGCAGAAATTCCGTCTCCGGTGGAGTTTCGACGCAGTTCTTCCTGAAGACGGCGTAATTCCAACTCCCATTCTGTATTTTCGTACGGATTTCTGTTGAAATTTTCTTTTGGATTTCGGTTCATCTTTTGTTCCTCCGCCGGATTCTCCGTTGGAGCGGGAATTTTCAGGGATTCCGGAGTTTCCGACTTTTCCTTATTTTCGGTCGGAGGTTTGGAGTCCTGATTTTCGGGCTTCAACAAGGGTGCATTTGGCGGAAGCCTCGGCTGTTCCAGCGGGAACGGTTCCGGCGTCCGTTTTTGTTCGAAAAATTTTTTTTGTTTCAATAAATCATGGAAGGAACGATCCAATTCCGTATCCAGACGCTGTTCCATCTGATTTTCGTGCCGCTGCGGTTCTATGATTTTTGGTTCTTTTTTCTCTTTTTTCTCAACCGGCCCCTGTTCCTCTTCGGCGTAAAACACCGATCCGCCCAAATAGGACCCGAAAAGTCCGTAATTATCGGACGAAGTATTTACGTCTGGGCGCGGTAAATTCGTCTGAACGGGTACGACGCGCTGCTGATTTCCGAAATACTCGGCGTACAGCCAGACGATTCGTGCGAGCGTGTCGTCCGCATTATCCAAAAAATACGCATTTCCGTACCCCGAAAATCCAGGGATTTCAAGAGGCAGTCGTCCGCCTCCGTTTCCGCCCGCCACGCCGCCTGCATCTCCCCAAGGAATTCCGTCGATGGAGATTGAGGCTGGGATTCCTCCCGTTTCGAACCATCCTCCTGGATTCAGAGTAAAGTTCGCATTGAGGGAACTCGTGAAGGAGCTTGCACTCATCAAAATCTGCGGCGCAGCGGGGGACGCAGCGGGGGACGCAGTGGGAAACACCGCCGCGTTTTCACGGGACGCCGTCTCCCCGATGGAAACAGTCGTCGGAACGGCTCCCGGTGTTTCCTGCGCATAAACGGCGACTGGAGACTCCAAATCTCCCGCACCTCTCGCCATCTGCTGCGCTCCGGCAGTCATTCCACTCGCGGCGGCCTGAAAAGGGGAAATCGCGCTCATCAAGCATCGGTCCTCAAGCGGTTCGACGTACATCGAATGATACTTCAGGTATTTTAGCCGACGTACGTGATGAGGCCAGGAACATCTTGAACTCGTAATGAAATTTGTACTTTTTTTCAGTGGTTTCATTTTCATTCCCTCCCTTTCTGAACGTCCTATTATGCGGGGTGAGTCAAGCTGGGAGAGAAACCGAATGTGAAACCGAATGTGAAACCGAATGCGAAACCGAATGCGGATGAAATGCTGAGTTTTTTGAAAAACACTTTCCCTCCCCTATTGACGGCAGCTTTTTCATCTGTTATATTAAAAAGAATAGGTGTAAAAGTAAGGGGAATTCTTCGAAAGCTGAAATACGATGAAAGATCTCATCATTATTGGGGCGGGAGCCATCGGCTGTGCGGCGGCGCGAGCGCTCGCTCAGTACGAATTGGACGTTCTGGTTCTTGAAAAAGAAAGCGACGTTGGGGAAATTACGTCCTCTGCAAATTCCGCCATCGTTCATTCCGGTTACGACCCCGAACCTGGAAGCGAAAAGGCGCTGATGAACGTGCTGGGAAACCGATTGTACGACGCGATGTGTGAAGAACTCGATATCGATATGCGGCGCATTGGGTCTCTGACGATTGCAACGAATGAGGAAGAAGCGGCGATTCTGAGGACGCTTGAGAAACGAGGACGTCAGAACGGTGTGCAGGTTCGGATTTTGAATCGGGAGGAGACGCTGGCGCTTGAACCGAATCTGACGCCGGAGGTGAAACAGTCGCTTCTGGCGCCGACGGCAGGAATCGTGAACACGTTTGAACTTTCGGTCGCTCTCATGGAAAACGCGATGGAAAACGGCGTTCAGCTTCATTTGAATGAGGAAGTTTGCCGAATTTCGCCGCTTGCGGAAGGGGGCGGATACGAAGTAACAACCCGTCAAAACGTCTATCAGACGCGTGCGGTTGTGAATGCGGCCGGGCTGTTTTCCGACGAAATCAATAATTGGGTGAATCCGGAAAAGTTTGAAATTCGTCCGAGAAAAGGCGAATATTTTGTTCTCGACCATTTCGACCCGGCGTTCCTGCATCACACGATTTTTACGGTTCCGTCTTCCAAAGGGAAAGGAATTCTTGTAAGTCCGACGACCCACGGAAACTACATTCTGGGTCCTTCGGCCGAGTTTGTGGAACGTAAAGACGATTATTCGACGGACGGTCCGACGCTTGCGCAGATTTTGGCGACTGCAAAGAAAATGGTTCCGACGATTCCGGCAAATCAGATTATTCGGGAGTTTTCAGGACTTCGGGCCGTCGAGCGCAGCGGACACTTTATTATTGCAGAGTCGCTCCCCGGTTTCATCAATCTCGTGGGAATTCAGTCTCCCGGCCTCACTTCCTGCCCGGCGATTGCGCAGCAAGTCGTGAAATTCGCATCCAACACACTCGAAATGAAGAAGAAACCGAACTGGAATCCGAGACGGCGGCCGATGGTGCGTCTGGAACAGATGAATCCGGAAGAACGTGCGGAATTTGTGCGGAAAAATCCCAAATTCGGGAATATTATTTGCCGATGCGAAAAGATTTCGGAAGGTGAAGTGTTGGACTGCATTCATCGACCGTGCGGCGCAACAACGATTCGAGGCGTGAAACGTCGGGTGCGGCCCGGAATGGGAAAGTGTCAGGGCGGTTTCTGCCAGCCGAGAATTATTCGTATCCTCGCACGAGAACTGGGAATTTCCGAATCGGAAGTCCGTATGAAGTCGCCCGGTTCGTGCATTTTGCTGGAAGAAACGAAAGGGTAGGTGAAATGATGAAAACGAAATCGTATGACCTCGTAATTATCGGCGGCGGCTCCGCAGGTCTTGCAGCGGCTGCGGCGGCGTACGACGCAGGGGTGCAGAACATTCTGATTCTTGAAAAAGAAGATTTTGCCGGCGGAATCCTCCTTCAATGCATTCACAACGGTTTCGGCCTCCATCGTTTCAAAGAGGAACTTACGGGCCCCGAATATGCGTCTCGATTTGTTGCGGAAGTGAAAAAACGACCGGGAATTGAAGTCAAAATTCGTTCGATGGTTGTAAAAATCACATCGGAAAAAGAGGGGCTGGAGGTTCATTATTCGAGCGAGGCGGAAGGTTACTGCATCGTAAAAACACGGGCGATTGTGAGTTCCACGGGCTGCAGTGAACGAACGCGCGGCGCGATTCGGATTCCCGGTGACCGTCCAACAGGCGTTATGACGGCGGGACTTGCGCAACAGTATTTGAATATCGGCGGTTATTTCATTGGAAAACGTATTTTTATTCTAGGGTCGGGCGACATCGGACTCATTATGGCGCGCAGAATGACGCTCGAAGGATGCAAGGTGCTGGGCGTCGCCGAATTGATGCCGTACTCGAACGGACTGAATCGAAATATCGTTCAATGTTTGAAGGACTTCGATATTCCGCTCTATTTGAGCCGCACAGTCAAAGAAATTATCGGAAAAGAACGTCTCGAAAAAATCATTACGGCAGCCGTCGATGAAAAATTTCAGTTCATTCCGGGAACGGAACAGGAGTTTGAGGTCGATACGCTGCTTCTTTCCGTCGGTTTGATTCCTTCCAACCCGCTTTTGAGTGAGGCGGGCGTCCAATTGCATCCGAAAACGGGCGGGCCGCTCGTCGATGAACATATGCAGACGTCCATTCCTGGTATTTTCAGCTGCGGAAACTCGCTTCACGTCCACGATTTGGTCGATTTTGTAAGTATGGAAGGTGAAACGGCTGGAAAATCGGCCGCGATGTACATTTTGGGGACCTTAAAAACGCCTGAAAACTGCATTCAAACGCAGGCGGCGGCCGGAATCGGGTACGTACTTCCTGCGGCGCTTCATGTTGATGAATATGTACAGAATTCAGATGAAGCGGATTTTGTGTTGAAATTTCGTGTACAAAAACCATTCCAGAATGTGTATTTGGTGGTGAAACAGAACGATGTGGTGATAAAAAAGGTGAAAAAACAGTACCTTCTTCCGGCAGAGATGGAGAATTTGCCGCTTCGTCGTTCGGAATTGACGGATTCAACGGGAATTTTAACAGTGGAGGTTTCCTGTGACTGAATTGATTTGCATCGTTTGCCCTCGCGGCTGTCATTTGAGCGTCGATGAAAATTTGAACGTTACGGGAAATACGTGCAAACGCGGCGAAACGTATGGAAAAAACGAAGTGACGAATCCCGTTCGCGTTCTGACCTCCACCGTGAAAATTGAAGGGGGCGTGATTGCACGTCTTCCGGTAAAAACATCGGTTCCAGTTCCGAAAGGACGGATTTTTGATGTAATGACCGAAATTAATAAAGTGTGCGCACACGCTCCCGTTGCGATAAACGACGTCCTCATTCCGAACGTTTTGGGTTTGGGAGCCGACGTGGTTGCAACTCGTGAAGTCGATTCGTGAAGTTGATTCGAAAAACTTTTTGAGTCGGAAACCCGTTTGAGTCGGAAATTTACCCGTTTATTTCGAATTTTGTACGTTTCGCCAATTCGCGGTCCAGTATGAAAATGGCGGACGTATTTTCTTTCACATAATTCAGCTGGTTCAGAATATTCTCCGCTTCGGATTCTTCTTCGACCTGTTCGTCGACGAACCATTTCAGAAGCGACTGAACCGGAAAATCATTTTGAACCTGCGCGGTCGTCACAAGATTGTGAACGGCGGCGGTCATCGAACGTTCATGTTCCAGCACGGATTTGAATAATTCGACGATATTTTCCCATGTATTCGGCGGAATTTCGATAGCGCTCAGCTCGATTTTTCCTCCGCGTTCCTGAATATGATGAATCAGAAGGTCCGCATGGCCGCATTCTTCCAGTTTTTGAATGTTGAGCCAATGCGCAAAACCCTGTAAACCCACATCGTGACAGTAAAACGACATGGAAAGATAGAGGTACGCGGAATAATATTCCCGATTAATCTGCGCATTCAGCGCGTCCAGTACATTCTTTTCGATTTTCATTTTTTCTCTCCAAAGGATCTTAAGAAACTATTGATATTTCATTTTAGAAGATGAAGCAAAAAATAACATCAAAATGAAAGAAAAA
>CAYTLK010000063.1:8323-11751 GCA_964438515.1 uncultured Planctomycetaceae bacterium
TTGATATTTCATTTTAGAAGATGAAGCAAAAAATAACATCAAAATGAAAGAAAAAAGAAGATTAAAGAAGGAAAAAAAGAAGAAAAAACAAAAAGTTTAAGTATTTTGGGGAAAATGCGTAAAATAAACTTGATTTTTTGAAAATGTGTGTTATAAATAGAATAGGCGATATAATCGTCAAAATTGTTAGGATTGATAGGTGTTTGAAAAGCTAAAATCTTTATGCAGGGAGGCGTGAAATGCTGGTTTTGTCACGGAAACCGGACGAAAGTATTGTGGTCAACGGAAATATCGAGATCATTATACGAGAAGTCATTGGAAACAAAGTGGTTATTGGAATTGCCGCACCGCCGAATATTCCGATTTTTCGGAAAGAATTATGCAGTGCCACACAAGAAAAACGGACGCCGAAACGAGCGTCAAAAGCATCCTCCAACACTCAGACGAATAAAAATCTCTGGAGCGTTTTTGGCGGGTCAAAATCAATTACAACCCCATTACGGTAGTTGTTTGCCGTTTATCGGAAAAGGTTTGCCGTAATTTGCGGCAAACTTTGCCGGAAACTGCGGCAAATTCCTCAAAAGAAGAGGAAAGGACGGAATTATCCGTTGGAAATAGAGTCGGAATTCGAATCAGACCCTGTTTGAAACTCTGATTCTGAGACAGAATCTGCTGTTTTGGACTCGGATTTTGGGACAGAATCAGAATCTGTGTCGGATTCTGATTTTAAATCAGATTTTTCCGGAACGGTTTTCGGAGTCGAAAGCGCGTCCTGCGTGAAATAAAGAACGGTCGTCCAGAATTCGCAGAATCTTCCTTTCGGATTTTTTTCGAGTCGAATTCGAATATAACGATGGAAATCTTCAGGTGCGAAAAGTGTCTGAAGATTTTGGAGTTCCTGATACACCATTTCACGGCGTCGGCGCAATCTCGGACTGTTCAGCCCCAGAAGAGCGATTGTTTCCCAGCCTCGATCGTCCGTTTCATCCATCGGCAAAATCTGACCATCGGCGGTGTAGCAGAAACGCGTGTCGCAGGTCGGGTCGGAAGGACTGATGAGCGACGGGAAATAAATGTCCTTTTTTTTCATTCCGCACGTCATATCCTCGTGTTTTCCGCAGCCGTTGCAGCTCGCAAACAGATTAAAATAGTCGAGCTGCAGCTCCGGAAAGTGACTTTTCGGTTTAAAATGTTCGATGTGCGAAATTCCTTTGGCGATTTCTTCTTCGCAGTAACAGCATAAAAATCCTTGCTCTTCGCGGAGCCACTCTCCGAGAATTCCTTTGACCGTGCCGTTTTGCGGTTTGCTGAACGCCTCCCAGTCTTTACGACGATGCGTCTTTAAATAATGTACGAATTCTGGCGGCGGCCCGGCTTTTTTTACCTGTTTCATGTTTGGAAGTGAAACCTCCTGTTTGAATTGTGTATTACGAAAATCAATTGAGGAATGAAGAACATTCCATCCTTCATTCCTCATCGTGTAAATTTCACCCTGTGTGAATCTCACCCTTCAAAACGTACGTATTTCGGAAGTTCGCCGACAAGCGGGCGCAAATAGTCGAGACACGCGTTCGTAACGAAACTTCGATCCTTGCAGATGAATTCGTCCGGCATCGGTTTTTCGCCGAGCGCCACTTCTCGAAGCGGAGCCGTTCCGAGCGACCAGCTGTAGGGGGAGTTGGAGTCGCGCTGAATCGTCACCATGACGCCGGAAGTTCCTTGAACCGCCAGTTCAACCGCACGTTCACCGCAGGCCCAAGCTTCCTGAATGTCTCCAGGAACCGCACGGTCCGCAGCGCTCATTTGGAGGGATTCCGTCACTTGGAATTCACCGCGCCATCCGAAATTGTTGGCGAGAAGCTGATGAAGAATCATCGCGGCGCTTGTTCCTCCCATTGCGCCGAACTCTTTGTTTCCGAAACGGTCATTTACAGCGGTGGCGCTGATGGGTGTTCCGTCCGCAAAACAGACTCCTTCGCCGCAAACGACGCTGACCCATCCGTATTTGTCGTAAGCCTCTTTGGCCTCAGCAAGGAAACGATCGGTTTCGAACGGACGTTCTGGCAAAAGAATGATGTGGGGCGCGTCGTCTTCCGCACGTTTTGCGCATGCAGCGGCGGCGGGGAGCCAGCCGGCACTGCGTCCGACGGTCTGAAAAACGACGAATTGATCGACGTGATTCATGTCGCGCGCGAGCATCCCCGCCTGCATGACGGAAAGCGCCACGTAACGGGCGGCCGAGCCGAATCCGGGGGTGTGGTCGGTCGCGAACAGGTCGTTGTCGACCGTTTTTGGAATTCCGACGCCTACCAAATCGTATCCCTGTTCACGGCAGTACGCTTCAATCCGATGAATGGTGTCCATCGTGTCGTTCCCGCCGATGAGGAAATAGTATCGAATATTGTACTTTTTCAAAAGTTCCAATACAATCGGGAAATCGGCTTCCTGCATTTTGTGCCGACAGCTTCCGAGCGCACTTGAGGGCGTGGTTTTCAGCCCCTCAACGATGTCCGCACGTTCCGCGCCCAAATCAATAAGCATTTCTTTCATGAAACCTTCGATTCCGTAGCGCATTCCGTAGATTTTCTCAATAACATCAGAATGTTTTGCACACGTCTGAATCACTCCGCAAAGACTGGAATTAATGACGGAGGTGGGACCGCCGCTCTGACCAATAATCGCATTTCCTTTAAGCATGTCGTCCTTTCTTTTGGAAAACAGATTTAAAATTCACAAGCTGAAAAGAGTCTCTTCTTTTCTACTCTATAGAATACCTCAAAATGAGAAAATTTGCAAGGGGGTTTCCAAAAATCCTGAAAATTGATGAAAAATTTTCCCTCAAATAATTTTCCACCCCTTTACAGAGTGGGAAAAGCAGAGTAAAATAGAGAAAAAGATTTAGATTGGGTTCTTGTGCCTTTCCCGCCAGCGCTCCGACTCAATAAAAAAACGGAACGTTTTCGTTTGAATTTTTACTTTGAACGTTTTGGGAGGCCGTGTTGCTGTACTGGGTGCAGCAGAACGAAGCAAAAATTTAAAATCGATTTTTATACAAATAAAAGTATGCTTTTTCGTGCTTGTTTATGAGGATATTTCATGTCGAACGCTTTTGATCCGTACTATCAGTGGCTCGGTATTTCACCTGCGGAACAGCCGCCAAATCATTATCGGCTGCTTGGTATTTCACTTTACGAGAGCAATCCCGACGTGATTTCCAATGCTGCGGACCGTCAAATGGCGCACGTTCGAACTTTTCAGAGCGGGAAACATTCTCAGGAGTCGCAGAAGCTGCTGAACGAACTTTCTGCGGCGCGTGTGGTTCTTTTGGACGCTGAAAAACGGGCGGCGTACGAAACGCAGCTTCGTGCAAAGCTGTTCACGCCGATGCCCGGCTACCCGATGGGGATGGGACCGATGGGGCCGATGGG
>CAYTLK010000063.1:11851-21132 GCA_964438515.1 uncultured Planctomycetaceae bacterium
GCAAAGGAAAATCCACTCGGAAATACCGAGCCGGGAGGAGTCGGGACGGATGAAAATGAGGAAATCAATTCGGAGGAAGGACTTCCGCAAAGTTTGGAAGAGGGAAAAGAGGATTCCTCCACAAAACGCGGCGATCGGGTCCGAACGGGGAAAAAATCCCGAAAATCCGGTTCGAAACATTCTCAGCAGGAAGATGGTTCGGACGCTGAATCGGATTCTGGTTCCGATTCTGATGAAGATTCGGATGAAAATTCAGAAGGGGATGCGGATCCCGACTCGGAAACGGGGTCGGAGGGTGAAATTGACGAAGAAGATTCCGGTACGGACGGCGGCGAGAAGACCGGCGATTCCGTAAAGAATAAAAAAGGTTCTGGGAAAAACTCCAAAAAAGCGTCTTCTTCCGGGAAAAAAGAAGAGGGTGAGTCTTCCGTAGAATCGGATCCGGAAACGGCTCCGCCAGTGACGGAAGACGATATTCGAAAACTGGGAAGCGGAGCGGGACTGCGTCTTGAGCCGAAACGAACGTCGATGCTGAAATTTTACGGAGGTTCGAAATCCACGAAAACGGCTTTGACGTCTGGCGTGGAGTGGCTCCTTGATAAACAGCTGAAGGACAAAGAACACGTCTGGTGGTGTTTCGACCATACGCTGCTTCCGAACAACAAGCGCCGTTTTGGAAGCAAAAACTATACGAATCAGGGATTTGCGAAAGAAAATCTGGTTTCAGCAACCTCTTTGGCGCTTATGGCGATCGTGGGATCCGGGGAGATTTCGCCGAAGGATAAAGCGAATGTGCAGCGGGCCGTCAAATTCTTGCAGTATTGTTCGAAACCGGTGGGTGATGTGCTTATTCCTCTGCCGGAACGCGAGTCGGCAAAAAAAATGGAAGCGTCGCTCGTTGTGGAAGAAAACAGTTATGATGATTTTCATCCGCACGCTTGGGGAACCATTGCGGTGTGCGATTTTGTGGCGCTGGAAAAAGTTCGAAGTGAAAAACGCGACAAAGTGATGGGCGGGATTACTGAATTTGCGCAAGCTCTCCTGCGTCATGTGACTCGGCAGCAAAATCCGGACGGAGGTTTTCCGAAGCAGGAACGCGGACTGACGGTGGATTGTACGCTGGTTTCCAAAACCAATTCGCATATTTCCAATGTGGAATCGACCGTTTGGAACCTGATGGCGATGAAAGCCGGGAAAGAAGCCGGGCTGAGCGTTCCGAATGAAAGTATCGCAAAAGCTACGGAATATCTGAATTCGTTCATTTCCCAGACGACTCGCCGTTACAAAGACTTTACGGAAATTCCTTCGTCTGATATTCGGGATTTGCGCTGTGCACTGTTCGGCATCCAGCTTTTGGGAAGCGAATTTCCGACGTATGATGAATCGGTGGTTCTCGCGGCAAAAATCCTGAAAATTGAGGATATTAGTCAATTGCAGGAAAATGTCTTCATGACGATGTACATGCGTGATTTACGGGGACAGACGTGGGATTCGTGGCGCGAAAATGTTTGTGCGCAGTATCTGAAAGATCAATCGGACGACAAATTTGAGGCGGGAAGCTGGTTCTACGACGGTGAAAAAATTAATAGTGAGGGGGGACGCTTGTATTGTACCGCTCTGGCGACGATGGTTCTGGAAAGTTACTATCGTTACGAACCGCTGCGTCCGCTGGATGAATACACCACCAGTTTGGAAGCGACTTTGAACGGCGATGCAGCGGAAAACGGCGAGATGGCTCCTGCATTTCCGATTGCGCGGCCTGCGGAAAATCCCGAAAACGGCGAGAACGGTAAAACCGGTAATGACGTGAAGCTCGACGATGCAACCGCCGCTGTGGAGTTTGGAGAAAAGGAACCCGAAGACGCTCCATTCCGAATCGATATCGGAAACGAACAGGATGAATAAGAAAGAATAAGGAAAAATACGGAAGAAATTCTTCTGTTTCGAGGAATGAAAAACCCGTCTGTAACGTTCATGACAGACGGGTTTTTTGTGATTTTATGACGATTTGTGAGATTTTGTGAAAATTGTTTTGAAATTCATTTAGAAAAGAGGAAATGAAACCTCCTCTTTCCTTCAAACGCTTTCGTTCAAACTCATTTCACCTTTTTCAGTACGATTCGGCTGTCGGCCACGGAACAGCCGAGACCTTCTGCATGAACGATCAACGGGTTGATGTCGAGTTCCGCAATTTCCGGGTTCTCGGAAACCAGAACGGAAAGACGCGTCAGTGCGTCTTCAAGGGCCGCCAAGTCGTGCTGACCCAAACCGCGGTAGTTGTTCATCAGCTTGTAAACCTTCGTATTTTCAAGCATCGAATGCAGGAAATACTTGCTCGTCGGCGCAAGACGGAACTGAACGTCTT
The DNA here is from genome assembly GCA_964438515.1 of uncultured Planctomycetaceae bacterium. Lineage (GTDB taxonomy): Bacteria > Planctomycetota > Planctomycetia > Pirellulales > Thermoguttaceae > RGIG3701. The sequence goes on from CAYTLK010000063.1 coordinate 14,217, forward strand.
TCATGAGTTCCGCCGTGGTGCCGCCCATTCCGAACATGACGAGCGGACCGAATTTCGCGTCGCGGTTGCAGCCCAGAATCACTTCCGTGCCCTTCGGCGCCATTTCTTCGATCAGAATGCTGTCGATTTTCGCACCGGGAACGTTTTTCGCGATGTTTGCGTAAATCTGTTCGAAACCAGCTTTTGCGGCGTCCGCGCCTTTGACGTTGAGAAGAACTCCTCCCGCATCAAATTTGTGTTTGACGTCGGCCGACATCACTTTCATTACGACCGTTTTGCCCCATTCGCCGACCACTTTACCGGCGTCTTCCGCACTCGTCACAACGGCGCTCTTCAGAAGAGGAAGTCCGTAGCATGCGAAAATATCGCGGCATTCCGCCTGTGCGAGGTATTTGCTGTCCGCATCGCCGAGTTTCTCAGCAATGATTTTTGCACACTTAGCTTTGTCGGTTCCCGAAACGGAAACGGGGGTGTTGTCGGTCTGTTTGGCCTGTTCCGCTAGTTTGTAAGCGGCACCCAGTGCGCGCACTGCATCTTCGGGGAAGCTGTAGTTCGGGACGCCGCCGTCACGCAGGCTTTTCACGCCTTTCGTCACCATTTCCGCGCCCATGAAGCTTGCGACGATCGGAATATTGAGGTCTTTTGCGACCTGCGGAATGATTTCGCCGATTTCGTCGATGTCGGTCATGGACTGCGGGGTCAAAATGACGAGTCCCATATCGACTCCTGCATCCTTGAACACTTCTTTGCACGCGACTTCGTAACGATCGTGTTTCGCATCGCCGATGACGTCCACCGGGTTGCGGAGGGAGGCGGCAGCCGGAAGCTGTTCACGAAGCGCCGCTTTCGTTTCGTCAGAAATCGCAGCAAGCGTCAGTCCGAAACGTTCCGCAGCATCGGTCGCCATGATTCCAGGACCGCCGGCATTCGTGATGATTGCAAGACGATTCCCGCGCGGCAGAGGCTGGTTGCAGTACAGTGCGGCATAGTCGAACAGTTCGGCGATCGTATCGACACGCTGAATTCCCGACTGCATCAGAAGCGCCTGATACACGGCGTCATTTCCGGCCAAAGAACCTGTGTGGCTCGAAACGGCTTTCGCGCCTGCGGCAGAACGACCGCTTTTCAGAACCAGAATCGGTTTATGTTTTTCGTAGAAGATTTTGGAGGCGATCGCCTGAAATTCCGCACCGTTCGTGATGGATTCCAGATACATCGCGATCACTTTCGTGTTCGGGTCGTCGGCCAAATAGTTCAAAAGGTCGATTTCATTGACGTCTGCTTTGTTTCCGAAAGAAACGAACTTGCTGAAACCCATGTCGCGCTCTTCCGCAAAGTCGAGAACCGACGTGCACAGCGCACCCGACTGACTCACGAAAGCAAGCGTTCCAGTTTTGGGCGTTTTGGCCGCAAACGTCGCGTTCATACGAGCTTCCGCTTCTGCATTCAAGACGCCGAGGCAGTTCGGACCCACAAGAATCATACCGTTTTCGCGCGCAAGTTCGGCAAACTGTTTTTCAAGTTCCGCTCCGGCGGCGTCCACTTCTTTGAAACCGGCGGAAATGCAGACGAGCGCTTTGACGCCTTTGGCCGCACATTCCTGAGTCGTCTGAAGCACGAATTTGCTCGGAACCACAATCACCGCCATATCGACGTCTCCGGGGACGTCTTTAACGGACTGATACGCTTTGACACCCAGAATTTCCGGGGCCTTCGGGTTGATTGGGTACACCGGTCCGCCCTTGAAAGTTTCCAAAAGGTTCTTCAAAATGTCGTTTCCACACGTCTTCGGCTTCGTTGAAGCTCCGATGACTGCGATGGATTTCGGATAAAAAAGCGCGTCCAGTTTGCTTACATCTGCCATTGAATTCGGCTCCTTAAACAAGTTTTTGAGAAATAATGAAAAAATATTACTTTTTATTATACCACGTCCCGATTTCCTGTAAAGTAGTAGGGTAAAAAGTTTTTTTGATTCTTTTGGAACATTTTGTGAAAATTTCCGTTTGAGACGCTTGATTTTTGCTCTCCTCCGTTTTATAATAAGCAGCGAGAGTTTTAATTTTGTATTGAAACGAAGATTCTGTTTTTTAAAATTTTTTTAAGAATTGACGGTTTACTTATGGGAAAAATTGGAATTGGATTGAATCTTGAGGCGGTGCGTACGAGCCACAAAAGTTTCGAATGGGGTGTGCAGTTCGCGGCAGAACTGGGATACGAGTACGTGGAACCGATGGTGCACTGGGGACGAGAATTGCTCTCCGAAGCGCGTTACTTTCACAGCGTGTCGATGCTCGACGACCCCTTCCGAATTCGCGACTGTGTGGAAAAATACGGCCTAAAACTCTCCGCTCTTTCGAGTCACTCACAGCTTTCGAAACCTGAAATCGCCGTCGAATATCTGAAACAGGCCGCCCGTTTCGCAAAAGAGTGCGGCGCACCGATTATTAATACGCACGAGGGACACAAACAGACGTGGACCACGGAAGAAGAAGATTTCGTCCTCATCAAATATTCGATTATGGAAGCCGCAAAAGTCGCCGAAAGACGTGGAATTCAGATCGGTTTGGAGACCCATCAGACGTACTCGCTCGTTCCCGATAAATACGAAAAAATCCTGAATCTCGTAAAATCTCCGTGCATCGGCGCGAATTTCGACACAGGAAACGCGTATCTCGGCGGACTCGATCCCATCGAACAGATGAAACGTTTTCGCGATTGGATTATTCATGTGCACGCAAAAGATATTTCGGCCGAACAGTCGGAGGCGGAACGCGGAAAAGTGATGGGAACTGCCGTCGGATGCGCCTGCGGGGACGGCGTCATTGATTGGGAAGAAGTCGTTGCGATTTTGAGACCGCTTCCGCGCGACATCGTTCTGAGCGTCGAATGCGGCTCACTCGATCAGGCGGCACGAAGCATTGAACACCTGCGAAAAATTGTTGATTTGGGAAATAAAAAACAATAAGGAATCAAAAAACATGAGTACAATATTCAAAACCTCAAGACGTCACTTCCTGAAAACCCTCGCAATTTGCGCTCCAATCGTGATTTCACGGAACGTTCTGGCGCAAGACGGCGTTCCGGGCGCAAACGATCGAATCGGGGTTGCTGGAATCGGAATTGGACGTCAGGGGTCCGGCGTCTTTCTGAATGCGGCTCGAGACGCACTTACACAGGCGATTTGCACGTGTGACGTTTATTTGCCGCGCGCCAAAAGCGTTGCGGAGGCCGCTAAAATTCAGAATATCGACGAGAATTCTTGCCAGGATTTTCGACGTGTGCTGGACCGAAAAGACGTCGACGCGATCGTGACGGCGACTCCCGAACACTGGCGTTCTCTCATTTGCGTCAACGCGGCGCTTGCCGGCAAACACATTTATGCGGAAAAACCGATGACTCTCACGGTCTCCGAAGGACGTCTTATGGTCAAAGCGGCTCGAAAAACAAACGTCGTTTTTCAGACCGGCTCCATGCAGCGCAGCATGCGTCCCAACGTCATCGGCTGTAAGTTCATTCGTGAAGGCGGGTTAGGTGAAATTAAGGAGGTCATCGCGGCAAACTATGAAAGTCCGTGGTGCTGCGGTCTTCCGGAAGAAACCGTTCCCGACGGTTTGGATTGGGAAATGTGGTGCGGCCCAACTTCGGTCGTTCCGTTCAACAGCAACCTCTTTATTCCGCGAGGAAATCCCGGCTGGCTCTCGTTTCGACCGTATTCCGGCGGTGAAGTGACGGGATGGGGGTCGCACGGTCTCGACCAAGTGCAGTGGGCGCTGGGGCTGCAGGAAACCGGACCGGTGGAGATTCTGGCGGAAGGAGACGCGCTCGTCCCGCCGACTTACACGAAAGCAGAGTCGCGTGACCGTGGAAACAAGCTTTGCAGCAGTCCTCATCTGGCGTTTCGATATGCAAACGGCGTGACGGTCTGGCTCGGAAAAGAAAACGTCGAGTCGAATCGGGGAGGCGCCATCTTTTTCGGAACCAAAGGAAAAATGGAGATTTTCAGGAATCGTATTACGACAAATCCGCCGGAAATCGCCGAGAAATTGCTGGCTGAATCTCCAATTCGGGATCAAAATCACGTCCACAACTGGCTCGAATGCATTCTGAACGGCGAAACGCCCGTTTCTGATTGCGAATTCGGACACAGAACTGCATCGCTCTGCCATATTTTGAATATTGCACGATATTTGGGACGTTCTTTGAAATGGGATCCGGAAAAAGAAGAGTTTGTGGGCGATGCGGAGGCGAATACGTTCCTCGCTCGCGCGCACCGCAAGGGATACGAACTCCCGGAAGTTTGAAATTAAAGGAACCGCTGATTTAATGGGATTCCAGGAATCAGCGGTTCCTTTTGTGTTTTGTGTTTTGTATTGAGTTTTTTGAGTTTTTTGAGTTTTTTGAAGTTCTTTGAATGTTTTTCTTCAGTTTTTTAGAAAAGGAAAATAACGATGTATCCTGCCACTCGCCGACAATTTTTGAAAATGAGCGCTGCGTTTGCGGCACCTCTGTTCGTCTCGGGCGCCGTTTTAGGACTGGAGCCGGGAACCGTTGCACCCTCCAACCGACTCATCATGGGCGGAATCGGCGTAGGAAACCGAGGCCGCGGAGTTTTGGGCGCTTTTTTGAATTTCCCGGAAGTTCAATTTGTAATGGATGCGGACGTTCAGCGCACGCGTCGTGAAATCGTGAAAAAAATGGTCGATGACCATTATGGAAACTCCGACTGCAAAATGACGCCGGAAATGTACGATGTGCTGGATCGAAGCGACATTGATTTTGTTTTAATCGCGACGGGCGACCGCTGGCACACGATGCTTTCGATTCAGGCGGCCAAAGCGGGAAAGGATATGTACTGCGAAAAGCCGTGTTCCCTCACGATTGAGGAAAGCATCGCCCTGCGCGACACGATCAACCGTTACGGACGCGTGTACCAGGCGGGAACCCAGCGCCGCAGCTCCCCGAACTGTGTGACTGCTATGAATTTCGCACAATCCGGCGCTCTCGGAACGATTACGGAAGTGCACGCAAACACTCTGGGGCCCGGAACGACGCACACGTGGCTCCCCGGCGAGCCGACGCCCGATAAAAATGAATGCGACTGGGACCGCTGGCTGGGTGCGTGTCCGTGGCGCCCCTACAATCCCCGTTACGTTGCGGGCGGATGGCGCGGTCACTACGATTTTCACGGAGGCGGAATTCTCGAATGGGGGTCCCACACGGTCGATCTCTGCCAGATGGCGAATCGTTCCGACGACACCGTTCCTGTAAAATACGAACCGACCGAGGGCGGATGCGTCGCAACGTATGCGAGCGGCGTGAAACTCGTGATGCGTTCGGAGGGTTGGATGGGGCTGGGAAGCTGTTCGTTCCGCGTCGTTGGTACGGATGGATGGGTCGAAACGGGCGATACAGGAAAAATTATGACGCATCGCGGTCCGCTTCCCGTCAGTAATAAAGGTCTCGAACGCGGAACGCAGATGGAGCACAACGGAAATCTGTTGGAATGCATTAAAACCCGTCGTTCCACCCGTGCAAATGCGGACGTTGCGTCCCGTTCCCACATTGCGTCTCATGCGGCTTACATCGCCTGGCAGCTCGGAAGGACGCTCGAATACGACCCCGTGAAAAACGAGTTTTTGAACGATGAAGAGGCAAATCGCATGCGTTCTCGCGCCAAACGGGAACCGTGGCATATTTAAGTCGACTGATTTCATTAAAAATAAAAGGATTTTTTCCATGTTTAATAAACGTACAATAAAAAATAGTTTGATCGTGTTTTGTGCCGCAGCGTTATTGGGAACGAGCGGAACGATGGTTTTTGCGGAAAGCGACTTGCTCGGCGAGTCGGCAAACGCAGAGTTTTTGCAGAAAATTCAGCCGGAATTGCTTGCTGCAGCGCGTTCTTCCGAGACGACGCCGTATGATTTCATGCTTCTGTGCAAGCGTCTGCAGGTTTACGGAAACGCAGAGGCGGCGGCCGCCGTCGCAACGCAGCTCGGAGTCCCCGAAAAGTCGCATTCGGCTCGAATGACGCTCGAAATTCTTCCCTGCGACGAAGCGGCGGCGGAACTTCGGAAAGCGGTTGGAACCCTCACGGACCCGGTGCTGAAGGCGGGAGTTTTTAATTCCCTCGGAATGCGTCAGGATGCGGAAAGTGTGCCGCTTTTGCGTCCCTATTTAACGAATGAAAATACGGTTCTTTCCAACTCGGCTGCTTTCGCGCTTGCACGAATCGGCCGGCCGGAATACGCCGCAGAAATGATGGATTACGCGAAAAAAGCAGCGTCCGGAAGCGATTATACGCAGATGAAGCAGGCGCTCGATTTGAATCTGATGTATGGTGAGTTTTTGCGTAAAAACGGCTGTGCGGCTGAAGCGGAATCCGTCTTTTTGAATATCGACGCTTGTGCGCCTCGCGATTTTTACCACTATGCTGCGAGTTTTCAGCTTTTGCTCAACAAAAACTCTCTCACGAGCAAGCGGATGACGGACTGGCTCACCGGGACCGACGAAGTTCAATGCACGGCTGCGCTGCGTGCCGCCTCCTTTTTAACGGGTCCGGAAACGTCAGATGTTTTGATGGATGTGTTTTCGAAAGTGGATGAAACGCGTCAGCCTGCGATTATTGAGGCGCTGGGGGTGCAGCGGGACTCGCGTTCTCAGAACATTTTTCTTACTGCAATGCAGAGCGAAAATCCCGAAGTGGCGGCTGCAGGTGTAAAAGCCATTCAGAATTTCACCGACGGCGTCGGTTTTGAGGACCTTTTCCGCACGGCCGTAAACGCTTCGACGCCGGAATTGCGCGCAAGTTCCATTCACGTTTTGACGCTTTTGCCGGCCTCCTCAAATATGGAGATTTTGAAAAAACTCGAAAAATCAAAACTTGAAGGATCGACTCTTGAAGAATCGACTCTTG
>CAYTLK010000063.1:21232-22533 GCA_964438515.1 uncultured Planctomycetaceae bacterium
ATCGACTCTTGAAGAATCGACTCTTGTTGCAGTGGAACTCGCGGGACTGCGTAAAATCAACGCCGCCGCGCCTTTTGTCCGTGTTCTCGCCGAGTCGGGAAACGTCACCGCGATGAAAGCGCTTGGGGCGGTTGCGGACATTCAGGACCTTCCGATTTTTATTTCCGGATTAAAATCCAGCAATGCGGCACTCGTGGAAGCTTCAAAAGACGCGCTGGCGGAAGCGTGCGCAACGATTGAGGATAAAAGTGCGCTGACGCAAGCGATTTCCGAGAAGATTCAGGAAACAAAAGGGGCAGCCGACACGTGTTTGTGTCTCTGTCAGATGCTGAACGTCACAGGAGGTGCGGAGTCCCTCAAAGTTTTGCGTTCTGCCGCACTTTCAGAAGATCCGCAGCTTCAGGATTGCGCCTCCAACGCCCTCGGACGCACGATTGACCCGGAAGCCGCCCCGATTCTTTTGGAACTGGCAAAAAAGGAAGGATATATGTACGGAAATCGTGCGTTGCGTGGTTATTTGCGGATTGCACGTCAGTTTCCGATGGCGGACTGGGCGCGTCTCGTGATGATTCAAAATGCGCGTTCCTGCGCTGTTTTTACGGATAAAGAGGCGGAAACGGTCGAAATTATTCTGAAACAGTACAAACTCAATTCGGAGGGAGAGCTGAACGAAGACCAGAAAATTTTGAGTCAGCTGGAAATCGTGTCGGCGACTTACGGTGTGGATGAAGACGGGAAAAATGTCGATGTAACCGCCCAAATGCGTGAACAATTCCGTGCGACGGACTCGCTTTCTTTCTCGCTGGAGCAACGGTGGAACGATCTGTTTACCGATCCGGCGCCTGGAACGGTGAAATCAATGAAGCTCGTCGTACGTCTGAATGGGATTGAGAAAGAACTTCAGATTCGTGAAGGCGGCACGATTCGAATCCCCAATGAATGGAAGTAAAGAAGTATAAAGGAAACTGGATGAGAAATCCATTCGTCAGAATTTTAGGACAAAAATCTTAAAGTCTGATGAATTTCAAATTTTCTAAACTCCCCAAATTTCCCAAAACCCCTAAAATTTTCTTTTCGAAAGATTTTTTGGGGGTTTTATGACGTTTTCTTTTATGAGAAAATTTTACAAAAAAATATTATTTTACAAAAATCGTATAGTGGTCGTTGTGGTTCAAGGGGCTTTTTGCACCGTGGCGGTGTTTCCACCCTTACGGGAGGAAACAAGAGCGCTCCCGTACTGTCGCTCTCGGTCGTGAGAGGGAAACATTTTGAATGTTGTTTCCCTCTCAGACTCTCCTTTC
>CAYTLK010000064.1:0-22286 GCA_964438515.1 uncultured Planctomycetaceae bacterium
CCGAAGCGGGAGCTGATTCCGCCGGAGCGGCAGGAGTTTCAACCGAAGCGGGAGCTGATTCCGCCGGAGCGGCAGGAGTTTCAACCGAAGCGGGAGCGTCGACCGTTGCGGTTGCAGCGGCTGCATTTTCCGTTGCGGCGACCGTTGCGGCAGCTGCGTTTGCCCAATCATTTTCATCAACGTTTGTGACTTTGACGAGATGTGAATACCAGAAGCACGCGAATGCGCAGGTCAAAATCCAGATGCTGGCGACCACAATAGTAACTTTTGTGAAGGTGTCACCCGCTTTTGCGCCGAAAGCGCTGGAACCGCCAGCTCCACCCAATGCGCCCGCGAGTCCGCCGCCGCGCCCCTTTTGGACCAAAATGACCAAAAGGAGAAACAGACTCAGCACAGTCATCGCAATGGCAAGCAAAATTTTAATCATAATTGTACCTGTGTTCCGTATAAAATTATATTATTGAACCAATCGTCCGAAGAAAACTTATTTTGCAGCTTCAATGATTCCCATGAAATCTGCAACTTTCAGAGCGGCACCGCCGATCAAACCGCCGTCAATGTCCTTCTGACCGAGTAATTCTTTGGCATTTCCGGGCTTCATGCTTCCGCCGTACTGGATCCGGACGGCTTCGGCGACTTCTTTATTGTAACGAAATTCAATCAAACGACGAATGCCGGCATGAACTTCTTCCGCCTGGTCGGGAGTTGCGGTTTTACCGGTTCCGATGGCCCAAACGGGTTCGTACGCAATGACGATTTTTTTCATATCTTCTGCAGAAACGCCGGCGAGTGAGCCGAGAAACTGTTCCGCATTCACGTCGAACGTCTGGTCGGATTCGCGCTGTTCAAGCATTTCACCAATGCAGAGGATCGGAATCAGTCCGCCAGCCAGAACGGCTTTGAGTTTTTTGTTCGTCAATTCATTATCTTCGCCGATAATGTGACGACGCTCGCTGTGTCCGAGGATCACGTACTTGCAGCCGACATCTTTAAGCATTGCAACACTGATTTCACCCGTGAAAGCGCCTTTTTCCTGGAAGTAGCAGTCCTGAGCGCCAACGCCGATATTGGAACCTTTGAGCACCTGCGACACCGCGTCCAAATAAACGAACGGCGGGCAGACGGCAATGTCGGCGTAATCGACATCTTTTGCGGCTTCTTTCAGCCCTTCGACCAGAGCGACGGCTCCAGCACGGTCCATATTCATTTTCCAGTTACCAGCGATAAACGGACGACGCATGTTAATCTCCTTCTTAAGGATTATGAATCCTGTAAACAATATACTGTTTTCACTTTGAACGGTCACGCACGGCGACAGTTTCGCGACAGCGTCACGACGGGGAAGTGAAAATTCAAAACACATCGGGTATATAATATTTTACAAGCCTCTATTTTAGCAGGGTCTCACAATATGAGTAGGGGGACCGACCCCTTTTTTCGTCGGTTTCTTCATCTTTTTTGAATTTTTTCCCATTTTTATTTCAGAACAACTTTGCGCATTGCACCGATTTTATCAATTTTAACAAAACACCTAACAGAGAATCCTCGCTCTGAAGGAAATTTTGACGTTCGAAAAGTCCGATTTCGTGAAAATTTGGAAAATTTGAGGTTTTTTTCTATTAGGTGTTGACATTGGGGCCTTTTTGAAGTATGATATAATAAGAAACAGAGAGTGTGAATGCGCCTTCTGGAACTTTCGCCAGAAATGCACAGGTTTTCACTAAACTTTTACGAAACCGGCTTTCCGTTTTTTGCTGTCGGCCGCAACGCGTTCAGGAAACGATGTGAAACAAACGCCGAAGGACGTCGGAGCAACTGTTTGGAGGGGGAAAAACGGGGCGCGGAAAAGACAAACTTTTCATACAAGAATCATCATGAGGGGGTTACGATTATGATGGATGTAAAGCTCGTTATTATAAATGGATTGTACAAGGGGAAAGAGATTAAAATTACCCGTGACGTTTTCGAAATCGGAAAATCGCCGAAATGTCAGCTGAACCCTGGCGGAACGGGCGTCGCACGCCATCACTGCGCGATTTTTCGCCGGGAGGGTTATGCGGCACTGAAACCTCTTGATTTAACATTTGATACATTAATTAATAATAAGAAAGTCGAAAAACCTCAAAAACTCCGCAACGGCGACATTTTGCAGGTTGGTCAATTGCAGTTCGAGGTGCAGGTGACCGTGGGTGTGAGCGGGCAAAAAATGTCCAAGGTGCAGTCGGTCAGCGAGGCGGCTGCGCGAATTGCCGAAAAGAAAAGCATCGAAAAATCCAAAATGAAGGCGGCCGGCGGTAAAGACGGGAACGAGGACGACCTCGACGTGTTTGCGATTTTCGGGGAAGATGTGCCGTCGGAGGAGGAACTTCCGTCTTTCATCACCCGCAAAAGCAAGTCGGAAGACGAGGAAGTTGCAGAGGCTGCGGAAGATGACGAACTGGCAAAAGAAAAGAAAGTTCAGGAATCCACACGCAGTGCGGCAAGCGACGCCATCAAAGCGATGCTGAATCAGGCCCGAAAAAATGGATGAGAGGGTGCAAAAACTGGAGATATTGGGAAAGATAGAAGAAATGCAAAGGATATGAGTGCTTCGAAAGATGGTATTTCGGGGCGTATAAAAAACAATATTCCTTCCAGAATCACGAGGCGTATCATGAAACCGGACGGCGAGAATGAAAATGAAGCGAAAATGTCCTCACTTCTTGGGGTGGGGCTGGATTGTACCGACGGCGAGGTGCGTCTGACGCGCGGCCCGAACTTTGCGCTGGTCGGCGGAAGTCAGCAAACGCATGAAGTGATGCAGGAGACGGTTTGTAAAGTGAATGAAAAGCTGGAAAAACGCGGAAAAACCATTCCGGAAACGACCTGTCGCGAGTTTTACGACGTATTACAAGATGTCGTTCAGTCGATTAACCCGCCCAAAGAGTAATTGTCGCACTTTTCAGGCTTCGGTTTGACGTTTCCGTCCCACTTTTCAAAAAATCCTAATATTTTAAATGAAGGAAGTTCTAAAAACCTCAGATTTGAAATTTTTACAAAAAACACTACTGCGTGAAAATCGTATAGTGAACGTCGTGTTTTGAGGGTTTTTTCGTACGTGGCGGTGTTTCCACCCTAACGGGAGGAAACAAGGGCGCTCCCGTACTGTCGTTTCGGTCGTGGGGAAAAAACATTTTGAATGTTGTTTTTTCCCCAGTTACTCGCTCCCGGTCGTACCGGGTCAAAAACTTTTTAATATTGTGTTTTTAGGACTTCCTACGAGTATATGAACAGATTTACAAAGCATTGTTTCGGAGTGATTCTCGTGTCGGCAGCCGGTGCGGCGGCAGGATGGGGATTGGGTTTGCGGCGTTATTCCGAGTGGACGCAGCAGTTTGCGGTGATGGATACGCAAAATCTTTCCGAGGTGCTTGCAAATGTACCGCTCGTAAAATACGACCCGACGTTCGATTTTGGTTCACTTTTCGGAAACGCTGGAACTTTAACGCACGAATTTCATATTGTAAATACGGGTCGAGGTGCTTTGAAGCTTGGGAAGCCGGAGATTTCGAGCGGCGCGCTGAAAGTGGAGTGTGCAAAGAGTGAAGCGGCACCGGACGAAACGTTGTGCGTGACCGTCACGTACACGCCGACGGAGGAAACCTCCGACTTTTCGGAAACTGTACGTTTTTTAACCAACGCGCCGACGACGCCCGAGCTGGAATTGACCGTTCAGGGGGCCGTCTATCCCTCCGTTTGGGTGGAACAGCAAACGGTTGAAATTGCGGGAGTTCCGACGACTGGAACGTTCAAAACGTCCAATCGGATTTACGGGATGGATGAGAAAACGCCGCTCGAACTGTCGAATTTTCACGTGACGGACGAACGGTACGCATCGTTTTTCGAGTTTGAATTCAGCGAAATGTACAGTTACGATTTTTCGCAGGTGTCGCCGACGCCTGCGTCAGGAAAAATTGTGACGATTATCGTAAAGCCGGGACTTCCTGCGCGGATTTTCACCGTGACGGTGGAAGGTGAAACGAATTCGCCGGATGTACCGAAAGTAACGTTTAATATGGATTTCAAAATTGCTGCAGAAACTCCATTTTTGGGCGGAACCGCGCCGAGTTTTGTACCGATTTTGACGACGCCCGCTAAAAACGAACCCCCGACAGAAACACCGAATGAGACGCCGGCAAAGTCCGAAAGTATTCAGCTGGACTGACGGGGCGTCCTTGATGAATCACAAATAGAAGTATTTTTGAATTTAGTTGCAATTATTTAATTCCCATGGGAATTTTGGGTTTGGACGGAATCAAACCATAAATCATGAATTATAGGGATATTCAATGAAAAATACGCCGTTTTCACTTATTTGTATTCTTTTTGCACTTGCAATCCTCGTGTGGGGGATTTTCGCCTCCGTCTTTCCTTCGGCCAAAACGGCGCGAAACGACCCGTTCACGGTCGAAATCCCATACGGCGCCACTTCGAAACCGTCACAAAGCGGAAATCCCGAGAATTCGGATTCTTTGGATTTTCAGAAATTGCAGAATTTGAGTAATTTGGAATATTTGAGTAGTTCGGGAGATTCGCGGGATTTGCGGAATCCGCAGGGCGCGCGGGCTCGTCGGTCTTCCGAGTCGAATCCGGTGGTGGAAGACTCTCCGAGTCCGTTTTCCTCGCCGACCGTGACGCCGCTCGAAACCGAAGCGCCGCTCGAAGTCGTCGCAATGAAACCCGCTGTGGGAGCGTCCGTCCCGCCTGAAGAAAAAAGTACAAAAATCAAAGAGGAAGAGCGTCCGTCTCGTTTCGGAATTGATCCGACGAAACCGTTTGACCCCATCAAGGAAAACGGGGAAATCTTTGCGGGTTGGGAAAAACCTGCGGTTACGCTGGTTTTGACGGGGCGTCTGAACGGGTACATGGAACCTTGCGGCTGCGCGGGAATGGAACGAATGGCGGGCGGACTGTCGCGTCAGATGACGTTTTTTCAGTCGCTCAAAACGCAGGGTTGGGACCCTCTGATTCTGGATGCCGGCGGTTTAAGTCCCGGAGTCACAAAGCAGGCGCAGCTTAAATTCCTCGCAACGGTGAACATGCTGCGCGAGATGGGATACGATGCAATTACGCTCGGAACCATCGATCTGACGTTTCCGTGTGCCGACATTTTGGCGGAAGTTTCCAATCCCGGACACGCAGGTCAGCTTTTCACGAGCGCGAACGTGGGGCTGTTCGATTTCGATCAGAAACTGCTTCCGCCGGCCAAAATTGTAAGTCGAAATGGAGTTAAAATAGGAATTGTGGGGGTTTTGGGGGATGAAGAAATCGCGTCACTTCATAACGATGAGGTGGTCACTCGGCCGGCAAAACTCGTACTTTCCAAACTGATTCCTCAAATGAAGGCGCAGTGCCAGTTCATCATTTTGCTTTCCCACGCATCGATCGAAGAATCAAAGGAATACGCACGTGAATTCCCCGAAATTGACGTTATTGTAACCCCCAACGGTCCGCCCGTTTCGCCGTCCGAGCCGGAGATTCTCCCTGGGACGGGTCAGTATTTTATTACGATTGGTGAAAAAGGAATGAACGTCATTGTGCTCGGACTTTACGACGACGACCGACTTCCGGTGCGCTACCAGCGCGTCCCGATGGATTCCCGCTTTGCTTCCTCCCAAAAAATTCTGGATTTGATGGGGATGTATCAGGAACAGCTTCGGATTGAGGGTCTTGAAGGACTCGGAATTCACCCGCTGAAAAATCCCTTCCTCGCGTCCAACGGAAAATATAACGGTTCCAAAAGTTGTAAAAACTGCCACGAAGAATCGTACAATATTTGGAAAAACTCGCGGCACGCGATGGCGTGGAAATCCCTCGAAATCTCCACACCTCCCCGCACGTTCGACCCGGAATGCATCGCGTGCCACGTCGTCGGATGGAACGCGGAACATCGAATGCCCTTCCAGACCGGTTATTTATGCACGACCGAAAAAATCGATCTCACGAATGTCGGCTGCGAATCCTGTCACGGTCCCGGCTCGCTCCACAGTTTGGCGGAGGCGGGAAGCGACGAAGCGAAACAGGAAAAATATCGAAAATCAATGCATATCGAACAAGATTCTATAAAAGGCGTCTGCATTCAGTGCCACGACCTCGATAACAGTCCGAGTTTCAATTTTGACCGTTATTATAAATGTATCGAACATCACGAAGTGTCGGAAGATGATGAAAATGAGGCTGAATGAGACCGAATGAGGTTGAACGAGGCTGAATGAATCAAAATGGTACTATGTGATTTTTGAATGAAACAGTACTTATTGTAAGCATTCCCCCACCTATAAACCATAAAAATCAAAGGAGAATCAGTAAATGTCCTTAAATCGACGTGAAATGCTGAAAACATCACTCGCCGCCGGTCTTTTTTTGCCGGGAATTTCCGGTTTAGCGTACGGTGACGCTTCGCCGAACGAGCGGGTCAACGTGGCGCTCATCGGTCTCGGCGGCCAGGGCGGTCACCAGGTCGGCGGCCTCGCATCCCAGAACGTTGCGGCGCTCTGCGACTGCGACGATGCACGAGCCGGAAAAGTGTACGAAAAATTCCCAAACGCTAAAAAATACTACGATTATCGAAAAATGTTCGATGAAATCGCGAATCAGTTCGACGCGGTGGCGGTCAGCACGCCCGACCACTCGCATTTTCATCCCTCGTACATTGCAATGTCGCTCGACAAGCATTTGTACCTTGAAAAACCGATGGCTCACTGCATCAAGGAATGTCGAATTCTGACGGAAACGGCGCGCGAAAAGAAGCTGGCGACCCAGTTGGGAATGCAGCGGCACGCGATGCCGTCGATGCGTCGGACGGTTGAGGCGGTTCAGTCGGGCGCAATCGGCGAGATTGTGGAGGTTTACAGCCGGGTCGGCGGCGATCGCGGAATGCCGGAAGCGCTGAATTTCAGTACGCCGAAACCTGAAACACTCGATTGGGAGGTGTGGATCGGTCCCGCAAAATTCCGACCTTACACGGCCGACTTGTGCCCGTACAAATGGCGTTTCTGGTGGGATTATGGAACTGGCGAGACGGGAAACTGGTGCTGTCACATCCTCGAAATCCCCTTCTGGGCGTTAAACTTAACGTATCCGGAAAAAGTTACCGCTTTTGGTCCGGAAGTGGACCCGGAACGAACGTCCAAGGCGATGAGCGTCGTGTTCGACTTTCCAGCCGTCGGCGACCGCAAAGCCGTCAAACTGTACTGGAGTCACGGCGGATTCAATCCAGAAATCAAAAAGCATCTCGACCGCGTGCCGGGAATCAAACAGGGAAACAACTTTTTTGTGGGTACAAAAGGCGTGATTTCCTGCGATTTCGGCTGGCACGAAGTGCGAATGTTTGATTCAAGTACAGAATACAAACCTCCGGTCGAGACGATTCCCGCCTCACCCGGGTTCCATCGTGAGTGGCTCAACGCAATCAAAGGCGGCGAGCCGGCGACCTGTAATTTCGATTACAGCGGCAAAATCGCGGAGGCCGGACTCCTTGGAAACGCCGCATATCGAGCGGGAGCGGCTGACGGAATTCGTTGGGACTGGCAGGCGATCAAATCTCCTGATTGTGCGTCCATCGACGAGTTCAACTACCCCGATTACCGCGACGGATGGAAGATTCTGTAGTAAGATTCTGTAGTATCATTTTACTATAATATTTGCAACAAAAATCTGTCGAAAATTTCCCCTCTCAAAAGAGGGGGGAATTCGAATACCGACAGATTTTTTATTTTTCGTAACCGTTTGGATGTTTTACGTGCCAGTTCCACGCGCTTTGAATAATGGATTTCAGATCGGGAAATTTGGGGTCCCAACCCAGTTCCTTCCTGATTTTGCCGCTTCCCGCAATGAGAATCGCCGGGTCGCCGGGCCGCACCTCACCGATTTGCGCAGGGATTGGATGACCGGTCACTTCACGCGCGGTCTCGATGACCTGTTTCACGGAATATCCCTGACCGTTTCCCAGATTGTACCTGGAACTTTCGCCGCCGTTCAACAACTTTTCGAGCGCCAAAATGTGCGCCTGCGCGAGGTCCGCAATGTGAATATAATCGCGGACGCACGTTCCGTCCGGCGTGTCGTACGTGTCGCCGAAAACCGAGACGTGGTCGCGTTTTCCCTGCGCAACTTGAAGCACGATGGGAATCAGATGGCACTCCGGATTGTGGTCCTCGCCGCGTTCCTCGCTCGCACCGGCCGCATTGAAGTAACGAAGCGCAATGTAACGAAAATCCTTGTACCGATCGAGCCAGTATAAATAACGTTCAATAATCGCTTTCGACTCGCCGTACGGACTTCCGGGAATGATTTCTTCATTTTCCGTGATTGGAATCTCGGCAGGATGGTCGAAAAGGTTTGCGGTACTCGACAGAATGAATTTTCGGACGCCCACTTCGAGCATGGAAGAAAGGAGATTTGCGGCATTCGAAACGTTTTCGCCCATATATTTAAATGGATTTTGTACGGATTCACCCACGAGGGAGTAAGCGGCAAAATGCATCACTGCATCGGGTTTGTACATTTCCAGAGCGGCACGAATTTCCGGTTTTTTCGCGAGATCGCCCTGCACGAATTTTGCTTTCGGATGAACGGCGTCTCGGTGTCCCTGGTACAAATTATCAAATACGACGACTTCGTATCCCGCATCAATGAGTTTTTCGACCGTAACACTTCCGATGTAACCCGCGCCGCCGGTAACCAGTACTTTCATTTTGCCCTCGAGTAGAAAAAACAGCTTTTAAAAAATATCAAGAAGTTTTTGAAAAAGGGGTCTGGGGGAAAAACAACATTCAAAATGTTGTTCCCCCACGAGCGCAACGTCTTTACGGGAGCGTTGTGTTTCCTCCCGTCAGGGTGGAAACACCGCTGCGGTACTGAAACCCGGTCGTACAAAATTCACATTCGATTTTGTACGGAATCAAAGTCCTTCACTGAAAAAATAGAGGTTTTTGGCAGTTCCTTAAAAGAAAAATCCCAAACCTTTTCTCTTATTTTACCGTTTTTTTTTACAAAAACAAGCACCGGGAGGGAATCTTTGAGGAAAAAAGCGGGAATTTTCCAAGAAAATCCAAAAAAAGCAGGAAAGTTCGAAGGAAAGTTTGCGGAAGACTTGAAAAATGCCGAAATAATGATTATAATATACATATTCGTAAAAAATATTTTAGAGATTAAAAAAAGTCGTCTCTGAAACGGGAATCCCTCTTGTGTAAAGTCGGAATTTCTGCTATAATAGTATATATGGAAAAATTCGGATTTAATCCAATTCACAACAGATTCAATCCATGCGGAGATTGCAATGGCTGATTTCGAGAACAATCCTCAAGACGGACTCGATGAAAATAGTTTGAATGAAGGCGCTGCTTTCGACAGTTCGGACGACGATGTTACGTACGAATATGCCGACGAGGATGAAAATGCGGAGGCGGCAAACGATTCGGAGGAAGGCGTCGAGTACGAATACGTAGACGAAAACGGAAATCCGTGTGACGCGGACGGAAATCCCATCGAACGTACGGATTCAGACGGTTCGTACGAAAATGTCGAATATTCTGCCGACGATGTTGAAACCGCAGGTGAAAATGCGGACGACGGAAGTGAGTCGGTCGAAGAAACTGCGGCGGACGACGAACTCCCGGACGGAATGAGCGCGGAAGTTTCGGAATCGGCCTCGGAAGGGTTCGACGAGACGGAAAATCTGGACGACTCGTCAGAAAGTTCCGAAGCGGTTCCGGAAGAAAAAGGAAAATCGTTCTTTGGACGTCTGACGGAAGCAAGTCCGTATGAAGTAATGATTTTTGTTGCGTTTTTCCTTTTACTGATTGGAATTTTGCTGATGCTGTTCCAGTGGATGGCGTACGACATGATTGTGTATCCGACGTATAATTAAGCAACAGTTGCGGTTCCCGAAACGGAAAAGACGTGAAAAACGGAGAGGCTGGGAAAACCGAGTAGGTTGAGAAAGCTGAACAAGTCGAAATTTCGGGAAAGCTGAGAAAACGAAAAAAGTACGAACTAGCGGAAACTGCGGGCGCGTTTTGAGGGGAAATGCGTCCGTATTAGTGAAAATATGCACTTTTATGGAGGGAATTGCATGAATACGGATATCGTTTTGAAAAACGTTACGTCTTGGACCGAGCATTTTGCATACCGAACCCCGATGAAATTCGGCGGTCGCGTGGTGACGAATGTAACGATTTTGAACGTGAAAGCCGAGGTTGAATCACGTTCAGGAATGCGCGGCGTCGGATTCGGTTCGATGACGATGGGAAATGCGTGGGCGTGGATTTCGCCGACGCTCACGAACGAACAAACGCTCGACTGCATGATTTCCATGGGGCAAAAAATAGCCGAAAAGGCAAATTCATGGAATGAAGCCGGTCATCCGATGGAAATTTGTTTTGGAATTTCAAAGCTGTACGCGGAGACGGCAGCCGAAGTTCTAAAGGAAAAAGGAATTGTGTCGGAGTCGTTCCCGAAACTCGCGCAGCTCGTGGCGGCCAGTCCGCTGGAGGCGGCGATTTTCGATGCGTACGGAAAGATGCTTTCGATGGATTCTTTCAATCTTCTGTCGGAAGACTTCATGAATTACGACCTCTCACACTATCTCGGCGAAGATTTTCGCGGCGAATACCTGAACCAGTACACGCTTCGCGCGCCGAAGGAGTGGCTCCCGCTGTACCATCTTGTGGGCGGACTCGACCCGCTGACGGACGCCGACATTTCGCAGCGTCTCGACGACGGCCTTCCGGAAACGCTTTCGGAATGGATTGCGGCCGACTGTCTGACGCATCTGAAAATCAAGCTGAATGGGGAAAATCTCGAACAGGATGTGGCGCGTACGACGGCGATTGAGGCGGTGGCGGCGGAGGCGCAGGCGAAACGAGGGTGTAAAACGTGGTTTTACTCGGCTGATTTTAATGAAAAATGTTACGGTGAGGATTACGTGATCGACTGGCTTGAACTGGTGGCGGAGCGCGCGCCGCACGCCGTCGAAAGGCTTCAATACATCGAACAGCCGACGAATCGCGACCTCACGAAGGAACCCGTCATTGAAATGTTTCGGGCGGCGCAGATGCGGCCGGTCGTCATCGACGAGTCGCTGACGGATTTTGACGCACTGTTATTGAGCCGAAAAAGGGGGTACAGCGGCGTGGCGCTTAAGGCGTGTAAGGGACATCACGAGGCGCTTCTGATGGGCGCAGCGGCTCAAAAATACGGAATGTTCCTCTGTGTGCAGGACCTTACGTGTCCCGGCGCGTCCTTCCTCCACAGCGCGTCGCTCGCCGCCCACATTCCCTCCGTGCGCGCCATTGAGGGAAACGGTCGGCAGTACTGTCCGTCCGCAAGCGCCCAATTCGTCCCGCTTTACCCCGACGTCTTCCAGGTTCAAAACGGGCAGATTCACACAGGACGCCTGAACGGACCGGGTCTCGGATTCAGCGTTTTTCACTAAAAACAACAATCCGGACGCACAGAAATGGTGCAATGATGGTGCGAAAACGGTGTGTAGAAACTGTGAAAACTGTACAAGAATGGCGTATACTAAAATGGTGCAGGAATGGCGCGCAGGACGCCGAAGGAACGGAGAAGGAAACAAAATCCAATGCACAAAATGCGAATTTTCTTGTTCTTTTGTGTCGGAATCCTCTTTCTGATTCTAGTACAAATGAAAACGGTTTTTGCTCAAGAATCTATCCAAGCCGTCTCGTCTTCCGAAACGTCGAGCAGCGACCGTCTTTCGCGAAAGCCTGCTTCGAAAACAAGCGCAGAGAAAAAAGAAGAAAAAGCCGCTCGAATCGCAGAGGAACGGGAGGCGCAGCGAGCGGCGGTGCGTCGCGCAACTTCCGAAATTACGCCGACGATGGTTCAGAATGCAATCAGCGGCGGAGTCGAATATTTGAAATCGACGCAGAATTACAACGGAAGCTGGAACGAGCAGGAAATTCATATCGGGGGGATTTCGGCGCTTTGCACCCTCGCGCTTTTGAGTGCGGGCGAGTCGCCGGAAGACGTGAAAGTGGCGCGCGCGCTCGAATATTTACGTTCCGTCGATCCCACCTCCGGCCCGGTAGAAAGCACGTACGTTGCATCGCTCCAAACCATGGTTTTTTGCATGGCGGACCCGAAAAAGTATGCGGGTCTCATCCGTCGGAACGTTACGTGGCTCATCAAAACGCAGAAAGAAAAGGGTACAAAATTCGGATCGTGGGGGTATCCGTACGGAGACGGCGACCCGTCGAACTCGCAATTCGCGCTTCTTTCGCTCTACGAGGCGGATCTTTTGGGGCTTCAGATTCCGGAAGACGTGTGGGGCGACGCGTGTCGGTACTGGGAAAAAATCCAAAACATGGACGGTTCCTGGTCGTATTACTACTTTCCGCCTGAAATGGGACGTCAGACGCCGGGGTCGGGGTCGATGACGTGTGCAGGAATCGTTTCACTTTTGATTGCCGCCGAAAAATCACAGTTGGCGGACGCACGCATCGAAGGTGAGGAGTTTTTGCCGTGTCAGCGACAGGAAAACGATTTGACGAAACGGATGAAACAGGCGCGGGAGTGGATGGCGAAACACTTCAGCGTCTCGCGCAATCCCGGAAATAAAGACTGGACGTTGTACTATTTGTACGGTTTGGAACGAATGGGACGGATGACGGAACAGCGTTTCATCGGTGGTCACGACTGGTACCGCGAGGGGACCGCTCAGTTGCTGCGGCTTTCAAAAACTGCGGCGCGGGAGGATCGGCTGCTCGTGTACTGGGAGGGGGCGTCGTCGAGTGAAAAAATCAAACCGATTGCCACTGCGCTGTCGCTTTTGTTTCTTTCGAAGGGGCGCTATCCCGTTTTGATGACGAAACTGCAATACACGACCAAGTCGGAGGACTGGAACTGGCACCGTCACGACATCAGTCACCTCGCGCGTTTTGTGGAACGCAAGTGGAAAAAACACGTAACAACCCAGAGCGTCGATTTGGCCGAGGCGTCGGTGGAAGATTTGCTGCTTTCACCGGTTTTGTACCTGTGCGGAAAGGACTCGCCGTGTCCGACCGACCCGGTTTTGCAGCGTGAATTTGCACAAAAACTGCGCGATTATATCGATCGCGGAGGTTTTATCGTCGCAGAACCACTGAGTTCCGATGGAACTTTTGAGGCGGGATTTCAGCAGCTTCTAAAATTGATTTTTCCCGAAAACGAACACCGTTTGTACCCGATGCCGCCCGAACATCCCATCTGGAACGCCGAAGTTGCAATTTCTCCAAAGCACGTACGTCCCGTATTTTGCCTAGATTATGGATGCCGCACGTGTCTCGTGTACCTCCCAGCCCGAAAAAATCCGCAGCCGTCGCTTTCGTGTTTGTGGGAGCTTGCGCCTGAAATGCGTCAGGGGGCGCTGCATTCGGTCGGCGTCAAACAAAAAATTCTCGCGGGTATGAATTTAGGATTGAATATTCTTGCGTACGCGACGGATCGAAAGCTGAAGAATAAGGAAGAAAGTTTCGGTTCCAGCCTCAATCAGGAACTGGAGGACTCGGAAAATGCGGAGCTTCAACCCATGCGCGGGAAGCTGGCGGCTGCGAATTTGCGTCACGGCGGAGGGTGTGAAATGGCGCCTCAAGCGCTCAGAAATCTCCTTCAGAAGGCCGGGACGGCACTCAACATTCCGTCCGGCGTCCTCGAAGAAACGATTTCCATCACGTCTCCGCGTCTGTTTGAATTTCCTCTGGTTTTCATGCAGGGACGTTACGATTTTCGATTTACGGAGGCGGAACGCAAGCAGCTCCGGCTTTATTTCGACCGTGGAGGAATTCTGTTTGTGAATTCAATTTGTGCGTCGGACGCTTTTGATGAATCTTTTCGTGCGGAAATCACAACAATTTTCCCCGATGCGATTTTGGAGGAGATTCCGCTTTCCGACCCGCTTTGCAGCACCCATTTGGGGGGGTACGACCTCTCGAAAATCCAATCTCGGCCGGAAAAAGAACGATCGGCGCAAGCGCTTCGGTTGATGGGGGTTCGACGCAACGGACGCTGGATTGTGGTTTACTCGCCGCTCGATTTAAGCTGCGCACTCGAACAACATCCGTCGGCCGGCTGTCGCGGATATTCGCCGAACGATGCTGCTAAAATCGGAATAAACGTCATTCTTTATTCGATGCAGTGACTCCCAGCCCGCAGATTTCACATCCTGCGGCAAAACAAAAAGGAAAATTTTTTAAATACTGTTTTTTATTCCCAATCTTCCGGCAAATTGCGTGAATCACGAATCTGAAGCATGCTTTCAAATCGCCGCGCGTCGATGAGACCGTCCGTCGCAGCATCGCGTACCGCACAGTCGTCCTCGTGCGTGTGCGTACAGTTTTGAAATTTGCACAACGATGCAAAGGGCGCAATCTCGCGATAGAATCCACACACTTCGGACGGAATAACGTCCCACAAATCGAAAGACCGAATTCCCGGCGTATCGACGACGTACGCACCCGAAGAAAGACGAATGAGCTGCGCCGCGGTCGTCGTGTGACGTCCCTTCTGATTCATTCCGCTGACGTGCGACGTTCGAAGCGCCAGCCCGTCCTCAATCGCATTCAAAAGCGACGATTTTCCAACGCCGCTCTGCCCCGCAACGACACTTCGAACCCCTTTTTGCTGGATTCTTTGCCGCAATCGTTCAATTCCGAGCTTTTTTTCCGCACTCACAAGCAGAATTTCGTACCCCATTCGAGCGTAAACGCCAAAATCCGGCACATAATCTACCGGCGACGCCAAATCAATTTTGTTGACGCAGATTATTGGACGAATATTCGCCTTTTCTGCCATAATAATCATACGATCAATGAGATTCCACTTAATCGTCGGCTCTGCGAGGCTCGTGACGATTAAAAGCTGATCGACGTTCGAAACCAAAATATGCTGGCGCTTCCAACTCGTGCGGCTCAAACAGCCGGTGCGGGGTTCGATGCGTTCAATCATTCCTTCCAAAACGGCTTCGTCCGAGTTTTCCGCCTCATGGATGGAAACGTTTTGGACCGAATTTTCCATCGCAGGACGAAAAAGAACGCGATCGCCCGCCACGACAACGTGACGCTGGTCCGTCGCAAGCGTTTTCAGCAGACGACGAACCGCACAAACGTAAATTTTCCCCGTCTGGTCGTCCTCAACGAACGTATTCAAACCGTGTACCCGCAGCACCAACCCCGACCGCGCATCGTCAGCCACCGCAAGGACGTACGGACGTTCCTCCTCTTTGGATGCGCCGCTCGTTTCCGAAACCTCCTCGGACGTCGATTCCTGCTGCGGATTTTCCGTACTATTTTCATTATTATTTTCAACAATAATCGTACGCTGGCGTGTAATGTTTCCTTTTCCGCTGATGCGCTCTTCACGAATTTCGTCGTCATCGGCGAGCGTTTCCTGCTGGAATTCACGCGTAATATCGGTCTTTCGGGTTCTCGAGCCGCGATTCTTTCGAAAATCGACTCGGATTTTTTCACTGTTTTTCTTCTTTTTCATACAGCTTTTTCAAACCATTTTTTTCATTGAAAAGTAGGCGTCGGGCAGAATATTTCTTGGGAAACGCGAATCCAAACGTTCCGCGTTTCCCGTTCTCAAACCGATTTAGAGCGTCCAGCCTTTGCGGTACGGACGTTCAAGAAAATCGTTCGCCTCGGCAGAATCCGTGCGGAAATTGGACGGATCCCACTCGAAACTCTGTCCCGAACGATACGAAACGAGTCCCAAAAGAACCGTTTCCGTCAGACGACTTGCGTAACTGAACGCACAGCGCGCGATTTTCGGATCGTTCTGCCTGCACGCTTCGAGGAACTCGTTGTAGTGACCGATCGAACGCGGAATAAAGGGTTCCGGAACCTTGTAGTCGGCAAATTTGCTCTCCGGATAAAGCGTGTGCTCGCTGTAATTTGCGTACAAATCTCCCTCCGTTCCCACGAAAAGGATTCCATTTCCGCGGAACGGAATGTTGTGTTCGGCCAAAAGCGCTTCGATTTCGGGGATTTTCGCGCCGTCGTACCAGTCGAGCGTGACGCCGGGAGCCGCAAATTCGTTCGCAGAATGGAACGTATAATGCACGTGCAGCCACTCCGGACACGCAAACGCATTCACCTTCGGCCCCTGTGCCGAAACGCTTTTCGCGTCGAGCAGCTGAAGCGTTCGGACGGGCAGATTCATATAATGACAGCCGAAATCGCCGAGCTGTCCCGACCCAAAATTCCACCAGCGACGCCAGTTGGCGGGCGTGTAGCACTCATTGTACGGCACGGATTTTCCCGGACCGAGCCACAAATCCCAATTCAATCCTTCGGGAAGCGGCTGTTCGGACGGCAAAACTTGGTCGGGAGTCTGTCCCCATCCGCACCCAAGCGGCATTCCAACGTCCGCGTTTCCGCCGACTCCGACAACGTAACCCGTCGCGTCTCCCGTGCAGGTCCAAACGTGCACCGCCTTGATTTTCCCGATGGCGCCGGACTTCACGATTTCTTCCGTTTCGTAATAGTTCGGATACGCATTCGGCTGCGTCCCCATCTGCGTCGCAACGTGCATTTCAGCCGCAACCGCCGCCATTCTGCGAGCTTCACGAACGTCGTGCGCAAGCGGTTTTTCGCAGTAACAATGTTTTTTCATCTTCATCGCCTGAACGCTTGCGGGCGCGTGCGAGTGGTCGGGAGTCGAAACGATCACCGCGTCGATTTTGTCGTCCAACTCTTCAAGCATTTTGCGATAATCGACAAAATTCAGCGTTCCGGAATACTTTTCCGATGCCATTCCGAGACGGCGCGCGTCCACATCACAGAATGCGTAAAAGTTTTCGTCTTTCATCTGCGTCATCGTGTACTGGGACTGTCCCCAGACGCCGACGAATGCAAGATTCAGCTTTTCATTCGCGTTGGCGCTCTGACAGAAAGCGGGAACCGCCACCGTTCCGCTGCGAAGTGCGACGGCGGCGGCCGCCATTGAGACGGAACTTTTCAAAAAGTTTCTTCTTGAAACGTACATAATTCTTTCTCCTGAGTAATGGTAGGTGAAGTTGTTACAATAAACAAAGTTTTATAGTGAATGAAATGGATAAAAAATCAACTAAAATCAAACAACAAAACGACAAAAAACGAACGATAAACAATAAAATGAGGTGTGTTTTACTCAAGCTCAAAAAGAAACTGCAGCTCGCGACCCGTCGGAACCGCCCCGTTTTCGAGGAGAAAAACCATCATTTCCCATTGTTTTTCCACGAGCGACGCCATGTTCCCGTCGGAGGGAAAATCTCTCGACGAAAGAATATTGTACATTTTTTCTCAAACATCAAAGCCCATTTCGTGTTCAATCAATAATCTTACTATATTCAATCGGAGGGGTAAATTTATCGAGAAGTCTTTCGTAATTCCCAGGAACGTGCATTTCGAGGAGCCGCAACGCAAACGTTCGATTCGTCGCAGCGTCCAACGCCGTTTCACCGCGGCGGTTCTTGTGATTCGGATCCACCCCCAAATCCAGAAGAAACGCAAACGTCTCGTCCGCTTCCTCACAAGAATATTGTACAATAAAATGAAGCAGCGTGTCGCCCGCCTCCGAAACAGACGCAGGATCCAAACCGTCCTTCTGCAATTCACGAAGCGTCTCGGTGAACGGAAGCGCATTTCGAAGCGTCGTGAATTTTTGCTCATCATTCAAATCGGAATATTTTGCGCCTCGATTCTTCCAAAAACGAACCGCTTCTTTGTTCTTCGGATCGACCCACACGAGCGGCGCCGCCGGTTCCGTCGCTCCCTCCTCGATAAACGCCGCCGCAAGTTTCGAATCATTCGCCAGTAATTCTAACGGAGAAAAAAGATTTTCGTACGAATCATTTACATCGAACCCCAAAGACGCCAAAAGATGAATCATTTCCGGAGATTTCACGTGATAGAACGGTACACCCAGCATTCCGGGGTCTTCGACGTACTCGTACAACAGACGCACACACTCGAACGAATCGTTCGAAACGCCCTGAGAAAACGCGTCTCGAAGCTGCGATTTCTCCGGTTTCTGCAATTCCAGCAACTTTTGCGCCGCTTTCGTCTCGTTTTTCAGCACGACTCTCGAAAAACAAGAATTAAACACGCCCGGCGAAAACGCCCCATTTTCCAACAGAAAAACCGCAAGTTCCTGATTTTCCGTCTCGATGACCGCCTGAAACAGCGTTTTTGACTGACGAATACGTACGATTTCCAAATCAACGCCTTCCATCTCCTTCCAAACGTCGAACGTCGTTTGGGGGTCGGCTCCCTCGGAAATCAGCGTCTTTACGCGCGACGAATCCTTCCGCAACGCCGCCTGCACGATTTCCGGCACCGGTTCCGCAAGCGTTCCTTCCATGAAAAACTGCGTTTCTTGCGCCAGAACTGCCGAAATGAAGAACGGAAGCAATATTAAGAACGACATTGAATTACAGACTTTTTTCATAACGCATCCCTTCCTTGAAGATTTTCACTACATCAAACAAACTCCCGTAATATACTTTTACCGCTTTATTCCGATATTAAATCAAGCACTATTTTGAGGACGAAATTCATTCAAACTTCATTCTTCAACCTTCAACGCGCGTCACGCAGCGCCTCGGTCCCACGTCGGCCGCTCCCTCAATTTCGACGAGCAAATCCGGCCGACAAACGTCCGCAATGGTGTAAATTTTGGGGACGTTGGGGATTCTACGCTCGCAGACCGCCCGAATTTTTTCGTAATCTTCCGGCCGTTTCACGTACACTCGCGCCGAAACCATCTCGGAAAGGTCGCACCCGAACCCAGGCCGACCGTGTGCCGCCAAATTCGCCTCATCAATCAGCACCGCAATGTTGTCGAGCGTCAGTTCCGTCTGATTTTCCGGATCGTCCAAGTACCGAGTTTCCTGTTCCGTAATGCTCGCAGTTCCTGAAACAAAAATCTCCCCGCTTTCCGGCGATGCAAGAAGCAGTGCCCGCGCAAACTTCGGACTTTTTATACTGTATTGCGTACCATAATCAAAAGCAGAGACTTGCTGCGGGTTTTCAAGCGGCAAAATGGTTCCGAGTTCCGGCTGGTCGAACTGCACGGCGAGCGCGCTCATTACGACCGTATCGCCCTGCCCGCCGATTCCAGTACTCGCAGGATAGACCGGCTGGGTCCACGGGGTGCCCGTTACGCCGTCAAAAAAACGAATATCTCGGAAAAAGTCGGTTCGCGCGCGATTCAGCTCCTTGTAACGCTGCGTTTCGCCCTCCAGTTCGCTGAAAGTCGGATTCGTGATGTTTCCGAGATAGAGCCACGTTCGAATCACATTTTCGAACGGAATTCTTTGAGAAATGAACGTTTTATCCAGATTCTGGAACATTCCGACCGACTGGGAATACATGCTGTGCTCGTAACTGCGCGGCTCCTGCTCGCACGCGTAGAACCACGTGATTCCGGAATGATGAATGACGGTCAGTTTTTCGTTTTTGTATTCAATTTGGACGTCTTTCGGAGTTTTACAATCAAGCGCGACGACTTCGACCGCCAGCAAGGACCCGTCACACGGCGGCTGCGGAACGTACACATTCACAGGGAGGTTTTTTCCATACACATTTCGAAGAAGTTTCTGACAGAGTTTCCGATCCGCATAATTTTTCAGAAAGATGGTTTGTTGTACGATTTGCGCACCCGGAGCCTGCGTCTCAATACACGTCCGGATTTGGGTATTTACGTTTTCAAGCTGAACCTCAAAAGACGCTTCCGCCAAATCTTGGAAAGGCGAAATCATCATCACAAGGTGGGAAGGATTAAAAGTTTTGGAAACTGTACAAAATACTTTCTTTGTCGAAATATCGTTCATCGTGTGCGTATAACCTGATTTTCAAAGGCGGGAAGGCGGCGGTTTTCAAAAAGGAAAGTAAAAGAACCACCAGCATTTGGGCGCAACTGTAAAACTTTTTATAGTTTAATCGAAACACGGGGGATCTGTCAAGAGTAAATCCCTGTTTTTCCCTGATTTTTCGAAAAAAACCTGCTCCGTGCCGACAAAACCTGCAAAATTCATTTTTTCCTTATTATTTTTGCCCGATGCATTTTAAATTTTCGCGTCTGCGTTGTTACTCTATCGAGAAACGACTGCTGCAGTCGCAGCCCAATGCGAAATTTTCAAAGTGGAACGAATATAAGGAACAAAAATACAAAAAGACCGTCAGTTGGAATCCTGAAACACACGAAAGTTGACACTTATGGCTGCTGGCGCAAACCCCTGACCAGGTTCATGCTCTCTCGTTGCTCAGGACCCCAATTGACGGCCCTTTCTGAATTACTTTTCATTCTAGCAGATATTCAATTTTTTGGAAGGGGGGGCGAGCTTTTTTCTTAAAACTTTTTATTCCCCGACGTGTTTGAATTTTCTACAAAATTCATCTTTGCATAAAAATCGTACAATGAGCCTCATTTTAGGGGTCGTTTGCACTAACGGCGCCAGTACGACCGCCTTCCCGACCCGGATTCCGCACTCCCAGAAACCGTACGATATTCAGCTGCCCGTTTCATTAGGACTCGTGAACCTTTTGTGCCGGTTTTCAGCGCTTTTTCTACCACATCAAGCGCCTTTTCAAGCTGTTTATCCTGGAACGACGCGGGATTCCGACGGGCTGGAATGTTGTTGTGCGTCTTCAGCGTACCGCGCAGAAGCATGTCGTTCATCAGCATCTGTTCCTCTTCCGCCGTCATCTGAACCAAATGCTCGTCCAACGGTTTCACTCCCCATTCGTCGGCTTCGACCGCTCCCTCATTTCGATGAATATTTCGGCCGTTCGGACTGTAATAACCCGCCGTCGTCAGTTTGAGTCGACTCACGCCGCCTTCAAAATCCAGCATGCTTTGAATAATTCCCTTTCCGAACGAACGATCTCCAACAATAATCGCTCTTTGATTGTCCTGGAGACAGGCCGAAAACACCTCGCTCGCACTCGCGCTGTAGGAATTCAGCAGAATCACGAGCGGAACGTCTTTGGGAATAACCATCTCCGGAGTGGCGCGCCAAACCTGTTCGACCGTATTTTTCCCTTTGGCGCTCACAATGACGCCCTCCGGAATGAACATATTTCCCATCTCGATCGCCACGTTGAAAGCGCCGCCGGGATTGAATCTCAAATCAAGAATCAACCCGCGAAGTGGATTTTTAGTCTGATTTTCAGATGATTTTTCAGTCTGCGTTCCTGTAGTTTTTTCAGTCTGCGACTCGTTCTGATTTTCGGACGGTTTTTCATCCTGCGTTTCTGTAGGATTTTCAGGTTTTTGCAGCTGTTCCAACGCTTTCCGGATTTCGTTTGCGGTTTCGTCTTTGAATTCGGTCACTCGAATGTACGCAATTCCGTTCGGTTTGTCGAGCCAGAAATTCCAAGAATCGTCAGGATTCCGATCGAACCCCAGCACCGTTTCCAGCAGAACCAACTCCCTTTCGACCTGAAAATCAAGCGGTTTCGACGTTCCCGGCCTCCGCACCTTCAGCTGAACAGAGGTTCCGATTTCTCCGGTGAGCCGTTGCAGAACGTCATCAATTTTTTCACCTTTTACCGATGTTCCGTCGATTTCGAGAATTTCGTCGCCCGCAAAGATTCCCGCATTGTAGGCCGGCATCCCCGCCAGAGGCGCAACAACGACGATTTTTCCGTCTCGACTGTCGATCGCCATCCCCACACCGCCGAACTGCGAGTTCGTTTCACGCTGAAAACGATTCAGATCCTCGCCGCCGAGGTAGTAAGAATAAGGGTCGAGCTTGTTCGTGACCCCGTCGATGGCCGCCTCAATCAACTCTTCACGGGAATAAGGGTGTACGTAATTCTGCGCCACGCTGTCGATGAGGTCGATGAGGACCCGATACTGTTCAAAAGCGTTTTGCGAACTCTCCGATGCAGGAGTTTCTGAATCTTGAGCGAAAATATGCGTCATTCCGACGAGGAAAAAGACCCCGAGGAATGCGGCGTACTGTTTTTTGTTCGTTAATAGTTGATTCACGTTTCGTTTCCTTGTGAAATTTGCTTTTTTCCCCAGTTATTCGCTCCCGGCCGTACCGGGTCAAAAACTTTTTGATATTTAGTTTTTAAGATTTCTTTTTTAATATTTAGTTTTTCGGACTTCTTTTTCTATTATACGACTTTTAACGTTTGGCGTCAAGAGGGAGAAAAGAGGTTTTTTATCGCCCCACTGTTTTTTTCTCACATAACGAGTATAAGGAAGTTCCAAAAACCCCTCCGATTTACAAAAAATCAAAATCGGGTATAATG
>CAYTLK010000065.1:0-20440 GCA_964438515.1 uncultured Planctomycetaceae bacterium
CCGGTAAATAAAATTCTTTGCCGGGGATTGCACTTCTTTTAAATTAGCGTATAATCATTAAAAGAAAAAAATTTTTTCCTTTCCAGAATTGATTTTTGTGTTTTATTTCCGAAAAACAGTGCAGAGGAACTCATCATGCGAAAAATCCTCGTTACAAGTGCTTTACCGTACGCAAACGGTCCGATCCATATCGGGCACCTCGTTGAATATATTCAAACCGATATTTGGGTCCGCGCCCAGCGACTGCGCGGAAATCGCTGCGTTTACATGTGCGCCGACGACACCCACGGTACCGCAATCATGATTCGGGCCGCCAAAGAAGGAATTACGCCGGAAGAACTCATCGCGAAAGTTCGGAAACAGCATCTCGCTTCCTTCACCGGAATGGATATTCAGTTCGATAATTACGGAAGCACCAACTCGCCAGAGAGTTATGAATCTTGTGTGGAAATCTGGAATGCGCTGCGAGCCGCAGAACTCGTTCATGAAAAAGTCGTCACGCAGCTTTACGACACAAAAGTCGGAACGTTTTTGGCCGACCGATTCGTTAAAGGGACGTGTCCGAAATGCGGCTCGCCCGATCAGTACGGCGATTCGTGCGACAAATGCGGTGCGACGTACACTCCCGCCGACCTGAAAGACCCCGTCAGCGCGCTTTCCGGCACAAAACCCGAACTTCGCGACGCCGCTCACCTCATGGTGGAGATTGAACGTCTTCATCCGTTCCTCACCGAGTGGACGCAAAACGAAAATCATCTGCAGAGCGAAATCGCGCATTATTTGGCCGGTCACTTCCTCTGCGACAAACTTTACGATTGGGACATTTCCCGTCCGGCGCCGTATTTCGGATTCGAAATTCCCGACTCACCTGGAAATTACTGGTACGTCTGGTACGACGCGCCCATCGGATACATCGGTTCGACGCGCGCCTGGTGCAAGAAAAACGGCGAAAACTGGGAAGATTGGTGGAAGAATCCTGAAACGGAAATCCATCATTTCATCGGGAAGGACATTACGTACTTCCACACGCTTTTTTGGCCCGCAATGCTGAAAACGGCCGGGTTCAATCTTCCGGAAAAGGTGCATATTCACGGAATGCTGACGACGAACGGCGAGAAAATGTCGAAGTCGAAAGGCACTTTCATCAAGGCCGACACTTTCCTGAAACACCTCGACGCCGCGTATCTGCGCTACTATTTTGCGTCCAAACTCAGCAGTCGGGTGGATGATGTGGATTTGAATTTCACCGACATCCGTGAAAAAGTGAATTCGGACCTCGTGGGAAAGCTCGTGAATCTTGCGAGCCGCACCGCAAAATTCGTAAAAGAGGTCGGTACTTCGTCGGTTTATCCGGAAGACGGCGGACTTTTTGCGTTTGCGGTTTCCCAAAAAGAGGAAATTGCGCAGGCGTACGAAGACTGCGACTTTTCGAAAGTCACGCGTCTCGTAATGGCGATTGGTGACCGTGCGAACAAATTCGTGGAGGATTCGGCCCCTTGGTCGCTTCGGAAAGACCCGGCTCGTCAGCAGGAATTACAGGATGTTTGTACCATTGCGCTCAACGTGTACCGACAGATGATGATTTACCTTTCGCCGATTCTCCCGAAACTTGCGCAACAGTCGGCCGAGCTGCTGAACGAAAAGGTTTCCGACTGGCGCATCGATTCCGTCGAAACGCCTTTATGCGGTACAAAAATCAATGAATTTACCCATTTAATCACTCGTATGGAAGAGAAAGCGATTAACGAAATGATTGAAGAAACTCGCGAAGAGAATAAACCGATTGAAAATACAGAAAATGCAGCAAATGCAGAGAATACAGAAGCTGCGAAGGATAAAACGTGGGACGACAGCGCGCAGCCTCTCGCCGACGAACCGATGGAAGAAACCTGTACGATTGATGACTTCTGCAAAATCGATCTGCGGGTCGCTCGAATCGTGATGGCGGAAGAGGTTCCCGAAGCGCGGAAACTGCTTCATCTGACGCTTTCGCTGGGCGGCGACGTCACGAAAAATGTTTTCGCGGGGATTAAGTCGGCGTACAAACCGGAAGATTTAGTCGGACGGCTCGTCGTCTGTGTCGCAAACCTTCAGCCGCGGCAGATGAAATTCGGTCTTTCCGAAGCGATGATTTGTGCTGCGGGGCCCGGCGGAAAAGACATTTTTGTTCTTTCGCCCGACTCCGGAGCCGTTCCTGGTCAGCGCATCCACTGACAGACGCAAACGATCTGTAGTTTCTGTTCAAAATTCGTTTCTTGAGGAATGCGTCCATTGGAGGCGCGTTCCTCACGTTTCCCTGTAAATTTCACGCATTTTCTTTCCCACGTCTGAATTTATTAGTGTGCGAAAATCAAATTACGACTTGAATTTTAAAGTTCAAAGTTTCACGTTCATTTTCAGAACAAATTTTTAACTCCCGCCGCCTTTTTTCATTCAGGAACCATCCCATGAAACCTTCCTTTTTCATCCCCATCCTTCTTCTTTCCGCCTTGTTCAGCGCCCAGCTTTCAGCCGAGGAAATACGCTGCGAGGGCGAATATCCCAGTCATTTACAGGGTTTCGCCTCCGACGGAGAACACATTTTTTGGAGTTTTACTTCCGTCCTCGTTCAAACCGATCTGACGGGTAAAATTCTGCGCAAAATCGACGTTCCCTCCCATCACGGCGACTGCTGCGTCGTTGATGGAAAACTGTACGTTTCCACTCATCTCGGCTGGCCGCGCAAAGACGCCGAAAGCTGGATTTACGTGTACACGTGTTCCGATCTGACGCCCGTCACGAAATACCGTGTGGAAGAATACGACGAGCGCGGCGTGGACGGCATCGCATTTCACGACGGTTTTTTCTATGTTGCAATCGGAAAAGACCCAAAAGATATGACGCCGTTCAACGTTCTTCTGAAAATGACGCCAGATTTCAAGATCGTCGAAAAATATGAAATTCCCGGCGAAACCACGTACGGATTTCAAGCGTCCTGCTGGGCGAACGGGTGCTTCTGGTTCGGGACTTATGGACGCAACGGCACATGCACGCTTCAGTGTGACGCGGCGCCTTCCGTCATTGCAAATCAGCCCATCGGAATGAGTGTGGGATGCTTTGAACTTCCGAAATCCGAAAAGGGCGAAACCCGTCTCATGGTTGCGGTACATCATAAAAACGAAGAAACGAAATCCTGTTGGGCCAGCGCTCGTTCCGTTGTTCTGCGTGAAGGAAAACTCGTTTGGGAATGAAGCGTTTCCAGTGTTTTTGATTTCTGTCACCGGCTTTTCGCGCTGTTGAAAAGCCGATCGCAGTGACCGTCTAAATCTTTTAAGCGGAAATTCGTTTACTTTTTTCTTCTTTTTTTGAAAAAATCGAAAATATCTTTTTCTTTTCCTTGATTTTTCAAATTTTTAGTGTATGATAGATATTAGGAATATATAGAAGTATATCTGAATTCTCATAATTTGATTTTTTTGTCAAAGGCTGCGATTATGCAATTGTTCAAGACATCCGAAAAATACAAAACCTGCAATCGGAAGAATCCCAACGATTCCCTCAAAAACCGCCGTCTTCATATGGAAAATTTGGAAGAGCGGCAACTGTTGAGCGTCACTCCGTACTGCGGGTGCACCGAAAGCCTCACGGACGAAACAACCCATGCAATCTGCATGTTTCCAACGGTGGATTCGGACTCACAGGACGTCGATTATCGGATCCCAGGGTCTGAAACGAACGTCGAAACCCATGCGGATTCTAATTCTTCCGCGTCTGCCGTACTGGAGTTTAACGCAGAACTGCCGCTGACGCAGGAATTCACGACGGAAGCCGCCGCCCAAAACGTTCAAAGTGCCCCAAACGCAGAAAAAGCGGAACCGCAGCAAGCGGCGCTTGAAAATCCGAAAAAAATCACGCTTGCAGCGAATAACACGAACAAAACCATCAAAGCCTCTTGGGATGCGGTGAAAGATGCGGCCGGATATGAAATTACGTATACAATATATATTAAGGCCGATGCAGAGACGTACGATGTGAAACCGAAAACGTTTACGGAAACGCTTGCGGCGACCGACACTTCGTTCACGATTCAGCTGGTGGACGGCGCTTCTATGGATTTTCAGCTCAAAGTGCTGGGCAACGGAGCCGAAACCACCGATTCCGAGTATTCCGAAGTTCAAACGGCAACCCTTACGCCCATCTCCCCGGCAAATTATTACGTTCTGGTGAACGGTGTCCATCAAAGCATTTTCGAACTTAATTCAAATCCAGATGCAACTTTCACGATTTATCTCGATTTTACCGGAAATATCGTGATGGATTCGGGCTGGAACAAAGAAGACTGGGAAATCATCATCTCTCCGTCTTTCATCATGGATCAATCGCTGAGTACGACCGAGATGTACTCTATTTGGCAGTCGATTGCGGAAGATTACGCGCCGTTCAACGTCAATGTGACGACGGAATTCCCCGGCCTCGACAATTTGAACTACAGCGGAGCCGGCGACGTTAATTACGGTGTACGCGTTTCAATCGGCGGTAATTCCGAAGACGTACTTGGAGAAAGTTGCGGCGGTATCGCATTTCTCGAATCATTCCAGGATTCCGGCGCTTACAACACCTGCTTTGCTTTCCCTGACGGTACAGGCTCTCCCAAAGGCCTTGCAATGGCCGCATCGCATGAAGTGGGACACACGTTAGGGCTTCATCACGATGGAATTGTTAATGGTGACGAATATTACGACGGTAACGGCATCTGGGGGTCGCTCATGGGGGCGCCGTATAGCCGTACTCTGACGCAGTGGAACAATGGAACGTACGTGAACGCCAACAATACCGAAGACGACCTTTCCATCATCGCCGGGAATTTTTACGATGCAGCCCATCCGGACGGACTCATCAACGACGGACACGTGAATGCCGTCGTGACGAACGAATATTTACCAGGAGGAATCACCGTTGAAGATCTCGAAAATGTCGAAATCATCGGTGTATTCGGTGAAGACGAACTCACTCCGACCTACGGAACCGTCGAATTTACAGGAAATGCCGATGTGTTCCAGCTCGACATATATGCGGGAGACGTCAATTTCGCAATTCAAGGCTGCGACTCTTACGGAACCGTCCTTTCCAAATCGTGGCAGACAAACCTCGATATAAAAGCAATGCTGTTCGATTCCAACTGGAATTTGGTCGACATTTACGACAATACGATTCATACAGGAACCCTCGATTTTAACGCCGCCATCAGCGCCGCGCTTGAAGAGTCCGGAACTTACTATCTCGTCATTACGGGCGACGGACGCGGCGAACCCAACGCGGCGGGGTTCTACGAAACGAACAACTATTCAAATTACGGCTCACTCGGTCGTTACGTCATTACGGGAACCGCCGCTTTTCGACGTCAAACAAACGAAGATCCAGTTGCTGTAGACGACTCGTTTACTGTAAATCAGGGAAATCCGAACAATCTGAACGTTCTGGCAAACGATTCCGACCCGGATGGAGATCCGATTACCATCACCAATTTCACTTTGCCGGAACATGGAACGTTGGAACTTGTGGACGGAATTTTCATTTACACTCCCGAACACAATTACGTCGGTCCCGACTCGTTTACGTACACAATTACGGACGATTATGACGGTTCCGACACCGCCACAGTAACTCTCAACGTCATTAATAACGCACCCGTTGCTGTCGACGACACGCTGAGCGTCGATCCGGGTTCCACCACTGAAATTGACGTTCTGGCAAACGATTCCGATCCCGACCACGACATCATTACGCTGGATTCCGTTACCGCTCCCTCCCACGGAACGGTCTCCATCGTCGATGGAAAAGCCGTTTACGCCGCAAGAAACGATTATGCCGGCGCTGATTCATTTACGTACACTATTTCCGACGAACTGGGAGCCTCCGCGACTGCAACGGTCCGCATTACGGTTCTGAATTGTGCGGATTTCTCTACAGAGCAGGGCGGAACGCTTTCTGAAACTGCCGTTGTACGAAGCTGGGGCGTCACCATTTCTGACGTCATCATCGAGAACAAAAGTCTCTTCGATTCCGAAGGCGTCAAGGTTTCCTGGTACGCCTCCGCCGATACGAATATTACTTCCGACGACATTTATCTCGGCGCCAACTACATCGAATCCATCAAAAGCGGAAGTTCCGAAACCCTTTCGCGCGCCTTGTCGACGAAAGATCTTCCGGAAGGAACGTACTACATCGGCTGGATTCTTGAAAGCGAGCTTGATCGTGCGCTCACGAACAACACCGGGTACTGTCCGGAAGTCCTCACCTCCCAGTACCAGCTTTTGACGCCGGAAATTTCGGCTCGCTGTTTAGGAACGGACTCGGTTCAGGTCACTCTCGCCGCCGTTTCCAATGCTTCCAGCTACGCCATTGAATACTCGAGAAACGCCAATTTTGAAAATAGTACGACTGTTTCAGCCTCCGTGGGCGCAAACGTCATCAGTAATCTTGAAAGCAATACGTCCTATTATTTCCGTTCGTACGCGATTGGAACCGGATTGTACGCGACTTCCATCCCGACAAAAGTCGCCGTCATGAAGACCCGCATGGTGAACGACACCGTTGTTACAACGCTTCAGGATGTGACGGACGAGACGGACGGCGTCATTTCTCTGCGTGAGGCGCTCGCAAACGCATGGGACGGAGAAACGGTTTCCTTTGCGGCCGGACTCAGCGGCGGAATCATCCAGATGAATGGAAATTCGTTCGAAATCAATCAGAGTCTCCGCATCGACGCCTCCATGCTGACCACTGGAATTACGCTCAATGCGTCCTCAAACTCCCGTATTTTCACGATTCAGCTTGAAGATTCCCAGACGGTTTCAATGACGGGACTCACGTTCCTCAATGGTCGTTCCGCAGGGGGCGGCGCGATTCTGTGTTCCGGAACCCTCAGTTCCGTTCTCGCATTGAATGACTGCGTTTTTACCGGGAATTCCGCGTACAGCGGGAAAAACGGCGGCGCAATTTTGAACGAAAAAAGCTCTCTCCAGATCGATGAGTGCTTTTTCTCCCAAAATACCGCAAACTTCGGCGGCGCAATTGCTTCCAGTTCGAGTGTAAACACCCTCAATTCCTGTGATTTTGCCGAAAATAAAGGCTCCTACGGCGGCGCAGTGTACGTCACCGAAGGCGTGAACACTTTGGTCGGCGTCACATTTACCGCAAATACCGCCACTTCTTACGGTGCCGGAATTTACGCTTCCGCAAGCACCAACGTTCTGGAAGGCTGCATCTTCAAGAACAACGTCGGCGGTTACAGTGCCGCTCTGGATGCGGCAAACTCACAAAATGAAATTCTGAATTCCATTTTTGTCGGAAATAGAACCACTTCAACCAGCGGCGGAACCGCCATCCGGATGGTAAACTCTCAAGGGACCAAAACTTCGAGCGTCATCAACACCCTCATCGCCGGAAACGAAGATTCGAAAGCCGCCGCAGCCGTATACATTCAGGGAGCGAATAACATCACGTTTATCAACTCCACGGTCGCGAACAATGGAAAAGCCGGGTTCTATCTGCGTACCGGAAAGGACATTCAGCTCAACTTTTACAACTCCATCGTTGCGGAACACAGCACAAACTTTAACGGCGACACGACGAAAGCGTCAATAAATGCGTGGAACACCCTTTCGTACGGCATCGCATGGACCAACGCGGGAGA
Source organism: uncultured Planctomycetaceae bacterium (assembly GCA_964438515.1). Lineage (GTDB taxonomy): Bacteria > Planctomycetota > Planctomycetia > Pirellulales > Thermoguttaceae > RGIG3701. The sequence goes on from CAYTLK010000065.1 coordinate 7,676, forward strand.
AACGGGCGCCACAAATTACGTACAGAATCCTTCGGAAGAACTGTTCCGGAGCCTTGCAAATGACGATTACACTCCCGTTTCCACCTCTCAGGCGATCGACACAGGTCAAAATACGTTTGCAAAAGACGCAAGCGGAAATGCACTGACAGAAGACGTCTTCGGCCGCGACCGGATTTTCAACGGAATCGTCGATTTGGGCGCAATCGAAGGGACGCCGAAATACGCCAGAGACGATACCGCTTCCACAGACTCTCAGACGGAAGTTTTGATTAACGTCCTTGCAAACGATGTTGCTTCCTCGAAACTCGTGTCGGTCGGAAATGCCGCTCACGGAACGGTCGCAATTCAAGGCTCGCAGGTCCTTTATACGCCCAACGCGGGGTGGAACGGCACCGATTCGTTCATCTACAGCATCGAAACTCCGAGCGGAATTTTCGACACCGCAAACGTTACGATTTCCGTACAATTCATTCAGACGTCCGTCTCCGGCACAAAAGTCACGGTTTCGTGGAATGCGGCGGAAAGCGAGAGCGAGTATCTCGTGCAGTACCGCGCTTCAGGAACCGACCGCTGGACCTCAAAAACCGTGAGCGGCACATCGTTCACCTTCAGCGGTCGAAGCGGATACTCGTACGAAATTCTCGTAACCCCTTCCGGGAGCGGTCATTCCTTCACGACCTCCGCCGCAATTTTAGCAACTCCCAAAATCGTAAAAAATACGGTTTCTGACGATACATTCACCGCATACGTCACGAATTTTGCCTCCACGAATTTGAAGGACGCGAAAAATGTCGCCGTCACTTTGAATAACGAATCCATTACGCTTTCTCTCACGAATGGTTCCGGCTCCGGGACCTTTGCAAACGGCATAAGCGCGGTATTCCAAAACGGCGTTCTGACGTTCACAAACGCGGAAAGCAGCCAGACGTACAAAATTCAAGTCCGTTTTTCCAATGCGTTTGGAAGTACCGCTGCATCCAGCAATTTAAGCGTCAAAACCCTTGCGGCCGCTTATTCCGCACCGACGAACGTACAGGCGACAGCCGTCGGCAGTACAGAAATTTCGGTTTTGTGGAATGCGTCTGTGGGAAAAAACAGTACGCATCAAGCATCAAAATATACCGTTCAGTACCTAAAAAATGGACGCTGGACGACCGTTTCGAGCCGTGTTTCCGGAACGAGTTACACCATTAGGAAACTTACAGGCGGTACAGAATACCAAATTCGTGTTTTTGCGACCAAAGACCGTGCGTTCCTTGCGTCTTCCGCGAGTGAAGTGACAAGCGGCAGCACTGCAACGACGTTGCTTTCCGTCCCTAAAATTACGAGAGTCTCCTCGAAAGTCTCCGGTACAGCAACGATTCAGTGGAACGGTGTGCAGGGTGCGGAGTCGTACGAGCTTGCGTACTGCGTCTCCGGCACAAACACGTGGGTTTATGTTCCTGTTTCCGGCACACAGAGACGAATTTCTACCGAAATTTCCGGTCTTGTGAGCGGTACATCGTACGACTTTAAGGTTCAGGCAATTTCCGCAACGATTCCCAGTTCCGACTTTTCGAGCATTAAAACGTTGAAAAAGATAAAATAAAAATCAAATTTTATCATAAATTTTCATTCAAAAGCGCGGCAGAAGCATCTTTTCCGCGCTTTTTCTTTTAAATACGTACTTTCTGCTAAAAAAAACGCAATCTTCATCGAATCTTTATTTTTTCTCAATATTCATCAGTTATATTATACTCAACATGATTTCCTGAAAGGAGAAAATTATGAAAACGAAGCACAAAGCTTTCACTCTCGTAGAATTGCTCGTCGTTATTGCAATCATCGGAATGCTCGTCGGACTTCTTCTTCCGGCAGTCCAAACGGCTCGCGAGGCGGCTCGGAAAATGTCGTGCAGCAACAACATGCGTCAAATCGCGCTCGGAATGCTGAACTACGAATCCGCCATGAAGACTCTTCCGCCCGCTTACAGTAATTCAACCTGCAAAAATCTCGACTTCGGAAAAGAAAATTATGGAAATCACAACGGTTTAATCTTCATTTTACCGTACATCGAACAGCAGCAGGTGTACGACCAATTCGATCTCAGCAAAAACTGGAACGACACTTCCACAAATACGAAATCTTCCATCTCGAACCAAGAGGCGGCTCAGGTTCAAATCAGCGCGTTTCTCTGTCCTTCAGCGGGAACTCTCAATGATACGAATAACGTACGCATATTCGCCGGCGACTACACCGCAAATCAAGCTCTGCAAGTCGCTGCGATTCAGGCCGCGAAAAATGCAAACAGCACGCTGACACATGAAGTAAAGCAGTACCGCAGTGCACTGATGGAGTTCCGAAAAAGCGGCACAACAGGCGTTTATCCCACGAAACTCGCGGACGTCAGCGACGGTCTTTCAAACTCCATGCTGTATTTTGAAGATGCGGGCCGACCTTTCCGCTACAAATATGGGAAACACGACGGAACCGACCTCGGCGACGCGCCTTGGGCCGACCCGAATCAAACGTATGGAGTCGATTATTTTCCGTTCCAGAACGTCACCAACAACAACGAAACGTACAGTTTTCACGCAAACGGCTGCACGTACTCGTTCTGCGATGGAAGCGTCCATTTCATGACCGACAGCATGGATCCCGACACGTACATCAGCCTCTTCACGCATAATGAAGGAGATTCGATCGGCGCCTCTGTCGAATAAAATTTTACCCTTATTTTCAATTAAAAAGAAAGGTTTTACAATTAATAAATATGTTATTTTAATGTTTCTCGCTGCGTGTTCTTTTTCTCTTACGGGCTGCGGTTCTGGAAATCATGCGGTCCCGGCGAGCGGAAAAATCATGTGGAAAAACAAACCTCTTGAATACGGAATCGTTTGGTTTATTCCTGAAAACAAGGAACTTTCGCCGGCACAGGGAGAAATTCAGGCGGATGGGTCGTTTGAACTCGAAATTCCCCGCGTTTCTTCCGGCGCACAGGTCGGAAATTACAAAATTTGGGTTTCGTGCTATAAATCGCAGAATCCCCAAATGGAAGGAAAGGAGGTTTTCAACGACAAATACCTTCTTCCCAAAAAATATCAATCCACTGAAAACAGCGGTCTGACCGCCGCCGTTACGAAAAACGGTACGAATTATTTCGCTTTGACTCTGTAAAACACGCCTCCGGGAACGCGGAAAAACGACTGCGTTCCCGGAGCCTTTATATTTTGCACATAAATCTAAACTAAACTTTTGCCGCACTCCTGAAGCTCTAAAATCGTCTTGCACACTCCACCGCTCCTGTAAAATATCTTTAGGATTCTTCAAAACCTAAAACTTAAAACAGGAGTTTAAAAAATGAGTATGTTTTGCTTTCAATGTCAGGAAACACTGCGAAATGAAGGCTGCACACAACACGGAATGTGCGGAAAATCCAGCGATTGTTCCAATCTGATGGACGTTCTGCTTTATGCCGACCGCGGTCTGGCGCTCGCTGTGGAAATCGCAGAAATTCCCGTCCCGAATGAAGTCGGACGTCACATCGAACGCACCCTTTTCACCACGATTACAAACGCAAATTTCGACGAACTGCGTCTTGAAAGTCTCATTCGCGAAACTCTCCGAATGAGAAACGAAATCGTACACGATTACGGTGAAAAGTTTGCCGACCGAACCGACGATATTCTTTTCTGGAACGGTGCAACTCGCAACGAATTTCTGGCAAAAAGTCCAATGACGAGCGTGCTGACCGCGGACGACCCCGATATTCGGTCCATGAGAGAAATGCTGCTTTACGGAATGAAAGGAATCGCCGCATACGCCTGGCACGCGCAGCGCCTCGGATTCGTAAATGATGAAATCTCCCGATTTCTCGTCCACGGTCTCGCACACTCCGCAGTGCCGGACCAATGTTCTGCCGCAACGCTTCTTCCGCTGTTGAAAGAGTGCGGAAAAATAGCGCTGAACGCGATGCAGCTCCTGAATGCCGCAAATACGCATCATTTCGGCGAGCCGGAATTCACGCTCGTACGTACGACCCCTGGAACGCGGCCGGGAATCCTCGTTTCCGGTCACGATTTATGCGATTTAGAGGATCTGCTGATTCAAACGATGGACGTCGGGATCGATATTTACACCCACGGCGAAATGCTGCCCGCAAACTGCTATCCGGAATTAAAAAAGTATCCTCACCTTCGCGGAAACTACGGCGGCGCATGGTGGCGTCAGAATCAGGAATTTGAGACGTTTCACGGCCCCATTTTGATGACGAGCAACTGCCTCATTCCTATTCAAGATTCGTACAAAAATCGAATTTTCACGACCGGAACGGCTGGCTGGCCCGGAACAAGGCACATTCCGGAACCGGAAACGGGTCATTTGAAAGATTTTTCAGAAATCATTGGTCTCGCGAAAACCCTTGTGCCGCCCGAGCCGGTGCGTACGCGTTCCGACGGGACGGTCATCCCGGATTTTCTCCCTGCCGGATTCGGTTTCACCCAGCTTAAAAAGGCTGCGGAAGAGATTATGGCGGGCCTGAAATCCGGCGAAATTCGGGATTTACTCATCATGGCCGGCTGCGACGGACGACATTCAACCCGTCAATATTTCGAAAAACTTGTAAAAGATGTACCGAACGACACGCTCATACTGACAGCCGGATGCGCCAAATACCGCTGCAACCATCTTCCTCTCGGAAGCATCGGCGACCTTCCCCGCCTGCTCGACGCCGGTCAGTGCAACGATTCCTGGTCCATCCTCTCCTTTTTGAAACAGCTCGGCGAAATGATGAACGTTCGCAGCCTCAATGAACTTCCCGTCCATTTTCACATCGCGTGGTACGAACAGAAAGCGGTCGCCGTCCTTCTGGGAATGCTCGCCATGGGAATAAAAAACATTCATCTCGGCCCCACCGTTCCTGCATTTTGTTCGAAAAATGTACTAGAATATTTGACGGAAAATTACAACATTCAGAAAACAAAAAGCGTGAGCGAAGATATTTGTGAATTCTGTACAGACAAAAAGCTTGAGGAAATTCCGAAAAGTTAAAAAAAGATGAGGGTTTATCCACTCAAAAATACGGGAAAATCGAAGAATTTTGGAGAAAATTGGGGGAGAAATGAGAAAAATTTTAAAAATGTCGCATCCCCCCCTTGTTTTCGAAACATTTATTGCTATAATGTTTCATGTTGTGTGAGGGCTTAACGCTCCAATCCGCTAGGATAGCTCAATTGGCAGAGCAGTTGATTTGTAATCAACAGGTTGTGGGTTCGAGTCCCACCTCTAGCTTTTCCTAAAAGTTAGCGGGCATAACGCTAATCATAACATATAAGGTGGAATTCCCGAGTGGCCAAAGGGGGCAGACTGTAAATCTGCTAGCAGTGCTTTCCATGGTTCGAATCCATGTTCCACCACTCCCAAATGCGGGTGTAGCTCAATGGTAGAGCCATAGCCTTCCAAGCTAAAGACGAGGGTTCGATTCCCTTCACCCGCTTTCTCGAACAGCCCGCACCATAGTCTTCTTAACGATTGTGGTCCGCTTTGTTCGAAAAATGCTGCTGTAGCTCAGTCGGTAGAGCACATCCTTGGTAAGGATGAGGTCATGGGTTCGATTCCCATTGGCAGCTTTTTTATTTTGCGTTGACACAGGGTCGATGCAGTAATCAATAGAACACAATCGTAGTTGGTAACGGAACCACCAAGAGAGTTGGGTTTGTTAAAATCTCTGTCTTTGGGTGTTCGTCTCCGTATTTACACATTTTGTGAACTTGAGGAGTAGAAATGGCTAAAGAAAATTTTGAACGAACAAAGACCCACGTCAATGTTGGTACCATCGGTCACATTGACCATGGCAAGACCACACTGACGTCCGCCATCCTGGCGGTTCAGGCCACAAAAGGCCTGGCTCAGGTTAAGTCCTACGCCGATATCGCCAAAGGTGGTACGGTCCGCGACGCAACCAAAACAGTGACTATCGCAGTGGCTCACGTTGAGTATGAAACTGAAAAGCGTCACTACGCGCACATTGACTGCCCCGGACACGCCGACTTCATTAAAAACATGATCACCGGTGCTGCTCAGATGGACGGCGCGATTCTCGTCGTCGCTGCTGATACGGGACCGATGCCGCAGACGCGTGAACACGTTCTGCTGGCCCGTCAGGTCAACGTCCCGAACCTCGTCGTGTTCCTCAATAAATGCGACCTCGTGGACGATGAAGAGCTCCTCGACCTCGTCGAAATGGAAGTTCGTGAACTGCTCACAAAATACGGTTTCCCCGGCGACGATGTCACCATCATCCGCGGTTCCGCGAAACCCGCAGTCGACGATCCGACCAATCCCCAGAAAGCCGAATGCATCAATCAGCTGATGGATGCAATCGACAAAGACTTCCCCGATCCGCCCCGTGAAAACGACAAACCTTTCCTGCTCGCAGTGGAAGACGTGTTCTCCATCGAAGGTCGTGGTACCGTTGCTACCGGTCGTATCGAACGCGGCATCATCCACACGGGTGAAGAAGTTGAAATCATCGGATATTCCGACGCGACACGCAAAGTCGTCTGCACAGGCGTCGAAATGTTCAAAAAGACCCTCGACGAAGGTCAGGCTGGCGATAACGTTGGTCTTCTCCTTCGCGGTGTCAAACGTGAAGAAATTCGCCGCGGTCAAGTTTTGGCCAAACCGAAGTCCATCACGCCCCACAGCCACTTCCGCGCTGAAGTGTACGTGTTGAGCAAAGAAGAAGGCGGTCGTGCCACCCCGTTCTTCAACGGTTACCGTCCGCAGTTCTATTTCCGTACCACCGACGTCACCGGCGCAATCACCCTTATGGGCGGCGCTGAGATGTGCATGCCTGGCGATAACGTCAAAATGGAAGTCCAGCTCATCGAGCCTATCGCGATGGACATGAACAACCGTTTCGCTATCCGTGAAGGCGGTCGTACTGTTGGTTCCGGCGTTGTCACCGAAATCATCGAGTAAGAATTTAAGTCAGCAGGCAGTTTCTCGCAGACTGCCTGCTGGTTTTTGTAAAAAGTAGGGAATATTCTATGGGTCCCCCTTGCAAAAGATCCCATAAATGATATACTACTTACACTTGATATAAATGGATTTATATTCAGGGGCGTATCACAAGGGCAGTGTGACGGTCTCCAAAACCGTTAATGGGAGTTCGAATCTCTCCGCCCCTGCTGGAAAATAAGAAATTTAGAAGTAACGGAGGTCGTCAGTGGGCGCTTTACTCCAGGAAATGTTAAAAATAAGTGTGTACAAGAAAAAGCAGGGCAAAGTTTGTCGCGCAGTGACGGCCGCTGCTGTTTTCGTACTCATTTCAGCGGGCATTTACCAGTTGTATAGTGCGTACTTGGCCGGACAAGGTGCGTTCTGTGTGTATGCACTTCCGCTGATTCTGACAGGGCTTAACGCTTGGTTTTCTTATCGTATTGTGAATTATGCACGTTTTGCAGATTTCCTGATTCAGGTTGAAGCAGAAATGCGCAAAGTTTCATGGCCGTCCAAAGACGAATTGCTTCGCAGCACCGTAGTTGTGATTGCTGTCATGTTCATGCTGACGATTCTTTTGTTTGGCTACGACATTGTACTGCAGTTTATCTTCCACAAAATCGGATTGGTGATGGACTATCTGTTCAAAGCAGTGCACATTTTTTAAGTTCACAAGTTAAAAAATAATTATTGGAACGTTATACCACGAACGTTAAACGGTGGGAGTCAGCGACCCTGACGTAGGTTTTGTAATCAACAAAGAGACCCGAAATGACAGAAGAACGAAAAACGAACGATTCTGAATGCGATAACAGAGCGGGAAATCTTAACGTTGAAATTTCTGCGCCCGATGGAAAAGTCGAGGCGGTTGAAAATGCCAGTAAAGAGTCCGATGCGCAGCTGGAATGGTACATTCTAAAGGTGCAGAGTAACCGAGAAGATTCGGTGAAACGTAACCTTGAGAAACGTGTTAAAGTTGCAGGTCTAGAAAAATTTTTCGGACAGATTATTGTACCTACGGAGAGTGTCACTGAAGTCAAAGGTGGTAAACGTAAGGTAACAAAACACAAGTTATATCCGGGTTACGTTATTATCCAGATGGAAATTAACGATGATTCGTGGTATCTGGTTCGTCAGACTTCCGGTATTGGAGATTTTGCGGGTGCCGACGGCAAACCGATTACAATGCTTCCGGAAGAGGTTGATCGTATTCTTGCAATGAATGCGACCCAGACAGAAAAAGAAGTTCCGCAAGGGCTTCGGATTGCGTTCAATGTTGGTGACAGCGTCAAAGTGACGGAAGGAAACTTCGAGAGCTTTGAAGGAATTGTTGACAGCATCGACACGGCAAGCGGTAAAGTCACGGTCATGATCAACTATTTCGGGCGAAGCACTCCCGTAGAACTTGAGTACTGGCAGGTAGAAGCGCTCTAAACCCGTCATGGGTCAACAGATTCTCTTGCAGCATATATTGTAACTGATTCTATAAAGAATTATAGAATCCTATTGAAAAGTATAGGTGGATAATGGCTAAGCAATTGGTAGGAACCGCCAAATTTCATGTCCCCGGTGGAAAAGCCACTCCGGCACCTCCGGTTGGTACATCTTTGGGGCAGTTCGGAATCAACCTCGGTCAGTTTACGATGCAGTTCAACGAACGTACGAAGGGCGACCTTGGTCTTCGTATTCCGGTGATTGTTCGTTGCTACAACGACCGCAGTTTTGAATTCGAAGCGAAAAGTCCTCATTCTGTGGACCTTCTGAAAAAAGCTGCTGGCATTGACAGTGGTTCGGGAAATGTTCCGAAAGTGAAGGTTGGAAAAGTGACCCGATCTCAGATTGATGAGATTGTGAAGCGTAAGATGGTGGATCTGAATGCGCGTTCCGTCGAAGAAGGTCGCAAATTGATTGAAGGTACCGCTCGCAGTATGGGCCTTGAAATTGTAGAAGGATAGAGAGGAAAGCGGAAGCTATGGCTAAACGATCTAAGCGAATGCGTGCAATGGCTGAAAAAGCGCCGAGCAATGAGCCGCTCCCCCTTACGGCAGCGGTAAAGTTGTTGAAGAGTTTCAACACCACAAAGTTTGACCAGTCGGTTGAAATTGCCATGCGTTTGGGAATTAACCCGAAGCAGGCAGACCAGATGGTACGTAGTTCTATCGTCCTGCCGAACGGTATCGGAAAGACCGTCCGAATCGCTGTTTTTGCGAAGGGCGACAAAGTTGACGAAGCCAAAGAACATGGTGCCGATATTGTCGGCGGCAAAGAATTGGCAGACGATATTAAAGCAGGAAACATCAATTTTGATGTCTGCATCGCAACCCCTGATATGATGGGTGTTGTGGGTCCTTTGGGACGTGTCCTTGGTCCGCGCGGTTTGATGCCGGCGCCTCGTAACGGCACCGTCACCATGGATCTTGGAAAAGTTATCCACGAATACAAAGCGGGTAAAGTGGAATTTCGTAACGACGCTGCTGGAAACGTTCAGGCGATCGTCGGAAAACTCAGTTTCACAGAAGAACAGCTGGCTGAGAATATTCAGAAATTCATTGATTACATTCTCTCCCTCAAACCGGCAACGGCCAAAGGTCAGTATGTGAAAGGCATTGTCATCAGTGCCACGATGTCTCCTGGTGTAAGAGTTCAACAACTGTAATACAAACACGGTACAAAACAATGAGTAAGTATGTAAAAGATTTGGTCGGCAACTATGTTGCATCACAGGTCAATGGCGTTCAGGACGCACTGCTTGTGGACATGGTTGCGATGACTGCCAATGAAACGAACCGTCTTCGCGGTGAACTCGAAGAAAAAGGTGTTCGTATCATGGTCGTCAAAAACACCCTTGCACGTCGTGCATTACAAAATACGAGTTTGGCGCCGTTGTTCTCAGAGCTCGGTGGTAGTGCTGCTCTTTGCTGGGGTTGTGAAGATATTGTTTCCTTGTCGAAAGTCATCTGCGGTTTCGCAAGTGACAAACGTTATAAGGATAAACTCCTCGTGAAATGCGGTGTCATGGACAATGATCGTCTGGACGCCGAAATGGTGCAGCAGGTCAGTAAGTGGCCCTCTCGCGACGAACAGCTTTCGATGCTCGTCGGACAGATCCTCGGTGCTGGTTCCAACTTGGTTGCGGCCTTCATGGGTCCTGCGTCCACGGTTGCGGGTCAGATCGCCTCCAAAGCGGAAGGTGCCGAAGACGAAGCACCGGCCGAAGCGGCTGCCTGATCGTTCACGACGATATAAATGTACAATGGAAGTGGCCGTCCCGGATTCGGCCGCATAAAATATAGCGTTGCTTTGTCCTTGGCGGCACTCGTGAAAAACGTTTGCGGTGTGAGCTTTGAAAAGTGTGAGTTTTTCACAAATAGTTCCATGAACCAAAAGGGATGAAACGACAATCAACAAATAAACTTTTGAAAGGATCATAAAAATGGCAGATTTCTCTGAACTGACCGTTGAACTTGGCGACAAAATTGCAGAACTGACGCTGAAACAGGCGAAAGAACTGGCCGATTACCTCGAAGAAAAATACGGCATCAAAGCCGCTGCTGGCGGAGCCGTTGTGATGGCTGCCGCGCCTGCCGCCGGCGAAGCTGCCGCTGCTGCTGAGCAGACTGAATTCACCGTTCAGATGGAAAGTTTCGGCGACAAGAAAGTCGAAGTCATCAAAGTCATCCGTACTCTCACCGGTATGGGTCTGAAAGAATCCAAAGACTTGGTTGAATCCGCTCCTTGCAAGGTCAAGGAAGGCGTCTCCAAGGAAGATGCCGAGAAAATCAAAAAGGATCTGGAAGCTGCCGGCGCTGCTGTCACGATCAAATAAGTTGATTTCCATCGCTTAATTCAAAAAGGAGAGGTCTCTTCACCCCTCCTTTTTTTGTGGCCGGATCACCAAAAACGCAAAAGGGTACATCTGACATTCGATTTACTACAAGCCCGATGTTTTTAAAAGTTTTGTCATACATAAAAGTACGAGCTGGAATTTGTCCTGTTCAATGAAATGAACAATCATTGAGCTAGAAGGCAGCGGAGTCCTAAGTTGTTGTTCCGATTGTCTGGCGAATTATAGTTCCGGTTCGCCGAACGGCAGTTCTGCGCATCGTTGTTCCAACTGCCGCCGCGATTCACGCGGTTGGAGCCATTACGGATAAATCCCAAAATCTTGAAGTATTCTTTTCCGAAAATTTTTACATTCAGCTTTCATGATAGATGCTAAAAGAGGTTCAATGTGCTCTGCAAGTTCTCTCTCGGACCATCTGAAAGTTCTCGAAGAACTTAAATCGTTTTGCAAATTTTGACGGAAACGACAACGGCGACGATGTGTCAGACGGAGACAGTACGGATAAACACGCATACCAAGAAAACTCAATCCAAGTGAAGTACGATTTAGCCCCACAGGATTTATTGATAATTTCAGAGAATTCTCAATGAAGTTCAGAACGTCCTTAAGCTGTGCTTTCAATTCGGAGCGAGAAGAACTCCAAAGAACAAAGTCATCCATATATCGGACATAGGCGCAGCCGAGGTTTTCTTTTATAAAATGGTCCAAATTCCCTAAATAATGATTGGCAAAAAATTGGCTCGTCAAACTCCCAATTGGAATTCCACAATCATCGGAAGACGAATAAGAATCAATAATATGATTCATATTTCTTAAAAAAACTGGATCTTTAAAACGTCGTTGTAATTGATTTTTCAATACAGTATGATTTATACTATCAAAATATTTATGGATGTCCAGTTTCAGAAACCACTCAAATTTACCGCTAAACTTTTGCGCTCGATGAAGGGCTTTTAGCTGACCCTTTCTATGACGGCAGGCATAGCTGTCAAAAATCTGATAAGAGTCAAATACTGGCTCACTTATATTTATGATAGCGTGATGTGCAATTCGGTCCTCAAGTGGCGCAACTTTTATTTCACGTTCTTTCGGGTCATGAATTGTAAACATATGATAAGGCCCCCATTGTCTATCACCACGACAAAGAGATTCTCCCAATTTGTGAAGATTATCGGAAAGATTTTCCCGATAACGAAGGACTGCAGGATGGTCACATTTACCTCGAACAGCTTTCAGCCATGCGAGACGCAAGTTATCGGCATCGGCTATCTTTTCCATTAAAAAACCAACTCGTTTCATTCTTCTTGCCCTTTCTTACTCTGATTTAATATCTGAAGAAACTCCTCTCCATATTTGGAGATCTTCGCTTCGCCAAAACCTGGAATCTGTTTTAAGGATGCTTTTGTAGTACATTTATCCTGAATCATACTGGCAAGCTGACGATTCGTGCAAATTGTAAAAGCAGGAACAACGTCACGCTCTGCTATGGCTTTACGTAAATCACGAAGTTGCAAATAAAGTGCAAACTCATCTTCTGAAAGCACTTCTTTATAATCTACACGTTCATCGGTACGATTATTGTTTGAAAATTCTCCAACTTTTCCTGTTAGAATATATTCCACACAAAAACACCAATATGGCGGTAGATTGGATGAAATAAGTTCTTTCGTTACCGATACGATACGATGAGAACGAAGGAACACATTTAATTCATCCTCCGCCTCGCCGCCAATACATGGAATTTGAAATATTTTATATTGCATTTTAATTTTGCTGGGGGCGCTGCCCCCAGACCCCCGGTTCATTCTGGTCTGTTTACTTTCGCTGCGCTTTGCAGTCTGCCCGGCCGTTCGTCCCTCACTGGCCTTGGGCCGACTGCGTCGCTACGCTCCTTACTTACCCTCTGGAACTAGAAGGCAGCGGAGTCCCAAGTCGTAGTC
>CAYTLK010000066.1:0-20361 GCA_964438515.1 uncultured Planctomycetaceae bacterium
GGAAAACTGAAATTCAAAATAGTGTTAGTATAAATATCGAAACGTTTTTGAAAAAAGAACAAGCTCGTAATTCCTCGGTTTACACGAACTGTTTTTTCTCCCGAAAACGAACAATTTTGAAAAATCTTACGTATTTTTAATGTTTTATTCTTAAAAAACTTGACATCTGGATTTTCCCATGGTAAAATAGCGAATTATGGACGAAATGAATTAGGGGATGTTCTCGTCCGTATGAATTTTATTCCGTTTCGAAAATCAAATAAAAATCAATTGTGGGGATGGTTTTATGCAAAAAAAGGGATTTACGCTGGTCGAATTGCTCGTCGTCATCGCAATCATCGGGATGCTTGTGGGACTTCTGCTTCCGGCGGTTCAGCAGGCGCGCGAAGCGGCTCGAACGCTGCAGTGCAGCAACAATCTGAAACAAATGGGACTGGCGTCACTCAATCATGAATCGACCCAGCAAACCTTTCCGACCGGCGGATGGACCCCCTTCTGGTCGGGAGACCCGGACCTCGGCTTCAAATACACGCAGCCGTGCGGCTGGGCGTTCGGACTTTTGCCGTACCTCGAACAAAACGCTCTTTGGGCGCTGGGTCAGGATGGGATTGAAGAAATCAACTCTACGCAGGAAAACGGCGCCTCCACTCGAGTACAGAGTCCGATTAACGTTTTTCTCTGTCCCTCCCGCCGCGCCAACAAACTTTACCCTTATACAGGCGTCAAACTCCACAATATGGCCAGCACTTCGAACGTCGGCAAAAACGATTATTCCGGAAATGCCGCCGCGGGAAGCGCCGCCGCAAGCGGTATTTCGGGAAGCACCCCCTCCACTGTCGCCGCAGGACGCGACGTTCAGCCCAATTCGAGCAACACGGGCGTCATTTACTGCAAGAGTTACATCTCGATCGGCGAAATCCGCGACGGAACGAGCAACACGCTCCTAATCGGCGAAAAGTACGTGATTCCCGACCGTTACGAACTCGGAACTGCGACCGGCGACGATCTTACGCAATTTCAGGGTCTCGACAACGACTGCGTCCGTCAAACCAATACGCCGCCGCTTCAGGATCGCTCCCAGTACGACAACGGAAACGCGTTCGGCTCACCTCACGCCGGCTCGGTCGGCTTCGTAATGTGCGATGGATCGGTGCAAAGAATATCGTACAGTATTGACTCGACGAACTATCTGAATCTCGGAAAACGCAGCGACGGAAACGTGGTTTCACTTCAATAAAGTCCCCTTTTTTGCATCTTTTTTCCGTTTTTTCGTCTGAAATGAAACGACGGCTTCCGAAACAGCGTTGTGCCGCTTCGGGAGCCGTGATTCAAGATTCAGGAACCTAAAAAATGATACAAAAGGAAGAAATCCATGAAGATTCCGAGCGTTGCGTGCATCGCCCAGCCTGCCGCGACGGAACGGGAACGATAAACAAAAAATCCCCATATAATCCCGCCCGCAATCGCACCGAGCGTTTCTTCCATCGGATGGGGACCGAGATGTGCAAGCGTGGAAAAAACCGTTCCAACAAGTACCGCATTGAAGCACCCCAAAGTCGATTCCGTTCCGAGCTGCAAAAATCCGCGAAAGAAAAATTCCCAGCTGAGGTAGTAACAAACCAGATACAGCAAAAAATAAATCGCGAGAAACATCCGCCCGGCAAAAAGCGACGAAAAGCCGCCGAGAATCCAAGGATTGTACGGATAAACGGACAAATATTGTGCCGACTGCGCTGCAAAATACATCGCAAAAATCGAAACAGGAACCGTCATCAGCGTGAGATTCCGCGTGCGGCGAAAAATTCCCAGCGAAAGTCCATAATCGGAAAGTTTTTCACGAAAAACGAGTTTGACGATCGCGGCCGGAATCAGTCCAAAAAGAACCAACGCGCCCCAAATTTGTTGCGAATTCTGCAAAAGATGGGTGAGCCGCTGCGAAAATGAGAAATTTTCCACGCAAGGATCCAGCTCCGCTACCGAATACGTTCCTTCAGCAGAATACGTCCCGTCGTCAGAAGACGTCCCGCCGGCCGAATTCGGAACCAGCAGCCTCGGCGCTTGCGGGAGGTACGCCCACAGAACGACGGAAAAGAGTGCATAAATCATAATGAACGCACTTTTTCGTTCTTTTGCGCTGAAAAAACCCAGGACGTACGAAATAGGCGTCCATTCCTGACGAAACGCAGGTTTGAGCGGGTCGTTGCGAAGCCGTTTCATTTTTTTCTCCCAAATTTGTAAGAGGAACCCGAATTATACTAATTCTACTTGAAAATTTCATTTAAAATATTAGGAGTTTTCCGGGTGAGGGGTCTGGGGAGAGGGGCGGCTTACAAAAAGCCCCTCTCACCACGACCGTAAATTCTTGACGGGCAGCCAGATTCTCCCGTTAGGGTGAATCGTGCGTGAAACCGAGGCCGAAAAATTCGTAACGATTCCCTGAAATTTCAAGTGTGACGAGTATACTATCTGGCGGGATTGCAGGTGTCGACGTCTTTTGAGCCGGAAAGCAGTTTTCGATAATAATTCTTCTTAAAATCAAGGACTCGGAACGGTTCGCGCATTTCTACCTCCTTATGATTTTTGTTCGATTTATTTTTGAAACATTGTTGATATTTTCACTGCAAATCAACCTGAATTTCTGCATCACCGGGAACCATAAACGAACGCAGCGAGTACGGATTCACGGCGATTTTTTCGGTTTCGGAGGCGTCCAAACATTCATTTTGCGCAAGGTCCAAAAGGGTCTTGCTTCCGGTTTTTACCAGAACGGTTACGGGGTTGAGCGTCGTATTCACGATGTAAAACCACGTGTTTTTACCGTCTGAATAACGACGAACTTTCACGAAATCCGCGAGTTTTTTCGGGTCCGTCTTCGGCGCAACGTCTGAAAATTCCACGGCGGGAAGCGCTCGAAACGCCTGCGCAAACGCAACGAGATGCGGTTCCATTCCGTACGTTCCGATGAGGAAACCGCCTTTCGAAATCCCCAAAATATCTTTGTATCGCAGCGGCATAATATAATGTTTCATCGCCTGAACGTCCGGCGGGTTCAGCGTCGTGACGCGCCACGTACATTCTTTCATCCAGTCCGCAGGAAAGACGTTCGATGCATTATTGCGCAGCGGTTCGCGCCCAATCGCAGACTCCCAATAACGGTCAAACTGATGAACCCATGCGTTCGGAGCGTCCAAAAGCGATGCATACATTCCGCGAGTTTCTTCCGTAAGACGCAATCGGCTGCGCAAATCTTCACTCCGTCGGCCGTTCATCCACCGATAGTCGGCCGGGAAAACGGATTGTTCGACAAAAATCGACGGTGTGTCGGCCAAATACCGCGCGCCGATTCCCATGTCGCGATTCACCAGCCCCCAAAAGTCACGCAAACTCGATTCCTCATCGTAAATCGTGGGTGCGTAAAGAATCGGCGTGATGCAGTGAATCCCCAATTTCAGGTCGGGGCGGCGATCCGTAATGTGCTTCGCGAGCGTTTTGTACCACGCAGAAACCTGCTTGCAGCGCCAGTCGACCCACTCTTTTCGTGCGTTTTTCATCAGCCACTCGTAATATGCTTTCCCTCGAAGCGGATCTTTACGATCCACAGGCACATGAATTCCAGTTTCTTTTTCGAAACCGTCAATCATATAATCATTGTAGCCTGTACGAATATCACCCAGCGAGTTCAAACTGTGCATCGGAAGGTGCAGAACGATTCCTTTAAATGACGGATGCTCCGCGCAAATGTCGAGAATTTCATCCACTTCCTCCAGCACCATTTTCTGAATGTCGGGATGCAGAATATTGTAAATCGGCGGCGAATCGTGCCAGCCGCCCGGATGGGGAGTTCCCGTGTTGTGAATCGTGAAAATCGAATCATAAAGGCGGCCGTTCAGAATGTCGGAACGCGTGACGGACGGCGGGTCGAACGAAATGTTGTTTTGATTCATCGTCACCATGAATTCCAGTCCCTCACGGTCAAACTTCTTCGCAAACGCCTCAGCGCAGCGGGGCGGATGATTGCGCGGATTGTAACGGTCGCCGATGACGCCGTTGTACCAGACGAACGGATACGAAAACATATTCTGTCCGCTGTATTTCATGTAGGCGCAAAGTCGGTCGAGCATCGTTTCAAAATTCTGCGCTTCGTAACCGAACATTCCGAAATCGTAACCGACTGCCGGGTCTTCGAAATAGATTCCGACGGGACGCGTCCAGCCGTTTTGAGGTTTTGCGGGCGAAATCTGCGCGGCGGGAAGCGGTCCTTCGACCTCGTAAATCCGGACGCGAGCCAGAGCGGCGCCGGCGGGAACGTCGCGCGCACACATTACGACGAGCGCGGCGTCTTCGGTTCGCGGATAGTACAAATAGCGCTGCGTCACGATTTTTCCGCTGTTCGGATACTCGTCGCCCGAAACGTAACCAACCTGCAGGTCGTAATCGTTTCCTTCGTACATTGCGCGCTGAAGAATAATGTCGGTCGAGCGCGTTTTATCGTCCGGAAAATCATATTCGACGGCATACAGTTTCCCGATGTTCGGAAATTTCAGATGAATCGCGAATCGGTCGCCCTGCACGGGCCGCGTTTCGAGGTACTTCACCCCTCCGAGCTGCGAAACGTGCGTCTCGCCGAGCTGCGTAAAGCGTTCCGGGGCGGAGGTCGGAAGAGCCGCAACGTCTAAATCTTCAATCAATTTCAGATTTTCGTTCGGAATCAAATTCTGGTTCCAGAGTGCGGCGCCGCGCGTCGTTCGTGCGTTCGAAAGCGGCTGACCCGTCGTGTTTTGCGCATGAAAAACCCAAATCGGATACTGCGTCAGTTCGTTTCCATCTGAGGTTCCATCTGAGGTTCCATCTGAGGTTCCAACTGTTGTTCCAACTGTCGTTCGAAGTGAAACGATGTAATTTCCCGGCGCGAGCTTTTTCACCGCCTCCCGATACGAATTTTCGCCCGGCTCCGCCTGAAATTCAGTTTTTGCCGCAACCTTTTTTCCGTCTTCAGAAAGTACGTAAAGCTGGATCTTTCCGGCACTTGCGACGCTCAGCGTTCCGTCGATTTCAGGAGTTTCATCCTCAAAAAAGTACCGACTTTTGGGTGTGCAGCCGACGTGATTGAACTCATTATAAAGCGCGAGAACCGCCTCTTTCGAAAGAGGAGCCGAATAGATTTTCAGATCGTCGAGCGCCCCTTCAAGCGGTCGGTCCAAATAACTTCCAACGAAAAACGTCTCGTACGGCGTGCGCTGAAATCGAAGGGGTTCCAAAGGAGAGGCGGCATTTCCGTGCCGGCGACTCAAAATCACTCGATCGCCGTCCAAATAAAGTTCTTTTTGCAATTCGTCCCAGCAAAAAACCACATGGTGCCACGCTCCGTCTTCCGGCATCGTGCGAGAAACGTACAAATCGTGAACGTCGCTCGAATCGCCGCGCAGCGCTCCGTCATAAATCCAGTACCAAATCGCGCCGGACCCGATTCGTGCCGGGTCGCGCCACGGTTCCGAAAGAATCATCCGCCACCCTTTTCCGTTCAGCGGCTTGCCGGCCGCGTCGCGTTTCCAATCCAGTTTCACCCACGCCGAAATCGCACCCTGTTCCTCGCAGAGATTCTTTTCTCGTGTAAAATTCAAAACTGGGTTGGTCGTCCGCGAAAACTGCGCCGCCTGACCTTTCAGCCCCGGAACAAAGACGATTCCTTGTTCTTTCAGAGGTTTTTTCTCCCCTTTTGCTTCTGCCGCCTCGGTCGTTCCGTCGAGCGGAAGGTAAAAAATCAGCTCGGGATGGGAATTTCGTTTCGTACTTCTTTCAAAATCTTCCTGCACCACGCGCGACGCATAAAAACGGTACTCGCCCGGCTCAGTGAAATCGTAACGCAAAAAGAGGTCTTTCAGCCCCTTCGGAATAAACTCGTCGAACTCGAAAATTTGCCGCTGGCCGGTGAGTTTCACCTCAAGCATGCGCCAAAAATGAGTTCCGTCGGCCTGATGACCCTCAAAAAAGAGGCGTCCTGCGGTGTTTTTGGGTCCCTGCATCGTGATGTAGTGGCAGTAATATTCGTCTCCCTCAAGGATTTTGGGGTCGATTCCGAAAAACTGAATCGTCAGATTTTGCAGGTTTTGAGTCTTCATTTCCGATGCATCAATCACGAGACAGTCGGACTCGAGACGCGGTTTCAGGAACTGCGTTTTTGTTCGGTCGAGCGCCCAAAAAACGACTTCTTTTCCGGCGTCATTCGGCTGACGAACAGAATAAAAAGTCTCCTTAAAATTCATTTCTGCGCCGTCCCACGAGGGCGACGCCCACTCTTTCGCCGCTTGCACGACTGAATTTTCAGCCGAAACGGCTTTTCCGAATGAAAAAACCACAAGCAGAAGCAAAAATAAGAATAAAAATAGTGATGCGCAAAAAGGAACTTTCATATAAACCGTCCAATCGGAATCCCTGTGTTGAAATTTATAATTAATTTCATCTACATTTCATTCACGTTTCGTTCACATTTCATACAAACCGAAACACAAATCAAATTCTTTCTTCTTCCACGTCTTTCACGTCTTCGACGTCTTCAACTTTTTCATCACTTTCGACTTTTTTGACTTTTTCAGCTTTCGCTGTTTCTTCCTCATCATATTGAGGAAGCTCGCCGTCCAGAAGCGTCATTTTCATCTCTTCGTGACGAATTTTACCGAGGAAAGTGCTTGCAATCCGACACCGAACGACGACGTTTCCATCTTCACGATACTGACGGGAAAAAACCTCGCCGTGGTCCGCAAGATACGCAGTCAAACGGCCGTTCGTACTCGAAGTTTCAATCTCCACCGTCGGAAAATGACGGCTCAGCATGTCGCTCACCGCCTGCGCGAGCGCCGAAAGTCCCTCTCCCGTCCGCGCACTGATTCCCATCGCGTTCGGATAGCGGTTCAGAAGCGCCTGCAAATTGTATCGTTCCGGTAAATTTCCCTCCGCGTCGAGCTGCTTCAACGCATCGATTTTATTAATCACTAAAATCGTGTCTTTTTCCTGAATTCCCAACTTTTCCAGGACCTCGTAAGCCGCCTGAATTTGAAACATCACCATCGGATTGCTTCCGTCCGCCACGTGCAGCAGCAGGTCGGCACAGCGCGCTTCTTCGAGCGTTGCGCGGAAACTCGCCACCAAATGATGCGGCAAATTGCGCACAAACCCCACCGTGTCGCTCAGCAAAATCGGTCCCCAGCCCGGTAAAGTCCAACGTCGAGTGCGCGTGTCGAGCGTCGCAAAAAGCTGGTCTTTCACGTACACATCCGAGCCGGTCAGCGCATTCAAAAGCGTGCTTTTTCCCGCATTCGTGTACCCGACGAGCGAAACGGTCCGCGTCTGATTCCGAGATTGAACCTCCCGTTCCTTGCGGCGCTGCACTGTCGCAAGCTCCGCTTTCAGGTCGGAAATCCGCTTCTGCGCAAGTCGCCGGTCCGTTTCGAGCTGCGTTTCGCCCGGTCCGCGAAGTCCGACGCCCTTTTTCTGTCGTGAAAGATGCGTCCAAAGCCGTTTCAGACGCGGAAGCGAGTATTCCAATTGCGCAAGTTCGACCGCCAAACGCGACTCCTTCGTCTGCGCACGCGACGCAAAAATATCGAGAATCAGCTCCGTTCGGTCCAAAACTTTAACGTTCAATTCCTTTTCGAGACTGCGCGTCTGACTGGGAGCCAAATCGTTGTCGAAAATCACAACGTCCGCCTCGGTTTTCTCCACCATCCCCTTCAATTCCAGAACTTTTCCGCTTCCGATGTAGGTTGCGGGTTCGATCGACGTTCGACGCTGAATCATTTCCCCCACAACCGTGGTTCCCGCCGCTTCCGCGAGACCGTGAAGTTCATCAAGCGGTTCTTCACCCGCATCGCCCGGCAAACTTCCCACTGCGTCCGGCTTTTTCGGAAGCAAAACCGTCACGAGAAACGATTTTTCACTAACGACATTTCCGCTGCTGCGTTCTTCCATAGATTTTCGTTCAACTTTCTGTATGTTTATTTGACGGGACAGCCGCAATTCTGATTCACGGGAATCAGACAAAGAAATTTAAGCGTCAAAAGTCCTGTATTTTTTACCTGATGGGGTTCGTTCGGCGGCACAAATGCGAAACAACCCGGCCGCACGATGTGTTCCTCACCGCGACAGACGACCGTCGCGTTTCCCTGCAAAATATACATCTCGTGCTCCCACGGATGTTCGTGATCGGGCGTGCATCCGCCCGGCTCAATCTCAAATTGGCGCATCGCAAAAACCGGCGCTCCGTCGGCCGCTCCGATTAAAAGACGCATTTTTGCGCGCTGCGCCCCCGGTTGTTCCACGGGATTTGCAGGAACTTGCTCGCAATGCATGATTTTTTCCATTTGTTTTTCTCTCCTTTTTTTTGTATTTTTAATCTAACATTTTTCGGAATTCTCGCACAGCCGCCGCAGAATCCAGGTTCTTCGCGCAGGCGGCGTCGAGCCATTTCTGCGCTTCGGGAAGATTTTTCTCCGTTCCGACTCCGAGCGTGCAGTTCGCAAACACCTCAAACTGCATTTTCGCAACGCCCTGTTCGGCCGCCAGTCGGAACCAACGCATCATTTCGGAAAAATCGACCGGAACGAACCAGCCGGAGCAATACGCCTCGCCCATCAGCACCTGCGCCCAACGGTTTCCGCCTTCCGCAGCCTTCCGAACGAGTTCCAAAAACTGCGTTTTTTCGACATTTTCCGGAATTTCCGCACTTTTCATGAGTTCAATCCACGCGACAGCAAAAATCTGGTCTTTTTCTGCCGCTTTCCGGAAGAGTTCGTTTGCCGTCTTGGGGTCGCGGGGCGTTCCATCTCCGAAAAACGTACACAAAGCATGAACCGTCAGCGCATCCGCGCCTTCTTCTTCATTTTCCACCTTTTTCGCAAGTTCCAACGCACGCGCAAAGTCCTGCGGGACGGGATTTCCGACGTAGTACTTCATCGCAAGGCTGCTCGTCGATTGAACATCGCCCAATTCGGCTCCTTTCTCGAAACACTCCATCGCTTTTTTCGGGTCCGGCTTCATTCCCGCTCCCGTCCAGTACATAGTACCAAGCGTGCTGTACGAAAAGTTGTTTCCGGACGCAATCGCTCGTTCAAACCACGCTTTTGCGCGAGCCGGATCCTGAATTTTAGGATTTCCGAGGAGGGAAAAAAGTCCCATCCTTCCGCAGGTCAAACCGTCATACTTTCGCTTTTTCAGTTCTTTTTCAGCGTCTTTATTTCCCTGAAGCGCCGCCGCCTGGAACCACATAGTGCCGATGATTTCACTCCCGCCGCCGTCGCAGGAAAGAACGCCCATGCGGAACTGTGCGTCAGAATGTCCCAAAACCGCAGCGCGCTGCAAGTATTTGAGCGCCGAAACTTGATCCGCAGCGCTTTCATCGCCCCAGCCGTTTTGTTCCTGCAGCGCCATCAAGTAGTGCGCCTCCGGATCGTCATTTGTTCGAGCCGCCTCGTACAGCCACTCACGCGCCCAAAAAAAGTTCTCGGCCTTCAAATATTCCTTCCCAAGCATCGTCTGCGCTGGTACGAAACCATGCGACGCCGCAAGCGTCAGCCACTTCAAACACCGCATCCGATTTTCAGGAACGTCTTTTTCGACGCCGGAATACAAAACGCCCAGAATGTATTCCGCTTCCGCATTTTCCTGTGCCGCCGCCTCTTCAAGCAGCTTGATTCCGGCTGGAACGTCTTTTTTAACGTTCAGTCCCGAAACGCAGCATTTTCCGAGAAACATCTTTGCAGGCGCAAAATTTCTGTCGGCCGCCTGATGCAAAAGCGTCATTCCGCGATCTGAATCTTGAGGAATTCCGCGTCCGTCGAGGAGCGAGTGCGCCAAATAGTAGATTCCAGCCGCATCGTTTTGACCCGCCGCTTTTTCAAACCACGCAACCCCCTGCGCCTCGTCTTTTTCAACCTCTTTTCCCGTCGTCAAAAGGAGACCGAGCGTTACTTGCGCCGCCGCGTCTCCACTTTCCGCACGCGTCACAAGCGGTGTCAAATCCCTCTTCGGTGCTTCTGCTGAAACCTCTTCGGCCCTCAATGCGAGAGGAACGAAAAACTGAACGAAAAGCGAAAAGAAAAGGAAAAAACAAAAGAATTGCACGATTTTCATATATGTACCGTTTTCTTTCTACACCTTGTATTTTGCTTTGAGTCCTTCCAACTCAGGCCGAAGCGGCGGCATTCCGCCGGAACGCGCGGCGACGAGCGTCCCCACTTCGTTTGCAAACTCCGCCTGCACCGCGAGTTCGCAGCCTGCAAGCATCGTGTAAATGAGAGCCGCCGAAAAAGCGTCGCCGCTTCCCACCGTGTCCGCCACACGTACGTTTTTTCCGGGAACGTCGGCCGTCTCGCCGGATTTCGAAACGAGTAAACATCCTTTTTCCGCACGCGTGATGCAGACGGAACCGACGCCGAACTCTTTGCAGAGTTTGAACGCAAAGTCTGTCGCAGTCAGAGTTTCCGGAAACTCAAACAACCGACGAATCACCGTCATTTCGCCGTCGTTCATCTTTGCAACATCGGATTTCCGCAGCGACTCCGCCACGAGTTCGCGGCTGTAAAAATTCTGACGCAGATTGACGTCGTACACCTTCAAACAACCAGTCGGCGCGTCGTCTAAAATTTGCTGAACCGCCGCATGTGTTTTTTCACTGCGCTGCGCAAGCGTCCCAAAACAAAGCGCCTCAAGCATCGGAACCTGCTGTTTCAACGTTTCAGAGTATTCCAGAAAGTCCCACGCAACGTTTTTATGAATAATGTACGACGGCGTGCCCGTTGCGTCGAGTTCGACGGTGACGGTCCCGGTGGGTCGGTTCGTGTCGAGCTGAATTGCGGATGTGTCGATTTCCATGTGATGGAGAAAATCCAGCATTTCGTCCCCCAGCGGGTCCGTTCCGACACGCGACGCAATGAGACTGTCGAGACCGAGCTGATTCAATTCAAACGCGACGTTTGCGGGCGCACCGCCAGGCTTTCGAGCCTCGTCGAAAACGTCCCACAGCAGCTCGCCGAGTCCTAGTACTTTCATCTTTTTTTGTCCTCAAAATAAAATTTCTTAAATAATAAAAGTTTTCCAAGTAGAGAGTCTGGGGTCGCGAGCCGCGACGGGCGAGGGCGCTTCCGCACGAGTGACGCCCTCGCTGGGGCGGGAACATCAAGCGGTTAAAACTTTCAAAAAGCCCCTCTTCCACGACCGTGAATTCTTTACGGGCAGCCAGATTCTCCCGATAGGGTGAATCGTGCGTGCAAATGAAGCCGAAAAACTTTTTAATATTTAATATTTAGTTTTCAGTCTTTATTCAGTTTTTCTGCCGTCGTCCACAAACCCGCAGAAGGCGTGCTGATATAATACACCTCCTCGCCGTCCGGCATCGTGTTGAAACCGTTTTTCATCACGGACGGATTGTAACGTTCGAGCATTTCCGCAAGGTCGGCGTACCCGAAACAAACGCCTTCCACCTCTTCTTTCGTCAGGTGACCGGGCGCGTAAGTGATTTTGAAACGTCCCTCGCTGGACCCGTGAATCAGGTGGGCCGTCCCGTGCGTCAAATCCTGAAGCATGGGTTCCGTCTTCCAGAGTTTCAGAATCTTTTCGGTCCCGCAATAACCGTACTTTCGAATGAGTGTGTCGACCTCTTCCTGCTCGCCGAAACGCTTCAAGCCCGGTGCGAGAATCAGAAGTTCGCCGCCGTCGGCCATTGCTTTCCGAGTCCGATAAATCGCTTTGTTCGCGACCCACGTGCTGTAAAATTCGTCGCCCTGCATCACCGCCACGACTTTTTTCAGAGGCGGAACGATCGTGATGTTCTGTGCGCGGGAGGCGCGAGCCGCATCGAGATACGTTTCGAGGTCGTCGCCGACGTAAACGCCCGTGTGACCGAGTTTTCCCTGCTCGTCGTACGCCATCACGACTTCAAAATACATGTCGGGAAGATTTCCCAAAAAGTCATTTTCGGCTTTATTGTAACACGCACGCAGCGGCGAAATCAGCGTTCCGAGATTGTTTTCAATTCCGCAGCACGCCGCCGCCATGTGGGACGCGCAAATCATCGGTTTGCCGCCGAGTCCGATAAAATAATTCTTGTTGTGATTCGCAAAACCAAGGACTTCGTGAGGAACGACGTGACCGACGTTGATGATGAGGTCCCACTGACCGTCCAGCAGGAATGTGTCGAGCGAGACGGGAATCGCCCAATCAACCTTTCCGCAAGACGCCTCGCGCACAAAATCCGCAGGAATTTCGCCGATCGTTCGGGACCCGCTGCGCCAGTCGTGAACGTGAATCCGATCAAGCGGAATCGAACCGAACATCCATCGATTTTGTTCGTCCGTATGCGGGACGTGCTGACCCAGCGTCGGAATCACATGCACCTCGGCCGTTTTGGAAAAAATCTTGTACAGTTCTTCTGTGATGAACCCAGCGCCGCTGTGTGCGCGCGTAATGTCGGGCGGAAGAAGCAGAACCCGTTTCGGATTGCTGCAAATACGAGCGCGAGCCTCGTCCGCCGCCTTGTGCGCAAGTTCCAGAACCTGTTCGTGAGTCAGATGACCTTCCGCTTTAAACCACGTCATAATTTTATCCTTTTGAATGTTTTTTTTATTAAAATTGAAAAAATCGAATTTCCGATGGTCCTATTTTACATCATTTACGCAAGAAGTAAAGCCCCCGCGCCCAAAAATGCTGAAATTCTTTAGAGCCACCCAAAAATACGGAAAAAAATGATGCAAAAAATCAGGATGGTTCCCGCCTGAAAGAAATTCGTGAACAAAAGCAAAAGAATCAGCAAGTTCTTTCGGTCACCGTTCCACCGTCCTGAAGGTGCGTTTTCAGCTTTCGCAGAGTTTGTATTTTGTACACTAATCTGTTCGGTCTTCTGCGTCTCTGGCTGCGCGTTCGGCTGCGGGTACGGCTCGCCCGGAAGCGGCGGGGAGGGAATCACACATTCCGTGTTCGGACCATTTGACGTACAGGTTCCATTTTGTGTGTTTAATGTATATTGTGCATTTGTTTTACTTGACGCATTGAACTCATTTTGCGCGTTCGAAGTGCGGTCCCTTTCCTCCATTTCGGGAAAATTGAACTCCAGCGAGGATTCTGAGGACGCCGAACCCGCAGGTTTTGCCGAACCGGTCGTTTTTGCGGAACCGGCGTTTTTCGAAGCACCGACAGATTTTGAGGAACCTGCATTTTTTGCGGAACCTGAGGCTTTTGAGGAACCGGCGATTTTTGAGGAACTGGCGGCTTTCGAAGTACTTTCTTCCACGGCGGCGGCCAGCTCCGCAAATGCCTCTTTAAAAACTGCAGACGGATCGGGCGGCGTGACGTTCGAACGTCGGTTTTCCGGAAGCGGCGGCGGCGCAACCGTACGCGGTGAAACAGGGGCTTTCGCAGAACTTGAACCGTCTGCGTCCGACGGTTTTTCCCACTCTTCATTCTTCAAAATACCGTCTCCTTCCTGCAAGTCTGAAGCGTCCAGCTGCAATTTCTCCAAATTTTTCTGAATCATTCGTTTTCGAATGTGTTCCACTGAATTTTTAAGAAAACTATACAGCTCAATGTCGAGTGTCGGAACGTCTGTCCCTCCTAAAACACGCAGCACCGCGTTCCACTGCGCGTTTTCATGCAAATCAAGCGTCCGATACTCCTGAAGCGCCGACTCCAGGGAAACCAAAAACGACATCGGATTGGGAATACTTTTCGAAACAAGAATCTTTTTGAAATCTTGAAGACGCACGAGGAGCGCGGTACACGCCTCAAAATACTGGTTCACAAGTTCCCGAAGCTCCAGCGTCGCCGACTCCGGAAGAGGCTGCGCGCAGACGTTCTGAATTTTGCTCAATATTTCATTTTGTTCCATTTTTTACGCCTCATTATTTCTTCAAAATCTGACCGTCTCGAACAAGAAGGTCCGCCAGGTGCGCGTAATTAAGGTCCTGAACAGCACATTTTTCGTCGATCGACAAACACGCAGCCGCGGCGGCCGACTGTCCGAGAATCATAAAAACAGGCTCCATCCGAATGGATCCAAACGCAATGTGCGAGCTGGAAACGCAAACCGGGACGAGAAGATTTTCGCATTGGGACTTTTTCGGAACGAGCGCATTATAATCAATCGCATACGCCCCTTTGGGGTGCACGCCGATATCGCCTTCATTCTGCACAAACCCCTTTTCCGTCACGTAACGCCGCACATTATGCGAGTCGAGCGTGTACGACCCCATTCCGACCGACCCCGCCGAAACGCCTTGCGCAGGAACCGCCGGACGGCCAAAACAGTCGTTTTCCGTCACAACATACACGCCCAACATTCGTCGAGCTTCGCGTACATAAATCTGATGCGGCCAGCCGTTCGTTTCGGGGAATTCGTCTTTTGCGAGTCCCCAACGACTCATTTGTTCCCGCACGTCCTCCGGAACGCCCGGATCGTTCGCGAGAAAATAAAACAGCCCCATCTGATAGTCGTAATGCGCCTTTAAGATTTTTGCACGTTTTTCGTAACTCGCTTCAGGATAGTCGTAATTCTGACCGATGAAGTCGGAACTGAAGGGACCGTGATTGTTCGTGTCGGTTTTCCAGTTGGGGATTCGGTCAAATTTATAAAAAACTTCACGCCACCCAGTCGCTAAAACACGACGCAAAAGCTCGTAATCGTCGGGATTGTAACTCTCCGGCTTCGAAAACGGAATCCGATTTTCGGCGCAGTCGGTCAAACAGAGTCGATAGCAGTACGCCTGAATTCTCGAATCCGCCTCGCCTCGCGTCCCGGGTTTCGAATCCTCGACGTAACGACACAGCCCGCTCGCCGGGTCGCCGGGGGTGCGATAGGGACTGATTTCCGACTTGAACCAGTGTCCGTGATGCAGAATCGTCACCTGATTTCCGTTCCACGTTTCGCCGTACAGCGCGTTTGCTTCGCGTCCGACCGCATAATCGACGTCGGCGGCCGCCATCAAATCGCCTTCATACGTCGCGTCGAGAAACATCTTTCCAGCGTATCGCGTCCCGTCGAGCGTCGTGATGGAAAGAATCCGTCCGTCCTTCATTTCGACGCCGTTTTCCCGATCGAGCAGCGCCTCGCGTACGACCGGGATTTCGTATTCCGCAACCCACGCATCGAACACGTTTTCCGCAACATGAGGCTCAAAAATCCACATAGTTTTGTCCTCTTGCAGAATCGCTTTCGTTCCCTGACCGACGTTCTTAAAATCGGAGAATTTCTGCCACCGCCACGCACCGTCCTTCTGGTACTCTGCGTAAATTCTGTGGTAAAACTCGCGCGCAAGACCCCCAATCGTCGAAGTGTTTCCCGAATCGGTAAACCCCAAACCTCCCGACGACAAACCGCCTAAGTGACGGTCGGGACTCACGAGAATCACGTTTTTTCCCATCTTTTTCGCCTGTACCGCCGCCGTCACGGCTGAGGATGTACCTCCGTAAACGACGATGTCGTAATCTGCGAAAGAAACTGACGCAAAAAGAATAAGTGTTGCAAAAATTAAAGAAACAAGGACGTTTTTCATAAAGGCTCCTTTTGAAAGGCGGGATAAAAGGAAAGCCCAAGATAATTCATCGTGGGCTTTAAATAGTGCAATTAATCATATGTGTACTGAAACTAACAGGCCGCTGCGTTTGCGTTTCTGCGGCGGCTCACACGGAAAATACCGACGGACCCCAAAACCAGAAGCACCCACGCCGCGGGTTCCGGCAATTTGTTCTGCGCGACCAAAACGCCGTCGACCATCGAAAGGGTCCAATGCTGCGGGTCGGCCAAAAGCACATCCCAGTTGAAACTGATGTCCGGAATTACGCCCGCAACCAAATAATCGTCCGCTTCCGCAATTTCCAGCGTCAAATAGTCCAAAGTCGGCGGCGGCTCGGTCGAAAATGCGATTTTCATCCCTTCTTCGAGAATCAGCGTTCCATTCACAACGAGACGGTCATTCACGCCGTTGAGGGCGTTCACGAGGTACGTCGTTCCGGATTTGAACGTGAAATCGCCGTCATTCGTGACGGTTCCAATGTTGCTCTGTGTGCTTCCCGGCGAGAAGATTCCCTGCGCCGCGACCGTGTTTCCCGCAATGTGACCGCTCATCTGCGCAAGCGTCGCCGCATCGTCGCCGGAAATCGAAACGTTCCGCGTAAATGTTGCGCCGTCCGCCACTTCCAGAATACCGCTGGTAAACGTCAGCGCTCCCGTAATCGTCTGATTCGAATTCGCCACAATGAGGTTTCCGCCTGCAATCGTCAGGTTCCTCGCCGAAGCTTGACCGACCGCACGATTCAGAACGACCGTTCCTTCCTTTACGGTAAGATCCGCATTGCTGTTATAATCGACACCTGTCACCTGTCCGTCACTCGCGAGCGTCCAAGTTCCGTCGCCGACTTTCACGACGTTGAGGTACTGATAATTGGACCCCGGCTGATTTCCACGCAGTGCGCCGGAAAAAGTACTGTCGTTTCCGAGCGCGCCGACCTCAATCGTGACGGTTCCAATATTGGGATTTGCGAGATTTCCGGTACGCACCCAGCCGTTTCCGGTCAAGTCGCCCATTTTTACGGTTTTTCCATTTAAACCGCTGTTTTCGAACAAAATTCCAGAATTGTTCGTCATCGTCGTATTCCAGACGGCCAACTCACTCCCGAGCGCCGTGCCGGAATTGAACGCGAACCAGCAGTTTCCCGTAATGTTGATTGTGCCGCGGAATGTGTCCATCGCACCCGTAAGATTGAGGAAGTTTGCACGATTCGTGGAGGTGAAATTCAGGACGGAATTGACGTTCGTGAGCGACTGCAAACCGCCCAAGGACTGCGCAGCGGCAGAGGTGTTGATGTTCAGCACGATGTCGTTATTGGTTGTTCCGTTGAATTTGATGACGCCGCTGTTGGTCACAACGGTTGAAACGGTTAAGAGTCCCGAACCGGTGTTCTTGAGCGTACCGCCAAGGCTGCTGAAAGTAACATTATTGAAGTGAATCGCACGCGCACCCGAATTGAACAGCGTCCCGCCTTCGTCG
This sequence comes from uncultured Planctomycetaceae bacterium, assembly GCA_964438515.1. Taxonomy (GTDB): domain Bacteria; phylum Planctomycetota; class Planctomycetia; order Pirellulales; family Thermoguttaceae; genus RGIG3701. The sequence goes on from CAYTLK010000066.1 coordinate 17,031, forward strand.
GTAATCGGCGTCAGAACGTTCACGGTTGCTGCATCGTACAGACGATTGTAACCGAACGCGCCGTCCTTTTTCACCGTCAAAGTGGATCCATTATTGATGTAACTCGCCGTATTTTTCCCGACCTGAACGGTTCCCGTTTCGACGGTCAAACGCCCCGTATAGTTACTTCCGCCCGTCAGGTACAAAGTGCCCGTCCCGGTTTTCGTGATATTTCCGGCCCCCGAAAGTACGCCGCTGATGGTGTAATCCACATCGACCTGGAGCGTTCCGGTTCCGGTGAACGTGAATTTGTTCGCGAGCGTTTCGTTTGCAGTCGATTCGAGGAACGTTCCGCCCGTGAATTCGATTTCCGTTGCGCCGTTTCCGAGTCGGGAAGCGCCCCAGTTTTTCAAAGCGCCTTCCTGAATGGTGATTTTCGTGAGATTCGAGCCGTTGTCGGACCCAATCGCCAGCGCGCCGGCACCTGTTTTGATGATGTGACCGGAAACGGCACCGCGAAGGGCGACGTGATTGTTCCAGTCGGGATTCACGACCGAAATGGTTCCGTCGTTGGATACAATATTATTAAAGACGTCCGTCAGTGAGTTGCGTGCAACGGCGAGCGTTCCGGCAGAACTGATGACGATTTTCGTAAGTTTTGAGGAATTGTTTCCGTCGTCGCCGCCCAATTGACCCGTAGCGCCGCCAGTCTTGGTGACGGGATTGTAATCACCCAGCTGAATGGTTCCGCCCGTGATGGTCGTGTCGCCAGTGTAATTGTTTTTGTAACCGGTTACGTATGCGGCATATTTCGTGTTGTCGCTCGTGATGGTCCATGTGCCCGTCCCGATTTTTTCGACCGTGTAGTTGGAATTATTGTACAGCTGGATGCCGCCCGAGAAGACCGCATCTTCGTTGTTTCCGCCGATTTGCAGCGCATAAGTCGAATTCCACTGATTTGCACGCACAATTCCGTTTCCAGAAAGTGCGCCGATCTTCAGAACGGAATCGGCAGCCGGAGTGTAATCGAGCAGCAAACCTGCGTCGATGTTCTTTCCGGGCATAAGATTGAACGTTACGTTATGTGCGTCTTTCGCGGCGTTGAGGGAAATCCACGTTCCATTGGTTCCGTTGGTGGCGGGTCCTGCGGTGATGGTTCCGGTAAACTGGGAAAGGTCGCATTGAAGGTAAAGGAAATTACCGCGTGCGCCGGTGAGATAGATTTCTTTCGCCCCGGTTCCGGAGGAGGTGAGCGTCCCCGTGAAATACGTCGCTTTTTGGTCGCACCAAACCGTGAGCCGCGAATTTTCGTCGCCCGTATATTTTAAATTGTTGAACGTCATGCTTGCGGCACTCGAGTCGGAATACGTAATCGTTCCGCCGTTTTCGAACGTCACACCGTCATACTGAACCGCCAGCGCCCCGCCGTTGAAGATCGTTCCGTTTTGTACAGTAATCTTATTTACGGGATACAGTTTGGTTTGGTCTGCACCGGACGAAACACGAGCGTAACCGAACGAAGCGCCTTCTTTCACGGTTATTGTGTTTTTATCTTCAATGCTTCCGGTCGTTGTTTTGTTCCCGAGCTGAAGAGTTCCTTCCGAGACGACGAGCCCGCCTGTGAACGTATTCGCACCCGTCAGAATCCATTTTCCGGCACCGACTTTTTCGACGTGTACATCGTCGTTGTTGTGCAAACGGATGATTCCGCTGTAAATACTTGTGTCGGACGCATTTGTGAGGAGGTTTCCGACCTGCACATATTCCATGAGGTTTCCGCCGTTCCCCATCGGACGCACGCACCCGTTTCCTTCAAGTTTTCCGAGTTTCACCGGATTTGCTTCCGTCGAAGCCAGACTGTTTCCGAGCAGCAGACCCGTTACATCGCTTTCGGTCGTGTTTACGACCCATGTTGCGTTTTCGCTCCCGCGGGCGGCCGTCGTGTTCATTCCGAACCACGTGCTTCCATCGATTCTAATGGTTCCGGAAAAACCAGCAAGCGATGCGTTAAAATAAACCTGCGGGCGAGCAACGGCAGACGTCACACTCAGTGTTCCGTTACCGGAAAATGTTCCGGAAAAGGTTGCGTATCCAACGTTTGCTTTCATCCAGCCGCCGTCGGAAAATACGTACGAGTCGCCGGTTCCCGTTGTTACCGTATAGGGATTGGTTTCCGTAAAATTCGACCCGACATTTACCGTTGCCGCCTGAATTGCAGAAACAGACGCGGAAAAGCAAACGAGCAATAAGGTTACGAGACGTTTCATGACACAATTTTCCAATTTAAATAACTTAGCTATTCACATTGCTTATAGTATAGTCCAAGAAACGGAAAATGCAACAAAATTTGCAGAAATTTTTCCAAAAAAAGGAAAATATTTTAGAAAAAGAGGCGGCGAGTGAGATTAATTTGCATAAACATTTCGTACAATTTTCATCATAAGCCGTCGTTTGAGAGTTTACGCTCCTTTTTGTTCTTCTTTTGATTCCGTGAGGCTTTGCGAAACGCATTTTTCGTTCGGCCCGCGCACGGTCGCCCATAAGATTTCGGGTTGATTCAGAAACGTTTCGACGATTGAGGCGATCCGGAGGTGTGAGCCTCCGGAGGGTTGGTTTTCAGATTCGTCGTTTGCGGAAACCGCAGGGACGCCCCTTTTCCGAGGGCTTTCACCCACGGCTCGCCTCAATGCGCTCGACAAATTAGGCAAAATACACAGTTTGGCGAAACTTAAAAATTAAACGAAACGCCTGCGACGACTTCATCCGCCTCGGCAGTATTCGTGACGTACCCTCCAAGCTGTTCGTACCCTTTTCCCATGTAGCAGCCGGTCACAGTTCCTTTGAAGATGTGCCCGTACGTGAGGTTCAGCGTCATGTGTTCATCAATTTTGAACGACATACCGGTAAAAAGCGCGTGGCGCGGCAAAAGCGGCACGACGAGCGACCCGCGTGAAAAGGAGGAATCCAGCTGATTTTCGTTGACCGAATAACCGACACGCAGGGAGAGACGGTCCGAGAGTTCGCGCTGAATACCAAAGTTGAAGGAAAAAACGTCTTTCCAGCCCATAATGTCGTAACCGGCGGACTCGAAGAAGAAATAACGCATATCGAACGCTAAAACCCACTTTTCCCAACCGTACCAGCAAGCTCCGAAAGAAAGAATGGCCGGATAGTCGAGATCGAGTTTCTGTACGCCGCCGTTCAGGGTTTTGAAACGCACATCTTCGACCCAGTTCTGACTTTTGTAACTCACGCCGAAGCGCCAGCCTGCGAGTGTGTCGTAGTACAAACCCGCCTGGAATCCGCCTCCGAATGAATATCGGTTTCCAGTTCCGCGTTCGGCGACATTGGG
>CAYTLK010000067.1:0-3779 GCA_964438515.1 uncultured Planctomycetaceae bacterium
ATACCCGATTTTGATTTTTTGTAAATCGGAGGGGTTTTTGGAACTTCCTTAAAAAGTTTTTGAAACGAGAGTCTGAGAGGGAAACAACATTCAAAATGTTTCCCTCTCACGACCGAGAGCGACTTACGGGAGCGTTTTGTTTCCTCCCGTCAGGGTGGAAACTCCGCCACGGTGCAAAAGACCCGGAAACCGGATGCTTGCCTTATGTTTATCGTACGTTAATATTTTTTACGAAACCGTTCCCATCTTATTTTTTTAGAACTTCCAGCAAATTTTCAGCGGAAATTGCTCTTGTGCTGGAATGCTTTTTTTGCTAAAATCGAACAAAACAGGAAACAGACGTTGAAAATGGATTCAAAATCCTGAATATTTCCAGAAAGGACCGCAATTGTGGGACTGGAACTGATGAAACATTATGCAGCTGCCGCCCTTTTGACGGCTTGCGAACTGCTGGCCGCCGGCGGGTGCAGCACTTTTACCGCCAATAATTACAATGCGGAAGGGGTGCGTATGCTTGCGGCAAGACGAACTGAAGACGCACTCGATTGTTTCGAAAAGGCGAAAAATGCGGATCCCGACAGTCCGGACGCTTATTATAACTGCGGCGTTGTGTACCATCAGCGTGCGATCGACACGGGACAGGAACAGGATTTTCAGATGGCAAAATACTGTTACGATCTCTGTTTGGAGCGCAATCCCGATCATGTGGAGTGCAATCGGTCTCGAGCGACGCTTTTGTGCGACATCGGACAGGACGACGAGGCGTTTCGTATGCTGGAAGAGTGGGCGGGACGTCAGCCGTCTTCGGCGGAACCTCGAATTGAGCTTGCGCGGCTGTACGACGAACACAAGCAGTTGGGGCGTGCGCGCGACTGTTTAAATGATGCGGTGGCGATCGACAATCGGAATACGAGGGCGTATACCGCTTTGGGGAGCGTGAGGGAAAGAATGGGCGACAATGAAGAGGCGCTGACGGCTTACGAGCATGCGCTTGCGCTCAATCCGTACCTTCCGGACGTTCAGAATCGTGTGGCGTCGCTGCGATACTCGGTTCCCGACACGGCGCCGACGGTTTCACCGATACGGGAAAACGGGGCCGATCCGCAGGGGAACGAAATGCTCGCGACGCAGCCGGACTCCGACACGAACATACGATAAAACGTGAAACTTTCTCAGGAGCGCGCCGCATTGCGAGGTGCGGCGGCGTTCCAAACGAATCAATCTGTAAATTTTCGCACTCTATTCATTCTTCGTAACATGCGGCGTTTCGCGGCGTCTCCCAAACGCGGACGCTTTGGACGTTCAGTGAAAGTGTTTGCGCCTTTCGAAAGATTAACGCTGCGATATTTTCTGCCGTAGGAATTTCTTCCATTACGACGATTTTCTGTCCGGCTCCCTGAAGAAGCGGAACGAGCGGGTCGTCACGATACAGTATCGTATGATGATCCAGTTGCGAATCAATCCATTGTTCGATTCCCGAACGAATATCTCCGAAATCCATCACCATACCGCCTTCGTTCAGCGTTTCGGCATGAATCGTAATTTCGACCAAACCATTGTGACCGTGTAAAAAGCGGCACTTTCCTGCATGGTTCGGCAAACGATGACCGTAGCAGAAACTCATTTGACGTGAAATGGAATAACTCATAGGAAGTCCTAAAAACACAATATTAAAAAGTTTTTGACCCGGTACGACCGGGAGCGAGTAACTGGGGGAAAAACAACATTCAAAATGTTTTTTCCCCACGAGCGTCACGACATTACGGGAGCGCTGCGGTTTCCTCCCGTTAGGGTGGAAACTCCGCCGCCGCGTACGAAAAAGCCTCTTAAAACACAATTCGCGGCATACGATTTTCGCACCATATCAGATTTTTACAAAAATTTTCCTTCATGAAATCGTCCAATTATCGTACAAGTGCTTTGAATTTCACCGCGCCTTTTTCACCTGCATAGAGGGGCTGCGTGATGGTCCATCGAAGCGTCTGCGAGCCGGTATTGTTAATTTCGTACGAAAAAGTCGCATCGACGCTGCTTTCGGCAGAGTCTTCCACGATTTCGAGTCGGGCGGGGAGACTGTCGACCAATACGATGTTTCCGACGGGCGCGTGACCCGTGTTTTCAAAGTAAATGATGAAATCGACCGTTTCGCCGGGCGCGGCGGAGGTTTGGGAGGAAACTTTATAAATTTTCACATCCTGTTTTTGTTCTCCCTCTTTCACCGAATAAATCGACGGAACCGACTCGACGCGTACGGAGGCGCTGGCGCTTTCCTGGTCGATGAACACCTGAAGTTCTTCGTTCTTCGACCATGTATTTACGAGGTCGAGTCCTCCAGCCGTCCAGACGCGCGTTTTACCATTCATGGAGGTCGGACCCACATTAATACGGCTTTCCTGTGCTGCGACGACTTCCTGATTTTGGGATTGCGCCGCCAAATCGCCTTCTACAAGTCCCGTGTTTGCCGAACCTTCCGCCTGAATCATGACGGCCCGACTGCTTTGCGTACCGACTTGAGCGTGCTGTTTGGCGGTGTCGGTCCCGGTGCTGCGTTCCTGAACGGAGGTTTCCGTCGGCGTATAAACGTCGCTGGTGCTGAGGACCTGTTCATCAATGTTCAAATCCACAACCTGACGGACGGATCGAAACCGCGGCGCATAAATATACACCGGGTTGGGACTTTGTACCGTTGTACGCCCCTGAACGCTGTCGTAATACAGAAACGTTCCCGTTTGGTCCTGCGTCTCAAATTGCATATTATCGTTCATTTCCACGCCGCCGATTTTGACCTTCTGCGGATTTTTCAGCTCGCGTTTTGACGCACTGTGATTCGAATCGACGATGTATTCGTCGGCTGGCTGCGCAAATGTCGGACGTTCCGGAAGGACGGGCATCGGCGACTGTACGTCGGTTTGTGCGTCTGAAACGGGTGCGGCGGGTGCAACGGGCGCTGCAACGGGCGCTGTGACGGGCGCGGCGGGTGTTACAGCGGCGGCCGGCGCCGAAACTGGAATCTCACCAGCGGTCAGCTGGATGGGATTTTTCTGCGCAGAAGGCGTGTAGGAAACCTGCTGAATCTCGCTCTGCGGCTGAATCGCTGCGTTTCGAATCGCCTCAATGGAAATATTTTTCCGAATCGTTGCGTTCTGAGTCGTTGCATTCTGAGTCGTTTTTTGCGGCGTTTTTGCTTTTTTCAGCATCCGCTGAACCGGAACCTTCCGTCCCGCCTGAGGTTCGACCGGCGAAAGATCGAGCGTTTCCGGAAGGGCTTCAATCTGTTCGTCCGCCGGAGCCGCAGGAGTGAGATTTTCCTCCTCCGGAAGTGCCGGAAGTGCGTCCAAAGTCGGAAATTCCTCTTCCGCCGCGGCCGGACTCATCGGTAAAGCCTCCAGGTCTGGCATTTCCGGAATTTCAACCGGCGTTTTTGCGGGCGTTTTAGACGTTTTGACGGATTCAGGCGCGTCCAAAGTCGGTATCGATTCGTCGGCAGACTGCGCTTCCAGAAGCCGCACTCCCGCACGATTCTCAATCGGTTTCATCATCGTTTCCGGCGTCCTTTCGGCAGACGGTTCCGCAAACAAATCCATCGGTGTGGAACTTTCCGGCGTCACTTCGGGTGCTTCCGCAGGTGCGGGTGCCGGCGTTTGTGCTTCCGGAGCCTTTTCCTCCACAGGAATTTGCGGGTCGTTCAGCACGGAATCTGCGGCGGTGCTCGGTGCAGGTGTTGGACGACGAACCGGGGCGCAAGCGGGTTGAACCGGAACGCAAGCGGGTTTTGTCGG
>CAYTLK010000067.1:3879-20285 GCA_964438515.1 uncultured Planctomycetaceae bacterium
GCAAGCGGGTTTTGTCGGGGCGCAACTCGGAACGCACGCGGGTTTTGCAGGCGCGCAAGTCGGCGCGCAAGCGGGTTTGCAGGCCGGAATATTGCAGCTTTTCGATCCGAAGCGCGGCGAACTGTTGACGCTGGGAACGCTCGAACATTTCGGGGTCGTTTCACAGCGCAGCGACGCGTTTTCGCAGGCAGTTCCACAGCACACGGTCTCCATGCAATAAGGACTGCGGCAGGAACAAAAAAGTCCCAAAATCAGCATCGTCACAAGCCCCGCGAGCCCAAACGAAACGCTGTTTGAATGAATTTTACAATTAAAATCTGGAAGTCGGTACATTCCCGTCTCCTTTACGAATTGACAACGCTCAAAATCCAAAGTCGGCCTAAAATACACCTCTAATTTCGGTGTATTGGAAGATATCGGATTAAAATGCGTAAACCTTGAGGGTTCTGCCGAATATTCTGAAAATTCCTGTTTTTTAGTTTGAGAAAAACTTTCAGAATGTGTGATTTGTGCGGGCGTTCGTCCTCCCCAAAAGACGGAAGGGGTTTTCAGCAAGAACAAACTTATTGGTGAAAGTTACGCAGTTTACGTCTTTTGTGCAATACGCAAGTTTTTTTCAGTCGTTAGTTTGTACGCAGATTTCAGGAAAACTAGGGAAAAAAGGGAAAATAATTTTGCTCTGGAAGGATTTCCAGTGTAAAATAGAAGTAGAGGAAAAACAAAAAATTTAACTCATTCCAAAAATCAACAACAGCCAAAAGACAAAAACCTCAAGAAGAAAGGACTCTTAAGTGAATTGTCGTTGTCGTCGCTCCCCGATACTGCTGGAATTGTACCAACGCTACCTTTTGAAAGCGGGAATCCAAGAATTTGAGCAGGAGTGTTCCCGATACTACTCGCCCGGAACGCTCGAACGTCTTCTTTCCCACTCGGAAGCAAGCGTTCGCCGTGCTGCAGTACTCGCGTTGGGTCTGCTCGGAAATTACAGCTCCGTACCGGCACTTTCTGCTGCGCTGCGGGATGAAGACCGTACGGTTTCCATTCTGGCGGAAAACACGATTCGTACGCTTTGGAACCGTGACGGAAATGCTGCGGACCAGCAGAATCTTCAGAAATTAATTCAGATGAACGCTCAAGGCGAGATGCTGAAAACCATAACCTTTGCTTCCCTCCAGCTTCAAAATACCCCCGGTTTTGCTGAAGTCTGGCACCAGCGCGCACTTGCGTGGTTCGAACTTGGACGATTTGAGTTTGCGCTCGACGATTTGCTTCGAACGCTCGAACTCAATCCGCATCATTTTAACGCGTATGTGACGCTGGGGTACGTGTACATGGAACTTGGGCGTACGAATCAGGCGCTCCATGCGTTTCATTGTGCGCTTGAGCTGAATCCCGGTTTGAAATACTCGCGGACGCTGAAACGGATTCGTACCTCGCAGCAGCGTGCGGCCGGAAACTAAAAAAATCTTTACATCGTGCGGGTTTCTTAAAATGTCCCTGGGAACGCGGGCGTCTCGCCCGCTTGATTCCTCAGCAGAACGTTCCTAGGAACGTTAAATATAGGAGGGATTCTTAAATAATAAAGTTTGCAGGCTGGAAGCCCGCGCTCCCAGGGGGATTCTTCAATGGGACGTTCTTTAATGAGGTTTGCGGGCGAGACGTTCGCACTCCCAGGGGGATTTCGGAACGTTTATTCGTTCTTTTTGCACCATTCGTCGAAATCCATTTCGTGTTTTTCGGGAAACTGCTTCACTACTTCATCGTAATGTGTGCCTGCGGGGATCGAAAACATCTTCATCCGATTGCGATTGCATTCCTTTTCCTCCCGCCGATTCACAAAGTAATAGACCGTCGAAAAAAGGAACAACATTCCAAATACAAAAAGCCCTAAAACGTAAAAGTGCCCCAAATCCGGCGTGTATACTGTGCTGATTGTGCGGGACGGGACGCCGCCGATGAGGAGCGGCGCAAGACGTCGAAGCGGTTTTCCCTCTTCATTCGTCCCTTTTTGATAGCTCCACGTGTTGAAGAAAAAGGCCGGAACAGAAAGCTCAACGTAGTACCCCATGTCGTTTCCAGGGGCGACGTCCGGCGGAAGTTCCGGAACAATCACGACGATTGGAGATTCAGGCGTTTCGTCGGGAAACAGAAAAATCTCGTAATAATGTTGAATCCCAAACCGATTCTGAATGTCTTCGTCCTCCACACGTATCGGCAAAATCCGCCTCGCGACGCCTCGAACGAGAAAAAAGTTCCCGCGTTCCCGAGCCGGCTGCTGAAAAAGAGGAATGACGGAACTGAATCGCGGCGCTTTCTGTCCGCTTTTAATCTCCTGAGACGAAGCAGGAATCTGTTCGAAATACGAATCCGGTGCGTTTTTCCGAATATCCGAGATGATTTGCTGAAACTTTTCGTCCGAAAATCGATTTGCCGCAGCGAGAAGCTGGTAAAAACACTCACGATTCCGCAGCGTCAGACGTGTATCGACGGCCGCGCTTCGGAGTGCGTCTTCCGGAAGCTCCTCACGGTCGAGATCGTCAAAAAGCCCGTAATCCATTCCCGCATTTCCCAAAATCGTGTCCGGATACCACGCCAGACGCGACCCAAGAAGGTACATCGACGCAAGTTCCCGCGGCGCCGTATCGTCGACGGAAGTTGATGATAAACGTACATTTTCTTCAGTTGGTCCTTTTTTCATGAAGAGTGCGTAAATTCCTACACGCGGCGGGTTTTTCAGGGCGTCGGGCTTCAGAAGCGCTCGAGGGATTTTCTCGCAGAAAAGCGTGACGTTTCGGCCGTCGTCGAGGACGAGTTTGCACGTGTAATACGCAGGAACCCGATATCGAAACGCCACGGATTCTTCGAGTGTCGTTTTTTCGAAACTCAAAAGACGTCCGAAAACGTGAAATGCGTCGAAACGCCGCAGGTTGAGTTCGGAATGCGTCAGCGTGTCGAGCGCGTCGAGCGCCGTGTCGGGAAGCGCCCACGATTCCATACGTTCGAGACGAATATATTCATGAAGATGGAACAAAAACAGCAGATTTTCCTCTCCGGCACGCCAGACGGAACCGTCCTCGTAATTATCGCGCATCGAGTCGCTCACGTCCCGCATCTTCCAATAATCCTGAAAGTTTTCGAGCGGCACCGTTTCATCTTCGTCCGCATTTTCGCGGGTTTCAGACGCTGTTTCCACTTCGGTTTCAAGAAACGGAGGCGCCGTTTGAACGGTCGGATTTGAAAGTTCCAGGGGGAAAAACTCCACAGGCGACGGTTTTTCCGAGCCGAACAGACTTGCGGAAATGAAAACAAGAACGAAAATCATAGAAAACGAAATCTCACAGATTGCACGGGTTGCGGGAATCGTGCAGATTTCAGAACGGAAAAGGACTTTCATGTTGGAACCTTTGGATTAAATATTCGGGGCGTTTCGGTTTCGAGTTTTGAACTTTAACCGCGCGGATGAAATTTTTTATGAATGGCTTTCAGACGTTTTCCGTCCACGTGAGTGTAAATTTGCGTCGTCATAATGTTCGCGTGCCCCAGCATTTCCTGCACCTGACGCAGATCGACGCCGTTCACAAGCAGATGCGTCGCGAAACTGTGACGCAAGGTGTGGGGACTGATATCTGTACGTATTCCACATCGAGCTGCGTAGAGTTTGATGAGTTCCCAAATTCGATGTCGGTCGAGGACGTGACCGTGGTACGAAAGGAAGAGCCAGACGGGATCGTCGCCGTGCGCGCGCGAACGCTGTTCGAGTGTCGGACGCTCCTCCTCGAAGTATCGTTTGACGGCATTCACCGCCTGCTCGCCGATCGGAACGATGCGCTGCTTGCTTCCTTTTCCGGTGCATTTGCAGAAATGTTCGTCGAGATGAACGTCACAAAGCCGCATGGTGGAAAGTTCGGAAACACGACAGCCGGTCGCGTAAAGCATTTCGAGAATCGCACGGTCGCGCAGCCAGTAACGGTCGGCGTCGCACGGGGCGGAAAGCAGTTGATCGACCTGGGTCGGCGTGAGGAATTTCGGGATTCGCTCCCACAATTTCTGACTTCCGAGGAGCGTCACCTGACTCTCATGCACGACCCCTTCCAGCTGCAAATACTTGTAAAAGACTTTCAGCGAGACGATGTGCCGCGCCATCGAGGCGGGCGCAAGATTTTGTTCGTGGAGCCAGCCGACGTAGGAGGAAAAGTCGGCGATTCGAAGCGTCAGAAGGTCGCGATCGTCGAGCCAGACGTAAAAACGTTCGAGGTCGCGGCGGTACGCCTGAACGGTGTTGGACGCGAGATGGCACTCGCCGTAACAGTACGCAACGAAATTTTCGAGCCACAAACTGCGGTTCGTCACCACGTGAAGCACACGTCGGCGTGGTTTGCGTTCGGGTTCGGATTCATTCATATTTTTGCTTCTTTCAGTCTTACAAAACGAAAAGGGACGGAAATGGAGATTCCTTCTGCACTCCTCTATTTTACCCTTTTTTCTTACTTTATGCAATTGCTTTCTAAGAAAAAAGTCGAAATTTTTAAAGGTGAGCCGTTAAATTCGTTGTATTTATCCCATCTTGAACTTAGAGAGGAAGAAAAGTAAAAAAATCGTTAAATATTCCGGAAATAATTCTTAATCCCCCTTTGGTTTTTTCCGTTTTTACGTTATAATCATAATAAAGTTTCATTTTTGAAAAATATCAATAGTTTAATATTCCTAAAGGACCAACCATGCAACGATCCAACTTTATCAATCGATTTTGGATATTTATGACTCTCGCAGCGATTTTTTCGTTTGCGGGAGTGTGTTCGGCTGAAAGAACCCTCGAAACCAAGAAAACGAATGCAGGAATGAATGCCGGAACGAACATCCCGACTGCGGCGCGTTCTACGGATGCGGCTTCTGCAGCTTCTGCGCCTTCCGTTCCTGCACTGAAAACCCCGACTGACGATGCGCTGACGCTGGACGCACCGGCTTTGAACGCTCCGGCGAAAAGAACGAAAACTCCGACTTTGGACGCTCCGACTTTGGACGCTCCGGCGGTGAAAACGAAAACTCCCGCGGTGAAAACCACAACGAGCGACGCTGCGGGACCCAAAACGTCCGGTACGAAATCTCCGGCTGATGAAACCACGGCAGACGCCGCTCCTGCGGTGAGCGCTTCGGCAGAAGTTCCGTCCATTACAGCCGACCTGATTCTTCCGAAATCGACGTGCGGTTACATCTCGATTCGCGACATTGCGGTTTTGCGGGATGCGTGGCAAAAAACCTCTTTGGGCGAACTGCAGCAAACTCCTGAAATGCAGGATTTTTTCAAGAGCCTTCAGCAGCAGCTCTCGGACGGACTGTCGGTATTCCACTCGCGTTTGGGTGTGACGCTTGATGAAATCGGTCAGATGGCGTCTCATGAAATCGCGGGCGGTCTGCTTCAGCTGGATGCGGAACATTACGGTATTGCGGTTGTTATTAATGTCGGCGACAAACAGTACGAAACGCAGAATGTCGTTAATCGAATCGTCGAACGCGTCACGAAAAACGGCGGATCCCATCAGAAACAGCAGGTGGACGGCGCGGAAATCTATGTACTGAATATTCCGGACGAAGAGAGCGGAAACGTTTATAAAGCATACTATGTTCTGAAAGGTGAATTACTCATCGCAGCCGACAAACCGGAAATCGTGCGTGAAATGCTGCGTCGTTTGGCGGTTTTGCAGAGTGATTCGAGCGCGGCGCTTGAGTCGCTTTCGGAAGTGGACGCGTATCTCGATGTGCTCGACGCAACCATCGTGGACGACAAACTCCCCGACGTCATTTGGTACGTCGATCCTATTCGTTTTTTGCGGGTTCAGCGCCTCATGCAGATCGAGAAAGACCCTTCCTACGCCAAATCGCGCAGCATCGCGGACCTGCTTGAAAGCGTGGGTTTCGGCGGAATCGAAGCGGTTGGAGGCGTTGCAACCTTCCGACATCAGGGGTTTGATTCGACACAGCGCGTTTTCGTCTGCATTCCTGAAGAGCCGAAATTGTCGCTGAAAATGCTCGCATTCGACGAAAAAGGGAATTTTGACCTTCCCGACTGGGTGACGGACGATGTAGGAACCGTTCACATCCTGAATTTGGATTTTCTCACGATGTTCGACAATCTCGGACCGCTCGTCAATCAGGCGTTCGGTGAAGGAAGCGACACGGTTTGGGAAGATGTGCTCGACGGTTTCGAAACGGACCCGTACGGACCGCAGCTCAATTTGCGGAAAGACCTCGTAGGTCTGCTTGAAAATAAATTGATTTTTATGGTTCAAAACATGGCCCCAAAAATGATTGACGGCGAACGCTGTCTCATTGCGGTTCCGGTGAAAGATGAAGCCAAAATGCGCGAAAATCTCGGCGCGCTGCTGAACGAAGAACCCACTTTTGAAGTCCTCGAAAACAACGGCGACATCCGCTGGAAACTCGTGGACGAGGAACAGGAAGAGGGCGACGCCGGCTCGGAAATCAAAGGAAAACGCTTCCCTGAAATGACGATTACGGTTTGGGACGGCTACCTCATCATTGCGTCGGAGCCGGGGTACATTGATTATTTGCAGTCGCTCGACCTGAACAAGACGAAGCCGCTGGCTGAATCGGAGGTGTACCTGAAAATAAAATCGGAAGTGGAACAATATCCGGAAACAAAGGTCTCATTCCACTTTGTAAACGGTGAAAAACTGCGCGAGCACACTTACGAAATGGCCAAAAACGGGACGCTGGCGGAAAGTGCCGCGACGCACTCCTCGGTTTTGGGTGAATTTTTGAAAAACGGTTCAAAAAACAGCCCAGATCGCAAGCCGCTCGACACGTCGAAACTTCCGGAGTATGATTTGGTCAAAAGTTACTTCCTCCCGTCCGGCGGTTTCCTCTTCCAGACGGAAAAAGGCTTGATTTATCAGGGCTTTTGGATGTCGAAAGAGAAAATGGGGAAATAAAGATTTTCCTTCTGAAACGAAAAAAGTCGTGAAAGGGTTCAAACTCGTTCACGACTTTTTTTATGAAAAACGGAGGCCTTCCGTTGGACGCCTTAGTCCGCCAAAGGCGAGCGGCGGGCTTTTTACCCGCTGAATGTGCAGAATTTTCGGGGGCGGAAAACGGTTCATTCGCCCCCGGCTTCTTTTGCCGCGGCTTACTTCAAAACGTACAGCTGAACCGCCGCGCCCGCAAGTTTCGTCTCGACGCACTCGGCAGACGCATAAACGTCCGTGAATTCAAGCGCCAGCTCGTCCGCAAGCGTTTCGCCGCAAATGTACGTCAAAAACTGCTCGGCCGCCTGACGCATCGACGCGTCGTCCGTCACGAAACAAACACGAATGTGGTCCGCATACGCACAATTCAAATCTTTACGACGACTCTGAATCGCTCGCACAATCTCGCGCGCGTTTCCTTCCGCCACAAGCTCCGGCGTGAGTTCCGTCGAAAGAATCACCACGGAATTCACCCCCTGCGACGCTGTAAACCCTTCTTTCGGCTGAAGTCGAATAATGAGTTCCTCAGCCGTAAACGCCACTTTCTGACCATCGAGTTCCAGAACCGCTTCCCCGTCTCGGTCCATCTGCGCCAAAAGTGCCGCGCCGTCGGCCGTCGTGAGGTACGATTTCAAAACCGGAAGCAGCTTTCCGAGCTTCTTTCCAAGTTTCTTCAAGTCTGGAAGAATTGTGTACGAAACGTAATTGTCCGCACGATCGGTGAAACGAACGTCTTTCACATTCAGTTCCTCCCGAATCAGCGCGCTGTGTTCCGACAGCCACTCGCGACTGGCGCGGGCCGTCTCCGTCAAAACAATATCGACGCCGGAAAGAGGCTGTTTCACTTTAAGCGACGCATTTTGTCGAGCCGAATGACCCTGCGAGCAGATTTCACGCATCAAATCCATCCGGACCGCCAGCGTTTCGTCGATGTCGGACGCACACGGCGTCGGATAGTCGCACAAATGCACGCTTTCTGCCGCTCGGCTTCCAAACGGTTCACGAACCAGCACGCTCCAAATTTCCTCCGCCATAAACGGTACAAACGGCGCAATCAGTTTCGAAAGCGTCGCGAGACACTCGTAAAGCGTCCAGTAAGTGTCCCATTTTGCCGTATTTGCGTCGGTTTTGTCGGAACTCCAAATGCTTTCTTTACTGCGGCGGATGTACCAGTTGCTCAGCGCGTCCACGAACTCCAAAAGGGCCGAGGCGGCTGGATAATTATCGTACGAATCCAGTTTTTCGATGAGGAACGCATTGAGCGTGTTGAGCTTGCTCATAATCCATCGGTCCAGCTCGCACCGCTCGGCCGCGGGTCGGTAGTTTTTGGCCGTTTTCAGAACGTCCGACGTCAGTTGCGCAACGTCGCCGGAGAGCCAGTTTTCGGGGGCGAAACCGTCGCTGTTTGCGTAACCGACGAGGAATTTCAGCGTGTCCCAAAGTTTGACCGTGAAAGCCGGCATCGACTCGCCGATCGCGCGTTCACTGTAAATAATGGCGTTCCACGGAGCCTGATTGCTGTAAAAGTACCAGCGCAGCGCGTCGGCGCCGTATTTGTCGAAAATCTCGTTCGGCGAGCGGTAATTATGGAGCGATTTCGACATTTTGCCGATTTTATGTTCGTAATTCTTCGCGCCGAGCGCCTCTTTTGCCCCATCTTCTTCGAGATAAATCTGACGGTCTTTCGGGTCCTTATAACCCTTATTTTCCCACCATTCGGCCAGCATCAGCCCCAAAACGACGCACGTTTTGAACGGATGCGGATACGGTTTCACGTTCAAAACGGATTTTGCGGCAGAATCGATCGAATCGACAGACACAGCAGAACCGGCAGACGCACCGGAACCCGCCTGATTCAGCGAGTGATTTCCGAACAGCAGCGTACTGATTGCGAGCTGCGAGTAAAACCAGCCGCGCGTCTGGTCGATCGCTTCACTGATGAAGTCGGCGGGAAAATGCGCCTTAAACTCCGCTTCGGAACCGGGTTTGTGCGGGAACCCCCACTGCGCGAACGGCATCGAGCCGGAATCAAACCAGCAGTCGATGACCTCCGACACACGGTGCATTCGCGGCACACTTCCGTCCGGCATCCGTTCTTCCGTCGGAGAATCGTACGTAATTGCGTCGATGTACGGTTTATGCACCTTCAAATCGTCCGGAAGTTCCGGATTTTCCGCTTTTGCTTTCTCCCAAACGTCCATTCCCGCAACGCCGGGTTTCGCCATCAGTTCGTCGTAATTCGCGACGGCTTCCATATAACCCGTCTTTTCGCACACCCAAATCGGAAGCGGCGTCCCCCAGAAACGTTCACGCGAAAGCGCCCAATCGACGTTCGTCGCGAGGAAGTTTCCGAAACGTCCGTCTCGAATGTGTTCCGGGAGCCAGTTGATTTTCGCGTTGTTTTCAAGCATGTCGGCCTTGAACTGCGACGTTTTGATGAACCAGCTTTTTCGCGGATACTGAATAAGCGGGTCGTCTGAACGCGTGTAGAACGGATATTCGTGCAGATATTGTTCCTGCATGAAGAGGATGTTTTTCTCTTTCAGCACCTTAATAATGTCGCGATCCGCCTCTTTGACCCAGCGGCCCTGGAACTCGGGAAAGACGTCCGTGAACGTTCCGTTCGGAGCCACAGCGCAGATCATTTCGGGACCTTCACCGTCGATGTAGCGCGCTTTTTGAGCCTGCAAGACGCCAAAGTCGTCCTCACCGAATGCCGGCGCCTGATGTACGATTCCTGTACCCGTATCCGTCGTGACGAAATCCGCTGGAACAACGCGCCACGCGATGTATTCCCTGGTTCCGTCTTTCAGCGTCCCTTGAACATTTCCGTACGTTTTGTAAAACGTGTCGAACGGCGGCAAATAACGCATCCCGACGAGTTCTTCGCCCTTGAGTGTGCCGAGAATTTCGAAAACCTTCGTTTTTTTGCCGCTGTATTTGTGCACGAGCGAATCGAGAAGCGGCGACGCAAGAACGACGGCCCGTTCCTCACCCTCGAACTTCACGACGCTGTATTCCATGTCGGGTTTTACCGCTGCAAACTGGTTGCTCGAAAGCGTCCAGGGAGTCGTCGTCCAAATCACGAGGTCCGCATTTTTTAAGCATTCAGGCGTGTCGGACTCCGCGACGACTGGATATCGTACAAAAACTGCCGGGTCCGCTACCTCGCGGTACCCCTCGCCGACCTCGCCGCTGGAGAGAGCCGTGCCGCCCTGCGCCCACCACCAGACGATTTTGTGACCCTGGTACAAAAGTCCCTTTTTGAAGAACTCGGAGAGCGCCCACCAGACCGACTCGACGTAGGTTTTGTGGTACGTGACGTATGCTTTATCGAGATGAATCCAGAAACCGATGCGTTCCGTGAGGTGTTCCCACTCGCGCATGTAGCGCCAGACGCTCTTCTGACAGAGCTGAATGAAGGGTTCGACGCCGTAATTTTCGATCTCTTCGCGGGATTTTTTCAGTCCGAGCGACTTACAAACTTCGAGTTCGACGGGCAGACCGTGCGTGTCCCAGCCGGCCTTTCGTTCGCAGCGGAATCCGCGCATCGTACGGTAGCGTGGAAAAAGGTCTTTCATCGCCCTCGTGAGGCAGTGGCCGGGGTGCGGCATCCCGTTGGCGGTCGGAGGACCTTCAAAAAAGACGAATGACGGCGCATTTTCACGACGCGCGAGCGACTTTTCGTAAATCTGATTGTTTTTCCACCACTGAACCAGTTCCTCTTCCATCTTGGGGAACGAGACGCGACCGTCCTGAACCTGAAACATAAAACACCTGTAAATCGAAATAGGTTGAAAACCGAAAAATTATTTTTTTCCAATTGTACCATATTTCTTAAAAAGCAACAGGGGGACCGTTTTCGTTTCACGCCTCACCGCGTCGGATTCTGCTTGAAAATTCCGCCTCACGCAGACGCAGCAACCAAAATTTTTTTCAAAAACTTTTCCACGGGTCCTTTTCGAAACGGAGATTCTGTATATAATAAGGTGTATTCGTTGTTTTTCCCCCATTCAGTTTTGGAGTTCAAAATGCTAAAAAAATTTATCTGGCTCGTACTTCTGGCGGCGGCGGGAGTGTGTTCCTCCCCGGTCGCCGCGCAGTACCAGCCGACAAGTGAAAAAGGAATCGCGCAGCTGGAAGCCGACTATCTGTTTCAGTGCGATAATCAACCGACCTTCGAGAAAGCAAAGCAGGAAATCACGTACGCGCGTGAGGTTGCGGCTCGAATCGCCCAAATAGACGGTGCGCCGAACCTGAAAGTTCAGACGGACGCGCTCGACGAGCTTGAAAAACAATATTCCTCGGAGCCGGAGACGCCGGAAAGCGCGAAAGCGTTCTATTTGGCGGTGCGTCGCGCGAAGCGTGAAATTGTGATGCGCAATCCGCTTTTGAACTTCAGCGAGATTCTGGTGATCGACAATCCGTATCCTCACGGAAAACCCGGCGATGCGTGCGATGAATGGGGTCACGAGGCGCGTCACCGCAACGGTTTCATGGCGACCGACGGCGGAAAGCTGCTCGTTGTGGGGCTGAATCCCGGCGACGTGAAACGTGTTTTGCTCGACGACGGCGGCTCTTTTTGGCGTCCGGACGTCTCGTTTGACGCGAAAAAGATTCTGTTCACGCATCGTTTGAAGGGCGAGAAATCCTTTCATCTTTTCGAAATGAATTCCGATGGAACGGACGTAAAGCAGCTGACGTTCGGCGACTACGACGATTTGGACCCGATTTACACGCCGCAGGGAAAAATCGTGTTCTGCACGAGCCGCCAGCATTCGTACGTGCGTTGTATGCCGATGACGCACGCATTTGCAACCGCGCGCTGCGACGCCGACGGAAAGAACATCTATGTGATTTCCGCAAACGGCGAGCCGGAATATCTGCCCTCGATGATGCAGGACGGCCGCGTCATTTTCACGCGCTGGGAATATACGGACAAAGCGCTGTGGCGCGTTCAGTCCCTCTGGACGATCAATCCCGATGGTACAAATCCGCAAACTTTTTGGGGAAATCAGTCCGTTTGGCCCGACGTCATTACGGAAGCTCGCCAGATTCCCGGCAGCAAAAAAGTCGTTTTCACCTCGGTCGGCCACCATGCGTGGTTCGACGGAACGATCGGTTACATCAATCCGGACGGCGGTTTGAACTACCCCGACGGTCTGGAACTCATTACGCGCGAGTGCAACTGGGCGGAAGCGAGCTGGCCGGTCGATCGAGGCGGACCGAACGACCCGGCGCCGAGTTACGACTATCACAAAGCCGGCGACTATTTTGCGTACAAATCTCCGTATCCGCTCAGCGAGCAGTACATGCTGGTTTCGGCCCGCGACGCCGCGGGACGCAACGAGATGGAGTGGCACGACTGGGTCCGACGCGGCTGTCTCTACAACGGCGACGATCATGGATGGTTCTTTAACCTCTATTTTCAGGACGTTTGGGGAAATAAAGAACTCGTGTACGAAGGAGATTTTAACGCGTATTACGCCTCGCCGCTGCGTTCACGCGAGGTTCCTCTCGAAAAACCCGACCTCGTTCAGTGGCCGAAAATCGGTTCGGGAGAGAAACCTGCGGAAGGCGTTTTGTACAGTAACAACGTGTTCGAAGGAACCGACCCGATTCTGCGTGAAAAAGGGAAATACATCCGCGTCATTCAGATGGATCCGAAGACTTACACAACGTGGAACAAAACCGTTCAGCACGACGGTCCTGCAGTCTCCGTTTTTCAGGCGGACGGTGTAAAACGCATTCTTGGAACGGTCCCGATTGAGGCGGACGGCTCCGTGAATTTCCGACTTCCTCCGGGACAGGCGGTCTTCTTCGAGATGCTCGACGAAAACGGAATGGCGATTCACGTGATGCGTTCGTTCACGTACGTTATGCCGGGCGAGAACCGCGGCTGCTTCGGCTGTCACGAATCGAACATGAATACGCGCAGCAACCAACAGATGGGCGGCGGTCAGATGGGTTCGGCCCTTCGTAAAGCTCCGGTCGCGCTGACGCCTGCACCTTGGGGCACGGAAAGCATCAGCTACATGCGGTTCGTTCAGCCCGTTTTGGACCGAAACTGCGCAAAATGTCACCAAGACCCGGAAAACGATGCATACAAGAAGCTCAATATGACGTGCCGTCCCTCGAAAAAAGGCTGGTGGGCGAACGTTCATTCCCGACCGGGCGAGCAGTCTCCGTTCTGTGAACCGTATTTGACGCTTGTTTCCGGCGACTGCGGCTGGGGCGGGGATAAACCGAAAAACGAAAAGGGCGTTCCGATTAATCTCGCGGGCGTCTTCGTCGTGGAAGGTTACAATCAGAACGACCCGGAAAACCTGAAAACGCTTCCTCCGTACACCGCCTGGTCGCCGACGAGCACGCTCATTCACAACGCGACGAGCGGCGAGCATCATGGGGTGAAGGTCAGTAAAGAGGATGCGGAGCGTCTCATTGCGTGGGTCGACTGCAATGGACCGTATTTGGGAGACGAAGAGGTTCGTGCGATGTACGATCCGTATTCGCAGGCCGTGAATACGGTGCCGCCGATTCGTCCGCGCATTCATTCTGCGCCGGTCGTCAATCGATTCGACATTCGTCAGGACGGCGATTCGGAAAAGGTTTCCGGACCTTTGACGCTTGCGCCTGAGGTGCTGGAAGAAGAGAAACAGAAGCAGAAATAGAAAGTTGTACGAATTAAAGGCGAGCCGTGGGTGTAAGCCCGCGGAAAAAGGGAGTCCTGCGATTTGTGTCCAAGAACGAATCCGACGAAAGACCAACCCTCCAAGACTTTACCCCCCGGCTCGCCTTTGATCGTTAAAATTTTCCTGAAACTCCACTAAATTCAACCAATCCCCTGAATCGTTCATGAGCGGCTGTTACTTGAAAAGAGGGGAATTTTATCGTTGAAATCGTGACGAGTATAAACAGAAAAAGTTCCCATCCTGTACCGTTTTTTTGGGGGGCTGGAGTCTTTCCGATTCCTCCCCCTCGAAAATATGTCCTCCCCTCCCCCCTTCTTTATAGTTTCCTACACAGTTTATCTTTCCTAATTTACCCGAAAGAGGTTTGAAAATGATTACAAGACGTCAATTTTTACGCACAACCGAGGCGCTCGGACTGGCGAGCATCCTTCCTTCTTACTGCGTCCGACCCGCAAACGGTCAGGAATCCGTAAACGAACGGCTTCAGGCCGGCTGCATCGGAATGGGGGGAATGGGGTCGAGCGACGCTCGTGAATTCTCCTTTTTTACCGACGTCCGCGTCGTCTGCGACGTCGATTCTGATCATCTGAATAATGCGGTCAACTGCGGTAAAATCGGAACCAAAAACGGCGATACGTTCACCGCGCCCGAAGGAGTCGCCGACTATCGACGCATTCTCGACCGCAGCGACATCGACGTCATTTCCGTCGGAACGCCCGATCACTGGCACACGAAAATCGCGGTCGAAGCGATGCAGGCGGGAAAACACGTGTTCTGTCAGAAACCTCTGACGCTGACGCTTGCGGAAAACGCGCTCGTACGACGCGCCTGCGCCAAATACGGCAAAGTTTTCCAGGTCGGAACCCAGCAGCGCTCGCAGAAAGCGCAATTCGCAACGGCTGCGCTTCTCGTTCAGAAAGGATTTTTGGGCGAAATTCAACGAGTAACCTGCATCACGGATCCGGGCCGCAAATCGCCGGTGATTCCCAAGCAGGACGTTCCGGCACAGCTCGACTGGAACATGTGGCTGGGACAGGCGCCGATGACGGACTTTCTGAATGCGGATGATTCCGTGACGTTTGACCCCAACGACATGCAGATGCCGTTTTGCCGTCATCACTCGCGTTTTCGCTGGTGGTTCGAATATTCTGGAGGGAAAATTACGGACTGGGGCGCGCATCACGTGGACTGTGCGCTGTGGATTTTGGGGCGTCAGAAGGCCGAATTGATGCCGACCGAGTACAAACTCGAAAACGCGACGTTCCTCGTTCCGTACAAAGACGGTTATTCGACGGTCGATAATGTGTACAATACGCCCATTGATTTCCGCATTTCGTGTCGTTTTCCGAACGGGCCGGAACTCGTGGTGGTGAGCGAGGATAAAGATCCGCAAGGGATTTTGATCGAAGGGACGAAAGGAAAGATTCATGTAAACCGCGCACGAATTGCCGGGAAGGTGTACGATGAGGGACATCACAAGGCGTTCACCGATGAAGATTACAGTGCAATATTCTACGGACGTCCTTTTGAGGGGTGGCACAAAAAGAATTTCTTTGATTGTATTCGTGAGGGCGGGACGCCGGTTTCGAATGCGGTCGACAACACGTATTCGATGCAGATTTGTCACTTGTGCAATCTTGCGTGTCGATTGAATCGCGACTTGCGTTGGGACTGTGCGGCCGAGCAGATTGTGGGCGACGAGCTGGCGTCTTCGTTCTACGGACGAGCGCAGCGCAAAGGCTTTGAGCTTCCGGAAGTCTGACTCGCCGAAAGAGTTTGACGTTTGATTCCGTTTTTGGAATCGTTGCGGGTTCATTTCACTCTTTGTATATAATGGAACGATGTTGCAGAAAACATCCGAAATTTTTACACAGGAGAGAAATTATGTGTATTCTTGTTTCACGTCACGCACCTGATTTTACGGCAGAGGCGCTGTTTCCTTCAGGGAAAATCCAAACCGTGTCGCTCGGCGACTACCACGGAAAATATGTGCTGCTCCTCTTTTACGCAATGGACTTCACGTTCGTCTGCCCCACGGAAATTCGCGGGTTTTCCGACGCATATGAGGATTTTGAAAAAGAAGAGGTGCAGCTGCTCGGCTGCTCGGTCGACAGCGTGTACGCGCACCGTTCGTGGTGGGAGCTTCCTCAAAATCAGGGCGGACTCGGAAAAGAACTCGCGTTTCCGCTCATTTCAGACTTTAGCCGAAGTATTTCGTTTAATTACAACGTGCTTCTCGAAAAAGGAATGTCCGCGCGTGCATCGTTCCTGATTGACCGTGAAGGGATCGTGCGTCACGAACTCATCAACGATCTGTCGATCGGCCGCAGTGTGGATGAATCGCTCCGGATTGTTCAGGCGCTGAAATTCACGGAAAAATACGGCGAAGTCTGTCCCCTCAACTGGGACCCCAAAGACTCCGCACGCACTCACGCTTCACGGTCTGCCGTTGCGTGAAAAACGGAAATTTAAGCAGGAGACCGCTCGTTATTTGGGCGGACTCCTCTCACACCGCCACGGCGGTTCCATCGTTCGAACAGAGGTGACGCAGCGCTTCAAGAGGGAAATGAAAAGCTGAAATCTCAAGTGTAATCAGTATAAATTGAAACACGGACGGGAGCAAGCTTCCGCACTCCAAACGAAAAAAAGCCTGCTGAATCGCTTCAACAGGCTTGTATATACAAAAAGCAGATGTTTTACATTCGGCGCGCCAACAAGGGTCTCCATATTT
>CAYTLK010000068.1:0-18261 GCA_964438515.1 uncultured Planctomycetaceae bacterium
GTCGTCCGTCATTGAAAGTTCCTCTTTTTGTGTGTGGTTTAATATATGTACAATAATCAAACTGACTGCGGGCGAGACGCCCGCGTTCCCAGGATTTCATCATTTTAACAAATGGGGGAGCCGACCGCAAGGGGGACAGACACGTAATCGCGCTTTCGAGGATTATTTTTCAAAAAATTTCAGAAATTTCAGGACGGTATCTTGAAACTTTCATGAGTTTGTTATAAAATAAACGTATATGGAACAAAACTCAATCTGCAAAAACTGCAAACTCACCCAATTCGATGAGGAATGATAAATGAACGAAATTCAGGATTTTTTTCAAAGTTTGACGTACATGGGTTCCCTCCTTTTTTGGACGGCTCTCATAATATTCTTCATCGTAGTGGAGGCGGGGACCTCTGCGCTCGTCTCGATTTGGTTCGTTTTTGGCGCTCTGGCGGCATTTACGGCCGCGCTTTGCGGAGCGTCGATGATGACGCAGCTCATCGTTTTTGTCGGAACGTCCGCACTGCTTTTTCTTCTGTTTCGTCCCATGCTCGTACGGAGTTTTCGCCCCAAGGAGACGCACACGAACGTGGACAGCATCGTCGGAATGACCGGCCTCGTGATTGTTCCGATTTGTAACCTTCAGGGTGCAGGCCGCGTGAAGGTGAACGGACTCGATTGGGCGGCGCGTTCCGCAACGGGAGAGCGTCTTGAGGCGCAGTGTCCCATCGTGGTAAAAAGCGTCGAAGGCGTGACGCTGACCGTCGAAAAAATGGAACAAGCATAAAACGTACAGGAAGTTTACAATTTCAAAGAAATTCAAGAAGTAAGGGAGTAAAAACTCATGAACCACATCGCCATTTACGTTGTGCTGTTTTTAGTGATTGTACTTGTGGTTTTCCTCACAACGTGCATTCGAATCGTTCCGCAGTCTTGGGTGTTCGTGGTGGAACGCCTCGGAAGCTACCGCGCGTCGCTCGGTGCAGGACTCAATATTCTGATGCCGTTCTTCGATTCGGTGACGAACAAGGTCTCGCTGAAGGAAAACGTGCTGGATTACGAGCCGCAGCCGGTGATTACGCGCGACAACGTGACGCTCATGGTCGATTCCGTCGTTTTCTACCAGGTGACCGACCCGAAACTGTATACGTACGGCGCGAGCCAGCCGATTCGGGCGATTCAGCAGCTCACGGCCACGACGCTGCGTAATATTATTGGGGAAATGGAGCTGGATCAGACGCTCACATCGCGCGACAGCATTAATGGAAAGATCACGCAAATTCTGGACGAAGCCTCCGATAAATGGGGAATCAAGGTGAATCGTGTCGAACTGAAAAACATTGCGCCGCCCCCGGCCATTCAGGACGCGATGGAAAAACAGATGAAAGCCGAACGTGAACGCCGTGAGGCCGTTTTGCAGGCGGAAGGTCGGCAAAGAAGTGAAATCCTCATTGCAGAAGGCGAAAAACAGGCGCAGATTCTGCGTGCCGAGGCGGAAAAAATGCAGGCCATTTTGAAAGCGGAAGCAGAAAAAGAGAAACAAGTGCTGGAAGCGACGGGACAGGCGGACGCGATTCTGCTCGTGCAAAAGGCGATGGCCGACGGAATTCGGATGCTGAACGAGGCGAATCCTTCGGAACAGGTTTTGACGATTCGAGCGCTTGAAGCCTTTGCAAAAGCGGCAGACGGAAAAGCCACGAAAATCATCATTCCGAGCCAGATTCAGGGAATCGCCGGTCTCGCGGCGGCACTGAAGGGTGTGATGAATGAGTAACAGGTGAATTGGGACGAGTACCTGGGAATGCGGGCGTCTTGCCCGCAGATTCCTCAAAGGCACGTGAAATAATGAGGTTTGCAGGCTGGAAGCCCGCGCACCCAGGCGTCATTTCACAACGATGTAACTCATCGCCTTCACCTCTTTTCCCTCGTAACCAAAGGATGCAGGCGTGTAGTTGCAAATGATTTTCGTACCGTCCGAAAAAGTCGAACAAAAAACGTTCGGCGCAATCTCTTCGTGATTCTCAAGGAACTCGTACTGCAAAGCCTTGAGCGTCTCAAACTCGTCGAATCCCTTTTTGATTTCTGCAACAGACTGTGTGAGTTCTTCGTCCGTTCCGCACGTAATGTCCGCATCTCCCATCCAGTTCGTGCCGGAGGAAAGGAATTTACTGTAAAAGTAGAACATGGGACGCCCGCCGAACTCCACAAGCTTCATGCGCGTCGTCGGGTCCTTAATCGTGTAATTCGTCGCGGCGCAGTACGGATTGTTCAGAACAATTCCATTGTAAACGATGTGCCAGAACGGAACATGCTTCTGAATGAGCCGCGGAAGATTGCTTCCGGGATTGTAGAAACTGATGTACAATGCGTAATCAAGATTCGAAATCGCATAGTCGAAACCGCCTTCCGACCCCATTCCGCCGAAGTCTTTCTGCGTCTTTGCGAAAATCTGACGCGTCCAGTACGCATAATCTTCCCGTGTTGCAGGGTGCTGCGCGCTGTGACACGTACGAGGATTCACGGTCGAAAACACATCAATGTAATGAATTCCGCGGAATCCGCAGGCTGCAAGAGCCGGAAAGTCTTCCTGCGGGAAACGTTTGAACATACATTCGGGACACGTTTCGTACATCGCGCCGCCGCCCCAAGTCGTATACGTGTTGGTCGAACCGTCCTTCTTGCGAAGAAGGTAGTTTTCGTCCCAGCGTCCGCCAATCCCCGATGCGCTGTATGCGTCGGAATAATTCGTGTGACAGACGACCTGGAACCCTTTTTCCTGCGCGTATCGAATCGCTTCTTTCATCTTTTCCGTGCCGCCCAGCCGAGGGTCCGCCGGGAAAATCTGCGGGTACCGCCCGTCGTGTCCGCCGATGTTCCAGCCGACGAGACAGAATTCCGCACGATCCACACCCTGCTTTTTGAACTCATCCACAATCTGCTTGAACCGTTCGAACGTAATGACCGGCTTCATTTCCGGCTCGTTCTCGGCCGTTTGCTCCTTCACGGGAGACGGAACCGGCTTCCAGCCCATCCGAACGCGCACCTCCATCGCTCCTGCGGCGTATTCCAGCTCCGGACGTCCTGCAATTTTCTCTTTCAGAGGTTTTACCGTCCCGTTTTCAAGCTGGAATTTACGATACTCGCGCGCCATGTCCGCATACGCCGCGTCGGACGGAAGAAGATGAAACTCAATCCGAATGTCGTCGTACACCTTGTCGTTCACGAGATTTTCAAGCACGTACTGCGGATAAATCCGATACACACCGTCCTTCAGCGCACAAATGTGTTTCGCTTCGTACCGAAGTCCCGTCAAAATGACGCTCATCGCACCGCGAGGCGTTTTCACTCCAAAGGTCGGCATCACACAATTCGCGTTCACGTACTGCGCGTCCGGAAGGTCCTGAAACGTCCCGTACATTCCCGTACAGAAAACGAAGAACCCTTCTTCCCCCGCTTTTGCGCAGGCGTAAGGATGATGAACCTCCACCGACTTCGTTCCGGCCGGGATTTCCGCAGCGGGAATCGTCAAAAACTGAACGTTCCCCTTCTGTTCCAGCGCGAACGTACGCGTTTCGGTCTTCTTGTCGGCAAAATTCAGCACGACTTCGACGTTTTCGGCCCAAGAAACACTCCCAAAAACCAAAAGCGCCAGCAAGACAAAGCATCTTTTCATTGAATTCTCTCCTTTTTTTCAAAAAAACTTTCTATTTCTCAATATAACACACCGGTTCCGTTTTCAAAAGGGGGGGAGGGAAAGAAAATCAATGAGGCGGAAAAACCTCAAAAAAGTTCGGGGGAGGGGTGTACAAACAACATCGTTTGTGCTATATTGTTTAAATGAGAAATTATCCTTATTTTTTTACATTTAATCAGGAATAACAAAACATGAATCAAATTTTAACCTCCTTTTTTGCGTGTCTTTTGACCGTCTCCTTCCTTTTTGCCGCCGACGGACCTGCAAACGAAAATCATCGCGAGTTTTTCCACGGTGAAAACGTCGGAAAACCCATTCTTTGCGGCTGCTCCGGACGTCTCGAACGCTTCGACGCCGACGGAAATCTCGTGTGGACTTACTCCCGTGAAATCGGAAACATGAGCGACGTTCAGCTTCTCGAAAACGGAAACATTTTGTACGCGGATGCGGATTCCGTGACGGAAGTGACGCCCGACTGTAAAGTCGCGTTTCAGTTCGTTGCGGAGGACCGTCGCGGCGATTCCACCTTCAGCGCCACGCGTTTGGCGGACGGAAACACCCTCATCGGCTGGAACACGCAAAATAAGCTGATTATCGTCGACCCGGAAGGAAAAACCGTCAAAACGATTCCGTGCAGTTTCGAAGACGCACCCAACAGCCACCACAACATGCGTATGGTTCGGCAGACCGCCAAAGGAACGTTCCTCGTCGCGCACAAACGGAAAGGAACCATCGCGGAATACGATTCCGAAGGAAAAATTCTTCGTACAATGACAGTTCCAGGAAAAGAATGCTACGGCGTCCTGGCGCTCCCCGACGATGAGGTTTTGGGATCGTTCCTCGACGCGCTCGTCCTGTTCGACAAAGACGGCAAAGAAATCTGGCGCTGCGGTATTGAGGAACTGAAACCTCTTGCAATTTCCTGCATGTGCGGCCTGCAAATCCGCGAAAACGGAAATATCGTGGTGGGAAATTACGCCTGCAATCACGGCGAAACGCACACCTTCTGCATGTTCGAAATCACGCGCGGCAAAAAAGTCGTCTGGTACTACGAAAACGAAAAAGCTCCTTCAAACTTTATGAACGTTCAGGTTTTAGACGAACCGAAAGCGATTCGATAAAAAAAGATTGATTATATTTTTTCCTCCATCCTTAAGAAGAAAGTTTAAAAATGACGTTATTTCTTGCAGGAATTGTGTTGCTCATCGTCGGTTACTACACGTACGGTCGAGTGGTTGAAAAGATTTTAGGTCCGGACGACCGTCAGACGCCAGCAGTCACGAGCGGTGACGGTGTGGATTTTGTCGTTTTGCCGCATTGGAAAAACATGCTGATTCAGCTCCTCAACATCGCGGGAATCGGTCCTGTGATTGGAGTGATTATGGGAATCAAATTCGGTCCGATCGTTTTTCTCCTCATTCCGTTTGGAAACATTCTCGGCGGAGCCGTCCACGATTTCGCGAGCGGAATGTTTTCCATGCGCAACAACGGCTGCAATTTACCGATGCAGATGCGCACGACGCTCGGAACCATCTATGCGTTCATCATGACGATCTTCATGGCGGTTATTTTGCTTTTAGTCGTGGCGGTCTTCATCAACGTTCCCGCAAATTTGATCGTGGGAATTCCCGAACCGGACGTTCCGCAATACTTGTGGTACGCAATCGGCGCAATTTTTTTCTATTATATTCTTGCGACGCTTTTTCCCATCGACAAAATTATTGGAAAAATTTATCCTCTTTTCGGCGCGATGCTTCTGATTGGAACCATCAGTCTCGGCGTCTCCATGATATATCGATATTTCTTTACTGATATCGGAAATTTCCTCACGATGACCGATGCAATGACCGCCGCCGTTCCGAAACAGGGTCCGTTGATTCCGTGTTTGTTCGTCACGATTGCTTGCGGAATTCTGTCCGGTTTCCATGCAACTCAGTCGCCGATTGTGGCGCGGACGATTCCGACGGAGCGTCACGCTCGAGCCGTTTTTTACGGAATGATGGTCGTGGAAGGCGTCATTGCGATGATTTGGGCGGCCGGCGGAATGGCGCTGTACAATTTGCGTCCGGAACTTCTTGCTGAGAATCCGAATTACGTTTTGCTGCAAATTACAGGCTTTTTCCTCGGTCATAAATTTGGAACCGTTACCGTCATTGCGGTCATCATTCTGGCGGTCACATCGGGCGACACGGCGCTGCGCAGTTTGAGAATGAGTCTTGCGGAAGTTTTGAAAATCAATCAAAAACCAATCTTTTATCGTTTGGCGCTTTGTTTTCCGCTTATTCTTATAATTACGGGGCTTCTTATTTGGTCGAATCGGGACGCAGAATCCTTCAACATGTTGTGGCGTTATTTCGCTTGGGGAAACCAGGTTTTAGCCGCCTCGACGCTCATGGGTTGTACGGTCTGGCTCTTTTCGCTCAAAAAGTGCGGGTACATCACCTTATTTCCGGGAATGTTCATGACGTTCATCGTTCTTTCGTTCATCCTTTGGTCTCCCGAACAGGGATTCGGCGTTCCACTTCAGATTTCGTACGCGATTTCAGGCGCTGTGGCGGTCCTTGCAGGAATCCTGGCGCTTCTTCGCGGACGCAAACTTGCGAGAGATTCCGAAGAAAAATAAAAAAAAGTCCTATCCCGCGTGAAATTTCAGCTTTTTATTCCCTTTTTTTAGCCTGTGCATTGTACGGTTACGTGCCGCACTTTACGACACTTAGGATTTTTAACACAAAAATCACACCTCAAAATGCACACCCGTGCCGTTTGGGGTGTTTTTGTTGCGCAGACGGGGGAATGGAAAGGCGCCAAACGGTATTGTACCGCGTGGGACTGGGGAGCGGATGGAATCTTTGGAAAAAGGGGGCTGTGAGACTCAGCAAACCTCCTGGATGCCGAAGGGCGGCTCACGCAGGGCGGATGGCTCGTCTATTCGGTTACGGAAAATGAAACGGCAAACAGAAGCGTGTGCAGGTGAATGCGGGCGATTCTCTGCTGGGATTCACGAGTTCCAAGGGACAAAATCGCAGGTTGATGACGGTGTTTTACCGACGATTCGGCTGGACTGGACGGACGACGATTACAATGATTCGGCGCTCGAAGTCACTTTTGTGCCGGGTTATACTCATCACACTTTAAAATTCAGTTTTTTCTTCCAGAATATGGAACCTTTTTTCTTTGATTCGTGTATCAAGTTCAGAAAGATACCGCTTTCGGCGAATAGGACGGGAAATATAGAATGGTGTTCGTTTAGAATGAAATTCGTACATACTACTTTTGATTAATTATTTAATTATGTACGCATTGTTTTTCGCATTTATCGTCTCGAGAAATCGACGCAAGTCGTGTGTGTATCGATGTTTATGATTCCGTTGATGCGGATGTTCTGACGGTCGCCGTCGCCGAAGTGGAAAACATTGTTTTCGCTCGCATTTTCCGATCGTCTGACACAAATCATTTTCTGTTTGGAATTCAAAAACGTTTCACGACCCGTGTACGAACGCATCCGTAGCGACGCCGCCGACCGCCTTGATTCTGTCCGCGTCCGGCTTCTTTTTCGCACGACGATGTTCCAGCATAAAATTTTGAGAATTTTCCATTTCCAACCCTTGATTTTTACGGAACGAAACTGTATAATATATTTATCGTACAAAAGCTGCTGCGAATTTTGTGAAATTTTCAAATGGAATGAATATATAAAAGAAAGTGTATCGGGAGACTGCTGCTCTTCGGAAAGAATCAAACGTCAATCGACAAGCCGGACGGTTTCCCTCTTTCTCGTTGCGTACAGCTCGGATTTTCATAATTTCATCCGTGATTTGCGGAATACCCTCATGTATTAGGTGTGAAAAAATGACGAATTTCTATTTTTACAAAAACGACAACCGTCTTGGTCCCTGTACGTCTGCACAAATTCGTGCTTTGGCACAAAAAGGGGAAATTTTAATCAATACAATTGTCGAAACGGAGGACGGCAGAAGATGCATGGCGGGCGACGTTCAGGGACTTTCTTTCCCCGTGACGCCCAATACGTCGGAACCTTCGGTCGCGTCTCAGCCTCCAGCGCCGTCTTTGCCCGTCGGGATTCCTGTGATGCCGTCACAAAATTCAAATCCTTTGAATTATGAAGAAAGTACGGTGCCGAAATCCTTTTCCAAACGCAAAGCGACAAATTTTATTTCGCGTTTTTTTCAGTTTTCCTGCAAACCGACAAGTTCCGAAGTTTTTTATCGATG
Organism: uncultured Planctomycetaceae bacterium; assembly: GCA_964438515.1. Lineage (GTDB taxonomy): Bacteria > Planctomycetota > Planctomycetia > Pirellulales > Thermoguttaceae > RGIG3701. The sequence continues at coordinate 7,915 of CAYTLK010000068.1, forward strand.
CGCTTTTCGTGCAAATATCATTTCTTGGATTATGTTTATCAGCAGTTTCCTTTATTCTGCGGGGATATTCATGAATCTTATTCACGATTCGTGTTTGTGTTTGAATGCCGAATTGGAATTCGAACGCGACCTTTATATTGCGGCAGTTGAATTTGATATAATGATATTTTTAGCTTCTCTTTTTGTTTTTCTTGTCATTATTACTGTGTTTCCAGCAATCGTCGAGTTTCTGAAACTGGGGGGAAAATTTTATGAATATTTGGATTCACAAAAATAAACTCCTCGTAAGGAGCTTCTTTGGCTGACGTCCAATCATTTTCATCAGAAATTCGCGACACACTGCGTTAATACGGCGCACATGCGGGCCTGATGCTCATGTACGAAAATCTGCGCTTTTCGTACCTTTTCCAGAGATTCGTCCGGATGGGTGAGCATCTCAAGAACCGTCGGCGCGAGACGCGGAATTTCGGTCTCTTCATCCATATTAAAAAGCCAGTCGCCCAGACCGATGTCGCGCCACATCAGCCCTTTGGAAGTCTGCTGATGAAACCGACACACAATCGCCGGCACACCGTTTCCGACGCACAAAATGGGGGAGTGCATTTCAAGCCCGAACAGGCCCGCACTGCGGACGTACGTCGAAACCGCCTCGTCCGTCAGCCAGTAACGATCGCGCCGCACCACCCGTTTTTTCACGTCTTCCGGCAAAGGTTCGTACAGCATTTCGCGGCCCAACTCCACCTGACTGCGGTCTTCCGGACAGATGAGAACCTGTAAATCTGTTTTTTGTACGATTTCTTGAATGGTTTGCCGCAGCGGCACGTGATCGTGTTCTTTCATCTGTTGAGAAAGATTCCAATTTTGGAGGTCTTTTTCCGTCCTCGGTTTGTTTCGAATTTTCCAGTACGGCGTGATTCTGTAGCGCGGAATCACGCACACGAAGCGGCCCGTCTCAAGATGATGTTCCTTCAAAAACGTTTCGGCTGCCGACTCGTTTCGCACGCCGCACGCGAACGCACCGTCCGGCCCGAATTCCATAATGGGAGCCTTTACGCCGGCCGTACTCGCAGCCTCAAGAGAGACTCCGTCGCGGAAAAAGACGAATTTTGCCGTGGAAAGAAACGCAATTTGAGCCGCATCGTCCGGGGCGTTCCACGTAATTCCGAAGATTCCGTACGGTTTTCCTGTGCGAGTCACCGCATTCCGAATATCGCGGTACGCCACGAAGCTCGCGCCGCTTCCGTGGAGCAAAAAGCCGCATTCTTCGAGCGCTTTCGCGAGTTCCGGCGAGCTGCATCGGGTTCCATCCTCCGAGACGCTTCCTTTGACGACTTTTTTCAGCATTGGAAAACGCACAGAATCCATACGAAACAGTTCGTCGGAGTACTCGCCGCCGGCCCAGAGGGTGATTTCCGCATCTGGGAGAGCGCGTTCAAGCAGGGCCAAAACGCCTGGAGTGTGAGCGATGTCGCCGATATTCACGGTTTGCCACGACGAGCGCAGCAGAATCCGTTTTTTACGCGTCGTTTCCTGTGCGAAACTGGAGGCCGCAAGCGCCGCAAACGCCGCATTCGAGGAACTTTGCAAAAACTGACGTCGGTTCATAAAGTTTCTTTCTGATGAAAAATTGCTGTATAAGGAAGGTCTAAAAACCTCAAATTTGAAATTTTTGTAAAAAACGATATTGTGCGAGAATCGTACAACACAAATCGTGTTCCAAAGGTCTTTTTCGTACGCGGCGGTGTTTCCACCCTAGCGGGAGGAAACAAGAGCGCTCCCGCAATGTCGCTCTCGGTCGCGGGGAAACAACATTTTAAATGTTGTTTTTTCCCCAGGCCCCTTTTTCAAAAACTTCTTGGTATTTAGTTTTTAGACTTCTCTCAATTTTCTTACTCCGGAAGTTTTGCGGCTTTTTTGTCCGCCCGGCTCGAAAGACGGGAGTGGACGGTGCCGTCGATCGTGTACGTGATGCGCTGTACCGATCCGTCACACATCGACATTCCAAATGTGCCCGCATGCGGAGAACCATAATTGTAAACGTAATCAATCCCCTGTCGGTCCTGCATCGGAAGGTACATCGAAGTGGTTGCGCCCCAGCGATTGTTGTCGCAGTCCTGACCGATGTAAAACGCCTGATTGTCGCCGCCGCTCACGCCCGTCTCGTACTGCGTCGGACAGAGATACTTCTCGCCGATCAAATACGTATTCGTCGTTCCATCCACCACCTGTCCCATCTTGACCGCACTGCGCGCAAAACTGATGCCGTTGTAGGAATTTCCAGAGAGTCCCGACGTGCGGGCCGCATTGGGAAAACCAGAGAGTGAGGAGGGACTGTACTCGCCGACGAAACCGAGCGAGCCGGAATTAATGGCGTAATCCCCTTTGGCGACTTGTGTCGCGCTGCTTGTGGAACCGGGCGTCGTCGCCGCACAGTTTACAGGTGCGTGCTTTCCTAACGGATAAACTTTGGCCGCACGGCGCGACGGACAGTGAAAAACCGCAAGCGGCGTTTGAATGCACGTGAGTGCGCCGTTCTTTTGCGTCGTCGTCACACTGTCCGGCTGACCGTCCTGACCCATTTTGGCCAAAGCGTCTTGTTCGAGCTGCGGAAGAATGGAAAACGTCCAGCCTCCCGTCTGTTTCACGCCTCCGCGATCCGGGTCGCCGACCCAGTACCAGTTCCAGCCGTTCGACGGATAGGTTTTGGCAGACGACTCGTAATTCAAGCACGCAAGCGCAAGATTTTTGAGATTGTTGGAACACTGCATCTGCCGCGCCGACTCACGAGCCTGCTGCACCGCCGGAAGCAAAAGTCCCACAAGCATTCCAATAATCGCAATGACGACCAACAGCTCCACGAGCGTAAAACCACGTTGTTTCATAATCGTTTTCTTTGATAAAAGCCCCAAAAAATACGTCCTTCGGACCCCCACAAGGACGTTTGTTCTTCAATTTTGTTTTTCAATTTTGTTCTTTTCAAAACGTCAGTCTTGGAATTCGGTTTGCACGTCCAAAAAGAATCAAAAACTCTTCCGGCGTACAATTATAATTCTCCTTTAAGGCGGTTTCCCAGTCCTTTCCGTCCTTGATTTCGTCGAGAAACTTCTTGAATCCATGCGGCTTGTTCTTCAACAGAAACTCCACGAGCCCGCTCGCAACGCCGTACTGCCACGCTTCGATGGATCCTTCCGTCTGCATCAGTCCCCCGACCGACCCAAACTGCTGCATGTGCTGCAGCGCAGAACGCTGTTTGTACCCGTGCTGACGGTCCGCCGGCACAATCACACCCGGCATAAAATCCGCAATTCCTTCGTTGAGCCAGAGAGGAATCCGCTGTCTGGCTCGATATTTGTGCAGAAATCCGTGCGTGCTTTCGTGAACGAGGATTCCGATGAACTTCCAGCGAGCCTCCATCGTCGAAATGTCGCCGTAAAAAAGCGAAATCAGGACGTTTCCGTCGCTCGACATATGCGCCAGACCGCTTGCACCCGAAAATTGCTGGGACGTGTCGCCGAAAAACTCCTGTTCGAACTTCACGAAGCCCTGCTGGTACACGAAGGCGCAGACGATGCACTTTCCATTCCAAACCTGCGCTCCTTTGGGAAACTCAAACACCTCGCAAAGCCGCGCGTACATGAGTTCCAGGTACTTCAAACACTCCAGCGCGATGGGTTTCGGCGCGTCCGTGAAGTAAAAAAAGTGTTCCGACTCGTAGTAAATCATCTGCGGAAACTTTTTCTTCACGTCTTCCATGTAGGATTTCTGCTTCTCGACGGTCTCCGCAACCTGTTCCGGCGTCAGTTCGGGCCAAAGCCAGATTCCCGTCTCCTCAAAATGCGCCATCCGGTCCCGTTCCTTTTCTTCCGGCGTCCTCAAATCTTCCGGCTCGGGCGGAGTTTTCGCCTTTCCCTTCTTTCCGGAAGACGTTCGGCTCAAAGATTCTTTCGAAGAGGGTTTCTTTCCGGATTTCTTCGCAGATTTCGAATCGGATGAATCCTTTGACGCATCGGATTTCCGCGAGTCCTTTTTTGCTCCTTTCGTCCCTTTCGTTCCTTTCGTTCCTTTCGAATCTTTGGATTTTGCACCAGAATCCGAATCCGAATCGAACGTCGAATCAAACTCGGAATCGAACGTTGAATCGAACGTTGAATCCTCCTCCGCGTCGGACTCGGACATTTCGTTCATCAAATGGTGCGCGGACTGCTTCGCAGAATGGGTTTTTGCCTGCGCTTCCGTAAGCAAAACACCGATACAAAGCGCCGTCAGGATTCCAAAACAAACGACTTTCAAAAAGCGTGAAGTACACACGTGAGAAACCTCCTTCAAACGAGGGATTTTCGAAAAATGAACAAACATTTCCATCGTCAGGAATACGTTTATACCCAACGCATTTTGAATTTTCGCTTCTCCCTCGTTACTCTATCGAGAAACGACTGCCGGCGAAGCCGCCCTTGCGAAATTTTCAAGTGGAACAAGCATATATTATATTCCAGTTTTTCGGAAAAGAAAACCCCCCATTCCTGAAATTTTTGAAAATTTTAAACAAACCTGCTGCGAGAGGAAACGGAACGCTCCCGCAACATGGTTTTCGAGCCGCTCGTTTCAGGTTGTTCGAGGGTCAAAAAATCGATGAAAAAAAATTTTCGGGACCCCTATTGACAAAAATCTGGAATGTGGTATAGTAATACCATACTTGAAGCCACTGTAGCTCAATAGGCAGAGCACAGCTTTCGTAAAGCTGGGGTTAAGGGTTCAATTCCCCTCAGTGGCTCTTTTAATTAAATAAAAAATAAAAACGAATTCTGATTCAGTAAGGGGATGTTCTACGTCGGAGCAGGCCCCTATTTGAGTTTAGAGCCCATTTCAGGAGGAGGACGTTGGATGGTATTCGGTCAGGATGTTGATTTGAAACAGCTGGTGCAGATGAACTGCTCTTTCGGTCCGCAGGAAATCGAAAAGATCAATCGCACAATCGCATCAAAATATGCCAATTTCCGGATTTTTCACGACGCAGTGAACGACTTGGAATCCCATGAAGACGAGCAGAGTCCCGCCGGAATGGTTCGTTTGGGTGTTTGTCTCTATCTTTTGGGAAAATATCGCCGCAGTCTGAACGTTCTTCAGCACGGCGACGGCGGCGCACTCGCTCATTTTTATATGGCGAAGGCTCAGTTTGCCCTGAAAAATTATGGCGAAGCAGAACGCGAGTATGCGTGTGCCCGTCAGGCGGGATACTGCGCGGACGACTGCACTCTCGGAATCGTAGAAGTTCGGCGTTCGAGCGGAAAAGTCCACGAAGCGCTGGAGCTTCTGAACGACATGAGCGGCTCCGTTCAGCAAACGGCTGAATATCTGTATCAGCGCGGAATTACTGCGATGGCGAGCGGCGGAACCAGTGACGAAGTTGGAAACTGGTTTTCACGTGCTGTCGATGCGGACCCGCTTCATCCCGGTGCGCTTTTCGGTCTGGCAATCGAAAACGATCGACGCGGAAACGACGACGACGCGCTGGAACTTTACAAACGTGCTGCGGCACAGTTTCCCTCACATGTTGGGTCGCTCATCAATCTTGGGCTGATGTACGAGGATATCGGCGAGAACGAGCTGGCGGTTCAGTGCTACGAACGCGTGCTCGATGCGTATCCCGAAAACGAATACGCCCGTCTGTACCTGAAAGACGCGCAGGCGTCGAATCAGACGATGGAAGAGGTGGTTCCGCACAATCCAACCACGCAAATCATGAAGACGCCGGTCGTCGATTTCGAGCTGTCGGCGCGGTCCCGCAACTGCCTGCAGCAGATGGGTGTGCAGACGCTGGGCGATTTGTGCAGTTATTCTGAGGCGGAACTCCTTGCGAGCAAAAACTTCGGCGAAACGAGCCTGTTGGAAATCAAACAGATGCTTTCTTCCCGCAATCTTCAGCTGGGTCAGAACAGCGTCAAAACCGTTCCGGTCGAGACGCCCGAAGTGGACAGTTCGATCGACATCGAGACGCAAAACCGTCCCATTTCCTCCATGGGTTTTTCCGTGCGTGCGCGTAAATGCATGAGCCGCAACGGAATTACGACGGTCGGCGACCTCATTCGAAAAACGGCAGACGAACTGCTGCAGTACAAAAATTTCGGAGTGACGAGCCTTACAGAAGTGCGTGGGAAGCTGACGGAAATGGGGCTGCACCTCCACGGCGAATGAAATTCATTTACGAATGAAAGTTCGTCATTTAGGAGGAAGCATCCTTCCTCAAAATCGGGAATTTCAGAAAACGCCGAGTGGACTTGTGTGACACTGCGGCGTTTTTTTGTATCCTCACTTTTTCCTCACTTTGTATTTTAAGACTGCACCTCATTTTCGTATTGTACGATTTCCAAAAAACGAATGAAAGTCAAACTGGAACTTCAAAAACTCGATTCCGAAACGCACGCCAGAGCGGGAATTCTGCACACGCCTCACGGGGATGTGGAGACGCCGATTTTTATGCCGGTGGGGACCGTCGGGTCGGTAAAAGGGGTCGAATTAAGTCTGCTGGAAGCGACCGGCTCGCGAATCATCCTGGGAAATACGTATCATTTGACGCTGCGTCCTGGAGAGGAAATCGTAAAACAGCTGGGGGGTCTGCACGCCTTCACCGGATGGAAGGGACCGATGCTCACCGACAGCGGCGGGTTCCAGGTCTTTTCACTGGCACAGTGTACAAAAATCAAAGAAGAGGGCGCAACGTTTCAGTCGCACATTGACGGCCGTCGGATGACGCTTTCGCCGGAGCGTTCGATTGAGATTCAGGAAGCGTTGGGAAGCGACATTGCGATGTGCATGGACCACGTGGCGGGTTTGCCGAACACGGACGAGAAGATTTACGACGCGATGCAGCGGTCGGTGCGTTGGGCGCAGCGGTGCAAAGCGTTTGCAACGCGGGAGGACCAGTCCCTTTTTGGAATCGTTCAGGGGGGATTGAACCGCAGTTTCCGAATCGAGTGCGCGCAGCGTCTGGCAGAATTGGACTTTCCGGGTTACGCGGTGGGGGGTCTGAGTGTGGGCGAGCCGCCGGAGATGATGTACGAGACGCTGGATTATACGGTCCCGGCGCTTCCGCAGGACAAACCGCATTATTTGATGGGAGTGGGGACGCCGCGCGATTTGATCGAGGGGATTGCACGCGGAATCGACATGTTCGACTGTGTGATGCCGACTCGCAACGGGCGCAATGCAATGGCGTTTACGGATCACGGAAAGATGCGGCTTCGCAACCTCAAGTACCGCAGCGACGAACGTCCGCTGGAGGAAAACTGTCCGTGTCCCGCGTGCCGCCGCAGTCGTGCATACATTCGGCATCTGTTCATCGCGAAGGAAATGCTGGGTCCGATTTTACTTTCGATTCATAATATAACGTACTATCAGCGTCTCGTGCGTCGGTGCCGCGAGGCGATTTTCGCGGGTCGGTACAGGGAATTTATGACGGAGTGTTACGCCGGCTGGTCGGAAGAGTCGGAGGACGGATTCCCCACTGTTTTGTTTTAAGGACAAAAAAAGTTCAAATTTTTCAAAAATTTTTGGTTTTTTTTGGTTTTTATTCAAGAAATGGGTAAAGAATCGGTAAAACCCCCCTTGTAGATTTTGCGATTTCGATTTATTATATTAGTTTTATGATGGGACGAATGTTTCGTCATAAAAATGCCATTATTAATATGTAAAAAATTAAAAGGAAAAACCTATGATATTTTCCAGTTTATTGCTTCTCGCCGAGACGGCGCCGGCAGCCCCTGAAAGCGGCGCGGCAGCCGGAGGAATAAGTCCCATCCTGAATATGGTTGTGTGGATGGCGATTCTGTTCGGATTTCTTTGGTTCTTCATGATTCGTCCGCAGCAGAACGCACAGCGTCAGCGTCAGACGATGTGGGACGGCCTCAAAGTGTTTGATAAAGTCATCACGAACGGCGGCGTACACGGCGTCATTACACAGATGAATCCGGAAGAAGGAACGCTTGTGCTGCGCGTCGACGAGAGCGCCAACGTCAAAATCAAGCTCGAGATCAGCTGCGTTGCGGTGGTTCTTTCCGAGAAAGAACCGAGCAAAGAGAGCAAAGACGGTAAAGAAAGCAAATAGCCGAGTTTTTATAAAAAGGCGTTTGCAGTTATACGGATTTCACTTGAGATTTTCGCTTTGGGCGGCTGCGGAAGCAGTCGTTTCGCGAGAGCGCGAGCAACGGAAAAGCGGAATTTCAAAGTGCGTCGGGTTTAAAATATAAAGACATCATTAAAAATAGTTGTTTTCACAAAGGATTTACGAATGGCTGTAGTAGTACTGCTTGCACTGGTGGCAATTCCTTTCACCTGTGCGTTTTATATGAGCCGCAAGTGGAATATGCCAAACCACTTTTGGCGTTTTGGGTGGTCCATTTTCGCCCTCTTGTTCGGTCTTCTGGTACTGGTTTACAGTGCGCAGCAGGACTGGAAGAATGTTAAAAAAGGTATTGACCTCAACGGCGGTACCATTCTTCAATATAAAATCATGGAAATGACCAACGTCGATTCCGGCGATCTTGCTTCTGCGTTGAAGAAGCGTATCGACCCGGACGGAATGGCGAACGTCACCATTCGTACGCTGGGCGTCAACAAAGACCAAATTGAAATCATCGTTCCCGACACCGACGAGTCTCAAGTGGACATGCTGAAACTCAAAATCAGCAAAATCGGTTCGTTGGAGTTCCGAATCACCGCCAACCCTTACGACAATAACGACTGCATCACCATGGCGCAGGACGATTCCGAGAAAGTCTTTCTGGGAACCGACACGACGACGCCGGACGCTTGGTGGGTCCCGGTTGCGGTGGGAAGCGAAGACAATTTCGTCGAAGTGGATCCTGAAACCAAAGCGCTTTCGGGCGTCGGTTCCAATGCACGTTACATCACGCGTTACGTCAAAAGCAATTACGTCGACGGAAAAGTGATTGACCCGCAGAAACCTGTGATTGAAGTCCTCGTCGTGAACGACCCCTGCGACGTGAAAGGGGAATATCTCTCCAATGCGTCCAGCGGAATCGACAGCAATGCGAAACCAATCGTACAATTTTCATTCAACGCCGAAGGTGCGCGCCGCATGGGAAAACTCACGGGCGACAACTGTCCAACGCGTGACGAAAGCTCGCCCGACCTCGTGCACAACCGTCAGTTGGGAATCATTCTGGACGGATGCATCGTCAGTGCGCCGAACATTCAGTCGAAAATCTCCGACAGCGGTCAGATTACGGGAATCGACACACGTGAAGAAGTCGATCTTTTGGTGGCCGTATTGAAGGCCGGTCGTTTGCCCGCAACGCTCAGCAGTGAGCCAATCAGTGAAATGACGACGAAAGCGCAGCTCGGTGAAGACACGATTCAGCGCGCACAGTACGCCATGCTGATTTCGATTCTGCTCGTGATGGGAATTATGCTGTACTACTATCGCTTCTCCGGTGTGATTGCGGTTTTCTCGCTGCTTTTGCTCGTTTTGCTTACATTTGCATTCATGGTCAGCTTCAATGCCGCCTTCACCCTCCCAGGTTTGGCCGGTTTCGTCCTCACCATCGGGATGGTGGTCGACGCAAACATTCTGATTTACGAACGAATGCGTGAAGAAACGGAACAGGGAAACAGTGTTTCCATCGCTGTGCGCAACGGTTTCGCAAAAGCATTCTCTGCCATTTTGGACTCGAACATCACAACGGCTTTGGTCGGCGCGATTCTGTTCGTGATTGGTACGGAAGAGATTCGCGGTTTCGCAATCATTCTTCTGTTTGGTATTTGCATCAGTATGTTCAGTATCATCTACGTCGGACGCGGTATTTTCGACGTCGCGATTCGTCTTGGAATCCTCAAGGAAATCCACATGCGCCGTTTGTTCTCAAGAACGCATATTCCGTTTATGAAATATGGAAAAAAGGCCCTTACTCTCGGCGCGATCTGCATGGTCATCTGTGTGCTTCTCGTAGCAGCGCGTATCAGTGGTGTTGCGAAAGCTTCCAGTTTGCTCGACATCGACTTCCTGGGCGGTGTAAACCTTCAGGTTCTTTTCACTCAGGCGCAGCAGGGGGAAGAGGCCGTTCGTGAGAAAATCGTCGCACAGAGTGAAGATTTCACCGACGTCGTCGTGACGGATGTGACTCTGAAATCGGACGAGGCGGAAGGCCATTTGATGAAACGTTATAACGTCATCGCGCCGATGCCGAAAGAAAAACCCGAAGATGCAGAACTGGACGATGCACAACGTACAACGAAATGCATCACAGAATTCAAAAACGTCTTGAATGCCGCCTTCCCTGACGAAATTACAACGCGTAAATTCGAATTCGAAATCCTGAACGCACCCGCTGC
>CAYTLK010000068.1:18361-19992 GCA_964438515.1 uncultured Planctomycetaceae bacterium
CTGCACCCGCTGCGGAACCTGCGCCCGAACCTGCTGCACAGCCGACGGCGTTCTTCACACGTCCAATGGAACAGCTTCTGGTTCTGAACCTGCTTGCTCAGACGGCTCCGGCACAGAATCAGCTGGACATTCCGGCCGACCTGATTTCGGTGAAAGTGACTTTCCCGAATGAGGAACACACGATCGAATACATGCAGAACCTGATGAAGTCTCAGCTGGACGCGCAGGGATTCAAGGACGTTTACTACATGGTGACGAACCTTGAAAAGACGCGTATCATGACGGAAGACGAAGAAGTTCCGGCCCTGTCGTGGCTCATTCATGTTCGCATGACGCCCGACCAGGCGCAGAGTTTCTTCACGACGCTGAAAACGTCCATCGATAATGAACTTTCCTTCCCGGCCGCGAGTACCGTCGGAAGTGCCGTTGCGGGTACGATGTGCTGGCAGGGACTTATGGCGATGGTCGTGAGCCTTATTGGAATCGTGCTTTACATTTGGCTTCGGTTCCAGAAACTCAGTTTTGGTATTTCCTCCACAACGGGATTGATTCACAACATTGGAATCGCCCTTGCACTCGTGACGCTCAGCACGTGGATTGCGTCCTTCACCGGATTCCTTTTGATTGATGATTTCAAAATCAGTCTGACCCTTTTGGCGGCATTCCTCACCTTGATTGGTTATTCGTTGAACGATACGATTGTGGTGTTCGACCGAATTCGTGAAAACCACGTGAAAGGACAGCCGCTCACGAAGGAAATCATCAATAAGAGCCTCAACGACACTTTGTCGCGTACGGTGATGACCTCACTCACGACGTTCATCGTTTCGCTGGCGCTGTATCTGTTCGGCGGCGAGTCGATTCACGGATTTGCGTTTGTGATGACGATTGGTATTGTGGTGGGTACTTACTCGACGATTTTCATTGCGACGCCGATGTTGTACTTGCTTGCGAATAAAGTTTTCAAAGACGATATGCGCGACACGGAAGAGGACGGAGAGTAAAAGGAAGTCCTAAAAACACAATATTAAAAAGTTTTTGACCCGGTGCGACCGGGAGCGAGTAACTGGGGAAAAAACAACATTCAAAATGTTTTTTCCCCACGACCGCCACGGTGCGAAATTTCGGTTTGAGGTTTTTAGAATTTCCTTAAAATCTTCTGACATTTCGATAGAAACATGAGTGAAACGCCTTCAAAAGGAACGTTTATGACGTAAAATTTTGAAGGCGTTTCCTTTTTCTTCATCTTAATGGGAGGACGGCTTGAACGTGGATATTTCATGCCGCTTGCAAAAAAATGGAAATTAGGGATTGAATCAGGACTTGACAGACGGACGAAAATAAGTTATAATCGTGCAGTCGTTAAAGTTTACCTGATTTTCCTATTTTAAAGTTATAAAGATGAATATTCGTTGGCGTGAATTCATGATCCTCCTTTTGTTCGTCTGCGGCTTCTGCTTTCTTGCAGCGGCGCTGACGTCGGGATTCAGTGTGCTTCTTTTTATGTTGGGCGACGTGTTTCCCGCGCAGGTTTTTGCGTGGTTTGCGGCTGGGATGGGTCTGCTTTTTGCCGTCTTTTTCCTTCTTTTCGTTTTTACCTATGTCGGTCACGAACTCTGGTTTTCGCAGAG
>CAYTLK010000069.1:0-19480 GCA_964438515.1 uncultured Planctomycetaceae bacterium
TGCACAATAATATTTTTTTGCAAAAATTTCGGATTTGAGGTTTTTAGAACTTCCTTTATGTTTTTTTGGCATTTTCGACGGATACCTGAAAAATCACGGCTACAGCGCCAAGAAAGGGCAGATGGTCGACGCGATGTTTCAGCAGGTCCCGACTCAGCACAATACGCGCGAAGAAAACACGCACATCAAGGAAAAAAACGAAATCCCTCCGGAGTGGACGGCCCCCAAAAAAGCGCAGAAAGACATCGATGCTTGCTGGACGAAAAAGCGGAATCGGAGCTATTATGGCTGCAAAAATCATGTCAGCGTTGATGTGGAGCGTAAACGGATTCGGAACGACTCCGTGACCCCTGCGAACGTCCACGATTCGCAGTGTTTTCACGACCTTTTGGAAGCTCCGCACCAGACGCAACTCCTGAAGACAAGCGAGTTTACGCCGACAGTGCCTACTCCGGCGCTGAGCTGGAAGCGGGCGTCCGCGACACTTATGAAAAAAACTGGCCCTAAACTCCCCTCACTTCCCCAAAACCGTCGAAAACCGCGAGAAAATTTACAAAAAAGTCAAAATTATGAAAACCTAACTTCGATTATCAAAAAATTGATTCCGTCCTACAATTTCAGAACGAAATCGAAGGGTTATTCGAGGTTGCCAAGATTTGTTCTGAAAAAAATTCAAGGGTCGGAAATGGAAAATTCTCGAAAATTTGAATTTTTATGCCGGAACGTCCCAAGACGAGCGGCGGGCTTTTTGCCTGCTGAACGTGCTTTCCTGAAAAGCGGATTTTTCCGGCTGGATTCATCCCGCCCGCATGATTCCTCAAGGAACGTTCATTAATGGGGTTATGCTGGCGAGACGCCCGCGCTCCCAGGAGGTCCCCTTTTTAAAGAGGAAAATTATAAGCTGAAATTTCATCTCCGGTACTTGAATTTTTCAGAAAAATCAGTTACAATCGGTTTGTCGTTTAAATGATCGTTCGACATTCTCAATTGGAATCCGTTATGAATAGAAAAAATTCCCCTAATTTTCAAAGGTTTGCAGTCTCTTTTCTGATGCTTCTCGGCGTACTCGGAATGCAGAGCGGCGCTTCCGTTCCGGCGGCAGAAACTCCATCGCTTGCAGGGACGCGCCCCAATATTATTCTCGTTCTTACGGACGATCAGGGAATGGGCGACCTCAGCTGCTTCGGAAATCCCGTTCTGCGGACCCCCAACATGGATTCGCTGCGCACCCAAAGCACCCAGTTTACCGATTTTCAAGTAAGTCCCACCTGCGCGCCCACGCGCTCCGCCATTATGTCGGGGCGGCACGAATTCAAAAATGGAGTGACGCATACGATTCTCGAACGCGAACGCATGGCGCTTTCCGTCACGGCGACGCTTCCGCAGATTTTGGTTTCCGCCGGTTATTCTACCGGAATCTTCGGGAAGTGGCATTTGGGCGATGAAGACGCCTATCAGCCTGGTGTGCGCGGCTTTCAGGAAGTTTTCATCCACGGCGGAGGCGGAATCGGTCAAAAATACCCAGGCTCCTGCGCCGACTGTCCCCCCAACTGGGTGACGAAATATTTTGACGTCACGTTCCGTCACAACGGGAAATTTGTGAAAACGAAAGGCTTTTGCACCGACGTCATTTTTTCTGCGGGTCTCGACTGGATTGAGTCTCAAAAGGATTCGGGAAAACCGTTTTTCGCCTACATCGCGACGAACGCGCCGCACAGTCCCATGCTGGCGCCGGAGGCTGATAAAAAGAGGTTCCTCGAAATGGGATTCAGCGAAAATATCGCAGGCCGTTACGGAATGATTGAAAATATCGACGAAAATCTCGGTCTGCTGATGCGTCGGCTCAAAGAGTGGAATCTCGAGGAAAACACCCTTTTGATTTTCATGACCGACAACGGACAGGATTTTTGTCGCGGATTCCTCAACGGAAAACCGTACGAACCGTGGACCGCAAACTTCAAATCAGGGAAAGGCTCGCCGTTTGAAGGCGGGACGCACGTGCCGGCCTTCTGGAGGTGGAACGGAAAACTCACTCCCGGCGCGCAAATCACGGCTCTTTCGGCTCACGTCGATCTTTTGCCGACCTTTGCACAGCTTGCGGACGCGAAACTTCCCGAAAAAATGCAGCCGCTCGACGGACGCTCGCTCGTTCCCGTCCTCGAAAATCCATCCGCAACGCAGCCCGACCGATTTCTGTTCACGCACGTCGGAAGATGGGCGAAAGGTTCCGACCCGAATCTTTCAAAATTCAAAAACTGTGCCGTCCGCACACAGCGGTTCCGTCTCGTAAATGATTTGGAATTGTACGACATTCAAAATGATCCGTACGAAACGACGAACGTGCTGGAACGATTTCCCGAGGAGGTGAAACGGATGCGCGAGGCGTACGATGCGTGGTGGGAGAGCCTCGACGGTCTGATGGTCAACGAAAACGTTCCGCTTTTGCCGACTCATCCGTTTGCGGAGGCGTACAACAATCAGAAGATGGAGGAGGCGGCCCAGTCGCAGAAAAAACGGCCGAATGTCGTTCTGATTCTGGCGGATCAATGGAGAGGGAGCGCGTTTGGTTTCGCGGGGGATCCGAACGTTCAAACACCGAAAATCGACCGTCTGGCGGCGCAGTCTGCACGGTTCGACCACGCGATTTCCGTCTGTTCTGTATGTACGCCGTACCGCGCAGCGCTTCTTTCAGGCCGCTACCCCACGACGACGGGGATGTTTAAGAACGATATTCATTTACCCGACTCTGAATACTGTTTGGCGGAGGCGTTTTCGGACTGCGGCTACAAAACGGCTTACATCGGAAAGTGGCACCTCGACGGTCACGGACGTCTGGCGTTCACGCCCCCCGAACACCGTCAGGGATTCGAGTATTGGAAAGCGTTGGAATGCACGCACAATTACAATCGCTCTTTTTATTACGAAAATCAATCTCCTGAGCGCAAGTGCTGGGACGGTTACGATGCGTTTGCGCAGACTCGCGATGCGGTTTCGTACCTTCAAAAGCAGGCGGAATCCTCCCAAAAGACCCCGCAGCCCTTCTTCCTCATGCTGTCGTACGGCTCGCCGCATTTCCCGTTCCACACGGCGCCGGAATCTTTTCGAAAAATGTACGACGAACGTGAAATTCAGCTTCCGCCGAACGTTCCCGACTCGCAGAAAGACGCCGCGAAAAAAGCTGCGGTCGGTTATTACGCGCATTGTTCCGCCGTCGATCAATGCGTCGGAGAAATCATGGAAGTCCTTGAAAGAACGGGACTTGCGGAAAACACCATTCTGATTTTCACGTCCGACCACGGCGAGATGCTGGGGGCGCACGACTTCAATCCCACCTGCAAGCACGCGCCCTACGACGAGTCCGCACGCGTTCCGCTTCTTGTACGTCTTCCGAAATCTCACGATGGAAATGTCGAAAATGATGGAAATGTCGAAAATGATGGAAACGCTGAAAATGATGCGCCCAAATCGTCGGAATATACGGGCAGAATCTTGCAGACGCCGATTTCGACGGTCGATCTTTACCCGACATTTTTGGGACTCGCGCACTGCCGCATTCCCGCAAGCGTTGAGGGGGACGACCTCTCCGATGTGATTCGTACGGGAACGGAAGTCCCGGAACGGTCCGTACTTACGATGAGCGTCTCTCCGTTCGGCGAGTTCTGGCGGAAATCCAAACCGTATCGCGCGCTCGTCACCGATAGATATACGTACGTTGTTTCAACGGACGGTCCGTGTTTGTTGTTCGATAATCAGAACGATCCGTATCAGCTTCACAATTTGCTGAACGAGCCGGAGATGGCGCCGATTCGTCAGTCGCTTCATCAAAAACTGGCGGGAGCGCTCTTTCAGATGGACGATCCTTTGGCGGGAAATCGCTGTCGTTCGGGGGAGTATTACGACCAGAAGTGGAATTATCGGGATTTGGATGCGGCGCAGAATGTGAAATATACGGATTAAAACGGATTTTCCCTTTATTCTGTTGTTTCGATATTTTGTAATTCTGCAATTCCGCAATTCCGCAATTCTGCGCAACGAAACGACGGTTTACATCTTCAGAGGCGGGGCCGTCATTTCGTTGAGAAATGAATAGTGTACCATAATGACGGATCTTCCGTGTAGGGAAACGGCGCGCCGGCGGTGAGGGTGCGGACGTTCAAATCCCGGTCCATCAGCGCCCACGCAATCCCCATTTCCTGAAACTCCGCAGTGTCGAAGCCCGTCAGAACCTCCGCAGGAAAGAACACGAACAGGGAATACGCGTTCTTCAGGATTTTCGACTGACACTGAATCGCACCATTCGGAATCTCGGACGGAAGCTGTTTCGCGCGGTTAATCGGCGTGGGAATAATGCTCGGAGCGTTTCCGTCGTCGCCTCCTCCGGCCGGCAAACAGAAAAATCGATGGCAGAATCGCGTCGCACGATGTACGTTTCGCACGTTGCGCGTGTCCAGCCACAATTCGATTCGGTCGCTTTCTTCCGGACGATTCGTCGTGCACCACAACGATTTCACCTTTCCTGTAATGAAAAACTGAAACACAAGTCCCCGTTCGTTCCACGCGCCCCGCACACGAAACGTTTTTTCGCTCCCCTTGCGTGCGGAAGGTCCTTCTGAATTTCCCTCATATTCCTCTAAAGTCGCAAAATCGGGAAACTCATACTTCTCGGGCAGTTCCGTCATTGCGTCTGGATTTTCCGTATAATAGCAGGGCAGTTCCATTCGAAATAAAAATCGGCTCGGAATGGGAAGTTTATGGTACATAATTCATTTTGTCTTTCTTTCCAGAGACGCATCTTCAAAATATGCATCATTCCAACAAACGATACAATCATTGCATCTGATATAATAACATAAAATGTTACAAAAAGTCAACACGGAAAATCCGATTTTGTGACGTTTATAACGGTTGTATCAAAAAAACTGGCAAATTTTACTCCAAATGGTGTTGAATGTTGCATTTTGGAAACACTTTTCCCAAAATGTTGATAAAAAACAACCTTTTTTTGTCGGAAAATGATGCCGCCCCCTATTTACAAAAAAGCGAAAATGCGTAAAATAGTAAATATAGCGATTGTAGCGATTTTACGCATTTTCGGTACACGAACGACTGTGCGTAATTTGCGTAAAATTTGGGAAAGTTGGAAGATTTTAGAAAAAACATTTAAAATGTTGATAAAATGTGCACGACTGACACAGCAGTTGCAATACTAATCATTCGTTCCTTTGGTACGACTGTGAAAATGGGAAAAAACCGAAAGTCAGACAGGAACGACAAAAGTGGTGCAGCAAGCACAACATGAACAACCCAATAAAAAACAAAAATTTTACACACAGATAAGAAAGGATTTTATCATGAGTCACGGAATGAGTCGTATCTGGAACGAAGAAAACGGAGTTTTAACGTTTGAATGGATTTTGCTGATTACGGTCCTCGTCATTGGAATCGTCGGCGGAATCAGTGCCGTCCGCGATGCTTATGTGGACGAACTCGGCGATGTGGGCGAAGCGATGGGAAGTTTGAGCCAGAGTTACTGGATCAATCCTCCGCTTCAGGCGTCGATTTACGATGAACTGACGTTCCCTGTGGAAAATTACATCAGTGCATCGGCACAGGGCGGAATTGTGAATGGCGTATGGGTATACACGGCGTCTTCTTACGTCGATGTGGCGGCGGTTGTGACGCGGTGGCGTCCTGATGGTGAAGGCGGAACGGATACTGGAAAACGCGTGACTCAGACGATCACCAGCATTTCTTCGGTTCCCGGCGAATGATTGAATCCGCATGAAAAACAAAGTCTGAATACAAAAAACCGTCATTTGAGGCGGTTTTTTGTGTATCTGTCTGTGAAATTCTGTCCGAATGAAGAACGTCCTAAAAACATCAAGAGTTTTTGAAAGGAGAGTCTGAGAGGGAAACAACATTCAAAATGTTTCCCTCTCACGACCGCCGCGACATTACGGGAGCGTTTGTTTCCTCCCGTCAGGGTGGAAACACCGCCGCGGTACAAAAAGACCCTTGAAACACGATGTTTTTTGTATGAATTTCAAATCTGAGGTTTTTGGAACTTCCTAAAATTTTTTCACTCCCAACCCTTGACATTTTCGCACCGACCGTTTACAATTTATTTATCGTTCAAAAGTCGGGAGACTTTTTCGTGATTTTCAGGCGGCACCGTATTAAAAATAATTAGAAATGATACAGTATTATATATAGGAGAGATTTCGAATGTCGAAAATCGTGGTTATTGGAAGTTCGAACACCGATATGGTCATCAAGTCCCAGACGATTCCGCGTCCCGGTGAGACCGTCATTGGAGGAAAATTTGTCTGTAATGCAGGCGGAAAAGGGGCCAATCAGGCGGTGGCGGCCGCAAGGCTCGGCGGAGAAACTGCGATGGTCGCGCGGGTGGGAAACGACATGTTCGGAATGCAGGCGCGAGAAGGTCTTGAAAAAGAAGGAATCAACGTTTCCTGCGTGAAATTGGACGATGCAGCCGCCACGGGAATCGCGCTGATTTTGGTCGACGAAAAGGCGGAAAACTTGATTTCTGTTGCGTCCGGCGCAAACGAAAATCTCTCGCCGGCCGACGTCGATGAAGCGGAAGCGCAATTTCAGATGATTTCCGGCGCCGACATCCTCGTCGTTCAGCTTGAAACGCCGATGGAAACGCTGCTGCATACGGCAGAACTCGCGGAAAAATTCAGCGTTCCGCTCATTCTCGACCCGGCTCCGGCTCCGAAAAACGGTCTGCCTGACGCGCTTGTAAGCCGTTTGAGTGTTTTGAAACCCAACGAAACGGAGGCGTCGTACATCACGGGCGTGGACGTGCACGACCTCAAAACTGCGGCGGAAGCGGCTAAAATCCTGCATGTGCGCGGCGTGAAGCAGGTCATTATTACGCTCGGCCGAGACGGCGTTCTTGTAAGCGATGGAGATTCGGAACCCGTTCATTTACCGTCGATTTCTGTCGAGGCGGTCGATTCCACGGCGGCGGGCGATGCGTTCAGCGGAGCGCTTGCGTGCGGACTGTCGGAGGGAAAATCGCTTTTGGACGCCGCGAAATTCGCCATCGTCGCTGCGGGTTTAAGCGTCGCCAAACTCGGCGCGCAGCAGTCGATGCCGACCCGGAAAGAGGTGGAGGAACGGATTCAAAATCTTTGAATTCTGAAACGTAAAACGCGAAACGTCTGATTTTTTTGAAAAAGGAAGATCCGAATTACTTTCGGCGCGACTGCGCCATGCGTTGTTTCATCGACGCATCGCCCTCTGTGATGCGGATTTCTTCCTTCATCTGCATGTACGACATTCGAAGACGCTGATTGTGTCGGTAAAACTGCCAGCCGTAATCCGCGAGGGAGAGAAAAAACAGCATTCCCGCAATCTTCAAACCCGTTTCGGGGACGAGGTGCAGCGTCACGCGGAGCGCGTCTGAAAACTCCATCCGACAGAGCGCCTGAATGGTCGGAAGCTGTGAAATCATCATCCATAAGATAAACGTACTTATAAGTAAGATTTTTGCAACGCCAAAACCTGCTGCGGCGACCGCGTCGAGCGAGAACATTCTTTGGAGACCTTCTGCCGGATTTACGTGTTTCCAGTCGGGCTTGAGCCGCGATGCGAGAAAAAGAAACTGCGTTTGAAAAAGCGAGACGCCGGCGATCGTCAGAGGAATCATGAGGAGAATCGGTACGATTTTCGAAAACACGGCCCACATCCAGCCGTTCCAGTACGTCATGAAACGTTCGGGCGACATTTGGAGCCAGGGGTCCTCCCCCCACATTTGTTCGGCGCCGCGGAGAGGCACTTCAGCAAAAAACGAGCCGAAACCCCATAAAAGAAGCATTCCGACGAGCAGCATGGAGGCGTTTACGAGGTCGCGGCTCAGCGCAATTTCCCCTTGTTCGCGCATTTTCTGTCGGTGACGTGCGGTAGGTTCGAACTGTTTTTCGTCTTCGGCCATGAGTGACGCTCCTTTTGAATCGTTTTCGGCTGTCGCAGTATAGCACATTTTCGTCTTGTGTGCCAGAGCAAAACGGAACGTTCCGCAAATTCTTTCTTAAAATCTCTTTTTCAGCGTCCTCTCGCGCCGACAGACTTTTACTCGCCGAACGTACGATGCGTGAACAAGTAAAACAAACATTGAAACACATGAAACACGAGAATTTATAATTAAAAATCTGCTTTGCGTGATTGGTGTTTTCGTCATTTTGATTTATAAAGCAACAATCTTACATCTTTCTGCGAGTTTCATATAAGCAGTAATTTTCTGTCTAATCTGTAAATTTTACAAAATCGTTAAATTTTACCTAAACACTCTGACCGGTACAACCGATACATTTACTATCCAACAGGATGGAAGTGTGTTCAGTGTGTATTTTTTTATCAGGGGAAACGATGATGACTCACGATTTATTCCAAATCACAGTGATTCGAAAGGTTTTCGGTTTTTTAACGGTTTTGCTTGCGGCGACGGCAGCGGTCAGCGCGCAGAGCGCCATTCCAGATACAATTCAGCTTCCGGACGATCCGCCGATTTATTCGCGCATCGCAACGTCAAGCTCCGCAATGTCCTATGCAGCAATTCCGGTTCAGGCGCAAGTTCCGGTTCAAGGTCCGGTTCAGGTTCAAACCTCGGCGCCGGCTCCGATGATGATGCAGCAGCCGTCTTATGGAGACGGAATGGTCGTCGAAGAGGGCGCGGGCCCCATTGTGACTGAGGAAATGGCGGGGATTCCGGAACCGGCAGCGGGTCTGTTTCTTCCTGATTTTTGCGAATCTTACTGCGCACCTTGCGGCGGCGGGATTCTCGGCCCTGGACAGTTTTTCGTCGAGGGTTATGTGGCGCAGGGGTTCAACGTGAACAGCAACACGAGTTCCTACGGCGAACCGATGGCGGTGAACGATAAAGAGGGCTACCAGCTGAATCAGCTTTATTTGTCGGCTGGACGGCGCGTTTTCAAGTGCGATCAGTGGGCGCTCGGCGGACAGCTGGACGTGATGTACGGAACGGATTATTACTATATGACGGCTGCGGGTCTCGAAACGACGCCGACGAACGATCCTCACTGGAACGGTCACGATTCCGGACGCGACGAGTATCGTGCGGGACGAAACATGTACGGAATGGCGATTCCGCAGGCGTATTTGGAACTTTACTCACCGTGGCTGGCGGGTGTGGATGTGAAAGTCGGTCATTTTCATTCGGTGATGGGATTCGAGTCGAATCAGGCGAATCAGAATTTCTTTTACTCCCGTTCTTACACGAGTGTGTACGGAATGCCGACCACGATGACGGGCGTGATGAGTGAGTGGAATGTGACGCAAGGTCTTGCAATCGTCGCGGGAGCCGTGAACGAGTGGAACGCATTCGACACGCCCGGCGATCATTTTTCGATGGTGATCGGCGCTACGTATGAAAACGCGTGCGGAAACTTCGGACTTTCGGCCCTTGTGATGAATGGAAAGCAGTCGGCCGCCTCATTTCAGGCAGACGATTACGGAATGAATGACGGAGACGCCTCGAATACGACCGTTTTTGACCTCATTGCGAAGTTCAAATTTTCCGATCGATTCATTTACGCAGTGGAATTTACGTACGGAAACAACGATGCTGAGGTGTACGACATTGCGGCAGACGACACTTTCCAGGGGCGCAACTGGTACGGATTTACGAACTACCTGTTTTATCGGATGACCGACACGCTGACGCTCGGCGCACGCTTCGAGTGGTTCAACGACAAAGAAAATACGGTTCTGAGCGGCGGCTACAAAACGACGTTTGCAAACACTGGCGTCAATTACTTTGCGTGGACGTTCGGCGCGAACTGGGATCCGTGTCCGTGGCTGACGGTACGACCAGAGGTTCGTTGGGACTACAGCGACATGGAGTTGGAAAACGCCGGCTCGACCTATTACAGTTACGACCGCAACAGTGCGAACTATGAATTTACGGTCAGTTGCGACGCCATTATTCGATTCTGAAAAACAAACGATACACACTTCCGAAACGACTCGTGGGAGACTGCGGGTCGTTTTTTTGATTCACGCACTCGTCCGATTCCTTCATTTTCAGCAATTCTTTGATTTCTCTATCGAAATCTGAAACGATTTTCTATTATTGCATCCGGCTGCAATTTCCCTGTGTTTTTATCAAGGCGGGCGGCGGACCTTTCGCCCGCTGATTACGGGTTCCTGAAAAACGGAGTGTTCCGGTTCCATTCACTCTGCCGCCGGGCGGAAAACGGTTCCTTCGCCCCCGGCACTGAGTGCCGCCCTTCTTAAAAAGTGAAATCTCAAGCGGAATCAGTATAATATCAAAATGTGAGGTTTTTGTCGATGGGGGCGCGAGGCCGCTCGGCGTGAGGGGTGTACGAGAAACAACGGTACGATGTTCAGAACCAAAACGACAATTTTTCTCTTTTTCTGGAAATCAGTCTTGCGTAAAATCGAAAAAGTTGCTAATTTATTCTTTATGTTTGAAATATTTTTCGGTTTATGTCAGGAGACGTCATGGCGGTTAAAACCTATCGGGCAAAAAACATGCACGAAGCCTTCGCGATGATTCGCCGCGACCTCGGAATCGACGCGACACTGCTGGAAACCCGTGAAATTCCAGCTCGACGCATTTTTGGAATGAGTTTGGGGGAAGCATGCGTTGAAGTCACCGCGACGAATGACGCGCAGGACGCTTTGCCGGAGGAGAGTTCGGTCGAGACGTTCAGCACTTTCGGCGCGTTCAGCTCGTCGGAGGATGGAATTCCAGACCGATGGTTTTCAGACGCTCCTTCGGCGAAAGAGAATCCTGCACAATTTTCAGCACCTTCGTTTTCACCGGAACCTAAAGAGGATTCGAGCCTGCTTTTTGGCGGCAGCGGATTCTTCCAGCAGATTGCAGGCGCGGTGAAGATGCCGAAATCCGAGGAGCGCTCCCCGTTCAAAGACGCGCTTCTCGAAATGTACGCAAAACTCCAGACGGCCGACATGTGCGAACGTTCCATCACGGAACTCGTCGAACGTCTTCGTGAAGATGAGACGCTTTACGCCGCCGCAAGCCGCCGCGCGCCAAACGCGGACGCACGTTTTTTGACGCAGAAACTTCAAGAATTCGTTGCGCAGGAGATTCAGACGACCGGCCCGATTGCGATTCAGGAAGGAAAACGGCAAACTGTCGCGCTCGTGGGACCGACGGGGGTCGGAAAAACAACGACGATTGCGAAACTTGCGATTGATTATCGTCAGCGCCGCGGCTGTCACGTGGGCCTCATCACGCTCGACCTCTCCCGAATGGGTGCGGTGGAACAGCTGCAAACGTTTGCGGACGTCATTGGAATTCCGATGCTTTGCGCTTCGACGCGACGGCAGATGCGCGAGGCGATTGCACGAATGGCGGATTTCGACCTCGTCCTCATCGACACGGCGGGTCAGAGTCGGGTGGAAGAAATTTCGCTTCAAGAAATGCGTATGTTTTTCGATGAAGCACAGGTAAATGATGTAATGCTCGTCCTTTCAAGCACCGCCAGAACCCGTGTTTTACAGCGGACGGCCGAGTCGTTCGCGCCGCTTGGAACGACGTCGCTCATCCTCACGAAGCTCGACGAGTCGCTGGGACTGGGAAACTTGTATCCCCTCCTTCAAACCTCGGCTCTTCCAGTGAGTTACATCACGAACGGACAAAAAGTCCCCGACGATTTTGAGGTTGCGGAGTCGAAAAGACTCGCGAAACTCCTTCTCGGCGACGAAACGATACAAAAACAGGTTTAATTCAAAACTTTAATCAAAGTAAAATCAAACCTCAAAAATAAAATTCAAATTAATCAAAAAATAACCCAACATATTACACAAAACGTATAGCGTTGTTTGGAGGAAATCCGTGGCAAGTCCAAAAAATTCAGCAGAACTGGATGAAATCTGGGTTCGGTACAAACAGAATCCAACGGTTGAACTGCGCAACCAGCTCATGGAAGCGTATATGCCGCTCGTAAAGTTTAACGGCGAGAAAATCCGCGCGCGTTTTCCGAACGAAGTAGAACTGGACGATTTGATTTCATCAGGTTATTTCGGACTTATGGACGCCATCGAATCGTACGATTTGGGCCGCGGCGTAAAATTCGAAACGTATTGTATTCAAAGAATTCAGGGGGCGATGCTGGATGAGATTCGAAATTTGGATTGGGTTCCGCGTCTCATTCGTTCGCGGGCGTCGAAACTGAACAGCGTGACGCACCGTTTGGAACTCCGTTTGGGGCGCTCTCCCAGCAACGCGGAGATTGCGGAAGTGATGCAGATTTCGGCGGATGAAGTCGAAAAGCTCAAAAAAGAAACCACGACGGTGGGGATGATCAGCCTGAACAACAAGTGGGCGGGCGACGATGACGATAGTGACGTTCGAGAAGGGGACGTGCTTGAGGACCGGCGCAGTGAGGATCCAACGGCGGCGATACAGCGCAAAGATCTCATTAAATTGATTACGAAAGGGCTTTCTCAGAACGAGCGTCTTATATTGATTCTGTATTATTATGAAGAAATGACGATGAAAGAAATTGGAGCAACGTTAGATTTATCGGAGAGTCGGGTGAGTCAGATGCACACGCAGATGATGAAACGGCTGAAAAAGCAGCTTCTTCCGCGTCGCAGCGAACTGATGCCGTCTGTTTGATATTTTAAACGATTATCAACGACATTCAGCATGGAGTTTTCTCCATCGCCGTCCGAAATGCGCTTCGGGCGGTTTTTTTATGGAACCATCGAGTAGGAAACCGCTCATTATTTGGTCGGTCGTCCTCTCACACCACCGTACGTGCCGTTCGGCATACGGCGGTTCAATCGTTCGAACAGAGATACTCGTTCGTTAAGGCCGTATGAATCGTCGCCGTGCCGGTCGTCCGCCACGCATCGCTGCGGGACGCTCCGGGGCGAAGCAGGTTTTCATGACGCGCTCGCACGCGTTCCAGAAGCAGCACCGCAAACGATGACGTATCCACGAATCCAATTTCGTCAGAACCGTTTTCAGCGACGTAATTTGGTAGTAACCCAGCCAGCCGATTGTATACGTTCGTAATTCATTAAGTACCTGCCCGCCACACATACAGAAATGAATTTTGTGCAGTATTAGACTTCATTTTGTTTCGGAAACTGGCACACCGTCTATATGCAGAAGCGGCCTATATGCGGATGCGGCGCCGACCGACAAAGGCGTTTTGGACCGTGTTTTCAAGGCTTTGCACGACGAATTAAGGGTTTTCGCCGTATTTTCACGCGTTACGACAAGCTCGAATCATGTTCACCGCCTTCCTCCACCTCACCTCAATTTACGAATTCCTCAGGCCTGGCAATGTGAACACGCCCTAAGTTAGAATTCATGCAAGACATACAGAAAAAGGGGCTGCGAACGTTCCGCAGTCCCTCTGATTTTACTTGATTAAAAATTGTGTATAATTCAAACGTATGTTACTTGCAGGCGGGAGCGAGCAGGGCCGACACGAATTCTTTCGTATACATCGGCAAACCCCAAACGGGCGCACATTCTGCGATATTTTCCACAATCGGCTCGAATCCCTCCAGCGGAATTCCCGCTTCGGAAAAGTTCACGGGCGAATGAATCTGACGGAACCAATTTTCCAGACGAAGAATCCCTTCATCAATGGCCGAATCGTCGCACGAATCCTGAACGTTCATCACATTTCGGGCGAACATCGACAATTTGCGGGTGTAAAGCGGCTTCACCTTGCGCATCCAGGAGGGTAAAGCAATCGAAAGCGACGCACCGTGCGGCGTGTCGTACAAACAGCTCATCGAGTGGCCGATTAAATGTCCCGGATATCCGAACGTTCCGATTCCCGAAAGCAGCAGACCGTTCCAGGCCATCGTGGAACACCACATCATGTTCGCGCGCGCCTGATAATCCGTGGGTTCTTCAATGCAGCGGACCGTCATTTCCATGTCGGTTTTCATCAAACTTTCGGCATACCGGTTCTGAATGGGAGTTTCCGGGTCGTCGTTCGTAATGTACCCCTCCAAAATATGTGCGAAAATATCGACTCCGGCGTAGGCGGTGTACTTCGCGCCCACGGTGAACGTGGCGTTCGGATCGAGGATTGAAACTTTCGGCATCGCGGCATCCACAGTGATTCCGAATTTCTGTTTCGTCTCTTCATTCGTGATGACCGTCCCGCCGTTCATTTCCGTTCCCGTCGCAGCAACCGTCAGAACAACGCAAAGCGGAATCGCCGTTTTGGGTGTTGCTTTTCTGAGATAAAAATCCCAAACGTTCCCTGAATAGACGGTTCCCATCGCGATTGCTTTGGATTCATCGATCACACTTCCGCCGCCGAGAGCAATAATCAAATCGATTTTTTCTTTCTTTGCGAGCGCAATCCCTTCGAGCGTGTGCGAAAGCCGCGGGTTGGGCGAAACGCCGGAAAAATCGACCGTTTCAATTCCTGCCTGATTCAGGGACTGAACGACCGTGTCGTACAATCCGTTCGCCTTGACGGAACCTTTTCCGTAAACGAGCAGGGCTTTCTTCCCGAAAGGCGCCGCTTCGCCGCCGATTTTTTTCACGGAATCCTGTCCGAAAACGATTTTCACAGTATTGTGATAAGTAAAGTTTTGCATAAAACCTCCAGAAGTAACAGTTTCGATAAATTATACCCGATGCATTTTGAATTTTCGCTTCTCCGTCGTTACTCTATCGAGAAACGACTGCCGCCGTAGCCGCCCAATGCGAATTTTTCAAGTGGAACGAGTATATACGCATTCCGCTTGAAAATCCGAATGTGAAATTTCATAGGATTGTTGTATTATACTTGAGCCAAAGGCCGATGTCAAGTGAGGCAAATTAAAAAAACGAAAAGAAAAAGGAAAGTATGAGTGTTTTTTCTGTGAAAACGTACGCCCGTACTTTTCCGAGAATCACGCGCAGCGTTCGGATGTTTTGCGGCTTCGGAACCACGCAAAGACCAACACGCATAATACTATAATGTACGAAAACCAAAGAATCCCGGCCCACTGAAAAATCTCAAGTGCGAGAAGAAGCGCCGCAACGGGACAGCGTACGACGACCGCAAAGAGCGTGATGAGTCCCAGCGCGGCGGCAAACGTCGGCGAAAGTCCCAACGCGGGAGCGAGCGCACAGCCCAAAACGGCTCCGACGAAGAACGCAGGGACGATTTGACCGCCTTTGAACCCGAATCCGAGCGCGAGGGAGGTAAAAAAGATTTTCCAGAAAAACGCCCAGTCTCCCGCAGAGCCGTGGAGAGCCGCAGCGATTCCAGGAATTCCGGTGCCGGAATACGCCTGCGTTCCGAGGAGGAGCGTCATTGCGAGGATTGCGCCGCCGCCGACCGCCATTGCGAAAAAACGGTTCGGAAGGAATCGGTCGCACAGACGCGTAACGCCTTCAAGCGTCCAGCGAAACGCGAAACCCGTCGCGATGCAGTACGCCGTCAGAAGGGTGATGCTTCCAAAGGTCCCGAAACTGACGGACGGAAGAATCTCAGCGGAGGCGAGCAGGTTGAAACGCAGCGGTTCCACACCAGCCAAAAGCGCCAGTTCGTAGGAAATCAGCGAGGCGGCGAGGCAGGGAAAAACGAGCTGCCAGCGGTAGTAACGACAGCGTTCCAGTACGAAAATCGCAGCTGCAATGGGGGTTCCGAGGAGCGGCGAGAACGCGCTCGCCATCGCGCAAAACACCACGAGGGCGTAATCGTTTCCATTCAGCCGGAACCAGCGGGCCGCCTGCGCGCCGACGCCGCCGCCGAGAATCAGGGACGCGCCCTCACAGCCGATCGACGCACCGCAAAGATGCGAAATGACCGACGCGGCATAAATAAGCGGCGGCATCCAGCCGGAAACATGAAAACTATTCGAATTTTTTGATTTTGCGCAATGAATCGAACTCACCACACACTGCAGCTCGTCGCGAGGCGCAACGCGGCAAAACGAGTATAAAAATGCGATAAAAAGGCCGCCGACAGGCAGAAGCCAAATCATCCACGGATGCAGAGTGCGCAGATGATTCGCCCAAGTAATACTGACGCGGAACGACATTCCGAGGACGCCGGCCGGAACAGCAACACTCATTGCGAGCGCGAAAAACAGGAGTTGGTGCAGGGTCCGCAGCCGCGCAAAACGCAGACGTTCCTCGAGCGAGTGCCGCTGTAAAACGTGCACCGCATGCGTAAACGAATTCGGAATGTTGGGCTGAAGGGACATACGACCGCCATATATGGATAAATATTTATAAATTTCCGCGTATTATACCCCTTTTTACGATTTTGCGCAAGGCCCACCCGTCGAAAAAGTAAGAAAGAACTCGTCTTATTTTTCATGGAGGGGCGCGTTTCGTTTGACTCACTCATTAGAATGAAACTGGAAAAATTTTTTTCGGTCATTTTCAGGAATTGAAAGGTGGGAAAGATGAAAAAAACGGTGACTCTGGCGCTCGGTGCGCTGCTTATTGTGTCTCTGGCGGGCTGCGACGGAATGCACTCCTCCAAAATGAAAAACGGGGAAAAGAACTCGGAAACTCCCGTCGAAATCACGGAAGTTACGATTGAGACGAAGGAAATTTCCCCAGAATCGTTCGACAAACTCGTAAAACGCCTGAACGACGCGTATCTCCGTGAGTTCGCCGCCGGCGCTCGCTGCAACGCCTGGGCGGAAAAGGCGGAAAAAGACGGGTGGAAGCACGCCGCATCTGTATTCCGAGCCGTCGCAAAGTCGGAATCCGTTCACGCAGACCAACACGCGCGCGCCCTGAAAGCACTGGGGGAAACGCCCGTCGCGAATGTGGAAATTCCAGAGGGTGCGTCCCTTTCCGAGATGCTGAAAAAGTCGATCGAATCGGAAAAAGAAACGATTTCAAAATTCTACCCGGAACTGATGAGCGACTTGAAGACGCTGCTTCCCGCGAAGGCGCACGGCGTGGTGAAGAACTGCGAGACGGCTCTGAAAAACGACGAACAGCACCTCGAACTGTTTCAAAAGACGCTTGAACATTCCGAAAAAGATTCCGAAAAAGATTCCGGCTCCGCTTCCGCCGCCGATTCCGATTCTGAAACGCCGATTTTCGTTTGTACCGTCTGCGGATTTATAGAAGAAGATGAGGCGCCCGCAAACTGTCCCCAGTGCGGCGCGCCTGCTGAGAAATTCGTGAAACCGTAAATCACAAATCGTACGAAAACTGTTTCCTGGGAGCGCGTGCGTCCCGCCCGCAACCCCAGGATTCGATTTTACGGCTGAAAGTATCGTTCAAGAAGACGAGCGATGATTTGACAGCCGCGCTCGTTCGCGTGAACCGAGTCGCCCATGAACCAACCGTAGGTTTTGCCGCTCTCTTCGATGTACTTCCACCACGGCGCCGTCATGTCGAAATACGCACACTTTTCTTCCTCACACACTTTTTTCATTCCTGCACGAAAACTCCCTTCAGGAGGAATATACGCCCAATTCCGAATGTGATCGTCGCGCATCGCGCCGAAAACAGGGGTGATGAACAGAATTTCAAGGTCGGGACGCTGGGCGCGCACCTGTCGAATCACGCTTCGAACCGCTTCGGGGTCCAGACCGTTCGAGATGCCGCCGATGATGAGAAAATCGGGGTTTTTCTCAATAACGTACGATTGAATTCGATTTTCGTGTTGGTACCAGCTACATCCGGTGGAGCTGCGGGTGGAGGTGATTTTTTCGATTTTGCACGTTGGATAGTCGCGTTCAAGCAGAAGATTGAAGTTGGAACCGCTCGTATTTCCGATGACGGAGTCGCCCAGCAGCACGAGCCGCAGCGAGCCGCCGTTTTTCAGACGTTCCATCGTTTTCGGAAGGAATTGAAAGCGCTGCGGGTCGGGAGTGTATTCGATTTTTTGCATGGCGGCGTACACGGCGTCGATGCGTTCGAGCGGACTCATTCCAGCATAAATGTCGGGAATGTTTCCGTTGAGCAAAACCCCGCCGATTCGGGCCGTTCCGTCGCCGAGGGTTCGAATCACGATGGAGTGTTCCTGCGAGGCGTCCAGCAGTTCCTCCAGCGGAATCGCACGGAGTGAAAAGGTTTGCGTTTCGCCTTCTTTTGGTGTATTTTCAGGTTTTTCCGGCAAAATTTCTTTCCACGGTTTACCGTCGATCGAATATTCGAGGCGCATCGAGTCGGAAGATTGAACGTAAATCAGCCCCGCGTCCGTTCCGGTGAACGAAAGCGCGAGCGTTTCGCCTTTTTTGTCCGTCACAAGCAGATGTCGGAAGGGTTTTATCGGACTTTCCATCCCGGATTTCCATCCGTCACTGAATTTTGTACGTTCATAGGCGATGATTCTTCCGTTCGGGTTCGTCGTTTCGAAAAGCGGTTTCGGAAGCTCGATTCGTTTCGGCTGTTCCGGCACGGCATTTGCGGCGAGCAGCGCATCGACGAACTTCTGAATTGCGTCCTGATACACTTTTGCGCCGCGGTCGGTCGGATGAATTCCATCTTTCGAAAACTCTTCCCACGTGAGATTTCCCGCCTGAATCTCGTCGGCCGCGTATTTCGCAAGGTTCAAACTCGGAATGTTGTAGTACGTCAGAATTTTTTCGCACCACGTGATGTATTCGGGTTCCTTTCCTGCACGGTACGCATCGTAAAATTCAGGCGTCATTGCGTATACGACGATCGTGCTGTGGGTCGCGCGATAGAGGCTGATTTGACGAACGAGACCCTCTACCTGACGCTCCGCATGCGCCCGCGTGACGTTTCTGTCGCCCGTCGCAAGTTCCAGAATCGCGAGGTGTCCGCTGCAAATCACCTCCCCGAAAACTGCCTGTCCGCCGGAAGTTCGATACTGCGCAAACCAGCTTCCTTTCGGCTGGGCGTGACGCGTTTCGATGATTTGGGATTCGGGAAAATGCGTCCGAAATGCATCCGTCATTTGCGCGCTCCAGCGTTCATTCGGGTTCGAAAGCCCCGTACCGTCGAGGAGGTCGCCGCCGATGTAAAAAAGGTACTGATTTCCCGTAATATTTGCTTTAAAGTAATACTGACTGTTCGGAATTCCGCCGCGAATGGCGTAAAATGCGTCGTCCGCACGTGAGGAAAGCGCCGTCAAACAGACGCAAACAAGAAACATCAGAGACTGAAAAAGTCGGGTGGGCTGCATGTTTTGGACTCCTGAAAAATGTGCAATTTTCTAAAATGAAAAAAAGTTCGAATGGAACCTGGGAAGCGGGCGTCCTCTTTTACGGCCCAAGGCGAGCCGGGTGTGAGCCCCCGGTGGTTCGGTCTTTCGTCGGATTCGTTTTTTAACGGTCCAAGGCGATCCGGGGTTTTTTTACCCCCGGTGGTTCGGTCTTTCTTTGGCTTCGATTTTTAACGGTCCAAGGCGCGTCCCCGGTGTGACGGCTCCGCACTTTCAGCGGGCAAAAAGCCCGCCGCTCGCCTTGTGAACGCGGATTTTTGAGACCCGCAAGCCCGTAATGAAACGAACGAAGTGAGTGGAATTAGGGTGTTTGG
>CAYTLK010000070.1:0-19408 GCA_964438515.1 uncultured Planctomycetaceae bacterium
ATATGTACAATATTCAAATTGACTGCGGGCGAGACGCCCGCGTTCCCAGGATTTCGTCATTTTAACAAATCGGGGAGCCGACCGCAAGGGGGGGAGGAAACGTTAAAATTTCCAGAGCGGTGAATCCGTATGCTCGTCTTTCGAAATCTGTTTCATTTTCTTAAGAATCTCAGGATGCTGAGCCGCAACGTCCGTCGTTTCGTTCGGATCGTCCTTCAAATTGTACAGCTCCCACGGCGCGTTCGGCTTCTTATGAAGATTTTGACGCACGCCCTTCCAATCCCCCATTCGAACCGCAACCTGGCCGCCGTAACCGTAGAATTCCCAGTACAAAAAGGAATGCTCGCCCTGCTTTTCCGGCTGTCCGAGCAGCGTCGGAAGGAAACTGATTCCATCCGTAATTCCCGGCTCCAGCTGGACCCCGGCAATCTCCGCAAACGTCGGCATCATGTCGTAAAACGCACAAAGATGACCGGACGTCGTTCCCGACTGGATTTTTCCAGGCCAGCGAGCCACAAACGGCGCAGAAATTCCACCCTCATACACCGAACCTTTCATGCCGCGCAAGTCGCCTTCACTTCGGAAAAAAGCGTGGTCCACTCCTCCAACATCGTGCGTCACACCATTGTCGGACGTAAAAATCACAAGCGTGTTTTCGTCGAGTCCCAACTCCTTCAGCAGCGCCATCATCTCGCCGATCTGACGATCCATGCGCGTAATCATCGCCGCGTAAGCCGCTCGCGGGGCGGGATGCGGGAAATAACCCTTTTTCCCATCGTACGGCGGATCGTTCCATCCCAATTTTGTGTATTCCTCGACAGAATCCTCCGGAACCTGCAGCGCCACGTGCGGAATCGTGAACGGCAAAAACATGAAAAACGGTTTGTCCTTGTTCTCGCGAATGAATTTCAGAGACTCTGCGGCGATGAGATCCTGCGAATAATCAAGACCGCTGCGTTTGTCGGGAGCGTTTCTCAACGTCACCATTTCACGATTGCGCCAGAGATGGTCCGGATAGTAAGAATGCGCCTGACGCTGGCAGTTGTAGCCGAAAAACTCATCGAAACCCTGATTGTTCGGATCGCCTTCCGACCCCACGTACCCCAGACCCCATTTCCCAAACGCGCCGGTGACGTACCCGCGAGACTTCAGAATCTTCGCAATCGTAACCGAATCGCCGGGAATCGGAGCCTGTCCCTCAGGCTGAACCTCTCGATTGTCGCGAATGTAAGCGTGACCAAGATGCTTTCCCGTCATAAAAGTGCATCGGGCGGGCGCACAAACGGGCGCGCCGGTGTAATGCTGGGTCAAAAG
Organism: uncultured Planctomycetaceae bacterium; assembly: GCA_964438515.1. GTDB lineage: Bacteria > Planctomycetota > Planctomycetia > Pirellulales > Thermoguttaceae > RGIG3701. The sequence goes on from CAYTLK010000070.1 coordinate 1,315, forward strand.
AACGCCTTCCGACGCAAGCGTGTCGATGTTGGGGGTCCGGATTTTTTCCTGACCGTAACAGCCCAACTCGTATTTTCCCATATCATCGGCCAAAATATAGATGATGTTCGGCAATTTCTGCGTCGGGGACTGCGCGCACGCGGACGTTTGAAGTCCGAATCCCATCAAAACGAACGTGAGTGCGAACGCGCCTAAAATCAGCAGCGTTCGGAGTGAAATTGATTTCATTGGAAACTCCTTTGTTTTTTGAAACAATCTGTATGAATACCAATCTTTAATGTTTTTGAATATTTATTGAATGTTTTACGTTTTTCTATCTTTTGTTATTCACATCACCCTTCTACTTTTGTTTGTCTAAATACGGATTGGGAATGCACGGAAATCCGACACTTTTCGGAACGATTTTCTGTCCGTCCTGAATCAAAAACAGGACGCGAAGATGTTCACGCTGCGCAACTTTTACCCCTTCTTCAGGCCCTAAAACAAGGAGCGCGGTCGCCCAGGCGTCTGCCGTCATGCAGTCCTGCGAAAGAACCGAAACGGAAACAAGCGCGTGTTCAATGGGACGGCCCGTCCGTGGATCAATGATGTGCGAAAGCCGCGTGGAACCTTCCAGCTTGAAGTTCCGATAGTCGCCCGACGTTGCAAGCGCCTCGTCGTTCAACTCCACCGCGCCGAACAGCTGATTCGAGTCGGGAACCGGCAGCGAAATTCCCAGCCGCCACGGTTTCCCAAGGCGATTCGTTCCGCGCGTACGCACCTCGCCTCCCACCTCCACCATGTAGTTTTCGACCCCCATTTTTTCGAGCGCCGCCGACGCGCAGTCCGTTCCGTATCCCTTCGCGATGCTCGAAAGATCCACGTACAACTCCGGTTTCGTTCGACGCAAAAAATACTGTACGCTATTCTCAGACGGGGTTTCCAGTACGGTCAGCGACTGCCAGCCGATGTGACTTTTCGCGTCAGAAATTGCAGCTTCATCGGGAATTTCCGGCATCGAATCGTCGCCGCGCGTCGGTCCGAATTTCCACAAATTCACGAGCGGCCCGACCGTCACATCGTACGCGCCGTCCGTCTTTTCGGAGATCGAAAGCGCCGACTTCAACACAAGCGCCAGCTCCGGCGAAAGGGGAAAATCCGTCTCAATCGATTTTTGTGCGTTAAGTCGCGAGAGTTCGGTGAAATCCTTCCACGTGGACATTCGGAAATCGACCTCTTTCAGCGACTCTTCAATCAGGGTCTGAATTTCAGCACATTTTTCTTTTGAGATGTGATTTTGCGGGGTGGAAATCACGCTTACGTGCCAGGCGGTCCCCATCGTTTCGCCCTCGAAACGCAGCAGTTTCGGACTCATTGCGGCCCGCACGGCCCCCGCCCAAACGAGGACGCCGGCAAGAAATAGGAGAAAAATCAACAAACAGATTCTTTTGCAGTGCGACATTCTATAATTTCAAGTATTAAAGTTTAAGTATAAAAGTTAAAAAATAAAACAAAAAACGTGGTTTTTCACGTAAATCAGAGGAAACAAAACGCTCCCGTACTGTCGTTTCGGTCGTGAGAGGGAAACATTTTGAATGTTGTTTTTTCCCAGTTTCTCGCTCCCGGCCGTACCAGGTCAAAAACTTTTTAATATTGTGTTTTTAGGACTTCCTCTCATTGTTCTGATTCATCATCCAATTGAACGTGAAAAAGCCGAACTTTTCCCTTTTCTACGCAGAAACTCCACGGAACTCCCGCCGAACAAACCGTTTCCTCGCCGCTTTGAAGGTCCCGAACTCGAAAATTTTTGCCGCTTTCGGAAGTCTTCAGCGGAATGGAAACGTGAATTTCAGGGTCGGCACCGTCCGGATTTCCGACCAGCAAAAGACACTCCGAATCCGTTCCCAGCGCCGAATAAAGCATCTGCGGACAGGAACCCGAAAAATCAAGCGGTTTTCCTTGAACCAAAAGCGTTTCGCAGGGACGAAGCTGCGCGAGCGCCTTTGCGTGCGCATAAAAATCCAACGGAGTGTCGAAATCCGTAAAACAGTAATACGTGACGCCGCACGACCCATTCAAAAACGCTTCGAGAACCATAAATTCCAGATTGGAAGGGTCAAATTCGCCGTAACAGCCGGCAGAAAGCCACGGAATCAGGTCAGAATTTCCGAGAAGTCCGCAGTTTTGCCGAATGTTTTCATGCACGTCGCGTTCCCGCCCCGCAACGTACAGCGACGGCATCGCGAGATCCAAGGATTCCGGGTACGTTTCGTCAAATCGCTCAATCGCGTAAACCGGTTTCGTCGGCTGACGATTATAAGAACCGATAATCGGTACAGAAATCTGTGCGTCTTTGGCTCCTCGAACGACCGCATCGTGCAAATCGCGCGTGATTTCCCGTCCCTGACGGAACAAAAACGTTTCAAGCGTCAAATCCGGTTCCGATTTTTGCGCGTTTTGGAACGCATTCTGACAGCGCGTGCAGGTTTTCGCACTCGAAAGAGCCGTGTGCCAGCATTCTATGTCGAAAAAGACGAAGTCCGGCCGAACCCGCTGCACACACTGCGCAACGCGGTTCATTTCCCGTTCGTACGCCTCGCCGCGATAGGTTGGGCAGAGATTTTTCCCCGGTTTTTCAGGCGTCTGACAAAAAATTTCGTCCCCTTCTGCTTTTCCGCCCATCATCACGTGCAGCGGCGACTCGTTCATCACGATTCGAAACCCCTGACGCCGTGCTTCTGCGGTAAAATCCAGATTGGATGCGATTTTTTCATCCTCTTTCGGCCAGTAACGCGGAAACGTTGGAACTGCATTGAACCCTAATTTTCGATAGTTCGTGAAAAAGTTCGGCCAGCTTTTTTGTTCTTTTTCCCCCATCCACGCCAAACTCACGTGAAGCTGCGTGAACGGTTCGAACTCCGGAAGCGTTTCGACTCGCACGGGGAGCGTCGTCTGAAACTGCGGCTCTCCCCCGCACCTCGCGTAAAGACGCACAGGAGGAAACGGACGCGATTCTTCTTCCTGAACCGAAAAATAAAGCGTCGGAAGGGCGAATGTTCCGTTCTTTTCTGCGAGCGGAAACACAAAACGCGCGTATTTTGCGCCGTCTTCACCGAGCGGAAGCGCTTCACCCGTCACATTCTGCCACTCTGCAGGAATCTCCGCCGGATTTCCAGCCGAAACGCCGATTCCATTCGGTATTTCAAGAACCATTTCAACTTGCTGGGACGCCGCCGTTTCCGCCTCACGGTCCGTCGGACGCAAATCCATCATCTGAAAATGCTGCGGAATCTGCATTCCTCGAACGATTCCCAACTCCGGCCAGCGCGTGGAGAGAATCACGCCTTCGAGAGGAAAAGAACGCGCCGTTCCGGAATACGCAGCGTTAAATCTCGCAGAAGGATTCCGAAGCTGCGGAGGATTTTGGGGATCTTGAGGACTTTGGGAGAGTTGGGCGTCTTGAGAAACTTGGAGATTCTGGGAATCTTCCTTCGTTTCCGGAACCTTCATCACCGCCAGTTCGTCCGAAAAGACGCTGGCCGTCGCGCCCGTGATTTTAAGGAGGATGAAGCGTGCGTCCGCCTCGACATTCAGCTCGAACGGAAACGTACGTGTTTCATACGTTTCGCCGCTTTCCTCGAGGTAGTAATAGCGGTCCCAGTCGCACTGCGACGCCTCGCACGGCATCAATTTCTGCATGGACGCCGCCTGAAACCATTCACGACCGTCGCGCGAAACCCAGACTTCAAACTGTTTCGGGAAACGGAAATTGTGCCCGGAACCGCCCAAACAACGAATCACGACGCGTTCTATCGGCTGAATCTGTCCGAGATCGAGCCTCACGAACCGTTCCAACCCGTCCGCAAAGTACCAGCCCACCGATTTTGAGTCGAACCAGAGTCGATCCCAAGGCGCCGTGGAAAGCACGCCGTCCGTCAGGTCCGTGGAGTCCGAATCGCCGCGCACGGTCAACCGATAATCGGGTTTGGGAATCAGTTGCACAGTTTTTCCCAGCGCCAGATTTTCGCCGACAGTCCGAGCGTTCCACAGTTCGCGATCCTTCGTTTTTTGCGACTCCCAGCGTGCTTTCGTTTCCTCATCCTGCGCGGAAACCGTCTGCATCGACGAAACAAAAAGCGTCTGACTGAAAAGAACGATGAATACAATTACAAATTTTAAAACAGTCATTTGCTCGATTCTCCAAAATAAAATCGCTTCGAAACACTCAGAACGTTGAATACTTATGAATTTTATGAAAATTTAATGAAATTTTGTGATTTTCTATGAATCCGCTTTGAAAGTTAAATGATTAATTGAGCGAGACGCCGCTGGCCGCCATTCCGTCTTTTCGATCCCCTTTGCAGTGATGAATTTCGGGGTCGATGCTGTAGGAAACTCGCTGCGCGGAACCGTCGCACATGCAGATTCCGACCGTCCCGGCGTGACTGCTTCCGAATCGGTGGCTTCCGGACTCGCCGAATCCTGCGCGGTCCTGCATCGGCGTACGCTGCGTGGCTGCGGGATTAAATGTCGTTCCGCTGAAACTTCCGCAGTACGTGGGGCGTATATTATCGAGGTCCGCGCCGGTCCAAAGCGTGTAATCGTCGTCGCCGTTCAGCGTCGAGGAACCCGTATATTCCAGCTGTTCGTAGGTTCCCGGGTCCATGAATTTCTCACCAATCATATACGTGTTCGACATTCCGTCACGAATATCTCCGATTGCGATTTTGGAGTGCGCAAAAATGACGCCTGTGTTTTTTGTGTTGAATTCATACGTTTTATCCCACGCATTGTTCGTGCGGCACGTTGCGATTGCGGAAGTCGTCGGCCCCTGATAGTTGTGCGTAACGGTGACGCTTCCGGAATACGTGCCGCAGCACGCCGCATAGTCCGTTTTGGCGCAGGGGGAAGCGAGCGAAAAGTTGTAGCAATTTCGAGGCTGTTTTGCCGGATAGAGCTTCAAACTTCGGCGAGAAGGACAGTTGAACGCGCTGACGGGCGTCTGCTGCAGCGTGTCGCACCCGCTGCGGCTCGTGGCGGAAGGACTCTCCGGAACGGCTCCGTCTGCGGGAAGCATGTAGAGGTTGTTTTGGTCGAGCATTGGAAGAATGGAATACGTCCAGCCGCCGGGCTGTTTGTTTCCGAATCCTGCGTCCGGGTCGCCGAGCCAGTAATAGCCCCACCCGCCGCTGGGGAGGAACTTGGAAGACGATTCCACATTGAGAGCCGCCAGCCCCAATTGATGCAGATTGTTGTTGCACTGCATGACGCGCGCCGCCTCGCGAGCCTGCTGAACCGCTGGAAGCAGGAGCCCCACCAGCATTCCGATGATTGCAATGACGACCAAAAGTTCCACAAGCGTGAAACCGTGTGAAAATTTTTCCCTATGAGACATTTCGTTCATTTCCCCCCGTCTTTAAAACGGTACAAAAATCATACCTTTTTTTTATTGTTCCATTATAACACAAGATACGTAAAAAAGAAAGTTAAAAGTTGTTTATTTTTCATTAATTTATAAAACTTTTTCGAAAACTCTTTTTTTGACAATAAAATTGAAATCGCAAAATTGAAATCTCAAGCGGAATCAATAGAAAGATTCGGCAGAAAACTTTTTTAGGTTCCTCCTTGCGCAGAACTCAAAGACGGTTATAATATATAAAATAGAGATGTACTGGTGAAACGGAAATCGGGCGAGCCTGATTTTCATTTCTCCGCCCCGCCTTTATTTTTTTTCTTAAAATTATGAACTATTTTCATTTTCCAAAGTTATTTTTATTTGTATGGATCCTTTTTAATTTCAATTTCAGCGCGCTTCAAACCTGCACCGCTCAGGACGGCGCGCCCGAAGACGTCCTTTTTCGTATCGGTTTCGCCGACGGAAGAGAATCTGAATTCCGTAAAGGAATCAAATGGGAGGACTTTTTCGAAAAAGACGAGCCGATTTGTCGATACGTCGCGGGTGTGAATCGTCCGCGCGACTGGTACCGCAGTCACAACAGCACGCGAGACTGGAAAAATGCGGGTCACTCCTTTTATTCCGTCATTGAGTTTGACGCCAAACGCGATTATAACGTCCCGCTCTACTTTGTCGTCGCCACCTGTTACGGCCACCCGACGGAACCGTCTTTTGTGGAACTTACGATAAACGGAACGAGAATCGAACCCAAACGCGTCGTCCCGGGACCGGAAAAATTCCCGCCGTTTAATGGTGATAAAGACCGCGGCTGGCCGGAACATATGAGTATTCAAATTCCCGCAAACCTCGTGAAACAGGGACGCAACGAACTGAAAATGCGTCTGTACGACGGAAGCTGGGCGCATTTCGACTATCTGGCGCTGCGCGAGAAAGACGAACCTTTGCCGTCCGAGGAACTGGAAGACCTTCCGAAAAAATTTCGCGCTCCCGGCGGGCCGATGGAAGAGGTTCATGAGGTGCTTTTTGCCGTCCGACAGCCGAGTTACGACGGTCACTGGTACGCGAATTTCGGTTATTACGCCTGCGACACGGAACGTTTTCCTTTCCCGCTGGGCGGCGGAGGAGCGCTGAGAATCCTCAATCTCGACACGGGAGAAACACGCACGGTTTTCGAAGACAAGGCGGGAAACGTGCGCGACCCGCAGATTCATTACGACGGAAAAAAGTGCATTTTTTCGTATCTCAAAGCGGGAACGCGTCATTATAATTTGTACGAAATCAATCTCGACGGAACGGGGCTGCGGCAAATCACGAGCGGCGAGTGGGACGACATTGAACCGTGTTATTTGCCGAACGGCGACATCGTGTTTCCGTCGAGTCGTGCGAAACGCTGGGTCCAATGCTGGCTGACGGGCGTCGCAAACCTGCATCGTTGCGGTCCGAACGGCGAGAATATTCATCCCATTTCGAGCAATCCCGAACAGGAAAATACGCCGTGGGTCCTTCCAAACGGCCAAATTCTTTACATGCGGTGGGAATACGTCGACCGCTCGCAGGTTCACTACCATCACCTTTGGACGACCAATCCCGATGGTACAAAACACCAAATTTACTACGGAAATCAGCATCCCGGAATCTGCATGCTGGGCGGAAAACCGATTCATTTTCGTGAGGATGTGCCGCCGGAAGCGAAAAAATACGAAGTTTGCGCAACCTTTTCGCCCGGTCACGGACGCCGCGAACATTACGGAACGATTACGCTCGTGAATCCGAAAAACGGTCCGGATGATTTGAATAGTGTACGACCCATTTCTTTGCACACGGACCACGCAGATTCGTGGGCGTTCTCGGAAGATTGTTTCCTCTGTGTGCGTCATGAAAATATTCTTCTGATGGACGGCGAGGGACGTGAAATTCCGATTTACACGCTTCCGCAGGAAGAAATCGAACAGGGATTCTGGACCGCAGACGTCCAACCGATTATTGTACGGAAACGTGAAGAGGTGATTGCCGACACGACAGATTTTGCGAAATCTACGGGTTTTATGGCGATGGCGAATTTGTATGAAGGGCGTCAGATGAAGGATGTTCCGAAAGGAACCGTCAAAGAACTGCTTGTGATGGAGCCGCTTCCGATTCCTGTACATTATAACGGCGGCATGATGAGCGTCTCGTCCGGCGGAACGTTCTCGCTGACGCGCCTCGTCGGACGTGTGCCGGTAAACGAAGACGGCTCCTGTTTTATGGAACTTCCTGCGGGAAAGCCGCTGTTTTTCATCGCGATGGACGCGCAGGGAAATCCGGTGAAACGGATGCACAGTTTCACGAATTTGATGCCGGGCGAAACCAACCTCTGCATCGGCTGTCACGAAGAACGCACGATGACGCCGACGCAGAACGACCGCCTTCAGTTCATGAAAGCAATGGCGCAGCCGGCCGTTCGACCCGAAAAAATCGACGGTGTGCCGCAAATCTTTGATTATTTCCGCGACATTGTACCCATTTTAGACCGTCGGTGTCTCGAATGTCACAACGAAGCACGCCGCGACGGCGGTGTCGATCTGAACAGCGACCTGCGCCCACGCGACTTTGTGAATTCTTACGAAGTTTTAAGCCGCTTTGACGGCGGAATGCTCGGCGACAACCGAAACCGACCGATGAGCGACTTTAAACCGTACGAAATTGGAAGCTGCGCGAGCAAACTCGTGAAACTCCTCGAAAGCGGGCACCCGGACGCCGACGGAAAACGGAGGGTGGAACTGCCGCCGGAAGAAATTCGTACGATTCGATACTGGATTGATGCGGGCGGGTACTACGCTGGAACCTATGCGGCCGACGCCTGCGGGTTGTTCGCGTGGAGATACAGTCCGTTTTCTCCCGAACGAAAGGAGGACGGTCGGCAGGTTTTTGCGGGCGACGACTGGCCGGAACGTCAGGCGGCGCTCGACGTGTACAATCGACGGTGCGTTTCGTGCCACAAATGGGACGACAAACAGCGTGCCCGCGCACTCCCTGGAAGCATCGCCGCCGGGTCCAAAAAATACGGCTCCAACTGGGCGTTCAATCTTTCGTATCCGGAAAAATCGAACCTGCTGCGCTGCGCGCTTGCGGCAGATTCTGGAGGCTTTCAACGCTGTAAAAAGCAGGACGAACAGGGAAATTGGGGCACGGAAATCACGTTCCAGAATACCGAAGACCCCGATTATCAGATCCTTTTGAATTACGTGAAACGGGCGCAGCGTTACACGATTGAAGAACGTACGCATTTCAGCTGGTGTTGGAAGGAGGGACATTCACCGTCCGAATTCCATGCAAATCCGTGGTACACGCGCGAAATGGTGCGTTACGGTGTGCTTCCTGCGGATTACAAAGAGGGAACGCCCATCAATCCTTACGAAACCGACCTGAAATATTGGGAACAGCCGCAGGAATGATTGAAAGGCACTCCTAAAAACACAATATTAAAAAGTTTTTGAAAAAGGGGTCTGGGGAAAAAACAACATTCAAAATGTTTTTTCCCCACGACCGTCACGACATTACGGGCAGCCAGATTCTCCCGACAGGGTGAATCGTGCGTGAAACCGAGGCCGAAAAACTCGTAACGATTCCCTGAGGATATCCCATCAACCCCTTTTTTATATCGTACATTTTTCCCGCCTTCCTTTTTATAAGGAGTTTAAAAATGATAAAAACACGTAAAAATTGGAACCTCGGACTCCTGATTGCGTTCGGGGTCCTGCTGAACTGCGTCTCTCCCGCCGCGTTTTGCGCCGATTATTACGTTTCTCCCGGCGGAAACGACGCAAACGACGGATCGAGTCCGAAAGCACCTTGGAAGTCGCTCGCAAAAGTAAACCGCACGGAATTCAAACCCGGCGACAGAATTTTGTTCGAATGCGGCGGAATCTGGCGCAACACGGAACAATCCGCGCAGTCGTGGGCCGGCGCGCTCATTCCCGCTTCCGGCGAGCCTGGAAATCCCGTCACGTATTCGGCTTACGGAACTGGTGAAAAACCGACGCTTTACGGCTCGGTGAGCGCCTCGGACGAAACCGACTGGGGCGAAACGGCCCCGCACATCTGGGGGACGCGCTGCGCGTCGCGTACGGACGGTCCGCAAATCGCGATGAATCTTACCCGCTGGTACATCCACCGCGAGGCGGGCGCTTCCGGAACGTTCAAATTTTCAGGAACGCACATTCAGCGGGCAAAAAGCCCGCCGCTCGCCTTGGATGTACGTTAATTGATGGCGAGCCCTGGGTGTGAGCCCCCGGCAGGTCGGCGCGAGCCCCTGGGAGCGCGGGCGTCTCGCCCGCATAACCCCATTAATGCACGTTCCTTTGAGGAATTATGCGGGCAGGATGCCCGCGCTCCCAGCGGGGATGAATTCAACCGGAAAAACCGCTTTTTGCCCACTGTATGTGCGGCGCCGTCACACCGGGGACGCGCCTTGGACCGTCAAAAATCGAATCCAAAGAGAGATCGCGATGCTAAACGGCACGTGAGGCGGTGCGAAAGGACGACCGCCCAAATAATGAACGGGCTCCTACTCGATGAGTTCGTCGATATTTTCAAAATAGTACTCGAGTTTGTGCGGCCTTGCGCCGAGGAACAACAGCAGCGGAAAAACCGAAAAACCCACAACAAAGCCTTTCGGCGCTGGGATGAATTTCCCGTTGACGCGAACACAGAAACTTTTAATATTAAGTTTTTAGAACTTCCTATGCTGGTTCTACAATGAAATTCAGTTTTCACAAAGACTTCGGGAGCCGTGGTGCGCAGCTCCAACGGCGGACAGGAAAACTGAAATTCAAAATAGTGTTAGTATAATACAATTTTACCAATTCAACGTTCCTTCCGGACAGAAAGAGAATTCATGAAACGATTCTATATTTTTTTAACGATTGCACTCCTTGTGACGTGCGTCTCGTTTGTTTCGTCTGTTTCAGCACAGGACGACCCGCTGGGGTTGTTTCCGTTTTTCACAATGGGTGAAAATATCGCCGACGTCTGGGTGAATCCGTCCAGTCAGAAAGTTGCGGGCGCAGACGGCCAAGTCGTCGTAAAAGGCGACAAATTCGTCACTTCCGGAAACGGAAAAGAGATTCAATTTTGGGGCGTGAACACCTGTTTTTCGATGAATTTCCCCGATAAAGAGGCGGCCGTCCGTTACGCAAAACGTATGGCGAGCTTCGGAATCAATGCGGTCCGCCTGCATCACATGGATTCACGCGATATTTGGGGCAAAAATCTGTCGACCGACATGACGACGATCGACCCGGAACAGCTGGATCGGCTCGATTGGTACATTTATCAATTAAAACTGAACGGAATTTACGTCAATATTAATCTGCATGTCTCGCGCAAGTTCGACAAACAGAACGGTTTCACCGATTATGACGCGCGTCCAACGCAGGATAAAGGCCTCGATAATTTCGAACCGCGAATGATTGAGTTTCAGAAAAAGTACGCTCGCGACCTGCTGGGACACGTAAATCCTTATACGAAAATGAGTTACTTGGAAGATCCGTGCGTCGCGATGATTGAAATCAACAACGAAAACAGCGTCGTTGCGTCGTGGTTCTGGGGACAGCTCGACAATTTGGGACCCGCATACGAAGCGGAATTTCAGAAACTCTGGAACGACTGGCTCGTTAAAAAGTACGGCTCCACCCAAGCGCTGCGCAAGGCGTGGAAGTGCCGTTCGTACGAAATGAGCGAAAACATCGTGCCGGACGGTGCGTTCGACGAGCCGCTCAACCGAAAGGCGTGGAATATGGAAAATGGGTCCGGGAGCGACGCGACTGCGGAAACGCAGGACGGTGTTTTGCGTTTGGACGTGAAAAAACTCGGAACTATTGCGTGGAATCCGCAATTTTACCTCCGCGACTTTCCCGTTTCCGCCGGAGTTCCGTACACCGTAAAATTCCGAGTCCGTTCCGTTTCTTACGACAGTCTGAAGCTCCACGTCGGATGCAGTCAGAACCACTCCGATTGGAACAATCTCGGTTTCAGTACAGAATTCGAAGCCGGAAAAGAGTGGAAAGAATACACGTTTTCGTTCGTTCCGACGCTCGACGATGCAAAAGCGCGCCTGAGTTTCAGCGGCTTCAAACCGGGATCGTTCGAGTTCGACGATATGCAGCTTTGTTCCGGCGGAACGATTGGAATTGCAGACGACGAGAGACTCGAAGACGGTTCCGTTCGAATCATCTATCGCAACAAACTCAGCGGCCGAGCCGCACAAGAAGCGCGGTCGGATTTCGGAAATTTCGTGATTGATCTCGAACAAAAATACTGGCTCGAAATGTACCATTTCGTGAAAGACGAACTGGGTGCGAAAGCCCCCGTCACCGGGACGCAGCTCAATTACGGCGCGCATTACTCCCAGGGACGGCTCGATTACTGCGACATTCATGCGTACTGGAATCATCCGAGTTTTCCGGGACGTCCGTGGGACGGAAGCAACTGGAAGCTTGGAAATACGTCGGTCGCGAACGTGATGGGCTGCAAAGGTTCCACCATTACAAGCCTCGCAAATAACCGCGTTTTAGGGCGTCCGTACACGGTGAGCGAGTACAATCATCCGTACCCGAACCTCTACGGAGCGGAAGGTTTTCCGATGATTTCCTCCATGGCGGGCTTCCAGCACTGGAACGGAATCTTCATTTTCGCGTGGTCGCACAGCAAAGAATTCAGCCCCGAAGAAACGCCGAGTTTCTTCGACATTAAGGGGAATTCGGTTCAGCTCGTCCACATGGCGGCCTGCTGCAATATGTTCGTCCGCGGCGACGTGGAACACGCAAACGACGTCAAAAACGCTCAAAAAGTCGTGTACGAGGCGGGTGAAAAGCAGGAACGCGAGATTCATACGGGCGCCGGAAATGCGTACGGACGCTCGCTCGCTCCGATTGGTTTCGTCGATTGGAACCCGCTTCTGACGAGCGTCGGAATCCGTCTGCGCGACCTCAAAATTCCGAATCCCGAAACGGACGGCGTGCCGGCGTTTGTGCGTCCTGAAGAGCTGAAAGCTCCGACAAAAACCGTCTCGAACACGGGAGAGCTTCTGTGGAACGGCGAAATCGACCATCACGGCTTCTACATGGTGGATTCCCCAAAAACGAAGGTTTTCACCGGGTTCATTCAGGGGCGCGAGTTCGAATATGGAAACGGAATGAAGATTGAATTCGGAAAAACCCTGCTCGACTGGGCGACCGTTTCGTTCACGCAAACGCGTCCGAATCACTGGCTCCTCGCCGCGACGGGACTGCAGAAAAACAGTGACTGCGTGCTGGGGCTGTACGATTCGGAAGTCGTGAAAGACACGCCGGTCGAGGAGTATCCGAACCTCATCGACAAACAAATTACGTTCTGCAAGCAGAAGGGGCACGCGCCGTTGATGTGCGAGGGAATTCCTGCGAAAATCACGCTTCCTGCCGCGAAAAACGTCACGGTGAAGTACTATCCGCTCGACGGAAACGCAAAACCGACGCGTGAACTCACCGCAACGCGTCTCGACGACGAACATGTGGTTCTGGAGATTTCGCGGGAATACAAAACGTTGTGGTACGAAGTCGTGTTTGAAAACCGTTGAACGCCGTTAGTCGCGGCGGCGGACGCTGACGCGCTTCCTGGGAACGCGGGCGTCTCGCCCGCACTGCTTCATTAAGAAACGTTCCTTTAAGGAATCACGAGTGAAACTGAAATCGAAAAAAGCCGTACAATTCCAAGAATTTGTATAATTTCGAAACATTTTTCATTCAACTGCGTGCAGGTTCTTTACGAACGGCGTAAGGAACCTGCACCATCATTTTTTCTTCAATTTTTGAATACTATTATGAAAATCCATCTGTTTTTCCCGCCTTTTTTATTGTTTTTCCCTCTCGCGCTGCTGTTTTCGGCCCCTCCGAGCTTTCCGCCCCTTTCGAGTCCGGCTTTCGGCGAAACACCCGCATTTTCGGCGCCGGATCTTTTTCCGTTTGAAGCGTCCGGCGAAAATCTTCCGAACGTGTGGGACGCGCCTTCCTCCAGGATTCCTGCCGGCGAAAGAGGTTTCATTCACGTCGAAAACGATCATTTCGCAAACGACGACGGTCCCGTCCGTTTTTGGGGAATCAACATCTGCATGGGCGCAAATTTCCCTGAAAAAGAGGTCGCAACCGCAATGGCGCAGCGAATCGCCTCCTTCGGTTTGAATATCGCACGGCTTCATCATATGGATATGCGCGAGATTTGGGGCAAAAACTATCCGCATCAGCTGGATTTCGATCCCGAAAAGCTCGACAAACTCGACTGGCTGATTTCTGAACTGAAAAGAAACGGAATTTACGTGAACATAAATCTTCACGTTTCGCGCAAATTTACCGAACAGGACGGCTTTTCCGATTACGAGCTGCGGCCCGACCACGACAAAGGAATTGATTATTTCGACCCGCGCATGATTGAGCTTCAAAAGAAGTACGCGCGCGACCTGTTGACGCACGTAAACCCTTACACGAAAATGAGTTACATCGACGACCCGTGTGTGGCGGTTGTGGAAATCAACAACGAAAATTCCATCGTTTCCCAGTGGCTCTGGGGCCGAATCGACAAAATTCCGCCGGCGTACGAAGCCGAACTTCAAAAGCAGTGGAATGCGTGGCTCGCCCAAAAATACACCTCGACCGACGCGGTTCGGGCCGCCTGGAACAATTTTTCTGCGCCTTTGGGGGAAAATCAGCTTTCCGATGCGTCTTTCGACTCGGAAAAACTCGCGTCCGGCTGGAACCTCGAGACGGGAAACGGCGCGGCGGCGACACTTGCGGCAGAAAATCAAACGCTCGTTTTTGACGTTCAAAAAAGCGGCTCCGTCGGTTGGGAACCGCAGTTCTTTTACTCGAAACTTCACGTCGAGAAAGGAAAATCGTACACGATTCGTTTCCGCGCAAGAGCGAGCGTTCCGCAAAAAGTAGAGGTTTCGTGCGTCCAGATTCACGAACCGTGGGGGCGTTTGGGACTTTCCGGCTCCGCGGAACTCACGACGGAGTGGAAAAATTACGAATATACGTTTATTGCAACAGAAAACGAACCGCGTGCCCGCCTCGGAATCACGTACGTCTCGCCGGGAAAACTCGAATTCGACGATTTCGTCTTCTGTGAGGGTGGAAACGTCGGACTCGACGAGGCCGAACGGCTCGAAAACGGTTCCATTCGAATCGCAAAACGTTTCGGAGACGCGCAGCGTTCCACCTCCGAAATGCGGCGAGATTTTACCCAGTTTACCATTGATATTGAAAACAAATATACGCATGAAATGTACAGTTTTCTGAAAACCGACCTTGGGTGCAAGCATCCTGTGACGGGGACGCAGCTGACGTACGGTTCCGCGTACGCACAGGCGCGGCTCGATTACGTGGACGTTCATAATTACTGGATTCATCCGACTTTTCCGTCGAGTTCTTGGTCGTCGACCGACTGGTACGTGAAGAATTCGCCGCTCGTGAACGTCCTTCCGTACGACGGCGCGCTCGCATCGATGGCGTCCAAACGCGTTCTTGGAAAACCGTACACGGTGAGCGAGTACAATCATCCGTACCCGAACCTTTATTGTACGGAAGGTTTTCCGCTCATTGCAGCGATTGCGGGCTTTCAAAATTGGAGCGGAATTTTCATTTTCGACTGGACGCACAACCCGGTGAATCCGAAAACGATGACGTTTTTCGACATTCACGGAAACAGTCCCGTTCTCGTGCATCAGCCCGCCTGTTACAATCTTTTTGTCCGCGGCGATGTTCAGTCGGGAATTGCGGCGGCGCGTTCTTCCGGAGTTTCGAACATCGTGGAAATGACGCTCGAAGATGAACAGGAGGCGCTTCGGACGCACGGCGCAAGTACTTCGTGGTACAACGGTTGCGAACTTTTACTGGCTCCGCCGACGCACACGTTCGTGAATTTTTCAGGCGTCCGTCTGACCGACATTCCGTCAACGGAAGCTGCATCTTCGGAAGGTTCCGCGTCTTCGGAAGGTTCTGCGTCTTCGGAAGGTTCTGCGTCTTTAACGCCTCTCGACGAGCCGACGAAAGACGCCCGGCGCGCTGAAAAAATCACAGCCGCACGCAGCGCGACGAATCAACTCGTCTGGAACGGCGAAATCGAAAAACGTGCAGCTTTCACGGTCGACACACCGAAAACGAAAGTCTTTTCCGGATTTCCGGAGAATCGTACGTTTTTATTTTCAGACGGTACAAAATTCCTACCACACGATTCGATTCTGCATTGGATGACGGTTTCGATGACGCAGACGCAATCGGACGCCGCCTCGGAAAAATGGCTCATTGCGGCGACGGGACTTGCTCGGAATACGGGTACAAAAATCCGTCCTTACGAAGAGGGCGAAAAAGATTTGACGGCCTCCGACGCTCCCGACACGCCGAACGCGGAACTTTCGGGGCTGATGGATCAAAAAATCACCTCCTGCAAGACGAACGGCGTCGGTCCGAACCTCTGTGAAGGAATGAATGTGACGATTTTTCTTCCCGTTTTGCCGAACTCTGTCGTAAAATTCTATCCGCTGGACGGAGCCGGCCGACGGTTGGAAGAGGTTTCTGCCGCTGCGGAGTCCGAAACGTGCGCGAAGATTGAATTGAGTGCAAAATACAAAACCCTTTGGTACGAAGTGGAAGTTCAAAAACCGTGAGAAAGTATTGGGGGGGCTTTACGCACGCCGATTTTATGTTACAATAACGAAAGATTCCATTCCCGCGCAGGGTCTGGAATCGGGAAAAGCACCGTTTCCCCCCCTTTTTTCCCCTTCCTTCCTTCTTTATTTGATTTTATTTTAATTTGTATGATAAACAAAAACAATTTTCACAAAAATGTGCCGGAGAGTTCCTCCGAGAGTTCCGCTGAAACTTCCAAAAAACCATTAGGAACGTCAGAACCATCAGGAAATTCGGAACCATCAGGAACGTCCGCGAAAAAACGAATCCTCAAGCGTCTCGTGTGGGCGGCGCAATATTTACTGTTTTTTGCGATACTTTGGCTGATTTGGGGAAAACTCGAAAAAGCCGTTGAACAGATTCAGTCGGCAGACTATCAGTGGACGATCTACTGGTTCTGGCTCGGACTGGGCGGCGTCCTTTATGCGGTTTCGCTCCCGTTTCCCGCCTCGTACTGGTACTGCGCGCTGCGTCAGCTCGGGCAAAAACCGACGTATTACGCAACCGTCCGCGCACACATCGTCGGTCATCTCGGAAAGTACATTCCTGGGAAAATTTTTGTCGTCCTCATTCGGTCCGGCCTCCTGCGCAATCGAGGCGTGGATACGACGGTCTGCATTTTAAGCATCTTTCTCGAAGGACTCATGCAGATGGCGGTCGGCGCCCTCGTCGTCGCGGGTCTCGTGCTGGGTTGGTCGATTCGATCCGAAAATGCCGACTTCCTTTGGGGGAGTCTCCTCCTTTTTTGTCTCGTCGGTTTACCGATTCTCCCGCCCTTTTTCAAACTTGGTGTGAAAATCATCGGAGTGAAAAAATTCAGCAGTGAGGTGAAAAAGGTCGATCAGCTTTCGTGGAAAACCTTTTTGTACGGTGTGCCGCTCATGCTGGGATACTGGGCGCTGCTGGGTGCGAGTTTCTGGTGCGTCCTGCGCGGCGTCGGCGTAAATGTTCCACCGGCCGTTTATCCCCTTGCACTGGCGGCGATTGCTGCTTCCATGGTTGCGGGATTCGTCATCGTCGTTGCGCCCGGCGGAATGGGGGTGCGAGAATCCATCATCATTATGCTGATCGCCGCTCCGCTCGCCGCAGTTACTTCGACCCCGGACGCTGCGGCACTCGTTTCCGCCTGTGTTTTACGAATATTATGGATCGTCGTGGAGTTGATTTGCGCCGCAGTCTGTTACTCCATCCCGGGACGCGGCTCGCAGGACGTTTCACAAACTGAAAGCTGAAAAATGAAGACTGAAACTGAATATTGAAATTTTATTCATTGCATAATCAAAATACATCAGTACGAAAAACATGCAAATCAAATATAAAATCAAAAAACAAAGAAATAAATCGTAAAGGAGAATCCGAATGTTTCTTTCAATCGTCGTGCCCGTTTATAATGAAGAGGAAAGTCTTCCTATTTTAATCGAGCAAATTCAGGCCGTCTGCGTCGCGCATCAATATGAAAAAGAAGTGATTTTTATCGACGATGGTTCCACCGACAGCTCGTGGAAAGTAATTTCGGAACTCGCAGAGAAAAATCCGGAAATTCAGGCCATTCGATTTCGTCGAAACTTCGGAAAAGCGGCGGGACTCGAAGCGGGGTTCGGCGCTGCGTCGGGCGATTTCATTATGACGATGGATGCGGATTTGCAGGACGATCCCGCCGAAATCCCCAACTTTCTCGCAAAACTCGACGAAGGTTTCGACGTTGTGAGCGGCTGGAAGAAAATCCGGCACGATCCGTGGCACAAAGTGTATCCCTCGCGCGTCTTTAATCGTATGGTCAGCCAATTGACGGGCGTGAATCTGCACGACCACAACTGCGGAATGAAGTGCTACCGCGCCGCAGTCGTCCGCGAACTCTCCATTTACGGCGAACGCCATCGTTTTCTCCCCGTTTTGGCGGGCGCGCGCGGCTGGAGAGTCAGCGAGATTATCGTACAGCATCGAAAACGTGAATTCGGACACTCAAAATACGGTTTCAGCCGCTTTATGAAGGGTTTCATGG
>CAYTLK010000071.1:0-10011 GCA_964438515.1 uncultured Planctomycetaceae bacterium
CCATCTCACCATGATGATACCGTGGATTAAATGAATTTTGTTTACTTTATCGAAATGTTAAAAACATGATAGAAAAATATTTCAAGATTTTGTTTTTTGGAATTTATTATTTAGCCGTTCTTTATTCCATTCTTTTTCTGTGTTTTGGCATGGCGATTACGATGGACGAGACGCTGAGACCCGTGGGAACGTTGTTGTTTTATTACTCCGAAGCGATTGCCAGCATCCTTTTCCCAATAGGCATTTTTTGCATAAAAGAGAAGTTTTCGTTTCGATTTTTTTCAATGACCATGTGGTGCAACTGTTTTTTAACGTTGTTTATTTTTGTTTTCAACCGAGTTCTGTTTTAAAGTTTACTCATCATACTTAAAATTCCTGGAATCGCGGCGGAGTTGGCGACATCCGTTTCACTCACTGCATTACGGACTCATTTCATTTCTTACGAGTTCGTAATGCAGGTCATTTTCAAACTGCTTTTTCAGGTGTGAAGCTCCACAATGTCTTTGTCGTTCAGAATGTAATCGCCCTTCATCGGCGTGCCGTCGTGAACGGCGGAACCCCATATTCGTGCGAATTTCAACTTCTCGATGTAATCTTTATGAATTAATCCCGCAAGGTCCAGAAGCGTACTGCCGACCGGAAGCGTAAAAGGACGATCCATGTCGGCCGTTTTGGCTGTCGGAAGTTTCGTGTACACCCGAATCACATTCATCGCACGGTATATCGCGTTTCGCAAGTCTTCGACGCCCGTCATCTCCGCGGCGCTGATGGGAAACTCCTCAAAATGAAAATCTGCCAGTTCGTGAAAGATTTCCAGTCGGTCAGCAGCGTCTGGAAGGTCGATCTTGTTCGGAACCAGGAACGTTTTCGTGTAGGAAAGTCCAATGTCGTCCTCGTCGAGACACGATTCTTTTCCGAGGCGCGTACGCGTCTGCTGAAGCCGATCCATCACCGCAATACAGTTTTCCACACCGTCATCGTCGCCTAAATCCAGCATCAAAAGGGCCAAATCGGCACTTCGAATGAAACCGTACGTGTTCGGCTCAAGATAGTCGGGCGTAATCGGCGGCGTGTCGATCATCTGGACAAAAACGTCCTCCCACGGCATCATGGCCGGCTGAGGAATCTGCGTTGTGAAGGGATGCGGCGCGATTTTCGGCGCGGCGCGCGTCATGCTGGCCATCAACTGACTCTTTCCAGCGTTGGTCCCGCCCAAAATCACAACGGTCCCGGCTCCCTGACGCGGAATACGGATGCTTTGACCGCTTGCCTTTTTCCCGCTGGAACGTTCTTGTTCAATGTCTTTTTTGGTTTTGGCGATTTTCGCTTTCAAGGATGCTTGAAGATGGTCGGTCCCTTTATGTTTCGGGATTTCCTGAAGCATCACCTGCAGACAGCGCAGTTCCTCATCCAGCGATTGCGCCTGACGATACGCCTGCTCGGCTTTCAAATAAATCGGAGTTAAATTTGCGGGCATTCTTCACCTCGTTTCAGAATTTGTCTCAAAGGAATACAAGCATATGATAGCATAAAATCTGGTTTTTTTCAAGGGGAATCTCCCGTTTTTCTTCTACCCTGCTTTTCTTTTTTCAAAAACAGTGTAAAATAGAGACCATTAATATATAATGTCATTTTAAAATGTTCCAATTCATGAACTACAAACTCGTTTTGCCGAATGGTTTCACGCTGCTGGGTGAGCCGCTCGAAAACTTTCACTCCGCAGCTTTTACACTTCGAACCGGCGCTGGAAGTGCGTGGGACCCCGTTGGAAAGTACGGAATGGCCGCTTTCGTCTGTGAAATGATGCTGCGAGGCGCTGGGGAAAAAAACACGCGGCAGTTTCTCGAAGCAATCGACCGAATCGGAATTGACCGAACGGAATCCCTCACCCCCGCAAGGCTTTCGTTTCGAGCAGCAATGCTTGCGGAAAATCTGGAAGACGCGCTGGAACTCTACGCCGACATGATTTGCCGACCCATTTTGCCGGAAAAGGAACTGGAAGCGGGACGTCAGGTGCTGCTGCAGGAAGTTTCTTCCTTAGACGACGATCCGGAAAGCCGGTTGGGAAATCTGCTGGAGGAACAGTTTTACGGTCCCGCATGGGGACACGATGTGGATGGGGTGCAGGAAGATATTGAGAAAATTACGTGGAACGACGTGCGCAGCCAGTACGAAAAACTCGTTATGCCGAACCAATGCGTTATGGCCGTTGCGGGAAATTTCGATTGGGAGAAAATTGCACAAAAAATAGAAAGTCTCTTTGGCGAGTGGAAACCCAAAGAAAAACCAGAAATTCCGCCTTTCGCAGCAGAAAAACGTCCCGTTCACATTCCGTTCGACTCTCCGCAGACTCAAATCGGCCTCGTTTGGGAAACGGTTCCGTACATGCATCCGGACCGTCTGCGCGCCTGGGCCGCCATCAGCGTTCTGAGCGGCGGCATGAATTCGCGTCTCTTCAATGAAGTGCGTGAAAAAAGAGGGCTGTGCTATTACATCGATGCAAACTGCGGCGCCTTCCGAACTCGAGCGGGCGTCTTTTGTACGGCGGGCTGCAAAACGGAAAACGCGCAGGAAACGCTGGACGTCATCCGCGGCGAGATTAATCGGCTTGCGGACGGCGTTACGGAAGAGGAACTCTGCGCTTACAAAGCCCGATGTCGGACGGCTCTGGTGCTGAACCGCGAAACGTGTCCCGAAATCGCAGACGATATGATAAGCGATTTTGTGAATGTCGGAAGAATTCAAACCACAGAAGAAATTTTGGAAACCGTGGAGAAACTTTCCGTTTCAGAAATCAATGAATACGTCGCATCCCATCCCGTCCAAGAGGAACTTTTATGTTCGATTGGCCGCGAACCCTTACATTTGTAGAAAATCAGGAACTTTTTGAATGTTGAACGAAAACTTAACTCACGATGAAATCCTCCATTTCCTCCAAACCTCCGACTCTGCGGAATTGGAACAGCTTTGGAAAGCCGCAGACTCCGTCCGCCGAAAATATGTGGGGGACGAGGTTCATCTTCGCGGACTCATCGAAGTTTCGAACATTTGTACCGCACAATGTACGTATTGCGGAATTCGTGTGAATAATGTACACGTGAATCGGTATCGTATGGAACTTGTGGAAATCCTCGACAGCGTGCGTCTTGCGGAACGTTTCGGTTACGGAACGGTCGTGCTTCAGTCGGGCGAGGCGCCTGCGGTGATGAGCGACGATTGGGTTACGAACGTCATTCGAGAAATTCGGAAAATTTCGACCCTTGCAATCACGTTAAGCCTCGGCGAACGTCCTGCAAACGACTATCAGGCGTATCGCGACTGGGCGGAAGCGGGTGCGAATCGCTATTTAATCCGTTTCGAAACTTCCAACCCGGAACTTTTTCGCGTCCTTCATCCCGGTCATCCGGGCCTCGAAGTGCGTCTTCTGGCGCTCCAAAAACTCCGCGAAGCGGGTTTCGAAATCGGAAGCGGCGTCATGGTGGGAATCCCTGGCGAAACCTGGGACGATCTGACCAGCGACCTTGAACTCTTTCGGAAACTCAATCTCGATATGATCGGCATCGGTCCCTTTTTGCCGCACCCGGAGACCCCATTAGGGGCCAAATTCCTCCAGTCTCCCTCTCATGAACATCGAAATTCAACCGTGGTTCCCAACGATGAACTGACGACCCTGAAGGCTTTGGCGCTCACGCGTCTTCTGCGTCCGGGTTCCAACATTCCCTCGACGACGGCTCTTGCGTGCGTGGATCGTGCCGCCGGTCACGAATATGGTTTGACGCGCGGCGCAAATGTAATTATGCCCAATGTGACTCCGTCGAAGTATAGAAAATTGTACGAGATTTATCCCTCGAAAGCAACGACGGCCGAGGCGGCGGAGCTTTTTGACCAAAAACTGAAAGAACGGATTGTCTCCATCGGACGCACCGTCGGAGCAGGCGCAGGTAATTCGTACAATTTTCGTAATCGAAACATTTAGGGAGGCTTGAAGATGGAAAAACCACTGAAAAAATCTCGAAAATCGAAGTAAAAGTCTTTCGACTGGAGGAAAAACTGTAAATTTTGCTAAAAATAGTCAAATCGGAAAATTTGGACTATTTGAAATGCTCCTCAAAAACCGATTAACCAAACAAATCCATCTGTTTCGATGGATTGTATAATGGAGATAGGGATGTCTTAGAACTCGATACCATTTGACTTACACTCAATAATAAAACGAATTCCACGTCCAGCCCATTGAAAGGATTTTCACAGAAAAGTTGCATTAAATTGCGCAGACTGTGTAATCGGACCCTTATAAAAGGAAAAACCGAAAAATCTTAAAAAATTTGGGTAAAATAGTGGAATTTGGCAAATGGCGGTGTATAATAGTATTAGTAAAGCCAGCGTTTTTTGGTAAAAAAGTGAAGATTGCTTTGAGAAAATCAAGGGAATCGGAAAAAATGCCGAAAAAATGTAAGTGTATGGTCGATCCGAGCTTCCACGCAAGAACGGAGTCGAGTTAATGTCCATGGAGGATGCAAAATGAAAAAAATATTAGGATTATCGGTAACTGCGATACTCCTTCTTGCCATGCTGTGTGTTTCACCGGCAGAGGCACGCTATTGCGGCGCGCTGCGCTGCTGCCCGTGCACGAAAGTGTGCCCGCAGTACGAATGCGTCAAGATGGAATGCCAGACGGTCATGAAGACCTGCAGGAAAGTCGTATGGGAACGCCAGGATTACACCTGCTACCGTAACGTTACCGAGCGTGTTTGTGTGCCGAAAACGGTCACTTGCACGAAAATGGTTCCCGAAACGTGCTATCGCGATGTGACGTACACCGTCCAGCGTCCGGTTTGGGAAAATTGCGTACGTACAGAAAATTACACGGTGACTCGTCCGGTATGGGAAACCTGTACGAAAAATGTTTCCTACACGGTGATGCGTCCCGTCTGGGAGTGCCGTCAGCGTCAGGTTCAGTACACGGTTCAGAAGCCGGTCTGGGAATGCCGTCAGCGGACTTATACGGTTCAGCGTCCGGTTTGGGAATGCCGTCAGCGTCAGGTTCAGTACACGGTTCAGAAGCCGGTCTGGGAATGCCGTCAGCGTCAGGTTCCTTACACGGTCTGCGTTCCGACGTATGAAACCCGTCAGCGTCAGTACACGGTCTGCAAGCCGGTTTGGGAAATGCGTCAGCGTACTTATACGGTGAACGTTCCCTGCTGGGAAACGCGTCAGCGTACTTACACGGTCTGCAAGCCGGTTTGGGAATGCCGTCAGCGTCAGGTTTGCTACACGGTTCAGAAGCCGGTTTGGGAATGCCGCGAACGTCAGATTCAGTACACGGTCTGCCGACCTGTGTGCGAGCAGCGTCAGCGTCAGTACACCGTTTGCGTTCCGGTTACGGAATGCGTGACGAAACAGTATCAGAAGACGGTTTGCCGCCGCGTGATGGAACAGCGGTGCCGCGAAGTGCAGTACAGCGTTTGCGTCCCGGTCTGCGAACAGCGTCAGCGCGAAATCTGCTACACGAAGTGGGTTCGTTGTGAAGAACAGCGCACTCGCGTCTGCCGTCAGGTGACGTACAAACCCGTTACGGAATGCCGTACGGTAAAGACTTGCGGCGGTTACTGGACGACGAAATGCGTTCCGGACCCCTGCAATCCGTGCTGCATGCGCTCCGTGCGCGTTTGGTGCCCGCAGGTGTGTGAGAAACAGGTTCAATGCACGCGAATGGTTCCGTGCGTGACCGAACAGTGTGTTCCTTACACCGTCTGCAAAATGGTTCCTCAGACTTGCAAAAAGGTCTGCACGTACAACGTGACCCGCTGGGTTCGTGAGTGCCGCACCAAGACTGTTCCTTACACGGTCTGCAAGATGGTTCCGGAAACCGTTACCTGCACGTACACGTGCCCGGTGACTCGGATGGTTCCTCAGACTCGCGTCTGCACGTACACCGTGACGAAGATGGTTCCTGAAACCCGCGTCCGCACCTGCCAGTACCGCGTCTGCAAGATGGTTCCTGAAGTTCGTACTTGCGTCCAGAACTACAAAGTCTGCAAGATGGTTCCTGAAACTCGCGTCTGCACCTATAAGGTCTGCAAGATGGTTCCGGAAACCCGTGTTTGCAACTACAAAGTCTGCAAGATGGTTCCTGAAACCCGCGTCTGCACCTATCAGGTCTGCAAGATGGTTCCGGAAACCCGCGTCCGCATCTGCGAATACAAAGTTTGCAAGATGGTTCCTGAAGTTCGCACCTGCGTGCAGAACTACAAGGTTTGCAAGATGGTTCCTGAAACCCGCGTTTGCAACTACAAAGTTTGCAAAATGGTTCCGGAAGTCCGTACATGCGTGCAGAATTACCGCGTTTGCAAGATGGTTCCTGAAACCCGCTGCAAGCAGGTGTGCTACCGCACGTGCAAGATGGTGTGCGAGCCGCGTCAGCGTCAGATCTGCTACAAGGTCTGCAAAATGGTCTGTGAACAGCGCAGCTGCAAAGTTCCGTACACCGTTTGCAAACCGGTTCAGTACTGCCGCACAGTGAATGAAGTCCAGTGCGTAACCAAACAGGTTCCGTACACGGTTTCCCGCTGCGTTCCGCGCGTGACGTGCGTTCAGGTTCCGGTTCAGGTGATGGTCCCGGTTTGTCCTCCATGCCCTCCGGCGGCTCAGAACTGAATCTGAATTTTGTTAAATTATTCTAAAAACAGAGCGCAAAGGATTCTTCTTTGTGCTCTGTTTTTTTGTCTGTCCTGGAAGAATTTCTTAAAATAACGTTCTTTTTTGTTTTCAGGTCTGGACAAAATTTTTGAAATATGGTAGAATATAAAATGTGTGATTCTGCTTGCAGAATTTTGCGCAGTACTTTAACCATACGTCCCATTTGCAGTTTATAGTTGTTTCACGTTGTTACGTTTACGAAAGAAGCCGGTCATGCAGGAAGAAACGGTACATATCCCCGTTATGTTGAATGAAATCCTCGAAGCGCTGAATCCGCAGCCGGGTCAAATTATCGTGGATGGAACGCTGGGCGGCGCGGGACACACGCGGGCGCTGGCGCAGCGCGTGGGAAAAGACGGTCTTGTGATTTCACTCGATCGTGACCCCGAGGCGATCGAACGGGCAGAAAAGGTGCTGAAAGGAATGCCGGTGATTCTGGCGGAGAGTAATTTCAGCGAGCTGCAAGAGGTTTTGGACCAGCTGAAAGTGGGAAAAGTCGATGGAATGATGCTCGATTTAGGTCTTTCGAGCGACCAGCTCGCCGACCGGGAACGAGGGTTCAGTTTCAATTCAGATGGACCGCTGGATTTGCGATTTAATGTGCATGAGGGAAAACCGGCGTCGTACCTCATCAATACGCTGCGGGAGGAAAATCTGGCGGACGTGATTTTCGAATACGGGGAAGAACGTTACAGTCGGCGTATCGCGCGCAAAATCTGTGAGATTCGGAGGGATCATTCGATTCAGACCGCATCGGAACTCGCCGAGATTGTACGTCACTGCGTTCCATTTTCGCCGAAAGAAACGATCGACCGTGCGACGCGTACGTTTCAGGCTCTGCGAATTGCGGTGAATCATGAAATGGAGTCGCTTGAAAAAATCCTTCGGGAAATCCCTTACTGTGTGAAACCTGGAGGACGTGTAGCGATTTTAAGTTTTCACTCCCTGGAAGATAGAAGAGTAAAAGAAGCGTTTAAGGAAAAAACGTGCTATCGAATTGTGAATAAAAAGCCGATATTAGCTGATACGGAAGAGGTTGCGCGCAATACACGTTCACGAAGTGCAAAATTGCGTATTGCGGAAATCGTGGAGGACGGCACAAAGGAGTGATCCTGTGGGTAAAAAAAATCGTAATCGAGGCGGAAAACGCGGTAATTATGACGATATGTTCGATGAAGCCGGCGGGCGGGATGACGATATGTACGACGATAATAACGATGAAGATTATCAGTACGCATATCAAACCGAGGTCGACAGCGCCGAATTCGTCGATACGGAAACGGATTCTGGAAAAGAAGACTCAAAAAGAAATTGGGATTCCGGCCAAAACGGTTCCTCACGGAATTTTACGTCCTCTTCATCCTCTTCGTCCTCTGCTTCCTCACGAAATTTCGCTTCCTCTTCCGGCCGGGATGCACGAGCGGACGCGATAGAAGAACGAGACGCATGGAAGACGCTTCGGGAAACGACGGCCAATCCGGATCCTGCAAAAAAAACGGACACGGATAAAAAATCAGAAGAAAAGAAAGCGGACACGACTCCAAAGGGGCCGAGTTTGGTGACCGTTTTGTGGACGCGTCTTCAGAATTTGTGGAAACGCAAACCAAAGAATGCAGAAACTGAGAAAATTGGGGAAAATGGAAAAGATGGAAAAGATGGAAAAGAAAATTCTGTCAAAACCGCAGCACAGGTTCCATCGGCCGATGTAAATAAAACGGAAAAAAAGACGGAAAAATCCCTCCAGCCGAAAGCGGATGGAAAAACGTCCGCGCAAAATCCTCCGTCAAAGTCCCAGGAAACGTCAGAAAACGCCGCCGATTCCGCTTCATCTCCCAAAAAACCGGGAATGTTCGGTAAACTTTGTACCGGTTTGATGATTGCGGGCAAAAAAACTTTCCAGTCTTTGAAAATTTTGACGGAAAAATTAAAAAAAACGTCGTCAAAGAAAAAAACTGCCGAAAATTTAGCCGAAAATTCAGGCAGCAATTCAGTCGAAAATGTGTCCGAAAAAGCAGCGGATAAAAATCCTGGAAAGAATCAGGAAGTAAAACAGGAAAAAATTCCTGAAAATAAAGAAAATATAAACGCACAAAAAACAAAGGACGGAAGTTCCCCTTCAAAGAGTTCTTCCTCTCCTGAAAATGCGGCTCCGTCCGCGCCGACGCCTGAAAAAAAGAAGCGTCCGCTTACGCCGGAAGAAGAAATTCGCCGAAAAAACAGACGCACCTATTTGATCGTCGGTTCCGCAACCCTTTCTCTGGTTCTGCTGCTCATCATTGCGGTCGTTTTGATGTTCGTCGGCGGGAATGGAAAAAAAGTTGCGTCAAATGTGCAAAATGGGAATAATAGTGAAAGCAGCGAGAGTGGCGAGAGCAGTAAAAGCAGTATAAATGGAGAAAATGTAGGAAATAGTGAAACTACCCCCCCAACCGGAACGGGAACAAAACCGTCAAAAACTCCGGAAGAGGTTCCTGCAGCGCCGGAACTGGATGATTTTACCGACTTGGAAGCCGCTCCGCCAAAAGAAACAACGTCCTTGAACGTCCCGAAAACACCCGAAACCAACGAAGGCGAAACGATCGGCGACCTGCTTCAATCCACCTCCCCGGACGCATCCCCGGACGCCTCGCTGCTTCCCGGCTCTGAGGATTCCGCCTCTCCGACGGCTTCCGAGGACGAGCCGAAAACCGAAGATTCCACTCTGGCGGAAGACCCGCTGGCGGCCATTTCGCTCGATACAGCAGAGGATGTAGATTCTACGGCAGATATAAAAGATATAAAAGATACAAGAAATACAAAGGATGCAAAAGATAAAGAAAATAAAGAAAATGAGGAATCTATTTCGCTGGATTCTTCCCTCACGACAGAGCCGGACGCTGCAAAAACAGAGCCGCTCGGACCGCCGGAACCCCAATATTCAACCGATACAGCCGAAAATACGGATACAACGACGCCTGAAAATGGTACAACCGGCTCGGAATCTGGGAAGTCTGGGACAACTTTAGCGTCGTCGGAAAACAATTTGGCGCTTCCTGAAGAGATTTTGCTTTCGGACGGGAGCGAGTCGGGTTCCAATGTTGAAGGCTGGAATACGGATACTTTGCTCGAAGAACAGCCCGCGGCGGCTCCGGGAGGAACCACCGCAATCCCTGCGCCGGACGATTCCGACTCCGCAACGACGGTTCCGGAGAAAAAAACCGACGATTCCACGATTCCGCTCTCGCTGGATTTGAATACAGAGCAGGAATCTGAAACTTCCGAAACGAGTCCTTCAACCGTCCCCGCAACTGACCCATCGGTCGACCTTTCAAC
>CAYTLK010000071.1:10111-19232 GCA_964438515.1 uncultured Planctomycetaceae bacterium
CGGTCGACCTTTCAACGAATTCTCCGACGGATTCAACAGAGACGCCGAAAGAAAATTCCTCAGAAATTCCGGATTTGCTGGCCGCGCCAGAGACGGATTTGACCGAAAACACGTCTGCGGAAACGACAGAATCCACCGTGGATTCTGATGGTTTGGGAGATTTGGGAGGTTTAGGAGATTTGGGAGATTCAACGGATTCCAAAGAGACGAGCAAATCAGAAGATTTAGGAGGTCTTGGGGATTTGGGGATTCCAGAAACTACGGATTCTACGCCGTCTTCCGATCTTAATTTAAATCAGGATGAGAGCGTAATTCCCACAAAAAAAACAGAACAGACAAATGACGCAGAGAATGACGGAGATTCCGGTTACGTAGTATTGCAGGGGGATAATTATTGGAAAATTTCTGAAAAATTCTATGGTACTGGTAGTTACTATCAGGCGCTTGCGCGCTATAATATAGATGCTGTACCGGATGTAACGAATTTAAAAGCAGGAACGAAATTGCTGATTCCGAATCGAGATTTTTTACGCAGCTGCTACCCGACATTATGTCCCGCAGCCGCCGCACCGCAAGATGCTTTTGGGCTGACAGCAGAAGGGAAACCGACGGCGACGACGGCAGCGAAAGTACAGCGAACCGTTTATACGACGAAAAAAGGGGACACACTTGTAAATATTGCAAGGCAGAAATTAAACAGTGCGTCCCGATGGCCTGAAATTTACCGTTTGAATCGTGATAAAATTCAGGATTTTAATACGCTGCCTTTGGGATTGGAGCTTGAACTTCCGACAGATTCAGGCTATCCGACCCCTTCAAATCGTGTATGGAAATAATATCCAGAACAAGGTTAATATTCTATGGAATTAAATGATTCAAAGATTTATAAAAAATGGCTGCAGATTGAATTGCCGGAAGAGATGGAACCATCGTATTACGCGATTCTTGGACTGAAGATAGGGGAAACGGATCCTCAAAAAATCAGTGCTGCACTGGAACATACGCTGGACCGTTTGCACACACTAGACGGTCGGATGGATGATTCCTTCAAAACGCGTGCGGAAATGGGTGAGATATTTCACTGGATTCTTGACGCTCGAAAGATTTTGCTTTCACCGGATTTGAAGAAATCTTACGATGCGCAGCTTCTTTCAGGTGAAGGAATGCGCGTCTGGACGTATTACGAACGGCCGACGTTCCTCATGAGAGTGCGGCAATTCGTACTGATTTCCATTGGTTTCGCCCTTGGATGGGTCATTATGATGATGATGGCGCTTATGGTACAGCGCAATCCCGATGGTTCCATCGCGTTTCATCAGGAAGTGACCGTTTCAAAGCCGAAACCCTTTACGCTGCCGCTTGCAGAGGTGATTTATCGACCGATTCTGGCGGAAGATTTTCGTCCGGACGGGTACAAAAGCGCGCTTGCAGCAAGCAATAAACCGAAAAAAGAGAAAAAAGTTTTCAATCTTACAAATGAGGAGCCGCTTGAAGTGGCGTCCGACGTGGAAGATCTTCCGGATGCGATGGATACAACGGATGCGGACGCAGCGGTTCGTTCGGAAAAAACCTCGAATGAAGTATTTTCCCTTCTTCCGGAAGAAACGTCCGATAGTTTGGTGACAAACGAAGATGATTTGAATGAGAGTACGGAAAACGCAGATACTGCAGAAAACGTTGAATCCATTGCGAAACCTCGAGTTCGTTCCAATCCGTTGTACGGACGTTTTCAGAAAAATCAATCTACGGAGACGACCGCAGCGGCTTCGGCTGAAAACGTTGCGGACCCTGTGTTGAACCCTGCGTCTGACTCCGCAACCAACTTGGTTTCAGAACCGACAGCGGCGGCGTCCGCAGAGACTGAGGCGTCCGATTTGCCTCTTTCGAATAATGTACAAAATCAGACTGCAACTGCGGAACAGACGCCGACGCTTCCGAAATCGATGATGGATGTTTTGGAAAATATTCGTCAAAATACGGATCTCACGAATTCGGTGGAAAAGGAAGCGTTTGTGCTTTTGCAGTACAATACGTGTTCTTCGATTTGTAAAACAGCAATCGAAACGCCCGAAAGTTTCGATCGAACCATGATGACGCAATTTGTGGAATACAGTTTGGACGTTTGTACCGACCTCGCCTGGAAAAAACGATTTGAAGAGGCGGAGTCTCTGAACGGCTTGCTCGTGCAGCTGGGAACGACCGAAAAAACGAATGAAAAATCGGACGAAGAAATTCAGAACCTGATTTCCGCACGAAAAGAAACCGTCCTTCGGTATCAAAAGAGTTACGAAAATGCGCAGCAAGCGTTTGAAATGTTGAAGACGAAACCGGAAGATCCGACTTTGAACACGATTTGCGCGATGTGGCTGTGGCGCGAAAATGGAAATCTGGATCCTGCGATGCCGTATTTGGCGAAATGCAAGTATCCGATTTTATCCAAAGCGGCAGAAATCGAGCTGAAGATGGAAGAAGGGACGCTGCTGGAAAAATCCGAGAATTTGTTGAAATTGGCGGATTATTGGTGGGTCGTCGCCAGTAAGGTTTCAGATGCGGGTTTGAATCCGCTGATCAAGCAGCATGCGTGTGAATTTTACGAAAAAGTCGATCAAAAATTGTTGAATGAGGAAC
Source organism: uncultured Planctomycetaceae bacterium (assembly GCA_964438515.1). GTDB lineage: Bacteria > Planctomycetota > Planctomycetia > Pirellulales > Thermoguttaceae > RGIG3701. The sequence goes on from CAYTLK010000071.1 coordinate 12,740, forward strand.
AGCAGCTGCGAGTTGCAGGGTTGAATAACTCGGCGATGAAATAAATCGAAAATCGTTCCAAAAGGGGGACGAGGAGAAAAAGTGTTTGATTTTTTCGACGCTCCCCCTTGTAATTAATAAAATTTGTGATACACTTATTTTTAAGATGAAAGTCTGCGCCGGAGTGGTGGAATGGCAGACACGATGGACTCAAAATCCATTGTCAGCAATGACATGTGGGTTCGACTCCCACCTCCGGTATTTACCGTGCGAAAAGCACGGTTTATTTTTGTTGCAACGGTGTACGAATTTCTAATGAAGTTCGTTATAACAGGGAATCCGGTTTAATTCCGGAACGGTCGCCGCCACTGTAATCGAATTCTGAAATTTTTGAAAAAAGTTTCAGAGAAAAATATCAAGTCTTGGAAACGCTGCGTTTTTTGCCATTGCCGTTGCGAAACGGTGAGAAGGCCCGATATTTGGATTGTTCGAGAGTCAGGAGACCTACCGCTTGCTGGTTTGAATCGCCTCACGGCTTGATGGGTGATTCGAAACAATGTCTTTTCCATACTTCATCCCTCTGAAAATGTAAAATGTAAATTGCAAGATGAATTTCGGTCGTCGTAAAATGCGTAAATACCGTAAATTCCTCAATTTAGCATTCAAAGAGGAACGAGTATCCCTCTGAGGAGGCGTTATGACTCGAAATCAAGGCTTTACGCTGGTGGAACTTCTGGTCGTCATTGCGATTATTGGAACATTAATGGGACTTTTGCTTCCGGCGGTGCAGGCGGCTCGAGGAAGTGCGAGAAAAATCACTTGCGCGAACAATCTGAGACAGTGCGCGGTGGGTATTGATCAATACATGACGACCCATGCGGGACTGCTGCCGCCTGGCGGATACGAATATCAGTATCTGATTTCCGGCGGAAAGAATTTTGCGTGGTCGATGTACATTTTGCCGTTCGTAGAACAGGACGCACTTTATCAGAAAATCGATCAAGATTCAAACTTTGATTCTTCAGTGAATGCGGAGGCCGCAAAAATCGTGGTGCCGATCTATCTGTGTCCGGAACTTGCGCGAGCGGAATCGGTCGTAAAAAACATGGGACAGACCCATTACGGCGCGATTTGCGGGACGTCGCTCCCGGAAAACGCAAAAACGGGCGACATGAATGGTGCGATGATTTTTACCGGAACGAAAACTTCCATCAATCGCTTCGGAAAAAAGACGACCGAAAATGTGGGTCCCTTGAATTTTGCGGAAATTACGGATGGAATGGCGAATACGTTATTTCTGGCGGAAGATGCACGTTCGAACGACTCCTATGCGTACGGCGACCGCGCCTGGATTTCGGCAAACAACGTTTTTGAGGTTGCGCACGGCGTGAACGACGCACCCGACGACGACAACGAAATTTACAGTCTTCATACCGGCGGCGCGCATACAACTTTCGGAGACGCGTCCGTCCGTTTTCTCTCCATGGGAATCGAAAAGTCCGTTTTAGGCGCGATGATTACGCGTTCTAACGACGATGTGTATCAGTATAATTTTTAAAGAATGAAAAAGGAATGAAATAAAATGAAAAATATTCAAAAAATATTCGCCGCGGGAATGCTTCTTTCGGGTGCGTTTCTGGTTTCGAACGTCTCTGCATACGTTCTCGATTTCGAAAATTATGTTTCCGGTACGAATACCTACGCGCAAGGCTCGGTTCCTGAAGGAACGTCCGAAACGTCGTACGTTTATACGCACTCGTTCAACTCCGCGTGCGGCACGATTTCTCTCAATTCCGATTGGGCCGATTGGGGAACATTATACGGCCGACCCGTTTCCTGGTCGTGGAACGGCGGCTTCACGATTTCGAATGTGAATGCGGAAGACACAACGAACTCCCGCACTTCCGCCGACGGAAAATCGAATGGTGCATATGCGTACAGTTCCAACACCTACGCTGCGGTTGCGGGAGCCGCCAACTATCCGACGGAAGGATACGGAATCACCGTTTCCGGCTCGCAAAACAGCGCAGGATACGCCGTGATGTTTGGTTCTGCCACTCGCGGAACGGTCGGCGGAACGGTTACTTTCGAAAATTCGGTTTCTTTGAAGTCCCTCGATTTCACCAATCCGGCAGGCGCTTTGAATATCGTAACTTATGGAAGCAACTTTAACGAATTGGCCTCTGAAGACAATTGGGCGGCGGTGATTGTTCGAGGATGGAACTCGGATGGAATTCTCGTCGGGCAAAAAACAATGATGCTGTACGATTATCTGACGGGTGAAAATATGGTGACGAATTGGACGGAAGCCTCGTTCGAAAACATCTCGCTTCACGTTTTGGATGCGGAGTATTTCGGTACAACCGCAACGGATCCCAACTACTTGGAAATCAAAGAAAAGGTGGAAAACGCCGCCGCGTCGAATGATTTCAGCACCTTAGTTTCACTGTACAGCGCCGCGGATTATGGTTCTTTCAAAGACGTTTCGAAACTCACATTCAGTTTTGACGGTTCCGATTACGGAAACTGGGGACTCAACTTCCCCGCCTATTTCGCGCTCGACAATTTAACGTACGAATACTCGCTTCCCTCCGACGCGCTTCCGGAACCCGCAGCGTGGATTCTGTGTCTGCTGGGACTTCTTTTGCTTCCTGTACGTAAATTCAGACGCACGGAACTAGCTGGCTGAGAGCCATGGTGACGAGGATTCCGACGCAACCCATAAGCGCGAGACCGACGGTCCAGGTTTTTAGAACGTCCGTTTCGCGCATTCCGCTCATACTCGCGAAGATGCAGAATCCGCTGTCGTTCATCCAGCCGGTGACGCACGAACCAACGCCGATCGCGACCGCCACGTAACCGGGGTGAAATCCGAGTGCGGCGGCCTCAAGACCCAGTGTTGAGAAGATTCCGGCAGTCGTAATCATTGCGGTGGTGCTGGAACCTTGCGCCGTTTTAATCATCGCGGCTGTTCCGAATGCAAGAAGCAGGACGCCGAGACCCGAAAGTGTGCCGTTTCCGGAGGTCATTAATTCCTGAATGCGCTCACCGACGCCGCAGGTGCGAAGCATGGAACCGAACGCACCGCCGGCAGAAGTAATCAAAATAATCATTCCAGCAGCGTGCAGCGCCAGACCCATTTCGCGTTCGATCGCCCGCAGCGAAAGTTTCTGCGTCTTCCAAAGAATCGTTAGAGCCGTGAAAGCTGAAATCATGAGCGCAACTTGCGCATCTCCCGCAAAATAAAGGACTTTTCGCAGAATCTGAGCGGAATCAGCCCAAATTATCGTACCGTTTTCTGTAAGTGCTTTGACGACAGAAGCAGAGGCGATGAGTACGACGGGCAGAAGAATGGGAAGGATGGATTCCAGAAACGACGGGAGTTTTCGTTTGTTTTTTATTTCGTCGGAAAGAACGTTTTGCGTTTCCGATTTCCACGGTTTGAGCGTTTCCCGAATTTCTTCATCCTGAATTTCCGGGGTCGGCATGGTTTTGTCGAGGAGTTTTGCGATGAGCAGCGCGAAAGGTGCGGTACAGATTCCGACCATTCCACTCAAAAGCATCATCATTCCGATAGAAATTCCCATCTGTTTTGCGACGAGCAGCGGTCCGGGCGTCGGCGGAATCAGTGTGTGTGAAAGCGTCGCGCCGAAACCGATTGCAAGCAGATACAAAACATAATGTTTCTGCGTCATTCGATAGACGGCCCGCGCCAGCGGCAAAAGCAGATAGAACGTTGCGTCGTAAAAAACAGGAATCGAAATAAGAAATCCGCTCGAAAGCAGTGCGGAAGGCGTATGTTCTGTTCCGAAAAGACGGACGATTTTCTGTACGATTTTATCTGCCGCACCGCTGGAGGTCATCGCCTGTCCGATGAGTGCGCCCATGGTGATAAGAATCATGATTTTCCCCGCCATTTCGCCCAAAGCGGTTCCGACGCGTGCGACTTGCGCCGCCCAGTCGCCTTCCGTTCCTGCCGCAGGAGGTGCGAGAAAACTCACGAGCAGCGCCGCCGCCAGCAGCGCCAGAAACGGGTTCCAGCGCAGCACGACGATGAGTCCGACGACGGTTATAAGTCCGAGGAGCAAAATCAGCAGGGGATCCATAAATCAAACCTTTAATCTTAAATTTAGTACATTTTCAATATCAGAATCGTTTTGGGTGTTTCTCGTCATTTCGTTTGCGGCTCGCGAGAGAGGGACTTTTGGAAAGTCTTAACCGCTTGACGTTCTCGCCCCAGCAAGGGCGTCACTCGCGCGGAAGCGCCATCGCCTGTCGCGGCTCGCGACCCATTTTTTCGAACGGAATCGCTTGGAACCCTGGAATTTTCGTGAAAATTTCCGAATCGGGTTTCAGCGCGTAGTTTCCGTTTTCCGCATCGACGAACCCTGGATCATGATCGAACGTTACGTTCGTCGCGTCGACGTCCCACGTCCCGGTTGCATCGACAGAAGGACGGACAAAAACGTTTTTACTCGCAAAATTGTGCCGTTTTTCAATCGGCGCGCCGTCCATGAAATTTTTGAGTTCGGGATAGGCGTTCAAATACGTTTCGCCCGTAATATCGACCTCTTCGAGGAGCCGCGTCTGCCAGAGCGGCGCGTCGATGTATTCTTTCCAGCGTTTATCGTTCCACGGGGCGGAGCCGAGAGGACGTTTGCAGTCGACAAAAATGTTATTTTCCGCAACGTTTCCGTGTCCTCCGTGACAGAAAATCGTACCAAAACTCCCTTTTCCGGGATCGCCGCAGCGGACGAAGACGTTTCCGAAGACGGTCTCTCCGCCGTCGCCGTCGTCAAAATAAACCGCCGCGTTTCCGTGGCCGCGAGGGGAACCGATATCGTACCAGTAGTTGAATCGCAGAACGTTTCCGCGTGCAGACGGATTTCGGCCTTTGTAGAATGCGGCTGCGTCGTCGCCGGTCAAACAGACGTGATGAACGATGTTGTATTCGAAAATCATGTTGTTTCCGCCGAACGCCACCGCCTGATGCGGAGCGTCGTAGAATTCGTTGTGACGTGCGACATTTCCGACGCCGCCAAAAATCAGACCGTTTGCGTAGCAGAGTTGGTACTGCGCGAAGCTGCGAATGACGTTGTTTTCGACGAGGCTGTTTCCGGGCGTGAGGGTTTTACGATCCCCTGAAGAAAGACGGACGCCGCCTGTGCCGTTCTGTTCGACGAGATTTCCGCGAAAAGTGACGTTGTTTCCATCATTGAACGATGCGCCGGATTCACGGGTGTTTCGAATTGTACAGTTTTCAATAGTGAGAAAATCGGTGTGTTCCGCGCGGATTCCGGAAGAGTATGTTTCTTCGAGTACGAAACCGTCGAAAGTGACGTACGATGCATCGTGAATGTTCAAAATCGGCTGATTCACGAACGCGAGCGTGACGCGGGTTCCGGAAAGGTCACATTTGGGATAAAAATAGAGTTTTTTTGCCGTCACATCGACGTAATACTCGCCCGGAACGTCGAGTTCTTCAAGCAGATGAATCGCTCTCCAGCGTCTCGGCGAGGGATTTCCCTGACGCAGACCGTACGTGGATTGACCTTCAAACTCAATCCGTTTCTTTTCCGCATCGATACTTGCGACTTTCAGCACGTCGTCGTGCCAGTCGAAGCACCAGTACCCCCACAGCCACACACCGTTTGCCGCATTCCATCGATTCGGCGCGTCTTCGGTGTACCGGAACGTTCCTCCGCGAGGTTTTTCCGCATCGTTTCTCATGCTTGCTGCATCGGACGCAAGGCCGGAATTTGCTTTCGAACCGCTGTCCACAATTTCCGCCACAGTCGCCCAACCATCGTTCGGCCAGCGTGCGATTTGCATTCGTTCCCCATTCACGAACAGTTCCGGAATTGCGAGCGGCATCCTGCAGTGCGCGCCTGAAACGCTTAGATTTCCGACTCCTGCCGCATCGAGATCCAGAACTTTCACCTGATTCCTTGCGCCCTCCGGAATCCGATCGAGGACGTTTTCGTCGGTCACATTCTGAAACATTTCGGCTTTCAGTTCCACGGCTCCGGAGAGGTGCGCGCCCTGTGGATTTTCTGCACGATAAACAACAGGAGCGTCTTTTGTTCCTCCGTCTTGCGCTTCGAGCGAAAACGACGAGGCGCGGAAATACGTTCCGTTTTTGACGACGACATCGACTTTTTCTTTCCCGACGTAATTTCTTGCCGCGTCGCGCGCCGCCTCCAGCGTTGTGAACGGTTTTTCTTCAGAACCGTCCGGCACGACCGAATTGTTTCCTTGCGGCGCGACGAAAAAGGTTTTTGCGTCTGTTGAGGCTGAGAAAATCGCCGTTACACCCGCACAAAGGATGCAGGTCCAGCAAAATTTAAATACTTTTTTCATAGAAATATCTGCTTTCGTAAAAAATGGGAGGGATAATTTGCTTAATCACACTGCCGTCACATAAAAAGGACACGTATTTTTAAGGGTTTATTCTTTTTTTGAGTGCGCTTAGTTACTCTGCCGTTACATAAAAAGGACACGTATTTTTAAGGGT
>CAYTLK010000072.1:0-7689 GCA_964438515.1 uncultured Planctomycetaceae bacterium
ACGTGAGTTGGAACGACTGTATTGATTTTTGCAAAAAGATTTCCCAGAAATTGAACGTAAATATCACCCTTCCGACGGAGGCTCAATGGGAGTATGCGTGTCGAGCGGGCACAACGGGCAAGTATGCTGGAAACTTGGATGAAATGGCGTGGTACAACAATAATTCGGGTTCGACGACCCATGAAGTGGGTCAGAAGAAACCGAACGCGTGGGGATTGTACGACATGCACGGAAACGTTTGGGAATGGTGTTCGGACTGGTGGGGTGATTACTCTGCGTCGCCAGCGAGCGACCCGACAGGCCCCACATCTGGTTCGCACCGGGTGGTTCGCGGCGGCAGTTGGTACTTCGACGCGCAGCGCTGCCGATCGGCTTTTCGGGGCGACAATACGCCGACGAATCGGTACTTCAATCTGGGCTTCCGCCCCGTTTTTTTTCCCCAGTTCTCCTAAGCTAAAAGAATCGTGAAGGAGCGTGAGCGTCTCGCCCGCATGATTCCTCAATGGGGACGTTCAATAATGAAGTTCTGCGGGCGAGACGCCCGCGCTCCCAGGGGGCGGCACGCTGTGCCGGGGGTGAATGGAACCGCTGAATGCACAAGCAAGCCCGTAATGAAGCGAGTGAAACGAGCGGAATTAGGGTTTTTCGGGCAGTAAACACAGGATTCCATAAAAAGGAAGTATTTTTGGTCTACCACCCAAAGTACCCTAATTCCACTCACTGCGTTCGTTTCATTACGGGCTTGCTTCTGCTCAATGCATGGATCCCCCCGATGATGATTCCCTGAATTTCAAGCGGGATGCGGAATTCGTTCCGACTATTTTTTCGGAATGTACCAGAGCGAACGCCAGTACTTTTGGTCCAGCTCCCACGGGTCCAGTGACGATGAAGGGTCCCAATCCGGAGGTAGAATTCCGTACCGAATCATTTCGCGAACGTACTGCGGCCGCGGTGAAAATCGTACAGGACAGTTTGCGCCGTTATTCGGGCTTTCGATCGCCATACACCAACGATTCGACTCCTCCAAAATGTACTTTCGGCCGCGCTCGATTCCCGCAAGAATCGTACGATAATCCGGGTCGTTCGAGTCCGAAAAGACCTTTTCGCCGCTTTTCGCCTCGCAAATCCCGCGTCCGCCAGCCTCTTTGGAAAGGGGAGCCGTCAAAACTTTCGACTTTTCCGGATACGAAAGATTGAACACTTCGTGACGATTGTAACGTCCGCCGTCCTCCGAAAGCGTGTGTGCCACGAAAATGTTCTTCTGATATTTATCGTACGGATAATAATTGCAGTAAAATTGGGCCGGGAGCGCATACGTTCCGATCTTTTTTTCCGCTTCCGTCGGACAGTGACACCGATCGCAGCGGCGATGCATCGTCTCGTCCATCGCAATCGTTTCCGGCCAATCTTTGTCGGGACGGTATAATGTACCGATTATGTTGTAACCAAACGTTCCCCAACAGTTTACGGTATACGTTCCTGCATACGCGGCGCCGGCGTCGAGCCAAAAACGAATCATTTTTTGCTCTTCAGGGGACATTTTCACCCCTTCGTGATGTTCCTCAATCAGTTTCAAAAGCCGACTGGAGCCTGTACCGATTTCATAGGGTTTGAAGTTGGACTTTTGGTGCTCGCTGTAGGGCAGAATGATGCGGTTGTCGCCGAACAGTTGTCGCCACGACATCATTTGGTATCCGATGCTGTAGAGCGGCCCCCAGTTTCCTGAAATGTTGAAACCGCCTTCTTCTCGGTCGGGATTGTGACACTCGAGACAGTGTTTGTCGAGAATCGGCTGAATGTCGCGCATAAAATCGAAAATTTCCGGAACTCCCGCGACGGGCAGGGGGTCCACGGGAGGTTTACGCATCATGAAGTTCAAACGTCCGCGGTCCTCCGAGTCGGGCGTTTCCAGTCGGTCTTCGTGACAGCCGATGCAGACGGTGACTTCGCCGGGAACGACCGAGGTGAAGGAGTGCATCCGTTTCACACAGTGACCGTTTGCGTCCATCGCGCAGAACAAGACGCTTCGCAGCGGCGGAATGTTAAAATAAGCGCTTCCGTCCGGCGAAACAGGGACGGACCCCAGCAGACGTTCGACCGCAAAGGTTCCTCCCGACGAAATTTCCGACATGGCGCCGCAGTAGTTAATCGGTTTCGGAAGAACTTCGTAAATCAGCAGTTCCGTCACGGTGCCGGGTTTTAAGTCCTTCATCTGACGGCCTTTATAAATGTTGACGAGCGCCAGCGTTCCATGATCCGAAGACGGATCCGTCACATCTGCAATCTCTGTTTCTCGTTCATGTTTCATGATAGGACGCGGCTCGTTCACCCAGTATCCCTCTTTCACGAGTTCCGGCGGAAGCTCATAAAGCACCTCTTCCGTTCCATCGTGCGAAAGCATCACGAGTTGTTCGTGCTTGCTCACGAGAAAATGATTTTCGTCGAACGCCCACGGATCGCTGTGCAGGTTTCCTTTACTGATAAACGTGACGGATTCCATATCGTCGGGTCCGTTGCGCGGGTCGAAGATTGCAGTGCGTCCGTAATGTTCCTTCATTCCGTGGCCGGGCGAAAACGTTGCGACGACTTTATTCGTTCCGGGAATCGGTTTCGGTCCGAGAAAAACGCCGCCGGGATGCTGATTTCCGAAATAGACCATCTGACGCGTTCCATCCGGGTTTGCGGTCCACAAATGATGGTACACGAGGTGATTTCGATCGACGTATTCCCACCGCATGTAGATGATTTGGCCGTTCGGAAGGACCCAGGGCGTATTATCCTGTTCCACATTGCACGAAATTTGACGAATATTCGAACCGTCCGCATTGCACTTATAAAGCGTTGCGACCTGCGTCGCCCAGCACTGTACGTACCGCTTCGCGCGCGTCGAACAAAAAACGATCTGACCGTCCGGTAAATACGTCGGCTCAATATCGTCCCAGCCTGCCGGCGAAAACTTCGTAAGATCCTCCGTTCCAGGGGGCTGAACGTCCTCGCCGATCCCCGTCAGCTGCTTGAGTCCCGTTCCGTCGAGATTGATTTCGTACAGACTGTAATGATTTTTTCCCGCTGGCAGATACGAAAAGATGAGTTTCTGACCGTCGTAATGAATCTGCGGGTCGCGAATGTTTCCCTGCGGGTCTTCAAAAATCGTACGACATTCTTTTGTGCGTGTGTTGTAAATGCAGAGCTTTCCGCCGGAGTTTTTCGGGAAGGTGGGTCGGCAGGAATCGATCGAGTAGTAACTGATATTTCCGTACCAGTGGCCGTCGAAACTCGGTTTTCGAATTGCGAACAAAATTTCGTCGGGCATTCCGGCACTGTAAAAAGAATTCAGCATGGAATTGGGTTTGACCGTCGGAACGGAAGCCGGGTCCGCATTTTGCGCAGAACAAACGGCGACGCCGAGCAGGAACAGCATTAATAAAAGACATTTTCGCATAATAGGCTCCGGAAGACAAAAATTTGGAATTAGGCGGGTCTTCGGGAACGGGTTTCGATTCGAAAATGAGCCGATTCGAACCAAGAATCCGTCACCCGAAATTGATTGTAACCGAAATCGGCACAAAATACAACCCCCCTCCGGCAAAAAAATTGAAATTTCTGTCTTTGGGTCCTAATTCCCGGTTTGTCTCCCGGCCTTGCGTTCTGATTTTTTGTTCAGATTTTGCGTTCTGATTTACGCACGATTTTGCCTTTCGGGAGGAACCGTACGCATCTCGCGTCTGGTTCAAAGCGAAATCGCTTCAATCACGTCCGTCCAATGGTCGGCACCGGATTCTGCGGCAAAACCTGCGACGAAATCGAAGACGGCGTCGGAAAAACCGCCCACGTTCGCGATGTCGGCGCGGTCCGGAGCCTGAACCGTTCCGTAAGGCTGAATGTCGATATTAATCAGCTTGGCCGTCGGGTTCTGAACGCGAATTTTGTCCCAATAATCCAGCGTGGCGGTGTTTCCCCATCGTCTGCCTTCGGCGTCCATCCACGACTCGTTGTCGGAGATGAAAATCACGACGTCCGGTCGGAGTTTCTTCTGAAAAATGTACTTCATCGCAGCTGAACAGTCGGTTCCGCCGCCGCAGAGGGACGCGAGTTTCTGCGCGTTCGTCATGATGGAGTCGCGAGGGTTCAAACGCATGTTGCACACATGGCATTCAAAAGGAATGACGGCCGCAGCCGGGTTTTTGCGCAAAATGCACGACGCCATGAGTCCCGCCGCATCCACACAGCGTATTTTGGAGGTCGCACCCTCACGATAGCCCGTGACGGAGGAACCCATGGAGCCGGAAACGTCGATGCAGACTGCCACTCTTCCGGGAATTTTCGGAACGTTCTGCGTCGCGATTTCCATTGCCGTCTGGAGTGCGAACTTGATTTCCTGCGGAATGCCGGACTCGCAGTTCATGTAGGCGGCCATGAGCTGGTACGGAAACGCTTTGGCGCGGCGGATTTCCTGCGCGTCGGAGAGACGGTCGGCGATGATTTGTGTAACTTCAGCCTGAGTTGCTGCTTCGGTGTTCATTCTTTTTCCTCTTCATTGATTTCTGTATCTGAATCTGTATCGGTGTTTTTTTCTGTGTTTTTTGCGGTTCCGAAAAACAGGGCGAACAAGTCTCCAACTTTCGGGAAAGGAATGCGTTTCCCCGTTTCGGTGTATTGAGTCGTGACGAACACTTCGTCCGAATCGGTCGGAAAAACGCCGTGACGCGCGAACGTATTGAGGTTCATTCGGGTCGTCTGCCACGAAGCGTGACGCGCGATTTCCGTCCACTGATTCGTCGAAAGGTTCAGCGAAGTCAGAAACTGGAACGGAATGTTCGGAACTTCCGTAGTTTCGCCGGCCTTGAACTGTTCGAACTGACGCACGACCGGCGGAAGCAGTTCCATTTTGTACGGTTTTCCGATGAGGTACGCTAGAATCGCTTCCCGTTCGGGAGACGTCGGACGCGGATGAACCATTTTAATGATGTCCGCCATCGACGGTTTATTTCCGATGGAACCGGTGAAAAGCTGCGCGTCGGTGCGCTGCTCGAACCAGTTTCGAATCAGACGTCGAACGACCGACCCGAACGATTTGCGGCCGGTGACTCCCGAACGGACGATCTGGACGAAGTTGCGAAGCATTTTCGCGTTGTCGATCACTCGCGGAAAAACGGTTTCCAAAAGCGGTGACTTTCGGGCCGCCAAAATCGCGCACAGCAGGGCCGGCATATCCTTCATGAACCCTTTTTCACGTGCGTAAACGGCAGTCTTTGCGATGAATTCATCATCAATTGAGGCGTCTGACGCAACGGTCAAAACTGCGTTGAGCTGCTCCTCGTCCGAGGCGTAAAACGTATGGTTCAAGCATCCGTCGCGGCGTATTGGGCGAGCGACTGACGAGGGGAAAGACGGTAAGCGGCGCCGCCCGCTTCGTTGGTGGTTAAAACGGCTGATGATCGGGCGGCTTGCGCTGAGAAAAGGTTCTGATTCGCCATGATGCAACTCCTTATGAAGGTTTCTGTCTCTCTCTTTGATTTTATAACTGTAAATCCAAAAATGTTGTTTGATGAAAAAAACTCCCTGCAACAAGGATTGAAGAAACAGAGTGTCGTAAATGTAGTTTCTTCTGCATTTGCAGGTCGTTTTTGTTCGGGAAAACACGGGCTGCAACAAGGGGTTTAAGAAACATTTTCATAAATGTAGTTACTTAAGCATTTGCGTTTCGTTTTTCTCGAATATCAAGAGTAAATGCACACTGCGTGTCACTCGAATTTTAAAATTATTTTTTCTTGACACTTTTTTTGATTTTACGCTCTGAATAACGATTTCATGCTTAAAATCACGGTGTTTCATGTGATTTTGAAAAATCAAAAAGTTTTTGTGACAGAAAAAAAGAATCTGTTTTGGGGGAGGGGGACTCCTTGAACCTTTGCGAAAAATGGGATAAAATACGATAAATTTAGATAAACACAAGAGAAAATTTTATAAACGGAGACGAAACCATGAAAAACGTGGTTTACTCACACATCGGTACGACGCTCGATTTTCGCGGAAGTTCAGAGAAACGCTGGTCTTTCTGGCGGCCAAACGTTGCACTCTGCCAGCAGAAGGACTTTCACGTCGATCGGCTTCATCTGCTTGTGCAGTCGCATTTTCCCGAGGAAATTCTGAATGTCGAGGAGGAATTCGAGCGCATCGTGACGGATATTAAGACGATTTCGCCGGAAACGGAAATCGTGAGAGAAACGTACGACTGCGAGGACCCGTGGAATTTCGAACAGGTTTATTCGTACCTCTACGATTTGTCCGAACGGCAGAATTTTCGCACGGAAACCGAAAACTACTTTATTCATCTGACGACCGGGACGCACGCGGCGCAGATTTGTCTCTTTCTTTTGACCGAGTCGCATCATTTTCCGGCAAAACTCCTTCAAACAAGTCCGCCGCATCCCAAAAACACGGAATATTCGACGGCTGGAACGATTTCGATTATCGATTTGGATCTTTCGACGTACGACCAGCTTGCGTCTCGGTTTCAGAAGAAGATGCGGGACGATTTATCGTTTTTGAAGTCGGGAATTGCGACGCGGAACGAGGCGTTCAATGCGTTGATTGCTCGAATCGAGAGAGTTGCAGTCGCGTCGGTCGATCCGATTCTGATTACGGGACCCACCGGGGCGGGAAAGTCGCAGCTGGCGCGGAAGATTTATGAGCTGCGCAAGAAGAAACTCGCTCTGAAAGGGCGTTTCGTCGAGGTGAACTGCGCGACGCTTCGTGCAGACTCCGCGATGTCGGCGCTCTTCGGACACACAAAAGGGTCTTTCACCGGTGCGGACTCGGCCCGAGCGGGACTCTTGAGGGAGGCGGACGGCGGAATCCTTTTTCTCGACGAAATCGGCGAGCTGGGACTCGACGAACAGGCGATGCTTTTGCACGCAATCGAAGAAAAAACGTTTCTTCCTCTGGGGTCCGACAAACCCGTTTCGAGTTCCTTCCAGCTTCTTTGCGGCACGAATCGACAGCTTCAGACCCGCATTGAGGAAGGAGCGTTTCGGGAAGACCTTTTTGCACGCATCAATCTTTGGACGTTTGAACTTCCGCCGCTCGCGGGACGTCCGGAAGACCTCGCGCCCAACGTCGAGTACGAAACGCTGCGGTTCATGCAGAAAAGCGGAAAGCACCTTTCATTCAACCAGGCGGCACTGAAACGGTTTCTTGATTTTGCGCAGACGCCTGAAGCGCTTTGGACCGGGAATTTTCGAGACTTGAACGCCGCCATTACACGAATGGGGACGCTGGCGGAGGGAGGAAGAATCACGTCGGAAATCGTCGAGGACGAAATTGTGCGTCTGCGGCAGTTGTGGAATCCGGTCAAAAAACAGAAAAAAACGAGTCCGTCCGACGAATGGGACCTTTGGGTTCGGCGGTTTCCTCAGCTTGCGCAGCTTGATCGTTTTGTGCGGGTGCAGCTGGCGGACGTCCTTCGAGTTTGCGGGGAGAGTGAGACGATTTCGGAGGCGAGCCGATGTTTGTTTGCGGCCTCTCGGAAGGTGAAAACGACGAGCAACGACGCAGACCGACTGCGCAAATATCTGAAGAAATTCGGACTTTTCTGGGAGGATTTGTCGAGCGGCTCGGACTCACAAAGGACCCGCTGAACGTTCCTTTTCGTCCCGATTTTCCGAAAGATTGAATTTTGAATGATTG
>CAYTLK010000072.1:7789-11820 GCA_964438515.1 uncultured Planctomycetaceae bacterium
TTTTTCGAAGGATTATTCAGGCTCTTTGAATATGTTGGACCAATATTCCGTTTCCGGGTCGGTCGGTTTTTCCGGTTCCTCCTCGTCCGACGGAACGCGGTTGCTGCGGCGTTTCGGAGTCCCTTTTTTCCCCATCGGAAGTCCCTCATAGTACCACTCATCCGAATCGTAAAACGTCATACGACGGCGAGCGGCGGCCGCCTGAATCCGATGGTCGCTGGAAATCACGACCCACGAAGCTCCGCGTTCGGCGGCGAGAATCTGCTCGTTCATCAGTTCGTCCGCGTCGTTGTATCCGCGGGCGAAAAGAATTTTCATTTCCCGATGATGAAAAGAATCCGGAAGAAACTGCGGCGGTTCCAGTGCGTCAAACACGATCGTCGTATTGCGCCGCTGCATCTCGGTTAAATCTTTCGTCAGAAGCTGTAAGAGTGCCGTTCTGGCGTCCTCCAAACGTCCCGGCGGAAACACGGCGCGGCGCGTCACTGCCGGCAAAAGCCCGATCGCATAAATCAGGTTGTAACCGTCAATCAGAAGCTTGCAGTGAGTGGGACGCGACATGAATTTTCCGCTTTCGTACTATTCTCTACCCGATTTAAAATCAAACTTTAATCATTATTTAACAAACTTTTTAATATTGTGTTTTTAGGACTTCATTACAGGAATTCTGCCGTGCGGCTTCCGCGTGTGTTTTTGATTTGCTCCGGCGTTCCTGCGGCGACGATCTGACCGCCTTCTTCACCGCCGCCCGGCCCCAGGTCGATGATGAAATCCGCGTTGCGAATCACATCCAAATCGTGTTCAATCACAACCACCGTCGAACCGTGTTCGAGGAGGTTCTGAAAAATCGCAAGCAGCGCCCGAACGTCCAACGGATGCAGACCGATCGTCGGTTCATCAAAAACAAACAGCGAGTCGGACTGCGTTTTTCCCATTTCACTCGAAAGTTTCAATCGCTGCGCCTCGCCGCCGGACAGATTGGGCGTTTCCTCTCCGAGCGTCAAATAACCGAGTCCGAGGCTCTGAAGCGTCTGAAGTTTCGGGAAGACGTTTTTCAGCTTTTCGCAGACTTTCAGAGCCGTATAAATATCCATATCCATCAGCTCCGGCAGCGACACACCGTCTGAAAGTTTCACTTTCTCGGCGACTTTCGAGTACCGGGACCCTCGACATTCCGGGCAGGGAATGCTTACATCCGGCAAAAACTGCACATCCAGACTGATTTCACCCGTTCCGTCGCAGACCGAACAGCGTAATTTTCCTGTGTTGTAGGAAAAATCGCCGGCTTTGTACCCGAGTTTTTTCGCATCGGGGGTCCGAGCGTACACTTTCCGCAGCTCGTCGTGAACGTTTGCGTAAGTCGCAACGGTCGAACGGACGTTGAGACCGATGGGAGCCGCATCAATGAGTTTCACCTGTTTCAGCCCGCAGGCGTCTGCCGAAAGAACGTGTTCCGGCAGCTTTTTTCCGGAAATCGACGCTTCCAAACCGGGAATGAGACTTTCGAGAATCAACGTGGTTTTTCCGGAGCCGGAAACGCCCGTAATGACGATCAAACGCCCTTTCGGAAGCTCAATTGCGAGCGGTTTCACCGTGTGAATCGGTCCGGTTTCGAGCCGGATTTTCCCGTTCGAAAACATTTCCGCTTCGGCTGCGCGCCGCCGAACTTTCATGTCGGCAGACCCTTTGAGAAACGGACCGATGACGGATTTCGGGTTCTTTTCGAGCGCCTCGCGCGGACCTTCCGCAAGGACGCATCCCCCTTCGGCTCCCGCTTTCGGCCCCATTTCGATGAACCAGTCGGCCTCCGACAAAATCTGCGTGTCGTGATCCACAAGCACCACGGAATTTCCGTCCGCCACAAGGTCGCGCATGACGCCGACCAGCCCGACGATGTTGGAGGGATGAAGTCCGATGGACGGTTCGTCGAGGACGTACAGCACGCCGGACGTTCGGTTTCGGACGGCGCGAGCGAGCTGCATCCGCTGACGTTCACCTGTAGAAAGGGTGGATGAGGCGCGGTCCAGCGTCAAATATCCGAGTCCCAAATCAATCAGTCGTTTTGCGGCGTTCCGAAAGGAATCACAGATGCTTTCCGCCATCGGACGCATCGTTTCCGGTAAAGATTCCGGCACAGCATCCACCCACGCCGACAGTTCCGAAAGCGTCATCATACACGCTTTATCGAGCGAAATTCCCCTCAATTTCGGGCTTCGGGCGCGTTCACACAACCGGGAGCCGCCGCATTGCGGACACACATCCTGTTTCAGGAACTTTTCAACGCGTTTCATCCCGTTTTCGTCTTTTACTTTTGCGAGCGCGTTTTCCACCGTATACGTCGCGTTAAAATAGGTAAAATCCATGTCCCCCGCCGCGCCGCT
The DNA here is from genome assembly GCA_964438515.1 of uncultured Planctomycetaceae bacterium. Classification (GTDB taxonomy): domain Bacteria; phylum Planctomycetota; class Planctomycetia; order Pirellulales; family Thermoguttaceae; genus RGIG3701. Next base: position 10,171 of record CAYTLK010000072.1, read on the forward strand.
CGTTTTGTTCTGATAGATGATATTCTTTTTGATTGCCGGACCGTGAAAAACGATTTCTCGTTCCTTTTGCGTCAGATCGCGGAACGGAACGTCGGTTCGAACCCCCATTGCTCGCGCAATATCCTTCATGAGCGACCACATGAGCGAGTTCCACGGCGCCACCGCCCCTTCGTCGATCGTGAGCGATTCGTCCGGAACAAGCGTCGTCGGATCGACCGTCCGAATGGTTCCCGTCCCATCGCAGGTTTTACACGCACCCAAACTGTTGAACGCGAGTTCCTCTGCAGACGGCGCATAAAACGTTTCTCCGCATTCCGGACAGACCAACTCCAGACAGGCCGCCGCAGAGAGCGAGGGTTTCAGGAAGTGACCGTTGGAACAGCTGTGACTCGCGAGGCGCGAAAACGCCAGACGCAGACTGCTGAGGAGTTCCGTTCCGGTTCCGAACGTGCTGCGGATTCCAGGAATTCCGGGACGCTGATGCAGCGCCAAAGCCGCCGGGACGTAAAGCACTTCGTCCACTTGCGCTTTAACCGCCCCCGTCATTTTTCGGCGCGTATACGTGGAAAGCGCCTCCAAATACCGTCGTGAACCTTCTGCGTACAGAACCCCAAGCGCCAGCGACGACTTTCCGGAGCCGGAAACGCCCGCGATTCCGACGATTTGATGCAGCGGAATCTCCACATCAATATTTTTCAAGTTGTGAACTTGTGCGCCGCGCACCAGGATTCGATCAATCATCAAAATTCCTTCGTTGTTTGATTTTCACTGCTTGTTTTACGTTGTTTGATTTTCGTTTCATCAGTTTTTTGTACCCGACGGTTTCTCATTCCGCACTGATTTCTGTAACAAACGCCCAAGTTCGAGCCGTCATTTCGAACCGAATGTAGCGCGCAGCCGGAATTTCCACACGGGCCGAAGCGGGTTTCACCACGAGACGCGGAAGGCGTTCGGACGCCGGAACCGTCAGCGGATGCGGCTCGCTCCACGTTTCACCGTCTTCTGAAAACCGAACTTCCGCGTGTTGCGGCATCGTGATTCCCGCAGAACCTCCATCAAGAAAGTGCGCCGTCACCGTTCGAATGGGGGTGAGCCGTTCGAGATCCAGCGTGACCGTTCGTTTTTCACCGCCCGGAATTCCGAGGGCCGCACGAGAAAAATCGGTGCTGAGCGTCCCGTCCGTCAGCATTTTTCCATCATCCCCGTACGGAACGCCCCGCTGCTGCGGCGTCGGAACCTGCGTCGAAAGCACGTAACGCCAGTTTCGCGTGTCGAGCAGCTTTCCGTTCCTCAAGAACTGAATTTCGGACAGAAAAAACCAGCATTCTTTTTGAATCGTGAACAGAAAATGCGATGCGGAAATCGGCTCCTTGAATTTTTTTACCATTGCGGAAAGAGAGGCGTCGTATTCGAAATCGGAACAGTAATTGAAACTTTCAGGAAACGCGCCCAAACCGTACAAATGCGAGACGTTCGGGTCGGAACTGGAAAGGAGCGCGCATCCTTTCGGAAGCAAAATCCCTGCCGACCGTTCTTCCAAAACGCAAAGACGCACTTCATCGAAAGAAACTTGAGTTTCCGAGGATTCAGACGCTGTTTCAGCTGTTTCGGACGCATTTTCGGACGGGGATTCAGACGGGGATTCAGACG